>NZ_JACIAO010000002.1:0-696143 GCF_014194045.1 Rhizobium sp. BK456
AATCAGACTTGCCATGGCGCGGGGTGGAGCAGCCCGGTAGCTCGTCAGGCTCATAACCTGAAGGCCGCAGGTTCAAATCCTGCCCCCGCAACCAAATTCCCTTAGCACAACACCCCAAAACCCGCCTCTCGGCGGGTTTTGGCGTTGATACGGATGTCGCGAAGGTAATCTGCGCGCAACAGCGGCATCCGTCAGTTCAGGCACGTCCTCCGCTGGATGAGAGCGGGCTGAGCCCGTTGCCGGCCGAATAACGGCATTGCCGTCACGATCTGTGCGTGGCATCTTCCCGGCGGTGGATGCCGCGTGTCGCTTCGAGATGATGACGGGTTTTCCGTTTTTTGCTGAGTGTCTTCTCAACGGAGTCTTGAATGAGCGTTGGCTTGATCGCCCTTCTTGATGATATCGCCGCATTGGCCAAGGTGGCTGCGGCCTCGCTTGACGATATTGCCGGCCAGGCAGCCAAGGCGGGCGCGAAGGCGGCAGGCGTCGTCATCGACGATGCGGCGGTCACGCCTCGCTATGTCACCGGATTTTCGGCCGCACGCGAATTGCCGATCATCGGCAAGATTGCGGTGGGTTCGCTGAAGAACAAGCTTCTGATCTTGCTTCCGGCGGCGCTTATTCTGAGCCTCGTCGCACCGCAGGCGATAACACCGCTGCTTATGATCGGCGGACTTTTTCTCTGCTATGAGGGCGTGGAAAAAGTCTACGGACTGGTGCTGCCGCATGCAGCCCACGCCCATGAATCGGCACTCGAGGCGACAAGCCTCGATGCGCAATCGCTCGAAGACGAGAAGGTCGCCGGTGCGATCAAGACCGATTTCATCCTCTCGGCGGAAATCATGGCGATTACGCTAGCCGCGGTTCCGGCAGGCAGCATCTTCGCGCAGGCCTTCATCCTTGCCGTCGTTGGATTGGGCATAACGGTCATGGTCTATGGCGGCGTGGCGCTGATCGTGAAGGCCGATGATCTGGGGCTGATGATGGCTCGTGCACAGACGGCGCATCCGACGGGGCCTTTGCTGCGCGTGATCGGACGAGGGCTGGTCACAGGCATGCCTTATTTTCTGAAAGCGCTCGGCATTGTCGGAACGGCTGCGATGATCTGGGTCGGCGGCGGCATCATCGTTCACGGCCTCGAAGCCTATGGCGTGGCCGGCCTGGCGCATCTTATCCATGATGCCGGGGAGGTGGCCGTCCATGCCGTTCCCGTCCTGGCGTCCGTGCTGCGCTGGACCGTCGAGGCGGCAGGTGCCGGCATCGTCGGTATTGTCGCCGGCTTGATCACGATTCCGGTTGCAGGCTACATCATTTCGCCGATGTGGCGGTGCCTCAAATCACTCCTGCCGAGTCGCCGGCGGAAAGAGGCGCTGGCGGCTGACGGGAAAAAATGAATGCTGCGGGCATCGACGGGCGGCGACGCGACATCGGACTGAGCCGCAGTTTCTGTCAGCATTGACGGAGATCCGGAACCAGCAGTCCCGCCTTGCGGAGTCCTTCGACGCGGCGGTTAAAGTCCTCGGGGTCTCGGAATGGCAGGACGCGGCGGCGGCGTTCGATGGAGAAGTCCGGGTTGATCTGGAGCGCCTTCTCCCACGCCTGTCGGGCATCCTCCGCGCGGCCGAGATGGCCATAACATGATGCCAGCAGGGCGTAAGCCGTTTCCGATTGCGCGTTTTGTTGGAGCCGCTGCGCGATCGCGGCGATGGCTTGTTCATATTCACCGAGAGAAAAGCGCGCATCGGCGAGAAACTGGAACAGAAGTTCCGGATGGTGCGGGTCAAGCCGCATCGATGCATCGAGCGTTTCCAAGGCGCCTGCGGGATCGCCGGAGAAGATCTGGATATGCGCCATCAGTGTCAGGAGTTCAGCCGAGTTGGGCGACAGCGCCAGACCGCGCAGGACTTCTGCCCGCGCCCGGTCCAGGTCGTGGTTCCACATGCAGGCCATGCCTAATGCGAAGTGGCTATTGGGCTGTTCCTCGGCCATATCAACTGCCTGCTGCGCGAGATCCAGCCCGGTCCGCAGCGAACCCTCCGGATCGTCGCTCCAGGCGTTGACGTAGTCGAGCACATGCGTGAAGGAAATGAGGGCTCGGGCCGCCGCATAGTCCGGGTCTACGGCGAGAGCGTCTGCCGCCAGGCTGCGGGCGGCTCTATTCCCGATTCGGTTATGGGCTGACGCCTGCTCACGGCCACGCAACAACAGCTCGTAAGCGCCGACATCGACGGCGCGCCCCTGGGCCAAGCGGTCCTGGTCGCCATGCGTGAGATTGAGCTTCAGCGCTGTGACGATCTCCTGGGTCAGCTCATCCTGAACCGCAAAAATGTCGGTGAGATCGCGATCGTAGCGGCTGGCCCAGATATGTCCGCCATTGCTGGCGTCGATCAATTGGGCCGTCACACGCACGCGGTTGCCGGCCTTGCGCACGCTGCCTTCGAGAACGTAACGGACGCCGAGCGCCTTGGCCATCTCAGGTACCGAGGTTGTTACATTCTTGTAGACGAAGGATGAGTTGCGGGCGATCACGTGCAATTCGGACAGCTTCGAGAGATCGGTGATGATGTCTTCGCTGATCCCGTCGGAGAAATATTCCTGTTCGGCGTCGCCGCTCATATTGTTGAAGGCCAGTACGGCTATGGAGGGCTTGTCGGGAACGGCGATAGCCGAAGGCCGTTTCGGCGCCGGCTGCTCTCCCGGTTGCCGTGCCGACGCCGGCTGCGAGACGGTTCCGACCTGAAGCAGATAGACCCGCATCGGCTCCGCGATATTCTTGAGAGGGACTTTGCCAAGATCGGTCACGGCACATTCAAGCCGCGTTCTCACCTGGCGGTAGGCATCTTCGGAGAGGCAGATGGCGCCGGGCTGGGCAATTCCCTCCAACCGCGCGGCGATGTTGACGCCGTCGCCCATCAGGTCGCCGTCGTTCTCCTCGACAACATCTCCCAGATGGATCCCAACCCGGAACTCGATGCGATGCTCGGGAGGCACGCCGATATTGCGCTCGACCATGGCTGTCTGCACCTCGATCGCGCAGCGCACGGCGTCGACGACGCTGCGAAACTCGATAAGGCTTCCATCGCCGGTGCGCTTGACGATACGGCCATTGTGCACGGCGATCGTCGGATCGACCAAATCGCTGCGCAGGGTTCTCAGGCGCGCCAGGATGCGATCCTCGTCCGCACCGGCGAGACGGCTGTAGCCGACCACATCCGCGACCAGGATCGCCGCCAATTTTCGCGTCACGCTCGTAGCCTCAGTTCCTCATCGGACCAAAATAGCACAGTGTGACCGGCGGCGGCGCTAATCTTCGTCTTTCAAAGAAAAGGCGAACACGTAGTCGCCGTTGTCCCTGGAATATGGCGCTCCGCCAACCGAGATCACCACATATTGCTTGCCGGTTTTCGGCGAGACGTAGGTCATCGGCGTGGCGCTCGAGCCGACCGGCAGCGGATATTTCCAGAGCTCATCACCGTTCGCAGCGTCGTAAGCGCGGATGTAATAGTCCTGGAAGCCAGCAAAGAAGACGACACCGCCGGCAGTCGCCGACGTGCCGGCATAACTCGGCAAGCCCATCGGCATCGGCAGATTGGTTTTGATCTTAAACGGCCCGAGCTGTTCGGCGGTCCCGGCCGGGACCTGCCATGCGATCTTGCGGGTATTCAGATCCACGGCTGTGACGGTGCCGAAGGGCGGCTGCGTGCAGGGAACGCGGAGCCTCGAGGTCCACATTTCGGTGGCCATGCCGTAAGGCGTGCCGCGCTGCGGGGCGGAGGGGCCGTGAGCGGTTGTGGTCAGGGCAAAATCGACATACTCCCCGCGGGGAATGAGCGCGAAGAGGCTGGGCACGCGGATATCGTTCAGGAAGACCCGGTTGTTGGGCAGGTCGATCGACACGCTCCCCCAATTGAGGCCGCCAAGATTTCCCGGCTGCTGGATCGCATATTGCGGGCCGATCGGGGTGAAATCGCCGTCGTAGCGCATCTTTCGAAAGGCGATGCGGCATGCCAACTGATCGAACATCGTCAGTCCCCAGGCCGTCTGCTCCGTCACCCGTTCGGCGCCGATTGTCGGCATGCCTACGGAATAGGGCTGCGTCGGAGACAATTTCTCTTCCGGTGCGCCGCCTTCCTGCGGCACCGGCCTCTCCTGAACCTCAGCAAGGGGTGCACCGGTCTGACGGTTGAGCAGGAAAAGCTGCCCGCGTTTGGTGGTCTGCAGGAGAGCCGGCACGGTGGTGCCATTGCCATCGGGCAGGTCGAGCAGAACCGGCTGGGCCGGCAAGTCATAGTCCCAGATATCGTGATGCACGGTCTGGAACTTCCATCTCTCCCGTCCCGTCGTGACATCGAGCGCCACCAACGTGGCATTGTATTGATCGGCGAAAGCCGGTCGATTGACGCCGTAATAATCTGGGGTGGTATTGCCGAGCGGTGCATAGATGAGGCCGAGCTTGTCGTCGAAAGCCGCCGTCGTCCACATGTTGGGCGTGGCCCTTGTATAGGTCTGGCCCTCAGGCGGGAGTTTGGTGATCTCGGGATTGCCGAGGTCCCATGCCCATTCGAGCTCGCCGGTAACGACATTGAAGGCGCGGATGACGCCCGAGGGTTCGCCAACCTCCTGATTGTCGATGACCCAACCTCCGATGACAATCAGATTGCGGGCAATCAGCGGCGCCGATGTCTGGAAATAATAACCTGACTTGACTTCACCCATGCCTTGGGAAAGCTGCACGGTGCCATTGTCTCCGAAGCCGTTGCAGGGTGCGCCGGTCTTCCTGTCGATCTCCAGCAGGCGGGCATCGATCGTCGTCTGCACCAGACGCTCATTGCAAAGGCCGTCGGCCGATTGGGCCTCCGGTGGCATCTTGTAGTAACCGAGGCCGCGGCAGCGTTGCCAGTATGGCGCCGTCGCCTTCGGATCGAAGGTCCAGCGCGGCTTGCCCGTATCTGCGTCAAGCGCTGCGATCACGTCCGTCGGCGTGCAGGTGTAGATCGTGTCGCCGATCTGCAGCGGCGTGTTTTGATCGGCGCCATCGCTTTTCCCGGTACGGTATGTCCAGGCAAGATCGAGCTTGGCAACATTGCCGCGGTTGATCTGATCGAATGGGGAGTAGCGATCCCCGGCCGTGCTGCGGCCATAGGATGTCCAGTCGGAGGGTGAGTTGTCGCCTTTGGCGGTCTTATAGGCGGGGATATCGGTGGAAGGGCGGATCAGCCCATGCGGCGTTAAAGCAAGGCTGAACCCCGCCGCGAACAGGATGGCCGCAAGCAAAGTGCCGCCATAAAAGAGTTTCCGGTTGGCAGTTGGCGACAGCGACGGCGCAAAGAGAAGTGCAAAGCCCGCCAGCGCGATGGGGGACATCAAACGCGCAAAGAGCGCCCAGAAATTGAAACCCGACTCCCATAGTGCCCAGGGAAGGGTGAGAACGGCGACAAGCAGGACAATGAGGGCGCCTGACACTTGCCGGCGCCACAGCAGAAGCGCGGCAGCCAGATAGGCAAGCCCGGCGATTGCGTAATAGGGCGAGCCGCCGAGGCTGAGCAGCAAGGTGCCGCCTCCTATCAGGCCCAATCCGATAAAGGCGAGAACAATAAAAAACAGGCCAGCCAGAAATTTCATGGTTTCCTCATTTGTATTCGCCGCCCGATCGCCTGGTCCACTCCAACCGTCGCATGGCGCCGCGGAAAGCGCAGGGCTATTGGGTTGTGGTCAGTTGCCTCTTCTTCGGGAGAGGGGCGCTCTCTCGTTCAATTTTTCCTAATGTAGCTCTGGTCACTGACACGCGGTCCCGACCCGGCAATCATGCCGCCGCTGCTCTGCGGCGACAGCTTGCCAATCCAAATCGAGTCAATACTTCTGAAAGGGCCACAGATGTTTCTCGGCGAAAAGCTTGATCTAGCGAAAGGGCGACCGACAGGATTCGATTATATGCGATTACTGTTAGCCTTTTCAGTACTTTGGATACATACGGCCCGCGTTACATACGGCGATGACCTGTTTCTCTGGGAGTCACCTTTCCGTCCTGCCATCAAATCAGTGCTGCCGATGTTCTTCGTCTTGAGCGGATTCCTGGTGGCTGGCAGTCTTGAACGGTCGAAAACATTGATCTCCTTTCTCGGCAACCGATTTATCCGGATCTACCCTGCTCTTGCGGTGGAGGTATTGCTGGCGGCCTTTATACTCGGAGCAATCTATACAGAGTATGACCTGCGTGACTATTTCACCGATCCTCAGTTCTTTACCTATCTGCTGAATGTCACAGGCCACATCCACTTCAATCTCCCCGGTGTATTCCTGAATAATCCCGACGCCGCAATGGTCAATGGGCAGCTCTGGACGGTGCCCTTCGAGCTGGAGTGCTACGCCGCGATCGCCGCCCTGTTTCTGCTCGGCGTGGTCAGGCGGCGGGTGATCGCCCTGATCGCAACGCCGGCTTTGATCATCAGCTTCGGTATCGCAAGGTATTGGAAACACTCGAGCGATTGGGCAACCATGCCCACGACAGCGTCGGGCAATCTGCTCATCTGCGCGTTTCTCGTGGGGGTGACCTTCTATCTGTACAAGGACAAGGTTCTCTGGGATGTGAGGATTTTCCTTGCTTCGGTGGCAATCATATTATGGGCCTACTGGTTCACTTCCTTTGGGGATTTCATTGCCATTCCGGCAATCGGATATGTCACGGTCTTCCTCGGCCTGACCTCGCCCCGCAAGCTTGGCATTCTCAGTGGGGCCGACTATTCCTATGGCGTCTTCCTATACGGCTATCCCATTCAACAGGCGTTCGTAGCGCTCGGACCCTGGGCGCATAACTGGTGGTTGAATGGCATTGTCTGCAGCATCGTTGCGACCTGCTTTGCCGCCTTCTCGTGGAGATTCATCGAAAAGCCGGCGTTGAAATTGAGGAAACAGGTCACATGGCTTGAAAACTTCAGCATCCAACGCGGCGCAAAACAGCAGTTGGCCGCCGCAGTCTCGAAATAGCCTTATCAATGCCGGACATCAGCAGGGCTCGCCAATCACCGGCGAGCCCTGTTTCGTTGAACCGTGGCGATTGTCGGGGGAGGATCATCACCTGTCTTGGTAAGGAGGAGGCTTGCTACACGCTTGTTGACGACGTGCATTAATCTTGCTGCGTGCTGAAAGATCTCTTGGTCCCGGACGATAGAACGGTCCTGGCGGATGAATAGTCGAATATTCTGCGCTTGGTTCGGTCGGCTTACTGAGCGTGTCTTAGGAATATTTTAACAATAATAGATAAAATACTTTAATCGAACTTCGTTTCGACTTTGAGCTTTTGCCATGTCATTGAGGCAGCCGGCGGCTTAAAGGAGGTGTGAAGAGAGGAGCGGATTAATGCTGAAGAGCGCGCTTGTCGTGGTTGCCATCTCCATCGCTGCTGGAGCGACCATTCGCGCCTGGGCCTTTGCAATCTTTGCATTTCTGCTGGTCGTTGCCTTGGGTGCCGTGATCCTGCTGAAAGGCTCCTCCTTTTCGGATGCGATCGCCTACTGCCTCCAAGCGCTCGTCTTGATGGAAGTAAGCTATTTGGCGGGTCTATTCGCCTACTCGTTGTGGGAGCATATGCAAAAGCGCCGGAAACGGAACTCTGTTGCCGAGCGCGCTCCTATGACCGGCAAGCGCCCCCACGGATAATGCTATGAGCATGAGGGAAAATCGAATGACCCTACAGGTCCGTCTTGGGCAGTAAAGCGTGCCTGGAAAGCAGGGCCGCCAGAGTCTTTGCCATGATCATGAAATCCAACGCGAGTGTCCAATTGCGCAGATACTCGACGTCGAGGAAAACTCTATTCTGATAACTGACGTGTTCGCTGATCTGCCAATGACCGGTCAGGCCAGGACGGACTGCGACGTAGGCATAGGTGTGTTCGCCGTAACGGGGCAGTTCTTCTTTGGCAATGGCGCGAGGCCCGACGAGGCTCATCTGCCCAAGTAGCACGTTGATCAGTTGCGGAAGCTTGTCGAGGCTCGATCGCGTCAGGATGTCGCCGACGATCGTCGCATGCAGGCTGGCCGTTGCGTCGGATCGTGTCGTCCGAAACTTGAGGCAACCGAACTCTTTTCCCTTATAGCCGATAAGCCGATGGGATGTGAAAGCGGCGCCCCGATCGCTGAGCATTATAATGACTGCTACCGACAGAAGTAGCGGCGACAGAAGAAATAAAAGAGATGCCGCAATGACAAGGTCTAACGCGCGCTTCAGAATTCTGCTGATCGTATGGGATTTTGACGAATTGAATGGACGCCCTTCCTTGCGCGCCCCGGTGCTACGCCGCCAAGGGTCAGCCGGGTTGATGCCCTGATTTTTTCCCGCCATCCGCGTCTCCGTTGGGCGAATCCCAGAAATACCATCCGAAGCTTGCTTCAATACAGGTTTGATGTCTGTGACCGAGGTCATAATGGTGAATAAATTCTTTATTTCCCAAAGATTTTCTTTTGAAATTTTAAGCTACTGTTTTGCGTTTGAGGATCCATAAACAAAATGTTATTAATATTAGTTAGTGGAGACGATATTATTCTTCTATTTTGTAGATCTGATCTTCAGTTTGCTGATCGTCATGAAGCGTATAAAAGTCAAGTCGTGGTTTAAGATCAAGCGATGAGTTAGAATTCATTTTGAATTTGTTATATATTAATGTGAGTATCAGTCACTATTTGTGTATAAATCCGGATGACTATTTTATAATATTATCATTTAACTTTACAATTTAATGAATTACGAATATCGCCGAATAGCAATAGCTAAATTAGTCTGCATGGAGTTGCGTCGTATGGACGGAGCGATTAGCATCAGAGATAACAAGACTGGCGCGGGCGCGGCGCGAGTAGGCGAAGCGGTTACTTCAGGGCCTGCAGATGTCATATACGGCGGCCGTGGTGATCTGGATCACGAGTTCCCGTTTTGCCGTTCGAGTGTTCGAAAGTTTCGACGGGGTGACGTGATTGCAGGCGCCGGGGACGCCATCGACATGTTCGTCCGCGTCCAGCGCGGAATGGTGAGCGCAAGCACGCCGCTTGCCGATGGACGGGAGTTCATCGTGGAGATGATTCCAAAAGGCGGCTTGATCGGCGAATTGGAGGTGTTGCGCAAGCAGTCCCTCAGCCTGGAATATCGCGCCTCATCAGACTGCGAACTGCACTACTTCGATGGTCGTTTGCTGCGGGACTTGTGTGCGAACGATCCGCAATTTCAGTTGAAGATCCTGTCGAAGGCGCTGGCGCGTGTTTCCGAACTCGAACTGCGGATCATTTCCAACGCCGGATCGAGCCTGAGGCAGAGATTGGCCCGGACGCTGCTGCGCCTTTCTGCCGTGTACAAAGTGGATGCGCAACATGGCGGCGATGAGCTGATCATTTCCCAACATGATCTGGCAGCGACGCTGCCGGCGTCGCGCGAAAAGGTCAATCAATGCCTGCGGCGTTTGCGCGAAAGCAAAGTGGTCGACGGGACGCAGGGCAAAATCCGCATTCTCAATCGGAAGGCGCTGGAAGTCTATGCCGACGGTGTGGCGTCCATCGCTTGAGGACGCCTCGACGAAAGAATGCGGCAGTGAAGCCTCAACAAAACCCGCCTCGGCTGAAGCGGCTTCCCGATAATAGTGGTTAGACGTCGCTTTCGGAGGCATTCTTCCAGTATTTCCAGCCTTCACCCTGAATGAGTCCGTGATTGGAGAGATCCTTCCAGCTGCGGTAGGTGCCCGTATCGTCGTAGACGAAATCATCCTTGTCCTTGCTCGAGGAATATACGGCATATTCCTCCGTGTGCTGGGACCGGTGCGCGGCATCTGCAACCTTGTGAACGAAGGTCGACAGGAACTTGAAATGCAGAAGGGCGCCGGAGACGCCGAGCGCTCCGCGCATGTCGCCCAAATTCAGGGAGAGCGGCCAGACCTGGTGCGATGATTTGAGAAAAAGACGTTCACCTTCGATATAGACGAGAGGAATCTTGTTGAGCGCGGGACCGTCCCAGAGCCGGTCGTGGAAATAGACCCGTCCACGAACACCTCCCTTGATCCATATCGTCCAGTTGCGTTCGTCGAAATGCGCGACATAGCCGGACCGGTCGAAGAGATTGCAGACCTCAAGCGGATTGCGGCCGGGTTCGCATATGTTTTCTAGAACGGGATGCGGGCTGTACATGTCGATCATCACCGAGCGCAGCGAATGGCCGCCGGTGGAATCGATATAGGCGGTCAGTTGATCGATCGGCCTTGTGTCGCAATGCGGATAGACCAGGAACTCGTCGGCATCGACATAGAGAACCCATTTCTCCTGGCAGTGCCGGTTGATGACTTCGTTGATCCAGTCATTACCGAATCTCGCCGCCTTGTAGGATCCGTGGGCAGAAAGAAGGGACACATCGTCGAAGCCGGCCAGCAATTCGACCGTGCCATCTGTCGAGCCGTTGTCGATACAGATGAAGTGCTCGAAGCCGAGATCGCGATAATACTGCAGGAAAAATGCCAGCCGGTGCCCCTCGTCGCGGATGACGCAGATGACGACGTGACGCGCCTGCTTGAGCCCGATGCGCAGCAGGTCGTAGCGAACCTGCCGAGCCTTGAGCGAGCGGCGCAGGCGGGCTTTTGCGTAATGCGAGATACTGGCGGCGGAAGCCCTATAACTCATATTCTGTCCTGACCATTATCCATCCTGCAATGAAGAAATGAATAGTTGCGCGTCCGCCTGCCATCCAAGGGTCGACCGCCATGCTGATATCAGGTGCGCGGCTATTCACCCCCAGGCGGACCACAATGCTCACACGGCGTAATCGCCAACCAGCAGGCTCTGGACCCGCGGATTGGGGCCGTTCGCCTCGATTGCGTGTTTGATGCGCGCCCGCATCGACCGGTACTTATACAGGGCCTTACGATCGATGCTTATGCCGCGATACAGCGAGTCATAAATCGGATGTGCTTTGCGCAGGTCGACATAGACTTGGCTTTCCCGATCGGTCCAGGGAAAGAAGGTGCCATGCCAGGGCTTTGGATGCGCCATATAATGGACGATCGACAGGGCGGACATGTTGACCAGGTGAAGGAACTGTTTGGGAAAGTTCCAGCGGTTCGATACGAGGATGAGCGATGAACCGCAGACATAATTTAATGCGCCCTGGTCATGTTTGCCCTCGCAGGCCTCGGGATTTCTAGCAAAAAGCTCAAGCGCCTCCTGTCCGATCCAGCCGTTACGGTGGAATTTCAGGACACCCGCGTTGAAATAGTGGCTGTTCTTTCCGGTGTCGAGAAAGTCGTGGATCGCCGTGTAATCGCGCGCCGCGAAAAACCTGCCCTCGGGCACAACCGCATTTTCGAGCCCGCCGAGATCGCTGACGATCTGTGTGTCCCCATCGAGGTAGATGATCTGGGTATAGTTGGCAGGCAGGATCTCGCAAAGCACCAGCTTGGCCATGGTGCTGACGCTGATACGTCCCTGGAAATGCGATCCATCGAGCTTGCCGAGCGAATCCTGCAGCGCTTCGGTCGCATCGATCAAGTCGACCCCGCTCGTTGCCAGCAGGGCTTTCAGTTCGTCGAAATTATCGAGATGTTCCGACATGAGGACACAGACATCGGTCGCGGGGCTTGTGAATTTGCGAGCCTGCAGCGCCGAGAGAATAGTCGGAAATGAATATTCGACATCCGTGACGTAGACGACGCACTGATTGTTCATGTCTTCACCTTTCCGATTGTCCGCAACAGGAATGAATCGCTGTCGCCTTCCAAGTCGAGGGAACAGTTGTTGATTGAGCCAAAGGGCCTGTCGTATGAAAGCCCGGTCCGGTATATATTGCCGAGATGCAGTCTCGGTCGTTGGCTGATCGGCGTATGGCTGCCGGCGATTTTCGTGTGTTTCATTGTTGAGATATTCACCATGAAGAATGCCCTGCCTGCGATGACGCTGCGTTTCGATATCTTCTTGCCTGGCACGACGATGGGGGTCGGAGCGCTTGTTGGGCTGCAGCGAGAAGAGGTATTTGGATGCTGATCACCGCGTTCATCGCCGCCGTGATTTCGATAGCTGCCGGTGCTTGCATCCGCGCCTGGGCTTTCGCGATCTTCGCATTGCTTGTGGCAATCGGCTTCGGCGGCGTGGCCTTCGTGGATGGGTCCTCCGCGGTAGCGGCGATCGGATCCGGTATCGCGATCCTCGTGCTGATGGAGATCGGCTATCTCACGGGCGTCTTCCTGTCGGGTGCCCTGCGACGGAATGCCAGACTGCGGCAGAGCAATTCCGCAAACAGGGTCTCTGCCGCCAGCGAGCGTCAGCAGAGCTGAAATTGAGACGGATGCTGCAGCATATCCTTCCCCGGATCGCGGTCTGGGATCGTTTGCGACCGGCAGCCTGATTTCACCGGTAATCCCTGGAGGATGTGGCGCGGCCGAGCAGCCGCGAACCTGTGTTCGCCCGAGTCCGGCTGCGCCAAGCCGCCATTCGGCGCCATCGCGAAAGTCCCGAGCGGGCGTCATGGTGTTGAAAACATCGGCGCTCTCAAAGGAGATGCCGATGCCTCCAGGGGACGTCGGTTCGCCGGCGATGAGGCCGCCCGATGCCGCGGCACATAAGCTCCGGCAAGGCAGCCCGCGGCCAGCCCCGCCGAAGTGCTGAACAGCAAGCCGAGATCCGTGCCGCTTCCCGATATCGCTGCGGAGCCGATCTGTGCGATGGATGCCATCACAGCGGAGGTTCCGATCGCGTGGGTTTCCCGGTCGCCGGATTTGTGCCGGCCGGCTGCCCTCACCAAGCTGTACACGAAGACGGCGAACAGGGCGGTGCCGGTCAATCCGACATTGGACAGCAACGCGGCGATGAAGCTGGAAGCTCGAACCGTGCCCAATCCTGCGCCGAAAGTGGCGGTATCGACGAATGCAATCAATGCCAGGGTGTTCCAGGCGGTGCGCTCTTCGCCGGACTGCGATTGCAGTTTGTCCGATACGGTGGTGGTCAGGAGACCGGCGATGGAATTCCACGCATCGGGGACAAGGCTGAGCGCGGTGATGGCGCAGGGTATGAAAAACAGCGTGATCGCAAGGAAAGTCACGTGCGGGGTCGTGGCGGAACCGCCGATCAGTCGTTTCAGGCAGAACAACACGAACATGCAGACAAGAAAGACGCCCGCGACATAGGCGGTTGTCGAGGTGCAGAGCACGATGGTCGGTCCGATCAGAAGAGTTGCCAACCCCGCCATGCGGCTTTGGACGCGCTCCAGCCATAGCATGAGTGTGAAGGCGAAATAGGCCAATGCAACGGCGCCATAAGCACTTGCTTCGGGAAAGGGGCCGACGATGCGCTTGAAACCGTGGATGGTCTCGGCCGTGTGCATCGTATAATTCGCATTTCTGATGATATCGAGCAGCTGGGCCTGGCCGATCTGGAACGTTGCGAGGTCGATCAGCGCGAAGGCAAAACATGCTATCGATGCGACGATCAGCTGCCGCGCGATGAACCGGCCATATCCCAACCGGGCAAGTCCGGCGACGACGGCGAAGCAGGCGAGGTCGCCGAGAAGATAGACGGACTGGCTGATATTGGATGAACCCGGAGCCAGTGGAGCCGCTACCGTCGACATCATCCCCGAGGGGTCTCTGGCGGAGGAGTAAACGAGGGTCGCGCCGGCAAAAATACGGGGCAGGAAGAAGGACGACACCACGGAGAACAGGATGTAGCAGGCAAACCAGAAGCCGGGGCCGGGATAGGCGATGCTGGCGAGCGTCGCTTGCATCTGAACCGGGCGCAGCAAGACCGTCATGACCAGAAAGAGCACCAGAAGATGGCTCGGCTGGATGCTGCTGCCGCCGAGCGCCGGCAACTGCAGAGCCGCTGCGGCACCGAGCAGCGTCGAAAGGCAAAGGGCGGTGACGGCAAAACGCGCGCCGTTCAGCATGCTGAGCACGCCAAGCAGCAGAACCACGAAACCGATCGGCTCTATCGACATGCTTCAGATCCCAAGCAGAAGAATGAGCGGCCGAGGCCTGGCATTTGCCGAAAAGTGGCATCCAGCTTTCGGCAGGATGTGCGAGGCGAAAGCCCGCCGGCTGTCGTCGATGATCACAATCGCCTCCTAATTCGATCCGGTCCGGGATATCCAGCCGGGAGCGGAGCGATTGTCTCGGGCCACATCGGATGACGGGACCGTCGAGCTCTGCTTCTGCGGTGCTGTCTGCGGCGATGAGGATGGCGCTTGAGGGGCCGTGTCCAGACCGACCTCGACGAGGTCATGCGGTAGCAATGCGGTTTGCTCGTCCGCCACGATGTCGCGGGAGGTTCCGTCATCGTTGCGACGCACGATCCTGTAGTTCTTTTTTGCCCGGCCGAGCCCCGGCGCGTCCGTGTTGATCTGGGCGAGCTGAGCGTCGTAGCCGGCCTGTTCGCCGAGGAGCTGGGCTACCTGGATATCGATCGCCGCCCTGCCGATCGCGAGATTGACCTGGTTCAGTAGGTCCTGGTTTTCGCTGTTCTGCCTGTTGACGATGTTGATCTTGGAACGGTCGGCTTCGCTGAGGCCTTGGCGAGCCGTGGTCAGGGCGACTTCGAGATCGATCAAGGTGCCCTGCGCATCCGCCACCCAGCGGTCGACAGAGACCTGGCGGGAATTGCTGACGAGGCCTTTGCTCACCAGGCTGTTGACATTGTCCAGTTCCTTCTGGGCGAGGTCGATCTGCCGTTTTTGCGAACTGATCTTGGCCGTGAGCGATTCGACCTGTTGGCCATAGAGGCGGGTCAGGTCATTCGCCGCTTCGATCCGGCTGTCGATATCGACGCGCCGCAACCGCATCAGGTTCAATTCCTGTGCCTTCAACTTGTCGACGTCGGGCGTTCCCACCAGTTCGTCGGGGATCTCGAAACTCTGTTGGCCGGCGATCTCGGCGCGCAACCGCGCCTGTCGCATCAGGAGATCGCGCCGGTTGATAACGGCCGTCCGGTAGGCGCCGGCAGCCTGGATCCGGTCGCGCTCGAAATAGGTGTTGTCCTCGCGTTCTCTGAGGAAGCCGCCGGCGATGCTGACGGCCTTCATCACCGTCATGTTGGGTTCAAACGGATAGCGGCCGGGGGTCTGCACGGTTCCGGTCACGAAAATCGGTGCATGCTCGGCAATCTCCAGGGCGATATACGGCTTGCCCGGAAGTGCGGATTTTTCGGCCAGCGCGCTGGCAATGGCATCGGCAAGCTGCTCGGTCGTCTTTCCATTCGCCTGCAGGTGGCCAGCGATCGGGATCGACAGATTGCCGGCATCGTCGATGGTATAGACGCCATCGAGGGCCTCCCAGCTGGCATAGCGGGAATCCGACGACCGCCATTCGACGACACGCAGTCTGACCTTGTCTTCCGGCACGAGAGTGAATGTCTGCGCGTGGGCGACGCTCCAGCCGGTCAGGCAGGCGAATGCCAGCAGGGTGAGTGCCGTGGAAACGAGGCGATCGAACAAGGATCTCGGCTGCATTGGTCTATCTCCGCTTCGTTGCGATCGACGGTGAACGCATTTCGCGCGGCGACGGAGTGCCGAATTCGAGAATGCGGGACGGAGAGGCGCGACCGACAAGAAGGTCGGATAGCGCTAGTAAATTGCCGTTCAAACGTCCCCACCGGTCGATCAGCCGATCCTTCAATAGGATGCCTGACATATTGGCCAGGATGTTGCGGCCGATCTGCGCGATTGCACGGCCTTTCGACATCGTGCCCTTGCGGATCAGGTAGACAGGATTGGCGACTTGCGAATAGCCAAGCCTTCGGCCGGGCTGGCGTCCGGATCTGACGCCGAGATGCACGCCGCGGGCGCCTTCGACATAGACGGACCGGCCGTGGCGGGCGATGGATCTGCTGAAATCGACATCTTCGAGCCAGCCGTAAAGCGGCAACTGCTCGTCGAAGGTCAGGGCGTGCTCGACAACGGGCGCAAGGCGAACCGCCATGTTGCATCCATAGGCGTTGTAGACATCCGCCACATGCTCGGCGCCTTCGCCTGCGGTATGGAGAACCTCCAAGGCCTTCGCCATGCTGAGGCCCCCGTCGAGGACGCCGTCGGCCAGCACCTCGCCGGTGGCGATTGCCACCTCCGGCTTTGCCGCAAAGACGGCCGCCATGCGCGACAGGAAAGTCGCGGCGGGAATGAAGTCGTCATCGAGGAAGATCAGAACGTCTGTATCAGCCGCAGCGGCCTGGATGATCCTGTTGCGCTGGGCGGTCAGGCCGCGGCTGCCGACGATGACGTCCAAATCGCGGCGGTCGGCAAGCCCGGCCGCGTCCTCGATGAGGGGCACGCAGACGATGAGCCGTTCCGCCTGATCCGGCAAGCCGGTGAGATAATCGATCGTCTCCCGCAATATCGAAGGGCGACCCGCCGAGGCGATCCCCAAGGCAATTCGCAATGGACGGCCCTGTTTTGCTGTTCCTGCCGAAGGTGAGATCATGACTCTATTCTTTTCGGTGCATGGTTGATGACCGCGCCGAGGATCTCAGCGCCGACATTGCGCATGGTCTCGATGACGCGCAGGGTATCGTCGATCGAGGTGCGCCCATGCGAGGTGACGACGAGGACGCCATCCAGCTCCGGCGCGATCGCATTGGCATCGGGGGAAGTCGAGAAGGCGGAAATATCGACGAATACGGCGTCGAATTCCTTTTTCAGGTCGGCGAAGCTCAACTGCGTACGGCGGGAGCTTAGCCGAACGGCCGGCGTCACGGCTTCCACCTTGCCGAGCGGAAGGAATTTCAGGGTCGGGGTGAGGGGCAACGCCGCCGTCCGGATGAGTTCGCCATTGTCGAGCACATTGACGAGACCTGTGGAACTATCAGGCGCGATCGATTTGCTGAGCGAGGAATTCTGCGCTGCCGCATCGATGAGCAGTGTGTGCGCCCCTGACATCGACGATAGCACTGCCAGTTCGCATGCAATGGTCGATGTCCCGCTGCCGGGATCGACGGCGACGATTCCGATGACGACGCGGCGTTTGCGCCGAAGGCCGACGACGGTTGCGCTCAATTCCGCCATGCCGGGAATAACGGGATAGGCGGCCGTATCGATGCTGCCCGCGTCGGCGGCGAGGACGCCGGCTGGATGCCCACTGCGGTTCTGCTTCGATCTTGCCAGCAAGGTAACGATGGACACTCCGCCGACATCCGCGATCTGCTGAGGACGGACGATCCGGCGGTCGCCGGCGTGCCTTACCATGGCGAGTGCCAAGCCGACGCCGAGGCCGACCGCCCCGGCAAAGGCGAGGATGAGCGTGCTGCGCGGCCTCGCCTTCGAAAGAGGCAGCGTGGCGCGCGAGACGATCGTGGCGTCGGATACGGGGTAGGTTATGCGCTGCTTGGCCTCGGTAAGCTGGGTCAGCGTGCTTTCATAAAGCGTGCGGCGGGCATCGGTCGCGCTCTGCAGCTCCGCAAGCTTGAACTGGTCGCGCGGGTTGCTGTTGAATGTGTTCAGGGCGCTGGAGGCATCGGCGAGACCGCGCTGCTGCTCCCTCACGAATTTTTCCAGCCAGTCGCTATATTGCCGGGAGGAATCGGCCTTCATTGCGATGTTCTTCTGGATATATTGCCTTGCGAGCGTATCGGCGATGGCGACCGCCTTCTGAGGGGTCGACGCTGCGGCTGATATCTCGATGATCGTGGAATTCCCGATCCGGCGTAAGGCCATCATGTTCTGCAGCGTGGCAATTGCCAGGTCGTGCAGCTGTTCCTGCTCCGTCCGCGGTCTGGATGGCGTATCACTCGCTCTGATGCCAGCCGCTTCCTGCCCCGTATCCACTTGAGCAGAAACTCCCAGAAGCCAGTCCTTCGACTTGTCCAGAAGCGAAGGTTTCCAATCGACAAAGTCGGGATCGCTATCAAGATCGAGCGCTCTTACCGTTCCGTCGACGACATCGCTTGATCTGGCAATCTCCAGCTGCCCTTCGATGAATGCGTCTTCCGCGAAGGCTCTTTGAGCTTCGGAGCTGTTCACCTGAGGGAAGATCACAAGTTGCGTGCTGGCAACATAAGTCGGCGCGGCGGTGAGAAGGTAGCTGCCGGCGATGACAAGGAAGGCAAAGGTCGTGGCCAGGATCCATAGCCAGCGCATTCTGAGAAAAAACAGCATGTCCCGCAGGGTCAGCGGTGAGTTCCCGCCAGCGGCTGCGGCGGCAGGCAGGGATATCGGGGAAACACCGCTGAAGATCGTGCTTGAGGTCATGTCGTCCAAATCCAAAATGGCGAGATTACGGAGTTACGAGATACTGGCAGCCTGGAGAGGACGAAGGGGTAGCGTATCTTCCGACGGACATGATCGGCAGCTTTCCCCTCTAATGCTCAGTACGAGCCACGCTGCGAAAACAGAGCTGGGATGGTCTTGGCGATGATGATCAAGTCCCGGCCGAGCGACCAGTTATTGAGGTAGTGCACGTCGAGGGAAACCCGGTGTTCATAGCTGACATCGTTGCGCCCGCTGGTCTGCCAGTGACCGGTCAGTCCAGGACGGACGGCCATGTAGGCCCAGATGTGCTCGCCGTAGCGCGGCAATTCTTCAGCGGTGATCGGCCGCGGGCCGACCAGGCTCATTTCGCCGCGCAGGACATTGAACAACTGGGGGAGCTCGTCGAGGCTCGACCGTCGCAGAATGTCGCCGACGGCGGTGATCCTCGGATCATCCTTCAGCTTGCGCGTCGCTTCCCATTCGCTGCGCGCAGCCGCGCTGTTTTGCAGCAATTCGGCAAGCTGCGCGCTCGCATCGGTCTTCATCGTGCGAAACTTGAGGCATCCGAACGGCGCTCCGCCGAAGCCGATGCGCGTATGGGAATAGAAGACCGGGCCGCGGTCGGAGAATTTCACGATCATTGCGACGAGCAGCAGAAGTGGGGAAAGCAGGATCAGGGCGGTGATCGCCAACAGAAGGTCGAGCGCGCGCTTGACCGATCTACCCGCTGCACGAGGTCGGGACGCATGGAGGCCGCCGCCTTTCGCAGGCCTTCCGACACGCGACCATGCCTCGAAACTATGTGCATCCCATGCCATTGGGGTCTCCAAAACTTTCCGATTAAGAACCGTTCAAAGTTTGCTGCGCCGCACTCTTGTTGTCTGTTACCAAAGTCATAATCCTTAATAAATACTTTATGCTACGAAACCGCAGAAGAGAGATCCGATCGTGGCGTCTGGCAAATTATTTTCATTCTAAATCAGGATATAAACTACCCAGTCGTGGTTAAGGCGCGTAGATACACCTATATTTATGATATCATCATTCGGATTAGTGATATTTTTAATCAGCAAGACTTTTTAATAAGCGAAAATTTCCGTCAAATGGGCTTTATTTGATCTTATCGAGGCTATTAACGAGACAAATGATGTATTTTTGTGTTTTCAACTAATTGTAATCTCAATATTTACGTAAACTCTCGGCGATGTTATTTGACTTCGATATTAAGGCAATATAAATGATGCAGTGCAGCATTCTTATCGTTATTCGAGTATTGGAGTTATGCGCATGGACGGGGTGACGCACGCATCAGACCGCAGGGCCGGCATCGGCAAGCCGACGATATCGGCGAGCGGCGGCATTCATCTCGGCAGCCGCATCGTGCTTGACGATGAATTTCTTTCCTGCCGATCGAGCGTCCGGCGTTTCCGGCGCGGCGAGGTCATTGCCGGGGCCGGCGTCCTGATCGATATGTTCGCGCGCGTACATTCCGGGGTGGTCAGCGCAAGCACGATGCTGCCCGACGGCAGGGAATTCATTGTCGAGATCATTCCGAAATCAGGCCTGATCGGCGAGCTCGAGGTTCTGCGCAGGCAGACGCTGAGCCTCGAATACCGAGCCGGCTCCAACTGCGAGCTGCATTTCTTCGAAGGTCGCCTGTTGCGCGACATGTACGCCAGCGATGCCTCCTTCCGCGAAAAGGTCTTTTCTAGGGCGCTGGCGCGTATTTCGGAGCTTGAACTCCGGATCATTTCGAATGCGGCGTCGAGCCTGCAGTCGAGACTGGCCAGCACACTGCTCCGGCTTTCGGCTGTTTATGGAAAAGACGCAGCAAACAACGGGGACGAACTGATCATCTCCCAAAATGACCTGGCCGCGACGTTGCCGGCGTCGCGCGAGAAGGTCAATCAATGCCTTCGGCGCCTGCGGGAAGGCAAGATCATCGACGGGGGGCAGGGCAAGATCCGCATTCTCAACCGCAAGGCGCTTGAGGCCTGTGCCAACGGCGCGGTTTTGGTGAAGTAATGCGCCCGTCGCTTTCCGAGGGCCTCCGATCCACTGCAAGCATTGGCCGCTTTCCCGGCCCCCGCACGGCAAAGATCGATCGCGTGGTCGTCATCGACGACTATTCGGTGGCCAGAGGCGGCGCGACAGGCCTGGCGGTACTGTCAGCCAAGCTTTTTCGCGGGCTCGACATCCCCGTTACCTATATTAGCGGGGATGACGCGGCCAATGCGGAGCTTGCCGCACTCGGCGTCTCGATGGTCGGGCTGAAGAGCCGCGACCTGCTCAGCGCCGAGCGTGCGAAGGCATTCGTCACCGGCATTCACAATGGAGCCGCCGTCCGCATGGTGGCGAACTGGATTGCCGAAAACGATACCGCCAACACCGTCTACCATGTGCATGGCTGGCACCAGATCCTGTCTCCTGCGATTTTCAAGGCGCTGGCGCCGGTCGCCGGACGATGCGTGGTTCACGCGCATGATTTCTTCACGGCCTGCCCCAACGGCGCCTTCTTCGACTATCAGGCGCAGGAAATCTGCCTGCGACGCCCGCTTGGCGGAGGCTGTATTGCGACGGCCTGCGACAAGAGAAGTTATTCGCACAAATTGTGGCGGGTTGCCCGCGGCTCGAATATCCTCCGGCTCCTGAAGGGGCAGGCCGAATTCGGCCGGATCATCCTGCTGCATGAGAAGATGGCGAGCTTTCTCGTCGACACCGGCTATCGGCCGGAACGGCTGACGACGATCCGCAATCCCGTCGCTCCACTCTCCATCAATCGCATCGAAGCGGAAGCCAACGACGAGTTCGTGTTCATCGGACGGCTAGACGAGGAAAAAGGCGTTGAGGACGCCGTCGCCGCCACGCGCCGAGCCGGTGTCAGGCTCTGCGTGATCGGCGACGGGCCGCTGATGTCGCGGGTCGCAGCGTCGGGAGATCACGTCAGGGCGGTCGGCTGGCAGTCGCATGCGGAGATCGGCCCGATCATCCGCAAGGCGCGTGCGCTGTTGATGCCCTCGCGTTATCCCGAGCCGTTCGGTCTCGTCGCTATCGAAGCGGCGAGGAGCGGTCTGCCGGTCATCATGTCGCGTAGCGCCTTTCTCGCCGAAGAAATGGAAAGAGCCGGCATGGCGCTTGCCTGCGATACGGCCGATGAAAGCGCCTTTGCCGAGACTTTGACGCGATTCAGTCAAATGTCCGCGCAAGAGGTTCGCGCCATGAGCGAGCGGGCCTTGCAGCTGTCGCCGGATCTCGCCTCGACACACGAGGAATGGCGAGATGCGCTTCTTGCCGAATACCAAAGCCTGATTTCGACGAACGCGGTTTCCGAGCCGGCAGACGGTGTGGCGATACAAGGAGTACTCAGTTGACCCTTAAAGCAGCGACCTCTCTCCCCGACGCGAGGGCATTTCTCCCCGATGCGCCTGTTATGGCGAAAAGACGCGTCACCGAGGCGGGAACCTCAAAAGAGAGCGGGCAACTTCGTGTCGCCATCGTGCATTACTGGCTCGTTTCGATGCGCGGCGGCGAGAAGGTTCTGGAAGAGCTGTGCCGGATGTTTCCGCAAGCGGATATCTTCACCCTCGTCTGCAACCGGGATCGCATCAGCGATTTTCTGAAGACGCGCAACATCCGCACGTCCTTCCTGCAGAAGATCCCCGGCGCGCAGCGTCACTACACCAAGATGCTGCCGTTGATGCCCTTTGCGCTCGAGCAGTTCGATCTGCAGGATTACGACCTAGTGCTGTCGAGCGAATCCGGCCCCGCCAAAGGCATCATCACACGCGCCGACGCTCTCCATGTCTGCTACTGCCATTCGCCGATGCGCTATATCTGGGATCAGTTCCATGTCTATCGCCATGGCCTGCCCTGGGTGGGACGTGCCCTGATGTCGATTACCGCGCCCATGCTGCGCGCCTGGGACGTGACGACGTCCTCGCGCGTCGATGTGTTCGTCGCCAACTCCGAATATGTCGCAAGCCGCATCCGACGGTTCTACGACCGGGACTCCGTCGTCATCCATCCGCCGGTTGCGACCGATGATTTTGCCGTGGGCAAGGGAAAAGGCGAATTCTACCTCTATGCGGGACAGCTGACCACCTACAAGCGGCCGGATATCGCCGTGCGCGCCTGCACCGAGGCCGGCCGGAAACTGGTGGTGATCGGTGAAGGCGAACAACTCCCTTACCTGAAGTCGATCGCCGGACCGACCGTTCAGTTTCTCGGCCATCAGCCTTTCAACGTGCTGCGCGACCACCTGTCGCAATGCAGGGCCTTGTTGTTTCCGGGCACGGAGGATTTCGGCATCCTGCCGGTTGAAGCGATGGCATCAGGGCGGCCGGTTTTGGCCTTCGATGCGGGCGGCGCCCGGGAAACCGTATCCGCCCCGCAGGTCGGCTTTCGCTTTGCCGAGCAGACGACGGAAGCCCTTTTGGAAACGATGGCAGCATTCGAAGAGGTCGAGGACGACATCGATCCGCATGCAATCCGCGCGCATTCGCTGAAATTCTCCTCAGCCGTATTCCGCGATCGTCTGTCCGGTCTGATTGAGCAACAACTGTCCAGCCACGCAGACGGAGCTGCCGGCGTCTTCAGAAGACGGGCGGGTTGAGGGGAAAAGAACGGAGCAGCCCGCCTTGCAGCCCCGACCGCCGTCTCAACCCCTCGACGAGAAATAGATAAACCGATCATGTCAAGCGTATCTCAGAGGACGGCGACGGCGAGCATCTGGACGATCAGTGGAAAATTCCTCGCGCGGATGCTTGATTTCGTCAGCCTCCTTGTCCTGGCAAGGCTGCTGAGTCCTGCGGATTTCGGCCTAGTCGCCATCGCGACGTCGGTCCTGGTTATCGTCGAGGCAATCCTGGACCTGCCGTTGACCCAGGCGCTGATGCGTCAATCGTCGCCTTCGGACGAGATGTTCGCCACGGCCTTCACCCTCAGCCTGCTGAGAGGGCTGGCCATCAGCCTGCTGATGATGATCATCTCCTGGCCAATGGCGCTGGTCTACAACGATCCTCGGCTTTTCGCCCTTGTCGCCGTTCTCTCGATTGCGCCTGCGATGCGCAGCGTGGTCAGCCCGCGCATGGTTCTTTTCATGCAGCGGTTCGATTTCAAACGCGAGTTCGCGCTCGATCTCATCGCCAAGGGATCGACATTGCTGTTCGGGGTGGGGGTAGCTGTCGCAACAGGCAGCTATTGGGGGCTGGCGATCGGAGCGGTCGCCGGCCCGACCGCGGCGATGATCACCTCCTATGTTCTTGCGCCGATGCGACCGACGTTCAGCCTTTCCGAATGGAAGCATTTTCAGGACATGATCAGCTGGAATACCGTGTCGCAGGTGTTGAGTTCGATCAACTGGCAGCTGGACCGGCTGCTTCTGCCGCGTTTTACCGGCCTGTCGACATTCGGCGCCTTCAGCGTCGCCGACAATATCGCCGGTATTCCGTATCAAACCTTCGTCGGACCGTTGCTGCGCCCGCTGATGGCGGCCTTCTCCACGGTGGAAGACCGCCGCAACCTGATCGCCGCCTATCTGAAGGCGACGAATGCGATCACCTTCGTCGCGGCACCCATTCTCATTGCGCTTGCCCTTCTCGCCGAGCCGACCGTGCGCATCCTCGTCGGCGAGAAATGGGCATCGGCCGCGCCAATCCTGCAGTGGCTGTGCCTTGTCAGCCTGCTTGGTCTTCCCACAAACATGATGCCACCATTGGCGATGGTCATGAACAATACCCGTTATGTCGCTCTCAGGATGTTTGTCGAGTTCGCCGTCAGGGTCCCGGTCACCATTTTGGGCATCGCCTATTTTCAGGTGTCGGGGGCACTCGGCGCGCGGATCGTGGCAGTCCTCGTCGCCTATGGCGCATCGCTCGTCATCACACGGCGGCTGATCGGCGCGAGTTTTGCCGCGCAATTGAAATCCTTTTTCCGGCCGCTGGCCGCGAGCCTGCCGATAATCGCCTTCCTGCTCTGGGTGGGGCCAATGCTCGTCGCCATGCCTGTCGGCGTCACTCTTGTCGTCTGTGTCGCGCTTTGCGGCGGGGTGGCAGCGGGCATTTTCTGGGCTGTCGCCTTGCTGCTGTGGCAGATGGTCGGAAAGCCCGACGGCATCGAGACCATTGTCGTTCAAAGGCTGATGCCGCGACGAAACGAGGTTCTCACCTCATGATCGAGGCAAATGCCCCCCGCCGATTGTGTTCAAGCGTTTTCAAGGGAGTAACAATGCGTTACGGGATATCTGCCAAGTGGTTCGGTCTGCTCGTCGTTCTCGGTCTAGGCGCGCTGCCCGGCCAGCCCAGCGTGGCCCAGGAACCGCTCAATATCGATGCATACCAGCTGACATTCGACGAGAGTTTCGACAGCCTCGACGTTTCGGCCTGGGGAGAGAAGAGCTCCCGCTGGATCGCCCATACGCCCTGGAACGGCGATTTCGGTGATGCCCGTTTCACCGATCCGGCTCCCGGCTTTCCGTTTACAACCGATCAAGGAATTTTGAAGATCGAAGCGCGCAAGGAGGCCGACGGCACCTGGCGTTCGGGCTTGCTGTCGTCGGTGAACCCGAAGGGCGAAGGTTTCTCGCAGCAGTTCGGCTATTTCGAAGCACGGATGAGGCTGCCGCCGGGCAAGGGTGTCTGGCCGGCCTTCTGGCTCATCGGGCTCGACCGGTCGAAATATACAGCCGAGATCGACGTACTGGAATATTACGGCCGCGCGCCTTACGAATTCAGCATGGGTTTTCATATCTGGCGTCAGAGCCAAGGCGGCCAGAACTCGACCGGCGGCTATTGGAAAACGGTCGAGGACGGAATTCTAAACAGCGAGTATCATACCTACGGCGTCGATATCCAGGCCGACAAGACGACCTTCTATCTGGATCGGCAATACCTTTGGAGCTTCGACACCCCGAAGGAGTTCCACATGCCGTTCTATCCGCTGGTCAATCTGGCGCTCGGCTCGGGATGGCCGATCGATGAAACGCCGAACCCTTCCATTCTGCTGGTCGATTATATCCATGTTTACAAGCGAAAGCCCGCCGAAGCGGCGAACTGAACGGGGAGCTCAGGGTGCTTGGTCGGCCTATTGCTCGCCGAGGCAGCTGAGACCGGTTTCCAGGTCGAAGAGATGCATGGCCTCTTCGTCGAAGAAGAGGGTCAGTTTTTCGTTGTCCCGGATCGGCGTGCGCGGCGGCAGGCAAGCCATCAGCCGCTGATTTCCCGTAAGCGCGGTGACGACGAGTTCCGGACCGGTCAGTTCCGAAACCTCGGTGGTTGCCTCGATAGACAGGCCGTTGCCGTCGGTGCGAAGCGCCTCGGGACGGATGCCGAGGACGAGATCGCGGCCATTGGCGACGGTATCGCGGAAGCAAGCGGGTAGGGGCAGGGTGGCATCGGAGCTTGAAAGCGCTAGACGGCCGTCACGCACCGTTGCCTTCAGCAGGTTCATCGGCGGCGCGCCGACGAAGGTGGCGACATAGAGCGTTGCCGGATGGTTGTAGATCTCTTCCGGCGTGCCGAGCTGCTCGATGCGGCCGTCGCGCATGACGGCGATGCGGCTTGCCAGCGTCATCGCCTCGATCTGGTCATGGGTGACGTAGACTACCGTCGTCTTCAGCATTTGGTGCAGCCGCTTGATCTCGGTGCGCATCTCCATGCGCAGCTTGGCGTCGAGATTGGAGAGCGGCTCGTCGAAGAGGAAGACCTCCGGCTTGCGCACCAGCGCGCGGCCGATCGCGACGCGCTGGCGCTGGCCGCCGGAAAGCTGGCTCGGCTTGCGCTCGAGGAGGTTTTCGATCTGCAGCAGTTTTGCAGCGTCGCGCACCGCCCTGTCGCGCTCGGGCGCCGGCACCTTGCGCATTTCCAGGCCGAAGCCGATGTTCCTGTGCACCGTCAGATTGGGATAGAGCGCATAGGATTGAAAGACCATGGCGATGTCGCGGTCCTTCGGATGCACGCCGAGCACCGAGCGCCCGCCGATCCTGACGTCGCCGCTCGTTGCCTCGGCAAGGCCCGCAATGATGTTCAGGAGCGTGGACTTGCCGCAGCCAGACGAGCCGAGCAGCACGAGGAATTCGCCGCTTTCCAGCGAAATGTCGATGCCTTTCAGCGTCTCGACTTCGCCATACGTCTTACGGATGTTCTGGATGTCGAGCGCGCTCATGACACGGGCTCCTGAAGGGATGACGGATTACCGTAGCTACGGGGCAGGGTGGAAATGGCGCGCGAGGCGATCTCGGTACCCGCTTTCAGGCAGGAGATCAAAGGCTCGTCCTTTGCGAGCGCGGCGAGGAAGGCGGCGTTGAAGACATCGCCGGCGCCGATCGTATCGACGACCTTGACGACGGGTGCAGGCACCGAAGCCGGCAGGCCGTCTGGCCCGATGGCGACGGCGCCGTCCGGGCCGCGTTTGACGACGGCGATCGCACCTTCCGGCATGTGCGACCTGATTTCGTGGGCAGCCTCGATCGGATCGGCGATGCCGGCAAGCGTTGTCGTCTCGACCTCGTTCAGCAATGCGATGCCGCTGCGGGAGAGCCAGGCGCGTGTCGCCGTGCAGTTCTCTTCCTTCCAACCGTCGAGCGGCCAGCCTGTGTCGAGCGCGACGGTGATGTCATGGCTATCGGCCCAATCGAAGAGAGCGTCGTATTCTCTCGTCAGATCTTCGGTCAGGAAGGCGCCGCAGAGCAGCGCGTAGCCGCCCCGGAGTCTTGCGCCGTCGATGACGGCGAAGACATCGGCAAGCGCGAAGCGCGGCAGGTGGCCCGTCGTCGTGAAGAAGGTGCGCTCGCCATCCGGATGGGTGATGCCGACGGAGAGCGTCGTCTTCTCAGGACGGACCGGCCAGTTCACGGAACGATGCCCGAAGGCTTCGGCGAGCCAGCGGCCGAACTGGTCGCTGCCGATATTGGCGGCGATCTCGAATTCGATGCCGAGCGCCTGCCAGGCGAGCGCGCTGTTGCCGGCCGATCCGCCGACCCTGAGCTCGTCATGATCGACGATGATTTCCGTCCCGGCTTTCGGCCAGGGGGCCGCCGGTCCGAGGATGAGGTCGACATTGACGTTGCCGATGACTGCAAGCGGCCGCATTCATTCGCTCCGGGTAATCTTGGTGGAACGGACCGGCGTTCCGGCATTATCCACGCGGGCGTCGGCAAAGGCGATCATCAGCCGCTGGGCGACCGGCAGCATGGCGAAGATCGCCGCAAGGCCCGTCGCAGGGGTAAAGCGGATCGTCACCGCGCCGGCGACCGGCGCTTGGCCGGATGCGTCGAACAGGATGACCGGCGCGCCGGTGTCGACCGCGGAGACCGCCATAGCCGTCACCAAGCCGGCCGTCTCGTCCAGGCCGCGGAACAGCACCAGACCGATCTCAGGCCCCAGCATCTCCATCGGCCCATGGCGCAGTTGGCCGCCTTCGAGCGAGAAACAGGGACGGCGCGATAATTCGGTCAACCCAAGCGCCAGCGCCTCGGCAACACCCTGCAGGCGGCGGCCCGAGGTGACGACGGTCGCGACGTTTTCGAGCGCGGCCAGCGCCGCGGCGATGTCATGGTCTTTGGGTGCCCTGAGGACGGCAAGTGCGGCCGTGGGATCTTCGCCGAGGGCGGAAAGGATTGCCAGATGCAGGGCGAGGGTCACCGTCAGGCTGCGGGTCGCGGCAAAGGCAAGTTCGGTGCCGCCGCTGCCGACCAGCGACGGGGCGGTGCTGGCAAGGAAGGAAGTGGCTTCGAGCGTCAGGCCGAAGGTCTCCTGCGGGCCGCCGGTCTCTTCGAACCAGCGCAGGACTTCGGCACTTTCGCCCGATTGCGAGGTGACGAAGACCGTCTTGCCGGCGATCGGCAGCGGCTGGCCGAGCTGTTCGGAGAGCGGCAGGGCGACGGCATCGATGCCGAGGGTGCGGTAGAGCGGCTCGACGGCGCGGTTGACGGCATGCGAGCCGCCCATGCCGAGCAAGAGCAGCCGGCCAGTCTTCTTCAGCGACGTAGCGGCTCTTACCGCCATCGGTGCGGTGGCATCATAGGAGGCGAGCGCATCGGCGTGCTGACGCGCCATCTCGCGGTCAATTGCGGCAAGTCCGGCCGGCCGGGTTCGTTCTGTCGTCATCTTCATCCCTTGACGCCGCCGCTGGTGAGCCCTGAAATCAGGGCGCGTTGCATGACGAGACCGATCAGCACCGGGGGCAGGGCGGCGAGCACGCCTGCCGTGGCGATCAGTCCGTAATCGGAAACGCGGCCGCCGGCGAGATCGGCAATGGCGACGGTCAGCGTCTTGGCGCGCTGGTCGGAGGTGAAGAGCAGCGCATAGAAGAATTCGTCCCAGCCTAGCAGGAATGCAAAGAGGCTGGATGTCGCGACGACAGGGGCGGCGAGCGGCAGCGTGATAATCCTCAGCGTCTGGAACAGGCCGGCGCCGTCGATCATCGCGGCGGATTCGATCTCGCGCGGGATGGAATCGAAGCCCGATTTCATCAGCCAGGTGGTGAAGGGTGCTAGGATTGTCAGATAGACCAAGGCAAGGCCGAAGACGTTGTTCAGCATGCCGAGATGAGAGAGACCCATATAGAGCGGCACGGCAAGCGCCACCGGCGGCAGCATATAGGTGGCGATCACCATCGACAGCGACCATCCGACAGAAGGCGTGCGCGACACGGCCCAGCCGGCCGGAATGGCAAGGGCGATGGCGGCGATCGTCGCCATGCCCGCCACCTCGATGCTGTTGCGCAACGACGAAGTAAACGCGGCGCCGGCGCTGTTTTCGAGCGTCGAAAGCAGCACGGCGTAGCGAGAGAAATCCGCCGCCTGCGGCCACCAGCGCAGCGGCTTTGCCGCAAGATCGGCGGCCGGCGAGATGCTCATGATGAACAGCCAAAGGATCGGCGCCAGGATGACGGCGGCAAGCAGCAGCGCGCTGACATAGATGAAGGCAGAAAAGAGTGGATTTTGGCGTTCCATCAGGCCGCACTCCCGGCAGTCTTGCGCACCAGGGCGGCATAACCGGCGGCCAGCAGGGTCACCAGCAGCGTTACGATCAGGGCCAGCGAGGCGCCCGAGCCCGCCCGCTGGAAGGAGAAGGCCTCCTGATAGACAAGGATCGACAGCGTGCGGGTGCTATTGGCAGGGCCGCCGCGGGTCATCACCCAGATGATGTCGAATACCTTGAAGGCTTCGATCGTGCGCAGCACCAGCGCCACCATCAGCGGACCGGCGAGATAGGGCAGGATAACGAAGCGGAAGCGCGCGAAGGGGCCGGCGCCGTCGACGAGGGAGGCGGCGGTGATGTCGCGCGGCACGGCCTGGAGCGCGGCCAGTGCGATCAGCGCCACCAGCGGGAAGTTCTTCCAGCAGTCGGCGACGATGAGAGCGGCCAGCGCCGTGCCGGGTTCGCCAAGCCAGGAGCGATAGGCGTCGAGAAGACCGAGCTGCGTCAGCGCGGCGTTCAGCGCACCGTACTCCGGATTGTAGATCAGCCGCCAGAGCGTGGCGTTGACGACGGTCGGCAGCGCCCAGGGGAGGATCATCAGGGCGCGAAGCGCAGTACGGCCGCGGAATTGCTGGTTCAGCAGCAGGGCGGCAAGGACGCCGATCACCATTTCGGCGGCAACCGAGACGATCGCGAACCATGTGGTGGTGATCAGCGTGCGCTGGAAATTCGAGCCGGAAATCATCTTGGCGTAATTGTCGATGCCGACGAAGCTGCCCTCGGTGCCGACGAGCTTGGCATCGGTGAAGGAGAGGCCGACCGTATCGATCAAAGGCCAGCCAATGACGGATATCATGACCACGAGAAGCGGCAGCATCAACAGCCACGCGCGAGTTGTCAGCCAAGTGCCCGACATCGAGGCGACCCTTCTTCATTCTTTAGTTTTGGAGGCCGGGCGACGGCAGGCGGCGCCCGGGTTTCTGAGTTTGATCAGAGGCCGCTATTGTCGGCCGCCGATTTCAGCGCATCCTCCGGAGAGGACTGGCCGAGCAGGGATTCCTGGATCGCCTGCTGCAGCGCGGTCGAGAGCTCCTGATATTTCGGCGTCGTCGGACGCGGATACATGGCCGCAAGGCCGATCTTGGCGGCGGAGATCAGCTCTTCCTGGCCCTTGGTGACCGCCGGGTCCTCATAGGAGGATGCCCAGATCGGCAGGCTCAGCTTGGCATAGGCATTCTGCGTCGCCTGCGACGTCATGAAGGTGATGTATTTCCAGGCCTCGTCGGGATGCTGGCTGGCGGAAGTGATGCCGAGGCCCATCGAGCCGTTGACGGCAGACGCCTGGCTTTTACCGGCAACACCCGGCGCCGGCACGACGCCGACCTTGCCCGCGACCTTGCTGTCCTTCGGGTCGTTGGCCATGTTATACATGTAGGTCCAATTCAAAGCGAAGGCGGCATCACCGTTTTCGAAGACCTTGCGGACATCCTCTTCCAGGAATTCCTTGGAGTTCGGGTTGGTCAGGCCGGAGGAATAGCTGGAGACCATGTATTTCAGCGCATCGAGGCCGCCGCCGCTCTGGAAGGCCGGCTTGCCGTCCTTGAGGAAATCGCCGCCATAGGCGCTGACGAGCGTGGTGTAGTCGCAGATCGCGGCTTCGGCCTGCGACCAGCTCCAGGCGATCGGCGTGGCGAGCAAGCCCTTGTCCTTGATCGCCTTTGCCTGCTCGGTCAGCTCGTCCCAGGTCTTCGGCGGCGCCTTGATGCCGGCCTTTTCGAGGATTTCCTTGTTGTAGAACAGGTATTTGGTATCGAGGATCCACGGCATGCCGTAATATTTGCCGTCATACTGCACGGTGGTCCAGGCGCCAGGCAGCACGCCCTTCTTCATCTCGTCGGTGATGCGGGAGGAGACATCGACCAGCACCTTGTTGGTGGCGTATTCGGCCGGCCAGATAACATCGAAGAGCACGACGTCGTAACCGCCGCCGGAACCCTGCGCCAGCACCGTCTTGTCGTGCAGGCCCTCATAGGGAACGAATTCGAGATTGACCTTGATATCGGGGTTCGCCTTGGCGAAGGCGTCGGTCATGGCGCGCACATCGGCCTCGCTGTAAGCGGCCTGCGCCATGAAAAGCGCGTTCAGCGTCGTTTCGGCGAAAGCATGCGGCGCAAGAGATGCGCCGATCAAGGCCGCACCCAGAAGCGTCTTGGTAAAGGATTTCAGCATTGCAGCCTCCAGTTTGTGACATTTACGCATTGCCAAGGGCGGCCCTCCGCCATCGGTGTTCGAGAAGTCGTCTCGGAGCGTCGTCGGAGCCCGTGTCGGCGTCCTGCGTTCCCTGGAACTCTCCGGTCCCTTATTAAGTCAATTGTCTTGACTTATTACTTCTTCAACATTCTACTGGAGTCAAGAGGCAATTGCACATGAATGACAGCCGGCCGATCCGGGCCAAGAGCGGCACCAACCACGAAGGCACCAGCGCGCATAACCGGCGCGTGATGATCGATGCCTTGAGGATCAATGGTGAACTTTCACGCGCCGATCTGGCGCGGGCGACATGGCTGACCAAGCAGACGGTGTCGAATATCATCGAGGAACTCGAGCGCGATGGTCTCGTCCGTTCGCAGGAGCCGGTGCGCAAGGGCAGGGGGCAGCCCTCGACGCCCTACGGGCTCGTGCCCGAAGGCGCCTTCGCGATCGGCCTGCAGATCGATCGGCATGTGACGCGAGCGGTCGCCGTCGATCTCATCGGCAGTGTTCTGATGCGCGCAGAAGCCGGCCTTCCGCCCGGAGGTCCCTCGACGGGAGCAAAGGTCATCCTCGATCTGGTCGCCGATGTGCGCTCCAAGCTTGCCGGGATCGTCCAGCAGTCGGAAAAGCGAATGGTCGGTCTCGGTGTCGCTATGCCCGGGCCCTTCGGGGTCGCCGGTAGCGGCGACGATCCGTGGATGATGGAGGCCTGGCAAAAGTTCCCGCTGCTGGAAAGGCTGGCCGCCGGCACCGGGCTCGACGTTGGCCTGCAGAACGATGCTGCTGCTGCGGCGACCGCCGAGCGCATGGTGGGAGCCGCCCATGGTGTCGACCATGCGGTCTGCCTCTTCGTCGGCTACGGCATCGGCGCCGGCCTCATTCTGAACGGCGAGCTCTACCGTGGCGCCAACGGCAATGCCGGCGAGATCGGCATGGCGCTGCTGTTTGCCGACGGCAAATCGACGCCGCTCGAACATCGCGCTTCGCTCGCCTCGCTCTATCAGCATCTCTCGGCCGATCCTGCCGATCCCCATCTCCATGCACGCATCAACGACCTTGCCTCAAGGGGCGATCCAAACATTAAGACCTGGATCGAGGCGGCGGCAGTGGACCTGCGCTGGAGCATCCATCTCATCGAAACGGTCTTCGATCCGCAGACTGTGATCCTGTGCGGCAGTGCCCCGGAAGCGCTGGTGAAAAGGTTGATCGCCGCCATCGGCCCGCTGCTGCCCTCGATCGCCGAACGACCTGGCCGCATGCTCCCGCGCCTGCAGCCCGGCATGGCCGATCCCTGGTCGGTGGCGATCGGTGCGGCCGCCGGACCGATCAGCCGTGCATTCGATCCCCGGTTCGCTGCAATTTTGAAGGATTTCCTTTAAATCTGGGGCTAAAACCAGGCGTTGCACAGCAGTGCAATGGCGGCGAGATAGGCGATTTTGCAAGTTTTCGTGCGGCGGTAGCTTCGAATAATGATGCTGCGTCGCAATATAGGCAAATATTGAAAACCCTTGAAATTCATAAATATTCGAATACAAATATAAATGTTCGGCAGTGCGCTGGGGAGGCTGGCGAGGCTTCTCTAAATATAGCCTCGGCCGTGGCAAATAACATCCGCATGAAGGTTTTGTGACGGAACGATTATGATCGTTTCATGTCATGTAATATTCATTGGCCGCGGCAATTTGAACCAGCTAATAGGGCGTGCGCCGAAAGTGCGCGTCCTTTTTTACGTTCGAGGTTCTCATGCAAGCCAAGCTTCTCGGCGCCGTTGGCGCCCTTCTCGCTACAGCGTTTCTTGCCGGTCCCGCTGCCGCCGCCGATAAGACCAAGATTGACTTCTGGTTCGGCAATTCCGGTGACATCGCAAAGCGTGTCCAGGAACAGTGCGATCGCTTCAACCAGTCGCAGGCCGATTACGAAGTCGCCTGCACCAGCCAGGGCAGCTACGACGCGTCGCTGCAGAACACCATTGCCGCCTTCCGCGCCGGCAAGCAGCCGACCATCGCTCAGGTCTCCGACGCCGGCACGCTCGACATCATGCTTTCCGGCGCCTACTACCCGGCCAACCAGCTGATGACGGACATGGGCTACACCGTCGACTGGAAAGATTACTTCTCCGGCATTGCTAACTATTACGCGACGTCCAAGGGCGAGATGTACTCCTTCCCCTTCAACTCCTCGACCGCATTGCTCTACTGGAACAAGGATGCCTTCGCCAAGATCGGCAAGGACCATGCTCCGGCCACCTGGCAGGAAGCCGGCGAAGATTTCAAGGCTCTGAAGGATGCTGGCTATGCTTGCCCGCTCGCCTTCGACATCTCCAACAACGAAGTCTGGCAATATGTCGAGCAGTTCGAAGCCGTTAACGGCGAAGCGATCGCGACGAAGAAGAACGGCTTTGAAGGCCTCGACGCCGAACTGACCTACAACAAGAACCCGCTGCTCGTGAGCTACATCAAGGACCTCAAGTCCTGGTATGACAACAAGCTGGCTTTCATCAAGAACAAGGCCGTCGGCCAGACCTTCGTCGAAGCCTTCGCCGCCGGCGATTGCCAGGTCATCCTGACCTCGGTCGGCGACCATGGCAATATCGGCCGCACCGCCAAGCAGGGCATGAACTGGGGCGTTGCCATGCTCCCGACCTACGGCACTGCAACCCGCCACAGCTCCTATGTCGGCGGCGCGTCGCTCTGGGTTCTGAAGGGTCACACCGACGCCGAATACAAGGCTGCCGCTGCCTTCTTCAACTTCATCGCAAAGCCGGAAGAAGCCCTGACCTGGTCGACGGTCACCGGCTATATCCCGGTTCGTAACTCCGGCTTCGAATATCTCAAGAAGCAGGGCTTCTACGACAAGGCTCCTTATGCCGGCCGTGAGCTGGCGATTCAGAGCCTGACGGCATCGCCTGCCGACGACACGGCGCCGCACGGCATCCGTCTCGGCGGCCTGTTGCAGGTCCGCACCGAAATCGCCAACGGCCTGCAGGCGATCTTCGTCAACAATGCCGACGTCCAGGCTTCGCTCGACGGCGCTGCCGAACGCGGCAACCAGCTGCTGCGCCGCTTCCAGCAGACCTATAAGAACGTTCAGCTCCCCTGATCGGCTGATATCAGACGCACCCGGCCCGCCTTGCGCGCGCCGGGTGCGTCTTCGCAAGTTCTCTTCATCGGTCGCGGATGCAAAGCTGCTGCCCGCTTTAAACGAAATCATGGCGAAAACGACCACTCATGGAAAAGCGCGTCACTTTCTCCTCGACGACGATCGGACTGCTCTTCGCCTTTCCGATGCTGCTACTGATCTTCGTCTTCTTCTATTGGCCGAGTGCGCAAGCGCTCTATTGGGCGTTCACGCTCGAGCAGCCATGGGGCGGCGGCAACGCCTGGGTCGGTTTCGACAATTTCAAGCAGTTGCTCAGCGACCCCATCTATTGGGAGTCGATCACCCGCAGCATGATCTTCGGCTTCAGCTCGACGGCGATCGCCATGGGGATGGCGCTCATCCTGGCGCTTTTGACGGATCGCGAGCTGCGCGGCCACAAGATCTACCGGTCGGTCTTCATCTGGCCTTATGCGATTGCCGCTCCCGCTCTCGGTCTCGCCTTCCGCTTCATCCTGGCGCCGGAGGCCGGCCTCCTGTCGGTCATCAATCATGTCTGGCCCGGTCTCTGGAACCCGGCACTCGACGGCAAGGACGCGATGATCGCCGTCATCATCGCCTTTTCGTGGAAATATATCGGCTATAATTTCATCTTCTTCCTTTCGGCGCTTCAGGGCATTCCGCGCTCGCTGATCGAGGCTGCGGCCATGGACGGGTCCGGCCCGCTGCGCCGGATGTGGGATCTCCAGCTGCCGCTGCTGACACCGACATTGTTCTTCCTGCTCGTCATCAACATCACCGAAAGTTTCCAGGATTCCTTCGGCATCGTCGACGTCATGACGCAGGGCGGGCCGGCACGTGCGACCGAACTCATGGTCTACAAGATCTATTTCGACGGGTTCAGGGGGCTCGATTATTCGGGCGCCGCCGCCCAGTCGATCATCCTGATGGCGCTCGTCGTCCTGCTCACCATCTTCCAGTTCCGCTTCATTGAGCGGCGCGTGCACTACAAGTGAGGTCGCGGACATGATCGAACGCACGCCGATATTCAACTTCATCTGCTATACGCTTCTGGCACTCGGCATGGTGATCGCGCTTCTGCCTTTCGTCATCGTCATTATCGCATCGACGCTCGATCTGGAGACGGTCAACCGAGTGCCGCTGCCGCTGACCCCGAGCTCGCATTTCTGGGAAAATGCTCAGGCCGCCTGGATCCGCGCCGATCTCGGCAACAAGCTGATTCACAGCATCATCTTCGCGACTGCGGTTGGTGCCGGCAAGGTTATCCTTTCCGCGATGGCCGCCTTCTCGATCGTCTACTTCCGTTTCCGCGGTCGGCATCTGATCTTCTGGATCATCTTCATCACCCTGATGCTGCCGCTGGAAGTCCGCATCGTGCCGACCTATTCGATCGCGGCCAACGCGCTGCAGCCTTTCCAGACAATTCTCGATATCACCGGAATTACCGCGCTGGTCGCCTGGGTGTCCGGCATCCAGATCAAGCTCGAATGGGGTCTGCTGAATTCCTATACCGGCTTGGTGGCGCCGCTCGTCGCAACCGCGACCGGCACCTTCCTTTACCGCCAATTCTATCTGACCGTTCCGGACGAGCTTGCCGAGGCCTCGAAGATGGACGGATCGGGTCCGGTCCGGTTTTTCTGGGACATTCTGCTGCCGCTGTCGCGACCAAACATGATCGCACTGTTCACCATCATGTTCGTCTGGGCCTGGAACCAGTATCTCTGGCCGTTGTTGATTACTACCGATCCGAGTTTCGGCATCGCGGTCACGCAGCTCAAGACCCTTATCCCATCCGAATTCGGCCTGCCCGACTGGAACGTCGCCATGGCAGGTACACTTATCATCATGTCGCCTCCGCTGGTGCTCGTCATCCTGATGCAGCGTTGGTTCGTGCGCGGCCTTATCTCTACCGAGAAATGAAGGAGCAGTCCTGTGGCACCGATCTCAATCCGTGATGTGAAGAAGAGCTACGGCAAGACTCCCGTCGTTCACGGCGTCGACCTGGAGATCCAGTCCGGCGAATTCATCGTCATCCTCGGCCCGTCCGGCTGCGGCAAGTCCACGCTGCTGCGCATGATCGCCGGCCTCGAGGAAATCAGCGGCGGTGAAATCGCCATCGACGGCCGGGTCGTCAACCAGTTGGAGCCGCGCGAGCGCGGCTGCGCAATGGTGTTCCAGAACTATGCGCTCTATCCGCATATGACCGTCGCCGAGAATATCGGTTATGCCTTAAAGGTGGCCGGTGTGGCGAAGGCCGAGCGCAGCCGCCGCGTCGCCGAGGTTGCCAAGGCGCTCAGCCTCGAGCCCTTCCTCGACCGCCGGCCGGCCGCGCTTTCCGGCGGCCAGCGCCAGCGCGTCGCCATGGGGCGAGCGATGATCCGCGAACCGAAGGTATTCCTCTTCGACGAGCCGCTATCGAACCTCGACGCCAAGCTGCGCATCGCCATGCGCGCTGAAATCCGCCGCCTGCACCGCCGTCTCGGCGCCACCTCGATCTTCGTCACGCATGACCAGACCGAGGCGATGACACTGGCCGACCGGCTGGTGGTGATGAATGGCGGCAGGGTGGAGCAGGTCGGCACGCCTGAGGAAGTCTATCATCATCCGGTCTCGCGCTTCGTCGCCGGCTTCGTCGGCACGCCGGCGATGAACCTGCTCGAAGGCACGATCAACGATGAAGGCGTCTTCGTCTACGACCAGAGCCGCAAGATCGCGCTGCCGCGCGAACGCGCCGCAGCGCTGAAAGGCAAACGCGTCGTGCTCGGCATGCGCGCCGAGGCTGCCCGTCTGGTGGCCCCGGATGCGCCCGGCGCCTTAGTGGCAACGGCCGACTTCATCGAGGAGCTCGGCGCGAGCCGCGTCGTTCACGCCGATTTCGACGGGCTGCCCTTCGCTGTGGCGCTGACCGAGGCCGTGACCGTGAAGTCGGGCGATCCGATCGGCATCGCGATCGACCACAATGCGATCCATCTTTATGCCGCCGATACCGGCCGGGTCATCGAGAAGCCGGCCCTGAGCGGTGTGGATGCGGTTCACGCCTGACGGATGTCGGCATACATCAGCGATGGATCGGGTCGATCCAGGGCACGTCTTCAGGCTTTTCCACCGGCTCGATATCGAGATTGACGACAATGGGTTCCTGGCCTGAGCGGACGAGCACGCATTCCAGCGTCTCGTCGCGGCTGGCGTTGATCTCCTGGTGCGGCACATAGGGCGGGACATAGATGAAATCGCCGGGACCGGCCTCGGCGGTATATTCCAGGTGCTCGCCCCAGCGCATGCGGGCCTTGCCCTTGACCACATAAATGATGCTTTCGAGATCGCCGTGATGATGAGCGCCGGTCTTGGCATTGGCGTGGATCGTCACCGTACCGGCCCAGATCTTCTCGGCGCCGGCGCGGGCGTTGTTGATTGCCGTCGCACGGTTCATCCCCGGCGTCTGGGCGGTGTTCGGATCGAGCGAATTGCCGGGAATGACCTTGACGCCATGCTCCCGCCAGTCGATGTGGTGATGCTCGTGATCGTCGCTCATGCCTTGCCTCCACCTTCGATATGAGGAACTTAAGTGGGCGCGGCACGGCGGCCAAGCGGATTTATCTTTGTGCGTCAGAAAGAGGACCCAATGAGCCACCTCCCGCAGATCGATTACGACACCGCTTCACAAGAGGTTCGGGCGGCGCATGACGAGGAAGTCAGGCTGCGCGGACGCATGACCAATATGAAGCGGACGCTGCTGCATTCGCCGGCCGCCCATCGCATCTACGCCGAATGGTTCACGCTGCGGGCCGAGCTCGACCCCATCATCAGCGACCGGGCGATCTGGATCTTTTCGCATGCGATTTCGAAGGCGGCGAAATCGAAGATCGCCGTCACCTTCTTTCGCCGGGCGCTGATCAACAAGGCTTTCAATCCCGACGCGCTCAAACTGTCCGAGGAGGAAGCTTTGCTCGACGCTTTCGGCAAGGCGATCGTCGCCGATTCCAATGCGGTTCCGACCGAACTCTGGGCGAAGCTGAAACAGCGCTACGACACCAAGGTGCTGGTCGATCTCGTCGCCTTTGCCGGCATCATGCTGGCCACTGCCGTCTTTAACAATGTCGTCGAGGTCGATTTCGACCCCGAGCTTGAAGCCTTTGCCGAAGGCGCCAACCCGACCTAACCGTCGAGCGAGGCGATCGCGGCCATGACTGCGTCGGCGCCGGTTCTGGTCGGCCGGTATTCCAGGCCGACGGCGCCGTCATAGCCGTTGGCGAAGATCCAGCCGAGGCGATGGGCTAAGTCGATGCCGCCGGAGCCAGGTTCGTTGCGGCCGGGATGATCGGCGACATGGACGTGGAAGACACGGTCGAGACGGCCGTCCAGCACCTCTTCGGTGCGTTCGTCCATCACCGCGGAATGGTAGATGTCGTAGACGATGCCGATCTCGCGGCGGGCGATGTCATCGATGATGTCGAGACCTTCGCGGGTCGAATCGAGGAAATAGCCGACATGATCGATGCGGATGTTGAGCGGCTCGACGCCGAGGCGCACACCGCCGCCTGCAAGAATATCGGCGCCGGCCTTCAGCGTTTCGGTGAGCGCCCGGCGCTGCTCCTTGCGGCTCACGCCCGGAAGATCGTTGCCGGCCTGGGCAATCAGCACCGGCGCGCCGAGACGCTTTGCGGCCGCGACGGATTCGGTAAGGCCTTTCAGCCATGCCTGCCGGTTGCCGGCGTCGGTCAGCGCGATCATCGGCTCGGCGACGAGGCTGGTGACGGCAAGGCCGGTTTCATCAAGCGCCGCCTCGATCGCGTCCAGATCCTTGTCGGTCCAGCGCCAGAATTCGATGGCCGTCAGGCCGCCGGCATGGGCGCGGCGGACGCGATCGGGAAAGCTGTCGCCTTCTTCGGCAAACAGCCACTCTATGCAGGCTGAATAACGTCGCATGAAAACTCCTCGCATGTGGGGATGCAGGCTGCGACAGATCGGTGCCCGCCGCAAGAGGCATCTCAGTGCTTGACGCGCGGTTACATTGGCGGAACATTCGGCACATCAGGCCGGAACCGCCGGCCGCTTGCGCGGAGGAAAATATGGATCTGGGACTGAAGGGAAAGACCGCCGTTATAACAGGCGCGTCTGTCGGGATCGGCTTGGCGATCGCCGAGGGGCTGGCGGCTGAGGGGTCCAATCTCGTGCTGGCGGCCCGCGGCGGCGAACGGCTCGAGGCGGAGGCCGCCCGTATCGCCGAGAAGTACGGCGTCAGCGCCGTCGCTGTTGCCGCCGATGTGGCGACGGTCGACGGAACGGAGGCGATCATTGCGGCGGCGGCGGAAAGAGGCGGCGCCGATATCCTCATCAACAATGCCGGCACCGGATCGAACGAGACGGTGATGGAGGCGCCCGATGAGAAGTGGCAGAGCTATTGGGACCTGCATGTGATGGCCGCGGTGCGGCTTGCGCGCGGCATCGCCCCTCAGATGAAGAGGCGCGGCGGCGGCGTGATCCTGCACAATGCCTCGATCTGCGCCGTCCAGCCGCTCTGGTACGAGCCGATCTACAATGTCAGCAAGTCGGCGCTGATGATGTTTTCGAAGACGCTTTCGACCGAACTCATCCCGGACAATATCCGCGTCAACTGCGTCAATGCCGGCCTGATCCTCACCCCCGACTGGATCAAGACCGCCAAGCAGTTGACCGCCGAAACCGGCGGCAACTGGGAGGGCTACCTGCAGAGCGTCGCCAACGAGCATGCCGCCTCGAAACGCTTCGGCACGCCGGAGGAACTGGCAAACGTCTTCGTCTTTCTGAGTTCGGAGCGGGCGAGTTATTGCGTCGGCTCGACCTATTTTGTCGATGGCGGTATGCTGAAGACGATCTGAGCGAGACGACAGCGCAGCGCTGTAACACTTTGAACTTGGCGGTAGCGGCATTGCTCGGTCGGTTCCAAGACTGCCGGGCGGCCGGTGACGTTGCCGATATAAGCTATAAATAATAGCTATTTTGTTGTATGTTCACGCTTTTGACGCTATTTGCCTGCTATTGGCAGGGGTGAATACTGCGTTTTCTACAGGGCAATGACGATGCTGACGAAAAAGGGAAAATATGGGCTGAAGGCGCTGGTCGACCTGGCGCGGCTGGCGCCCGGCGAGACCGCCTTCATCAATGACATCGCCGCCCGTAATAATATCCCGAAGAAGTTTCTCGATACGATCCTGCTCGAACTGCGCAATGTCGGCATTCTGCGCTCGAAGAAGGGGCCGGGCGGCGGGTATTCCCTGTCGCGGCCGGCCTCCGAAATCCGCATCGGCCATGTCATCCGCACGCTCGACGGGCCACTGGCGCCGATCCGCTGTGCCAGCCGTACGGCTTACGAGGCCTGCGACGACTGCGCCGATCCGGAAACCTGTCAGGTGCGGCGCTCGATGACCGATGTTCGTGACGCGATCGCCGCCATTCTCGACAATATGAGCCTCGAGCAATTCGTCGCCGCCGGCGGCCGCATCGACGGCCCCAAGGAAGAATTGCCGATCTCCGCCGCCAGCTGAATTGAATGCATGTCGCTCGGAAGTGTGTAGCGGTTCCGGGATAACGACATGCATCAAGACAAAGAGCTTTAGACGTCGCCGGGCTTCGACCGATATTCGCCTGCAGCACGCACCAGCCTGTCCCGTGGGAGCGATAGAGCGTAAATGCGGGCATTGCGCCAATGCCGGTCGAGATTGAGCCCGATGCCGGCCGATGTTTCCCCTGCCAGTTCGAACAGCGCGTTTGCGGTGTCGAGTGACGTTTCCCCGGCGAGGATCGCGGCCGCCGAGGCGGAGAAATGCGCGTCCGCCATCGCGGCCTCGACGGGATTGACCTGTGCAATGTCGAGTTTACGGCCAGCCCGTTCTAAGGCTGCCGCCGTCGCTTCGATGCGGATGGCGCGTTCGCCGATGCGGGGAAGGACCGTCGTGCCGGGATCGCCAATTGCCGTCATCAGGTCGCTCCAGGCGGCCCGGGCGATGCCGAGGCTGACACTTGCCTTGAGCAGCAGGCTGAGCGAGACACCGGTCGAAACGTCGGAGGAGGGGGGCGGCGCAATCGCATCGGCACTGACGTAAAGCGTGCCGACGATGGCCGTAGCCGATCCATTGGTGCGCTGGCCGAAGCCATCCCAATCGTCGACCACCTGCAAGCCTTCGTCGTCGCCTGCCAGGTAAAGGGTGACTGGACGGCTGGGTGGAGCGGCGGCTACAGCGGCGATCCAGTCGGCGAACAAAATACCGGACGCCTGTCGCGTTCGCCCGCTCAGGCGGTAACCTGGGCCTTCGGCCGTAAGCTCGGTTCCTTCGATAAAGGTGGCGCCTGCAAAGCGGTCCCCGAGCAACACGCGGGCAAACAGCGATGCCTGCAGATCCTCGGTCGCCTGGGTGCGCAGCGTTTCCAGCACACAGAAATGGTTTTCCAGCGCCTCGCCGATCGAGGCATCGCCCTCGGCAATGATTGCGACGATTTCCGCGAGCAGCGCGTTCGATACGTCGAGCCCTTGATGGTCGGGCGGAACAGTGATCGCCGTCAGTCCCGATGCCGACAGCGCGTCGAGTTCGGCAAAGGGCAGTACGCGGTTGATGTCGCGTTCGCTCGCCTGGTGCCGGAATGCGGCAGCAAGGGCGCGGGCGGTGGATATCGCCTCCTCTTCACTTTCGATGCGATGCGCGGGAGGCCTTTTTCTATCCTGAAACTGCGATACCGTTCCCATCGGTCACTCTTTCCTACGGCGCTCTGCGTCTTTTCGGATGGCGAAGAACGCTGCAACAGTTTGACTCGGCGCCTCGTGCCTTCCGAAAATCGCTCCAATCGTCGGGCCGATGGCAGGCATACAGGAGTGAGGGATCGGCCCTCGAATGATAAGGCCGGTTTTTCTACAAAACTCCAAGGCTTTGAATTTTCTTACCAGCTTGATTGCCTTGTTTTCGCCTCTACTTACCGGCAAGTGGGGCTTCCTTGATTGAGAAACATGATGAGCGATACTCTTGCTCGCAACGGCGAGGTTTCGAAAATGGCACGCCAGTCGAGACCACGTCTGACGCTGGATATTGCCGCGATCCCAACCTATGCGATCGGCGACATTCATGGGCGGTTCGATCTGCTTGCGAAAGCCGAGGCGGCGATCCTGCGCGATGCCGCGCGGCTGCCGGGGCGTAAACTGATCGTGATGCTTGGCGACTATATCGACCGCGGACCGGCATCGGCCCAGGTCATCACCCATCTCATGGCGCCGCCGCCGGATGATTTCGACCGTATCTGCCTTGCCGGCAATCATGAAATCGCCATGCTCGACTATATCGACGGCTGGATTTCCTATGACGAGTGGATGCGGATGGGTTCGGCGGAGTCGCTGAAATCCTATGGCCTCGATCCGGAGCATCTGCCGCTGGTCTTTCCTTCAGGCGCAAAGCTCGATTCCTTCCTGCGCCAGTCGCTGCCGCGCACGCATATCGATTTCATGCGGGCGATGCCTGTGATGCTGGAGACTCCAAATGTGATTTTCGTGCATGCCGGCATCAATCCGAAGCTGCCGCTTGACGAGCAGACGGACGAGGATCTGGTCATGATCCGACAGCGGTTTCTCGAAAGCCGGGTGCCGCTGCCGAAGCTCGTCGTTCACGGTCACACGCCGAACGACGAGCCCGACATACGGCCGAGACGGCTCAATCTCGATACGCGCGCCTACCGCAGCGGCAAGCTGACCGTCGCCCGCCTGTGGCAGGGTCAGGTGCATCTGTTTTCCACCTGACTTCCGCCTTCTCGGCCTCCCGCTGGAGCGGATCAGACCGTTTCGCTTTCAACCGGGACGGCCTCCACCGTTTTTTTCGCCGGCTGCTTGCGGCGCCACCCGCGCAGCACGACGTAGAAGACCGGCGTCAGGAACAGGCCGAAGATCGTCACGCCAAGCATTCCCGAAAAGACGGCGGTGCCGAGCGACTGGCGCATTTCCGCGCCGGGGCCGGTCGCGATGGCAAGCGGTAGAACGCCGAAGATGAAGGCGAATGCCGTCATCAGGATCGGGCGCAGGCGAAGATGGCTGGCCTCGATGGCCGCTTCCACTGGCGACTTGCCCTCGTCTTCCGCCTGCCTGGCAAACTCGACAATCAGAATGGCGTTCTTGGCCGCAAGACCGATCAGCACGATCAGGCCGATCTGGGTCAGGACGTTGTTGTCCATTCCCCTCAGCGAGACCCCGATCAGCGCCGCGAGCACCGCAAGCGGCACGATGAGAATGATCGCGAGCGGCAGAACCCAGCTTTCATATTGTGCCGCCAGCGCCAGGAAGACGAAGACGACTGAGAGGGCGAAGATGTAGACGGCGGTGTTGCCGGTATGGGTCTCCTGATAGGCGAGTTCCGTCCATTCGAAGGTTGTCCCCTGCGGCAGGATCTTCGCTGCCAGCGCTTCCATCTTTGCGATGGCGTCGCCCGTCGATGTGCCAGGCGTCGGATTGCCCTGAAGCGGCACCGAGACGTACATGTTGTAGCGTTGGACAAGTGCCGGGCCGCTGGCATCCTGGATATCCATTAACGTTCCAAGCGGAACCAGCGCGCCGGTCGCCGATCGAACCTTCAGGGCGAGGATGTCTTCCCTGTCCATGCGATATTGCCGGTCGGCCTGCGCGCGAACCTGGTAGACGCGGCCGAACGCATTGAAATCATTGACGTAAGCGACGCCCAGATTGATGGAAAGCGCGTTGAAGATATTGGGGATCGGCACATTCAGAAAGCGTGCCTTGTCACGGTCGATCGCCAGGAAGTATTGCGGGCTTGCATCGGAGAATGTCGTAAAGACGCCGGTCAGCCCCTCGGTGGTGGCCGCGGCACCCATCATCTGGCGGGCGAGGCCGAGCACGCGCGTCATGTCGGCGTTTTCAAGATCGGAAATCTGCATCTTGAAGCCGCCGGAGTTGCCGACGCCACGCACGGACGGCGGCGGGATGGCAATGATGAAGGCTTCCTGGATGCTTTGCAGTTTGCCGTAAAGCTCGCCGATGATCTTGTTGGCGTTTTCTCCGCCTTCCTCACGTTCGGCAAAGGATTTGAACGGCACGAAGACGACGCCCGAATTCGAGGCATTGGTGAACGTTGCCCCGCTGAAGCCGGCAAATTGCACGGCGTTGCCGACACCCGGCACGGTCCGGGCGATATCACCCACCTGTTTGACGACGGCGTCGGTACGCGCCAGCGAGGCGCCGTCTGGAAGCTGTATGACGACGATCGCGTAACCCTGGTCCATGGTCGGGATGAAGCCCGCGGGAACGCGCGTGCCCATGTACCAGGTTGCTCCGAGCAGGCAGACGAAGGCAATCATCGCGGCTGTCAATCCGACCCAACTACGGACCAGATGCCGGACGATCCATGAATAGCCGGAACTCATCCTGTCGAAGCCGCGATTGAAACCGTCCGCGAGACCTCTGCCAAACCGTGCGGCGATATTCGCGCGCCGGGTTTCGTGGTCGTGGGTTTTCAGCAATATGCCGGCGAGGGCGGGCGACAGTGTCAGCGAATTCAACGCCGATATCGCGGTGGTGACCGAGATCGTCACGGCGAACTGCCTGTAGAACTGGCCCGATATGCCGGGAATGAAGGCTGTCGGCACGAACACCGCGATCAGCACCAGCGAGATGGCGATGACGGCGGTTCCGACTTCGTCCATCGTCACATGGGAAGCTTGCTTCGGTGTCATGCCGCGCGCCAGATTGCGCTCGACATTTTCCACGACCACGATCGCATCGTCGACGACGATACCGATCGCCAGTACCAGCCCGAACAGAGTGAGCATGTTGAGCGAGAAGCCGAACGCCAGCAGGATGGCGAAGGTGCCGATCAGCGAGACCGGAATGGCGACGATCGGTATGATCGCGGTTCGCCAGGATTGCAGAAAGACGAGAACGACGATCGCCACCAGGATGGCGGCCTCGGCGATGGTTCTATAGACCTCGCTGATCGAATCCGAGATGAATTCGGTCGTGTCGTAGACGATGCGATATTCCAGCCCCTCGGGGAAATTCTGGGAGATATCCTTCATCAATGTCTGGACCTGATGGGCCGTATCCAGTGCATTGGTTCCCGGCCGGGCGAAAATGCCAAGGGCGACCGCCGGGTCGTTGTTGAGGTAGCTGTTGGTGACGTAGTCCTGGGCGCCGAGTTCGATACGGGCGACATCCTGCAACTGCACGAGCCGGCCGGCGCCCGTCGATTTGACGATGACGTAGCGGAACTCGCGGACGTCGGAGAAGCGTCCGTCCGTTCGCACCGTATATTCGAAGGCGTTCTTGCCGGTGACAGGCGGCGCGCCGATCTTGCCGCCGGAGACCTGGACGTTCTGGTCCCGCAAGGCGGAGACGACGTCGTCCGAGGTCATGCCGTAGGCCGAGAGCTTTTCCGGATCGAGCCAGATGCGCATCGAATACTGGCGCTCGCCGAAGAGCTGCACGTCGCCGACGCCGTCAAGGCGAACGAGGACGTCGCGGATGCGGTTGCGGGCGTAGTTCGAGACGTAAAGCTGGTCATAGCGGTGCGACGGCGACAGCAAGTGCACCACCATCATTAGGTCGGGCGAACTCTTGTCGGTGGTCACGCCGAGCCGCTGCACCTCTTCCGGAAGGCGAGGCAGCGCGATCGAAACACGGTTCTGGACAAGCACCTGAACCTTATCGAGATCGGTGCCGAGCTTGAAGGTGATCGTCAGCGACATGGCGCCGTCGGCGCTGGAATAGGACGACATGTAAAGCATGTCTTCGACGCCGTTGATCTGCTGTTCGAGCGGGGTCGAAACGGTGTCGGCGATCGTCTGCGGATCGGCGCCGGGATAGGAGGTGCGCACGACGATGGTCGGTGGCGCGATCTCCGGATATTGGGAGACCGGCAATTGCGTATAGGCGATGCCGCCGACGACGAGAAAGAGGATCGAGATGACGGCCGCAAAGATCGGCCGGTCGACGAAGAAGTGCGCAAATCTCATTGTCCGTTCTCCGCATTGGCGGCTTCAGGCGGGGTGTCCTGGCGCTCCTGCGGCAGTTTGGTCATCTGAGGCGTGATCGTCGATCCCGGGCGGGCGCGCATCAGGCCGTTGACGATGATCGTCTCGGTGCCGTCGAGGCCCTCGCGGATCACACGATAGCCGTAGAGCCGCGGGCCGGGCCTCACGGGCTTGGTCGAAACCTTTCCTTGCGCGTCAACCACATAGACGACGCGTTCATTCTGGTCCGAGCCGATTGCTTCGTCCGGGACGAGAATGGCCTGGTAGGTGTTGGAGGCTTCGACCTGAATGCGGCCGAAGAGTCCGGGCTGAAGGACGAGATCGGGGTTGGGGAAGCGGGCGCGCAGACGAATGGTGCCGCTCTCATTGTCGACCCGGTTCTCAGCGAAGTCGAGTTTCCCCTTGAATGGCTTGGCAGAAGGATCCGAGATGGTGACGGATACATCCAATCCGCCGCCGCCCTGCTGAAGTTCCTTACCCATTTTGCGCGCCGTGTCGGCGAAATTCAGCAGGCGGCGCTCATCGACGTCGAAATAGAAATCGATCGGGTCGAGCGAGACGATGGTGGTCAGCACGGTCTGGTCAGTCTGCACCAGGTTGCCGGCCGAGATCAGCCGGCGGTCGATGCGGCCGCTGAGCGGCGCTTTGATCTCGGTATATTCCATGTCGAGAGAAGCGCGATCGGCGGCGGCCTGCGCACCGCGGACATTGGCCTCGGCCGAATCGAACTCACGGCGGCGATCGTCCAGCGTCTGCGCCGCCTGGCTGCCGCTCGCGGTGAGCGATTGTGCGCGCTTAAACTGCGCATCGGCAAAGACCAGAGCGGATTGCGACGCTTCGAGCGTCGCCTTTGCCTGGCTAAGCGCGGTGACGAACGGCCTCTGGTCGATGACGAACAGCAGGTCACCCTGCTTGACCAATGCGCCGTCCTGGAAATGGATTTCCTGCAAGTATCCACCGACACGCGAGCGAACGGAGACTTCGTCGACCGGCTCGAAGCGGCCAATGAACTCGTCGCTGTCGACGACATCGCGAACGACCGGCTTGGCAACGGTGACGGGAGGAGGGGCGGATGGTGCGCCCTGTGCCATGGCGGCCAGGGGCATGAACGTGGTGATGCAGCCGAGCATCAATATCCGTCGAAGCACGTAAGTCATACCGGTCCCTCCAATCGCGACGGCCGATAGACTGCCGCCGAACCTAAGATAAGGTGATGTTATTTCATGTTTTGCTGCTTTGAACGAAGGCGTGGCCCCCGCGATTTCCCCCGGCGTTCAATCCATAGGAGGGAAGGCCGGCACGCAATGCACATCGGAAAAATCGTAACTTGTGGAACCGGATATAAACGGCAGCGGCGAAAAATAGCAAATGCCAATTGGCCGGGGTTGCGAAATCCATCAAAACTTCATGGATGGCGTCAGCTCTCGACGATCTCGTCGCGGCCGGGCGGCAGGACGGCGAGTTCGGCCCAGTCGAGCTCCTGTTCCAGCATGTGGAAGACATCGTCGTCGATCTCGTCGGCGCGGCGCATCGCTGCCAGTTTGCGGCGTTTGGCGGCAATGACGCTGCGGCGCTGCTTATCGAGGCTGCTGACTTCGCGTGGATGTTTCCCGTCGGCGGTGATCTCGCGCTCGGAGGTGTAGACGTCACGCAGGATGCGCGTGGATTTATCCTCGCCGCCGGCAAGTTGGGCCAGCGCCGCATCGATCAACGCGACCCGGGCCTTGGTGAGGTCGCGGTCGAGTGAGGTGTCCGGCTCGAATTTCAGGAAGCGGATCAGCGGTCCGAGCGTCAGGCCCTGGACGATCAGGGTGCCGAGAACGACGGCCAGCGCACTGAGCAGGATGATGTCGCGATCGGGGAAGTCGATCGGCAGCGCGAGCGCGGTCGCCAGCGTCACGAGGCCGCGCATGCCGCACCAGCCGGCGAGCAGGCTGGTGGCGAAGGTGGGAACGGCCTGTCTGGTGTAGCCGCGCTCCGCGAGGAAGGTGATCACGCGGTTATAAAGGAGCACCCAGGCCAGGCGCACGCCGATGACCGTGACGAAGACCGCGGCGGCCAGGGTGATTGCGAAATTCAGCCGGCCGGGATCGAGGTCGAGGACGATCTGGCGGACTTGCAGGCCCATCAGCAGGAAGGCGAGCACGTTGAGCAGGAAGACCGCGGCTTCCCAGACCGAATAGGAATGAATGCGGTGGCGGGCGGTCTGCCGCTCGGGCATGTAGCGGGCGATCACCATCGCATAGACGACGATGGCGAGAATCGCCGAAAGGTGCAGCCGCTCGGCGATGATCCAGGTGCCGAAGGTGGCGACGAATTCGAGCAGGGTGCCGCCGAGCGTGCCGGCGAGCTTCAACCCGACCACCATGTAGAGACGGCCGAGGAGATAGCCGAGGATGAGGCCGCCCGGCACCGCCAGCGCCAGCTCCGCCAGGGCGCCGGTGAAGAAGGCGGGGCTTGCGGCGGCCGCCACCGCAGCGCTGAAGATCAGGAGCGCCACGGCATCGTTGAGAAGGCTCTCGCCTTTCAGGATCACATAGGTCTGGCGCGGCAGGTCGAAACGGTCGAGCATGGCGGTCGCCGCCGCCGCATCCGGTGGTGCGACGATAGCGCCGAGTGCGACGGCTGCGGCGAGCGGCAGGCCGGCCATGGTCACGCTGACGGTGGCAACGGCAGCGGTTGTCAGGACCACGGCGATGGCGGCGAGCGAGAAGAGCGGCAGCCAGTTGCGTCGCAACGTTCGCGGCGGCAGGTCATAGGCGGCGTCGAAAAGCACCGGCGCGATCAGCAGCGCCAGCGCCAGTTGAGGATCGATCGCGACCTCGGGTGCCCAGGGGACGGCGGCGACGATGATGCCGGCGATCGCCAGCATGGTTGGATAAGGGATGCGGAATTTCCTGGAGAATTGCAGGAAGACGATCGCCACCAGCAACAGCGTCAGCATGCTTTCGAAGAACGCCATCGAACCCTCCTGCGCACCTCCGGCGGAGGCGATGTCTGCCCGAAACTAGGGCTGAAGCCGGGCTGCCGCCACTGGACGGAAGTCTTGCACGGACAAGAGTGGCGAATTGCGAGCCTTCCGGTCGCAGCTGCGGCATTTTGGCTGCGCTTGCGAAATCCTGCGACCGTGCCCTTGCGCGCTCGGCATGCTCAATATATCTACCGATATTATAAGTATGCTTATAAATTAATGATCGCAGGTCTTCATGAGCGCTACTCCGACCCTCGGCTTCCTTCTCCACGACGTCGCACGGCTGCTGCGCAAGCGGTTCGAGCAACGTGCGAAGTGCCTTGGGCTGACCCGGTCGCAATGGCAGACGCTTGCCTATCTCTCGAATAACGAAGGCATCCATCAAGGCGGCCTTGCCGAAATCCTCGAGGTCGAGCCGATCACGCTGGTGCGCATCCTCGACAAGCTCGCCGAACGTGGGCTGATCGAGCGCCGCCAGCACCCGACCGATCGGCGGATCTGGCTGCTCTACATGCGCGACGAGGCGCACCCGCTGCTCGCCGAAATGCGCGAGCTTGGCGACACCACCCGCGCAGAAGCGTTGCAAAGCATTACGGCCGAGCAGCGCGAGCAGCTTTTCCACATCCTATCCGTAATGAAGACGAACCTGGTTCAGGCATGCCGGAGCCCGGTCGACGAGAATGAGACGAACGATGGCTGATCAATCCCCCCTCCGCGTCGTTGCCGACGCCAATGCCAAGACACCTGTCGAAGAAAACCAAGCCAAACAGCAGGAAACGGTAGCCGAAGCGCCTCCATCCAATTCAGCGCCGGCTGCTGCCGTGGCTGCGCCTGGCGGCAACAAGGTCCGCCGCCGGCGCAGTCTCACGCGGCCGATCCTGTTCGCCCTGCTGCCGGTCGCGCTCGTCGTCGGCGGCTATTATTACGTCAATGGCGGCCAGGTGATGTCGACCGACAACGCCTATCTCCAGGCCGATATGGTCGGGCTCACCACCGATGTCTCAGGCATCGTCGAAAAGATCGACGTGCATGAGAACGAGGCGGTCAAGGCAGGGCAGGTGCTCTTCAGCCTCAGGGCCGATTCCTTCAAGATCGCGCTCGATGGCGCCAAGGCGCAGCTCGGCGTGCAGCGCAACCAGATCATGAACCTCAAGGCCAGCTATCAGCAGTCGCTGGCCGAGATCACGCAGGCGCAAGCCGACCTGCCCTATTACCAGGATCAGTTCGACCGGCAGCAGAACCTCGTCAACAATGGCAGCGCGACGCAGTCGGCCTATGACGAGGCCAAGCACAATCTCGAAGCCGCGCAGCAGAAGGTTGCCGTCGCCAAGGCGGAAGCTGCAACCACGCTTGCCCAGCTCGGCGGCTCGGCCGACCAGCCGATCGAGGAGAACCCGCTCTACTTGCAGGCCAAGTCGAATGTCGACAACGCCCAGCGCGAACTCGACCACAGCGTCGTCAAGGCGCCGTTCGACGGTATCGTCACCAATGTCAACGCGCTGCAGGTCGGCTCCTACCTGCAGGCTTCGCAGCAGGCCTTCTCGCTTGTCGCCACCGATCACCTTTGGATCGCCGCCAGCCCGAAGGAAACCGAGCTCACCTATGTCAAATCAGGCCAGACGGCCGAAATCTATGTCGACACCTACCCGGGCGTGATGTGGAAGGGCAAGGTCGAGAGCATCAGCCCGGCCTCCGGCTCCAGCTTCTCGCTGCTGCCGGCGCAAAACACTACGGGCAACTGGGTGAAGGTCGTCCAGCGCATTCCGATGCGCGTCAGCATCGAGGACAGCGAAGGCAAGCCGCCGCTGCGCGTCGGCATGAGCACGGTGGTCGATGTCGAGACCGGCCATGCCCGCGGCCTGCCCGACTTCGTCAACAAGCTTCTGGGTCGGCCTCAGGGCAAGGATGATGAGTAACGCTTCTGCTTCTCCGGCGAGCCCGGTTGCCAATCGCGGTGCGATCACGGCCTGCGTCATTCTCGCCGTCATCATGCAGGCGCTGGACACGACGATCGCCAACGTCGCGCTGCCCTATATCCAGGGCAGCGTGTCGGCCTCTGCCGACCAGATCAACTGGGTGCTGACTTCCTATATCGTCGCGGCGGCAATCATGACGCCGCCGTCGGGCTTCCTCGCCGCCAAGTTCGGCCGCAAGCGCGTGCTGCTCGTTGCCATCGCCGGCTTCGTGGCGGCCTCCGTTCTCTGCGGCCTGGCGCAATCGCTCAATCAGATCGTCGCCTTCCGCCTGCTGCAAGGGCTGTTCGGCGCATCGCTGGTGCCGCTTTCCCAGGGCATCCTCCTCGATATCTATACGGTCGAGGAGCGCGGCTCGGCCATGGCCCTCTTCGGCGTCTCGGTCATGGTCGGACCGGTCCTCGGGCCCGTCATCGGTGGCTGGCTGACCGACAATATCAGCTGGCGCTGGGTGTTCTACATCAACGTGCCTATCGGCGCGCTTGCCTTTGCCGGTATCGTCGTCTTCGTTTCGGAGACGAAGAGGGATGTGCTCGCCAAGCTGGACTGGTTCGGTTTCGGGATGATGAGCCTGTTCATCGCCTCGCTGCAGCTCTTCCTCGACCGCGGTGAGCAACTCGACTGGTTCTCCTCCGGTGAGATCATGCTGGAAGCGATCATCTGCGCCGCCGCCTTCTATCTGCTTCTGGTGCATACGCTGACGGCGGAGAAATCCTTCGTCAATCCGAAGCTGTTCCTCGACCAGAATTTTTCGATCAGCATGGTCTTCATCTTCGTGATCGGTATTACCTATCTCGCCTCGCTGGCGCTGATGACGCCCTATCTGCAGACGCTGATGGGCTATCCCGTCATTACCGCCGGCATCGTCATGGGGCCGCGCGGGCTCGGCACCATGCTCTGCATGTTCATCGTCGGGCGGCTGGTCGGCAAGGTCGATACGCGCGCCTTGCTGGCGCTGGGCCTCGGGCTCACCGCATGGGCGATGTATGACATGACCGGCTGGACACCCGACGTCTCGCAATGGACGATCGTCTCGGTCGGCTTCATCCAGGGCGCCGGTCTCGGCTTTCTGTTCGTGCCGCTGACTACGATCGCTTTTTCCACGCTGCCCCCCCATATGCGCGGCGACGGCACCGGTCTCTACAACTTGTCGCGAAACATCGGCTCGGCGGTCGGCATCTCGATCGTCTCGGCGCTGATCGTCGAGAACACGCAGAGCAATCATGAATCGATCGCGGCCTATGTGACGCCGTTCAATCACGCTTTCAATGCGGTGGCTGCGCAGGGGCTCAGCCCGGTGACTGCGGCCGGCCGCGCCTCGCTCAACGAGGTCATCACCCTGCAAGCGACGATCATTGCCTATATGGACGATTTCAAGCTGCTGATGCAGATGTCGCTTGCAGTCATCCCGCTGGTGCTATTGCTACGCAAACCGAAGGCAGCACCTGCCGTCGACCACAGCGCCGTGATGGAATGAACTCCAGGCGTTGCCGCACTTCTGGACGGAAAACTGCGTCACGCTTTTCGGCATCATGCTCTAGCGGAACGGCTTGCTGAGATAACGCGATCCCTGAATGCCGAAGCGCCATAGTGCTTCGGCATTTTTGGTGATGCCGATGCGTTTTCCCGAGACGATCGGCACCGGTGCGGACGGCGTGATCGCATAGGGCGGGCGATCGAGCAGCCTGTCATTGATCTCGATATCGATGCCGAGTGCCTGGCAGAGCTTGCCGGGACCACTGCAGAGCGACGTCAGCATATCGGTGCCGCGCCGCTCGATCATCACAGGAATTCCCGTTTCTGGCTCCAGGGCGCGGATGAGTGCAGCCGAGCCCGGATGGCAGACGAAATTCAGGCACCAGTACATGCCGTAGATGCGGTAGATATAGACGTTGCCCGGCTTGCCGTACATGGCGAGGTTGCGCTTGGTCGGGCCGCGGAAGCTGTGCGAAGCCTCGTCATCGGGGAAATAAGCTTCGGTCTCGGTGATGCGTCCGCCGACGCCGTCCACGGTCAGATGGCAGCCGAGCAGGTCGCGAGAGACGGTGATCGCATCGCGCTCGAAAAACTTCCTGAGGCTTTCGCCGGTGAGCGTGCCGGTGCCGATCCCACCTGATATCGTTCCACCATCGGTCATATCAGACGCAGATAACATTCAACGCGCCTATCGTCATCCCAAAACCGTTTCATCTGTTTGCGCGACAGGGGTCAGCGGCCGGCGCTCGGATCGCGCATCGGGATCGAGGATGATGTGACCGAGACCGGGTCGCTCGCTGGGAAGGAGTCTTCCAGGCCCTCCTCCAGCTCTTCCTCGAGCAAAGCGGGGTCCTTGCTGCGCGCGCCGTCGCCATGGGCAGGTTCGATCGCTGCGGCAAGCAGGGCCTTGGCACGCAGGACGGCGTTTTCCGACGTCAGCTCAGGCGTGCTGCGCAGCGTCACGGCAATGCTGTCTTCGCCTTCGCCGCCGAATTCGACGACGAAGCCGTCTTCCGTCTGGTAGACGGTGATATCGTTGAGTGCCATGGCCGTTCTCCGCGGGCGCTCATATTAGCAAGGCGCATTTTAGTGAAGCGCGTTTTCGGAATTTTGTCGAGCGAAGACCTTTACCAGCCAGTCGATGAAGACGCGCACGCGCGGCGAAAGCTGGCGGTTGCGGGGGTAGAGCAGGGAAACCGGCGTGGGGGTCAGCGGAAAATCCTGCAGCACGCGGACCAGCGTGCCCGCGGCAAGGTCCTTTTCGGCGTGATAGCGCGGAATCTGGATCATGCCGAGGCCCATCCTCGCCGCTGAAATATAGCTTTCGGCGGCATTGACCGCGACGGTGGCGGGAATGGAGATGTCACGCACCGTGCCGTCGACGATGAATTCGAGCGGCAACAGACTGCCGGTGCTGCTGGAGCGGAAGCCAACCATGCGATGGCCGTCAAGCCGGTCAGGGTGCTGCGGCGGGCCATGGGTGGCGATATATTCAGGAGAGGCGAGTGTCACCTCATCGAGCAGGGCAACGCGCCGGGCGACCATGTCGCTGTCTTGCGGCGTGCCGACGCGCAGCACGCAATCGATGCCTTCGCGCACCAGATCGACCAGCCGGTCGCCCTCGCTCATGTAGAATTCGATCTCGGGATAGGTCTCTAGAAAAGACGGCAGGCTCGGCAGCACGAAATGCCGGGCGAGCGTGCCGTGCACATCGACGCGCAGCAGGCCCTTCGGCTTGGCGCCGGCGAAAGCGCCTTCGGCATCTTCGATATCGGCAAGGATCGACAGGCAGCGCTGGTAATAGGCTTCGCCGTCGAGCGTCGGGCTGACATGGCGTGTCGTGCGCTGGAGCAGACGCACGCCGAGGCGGGCTTCGAGCTGCTTTATCGCATCGGTGACGGTCGAGCGCGGCAGGCCGGTGTCTTCGGCGGCAAGCGTGAAGCTGCGGCGTTCCACGACGCGGCAAAACACGCGCATGGCATCAAATCTGTCCATCTAGTTGTTCGTAATTCCCGGATAGTGATGCCGGATAATGCCTGATTATCCGTAGAATGAACAGGTGCATCTTCTCCTCATTGAAAACGCGCTGCGGCGCATGATGAAGGAGAAGGACAATGGCTTCCAAAGAAAACGGCAAGGTGGCACTGGTCACCGGTGCTTCCCGCGGCATTGGAGCGGCAGTCGCCCGACGCCTCGCCAAGGACGGTTTCACCGTCGTCATCAACTATTCCGGCAATGCCGCTCCGGCCGAGGAATTGGTCCAGGAGATCGAGCAGGCCGGCGGCAAGGCGCTGACGGCGAAAGCCGATGTCAGCGACGCCGAAGCCGTCCGCCGCATGTTCGATGCCGCGGAAGCCGCTTTCGGCGGCGTCGATGTGCTTATCAACAATGCCGGCATCATGATGCTCTCTTCGCTTGCCGAGGCCGATGACGCCAATTTCGATCGGCAGATCGGCGTCAATCTGAAGGGCACCTTCAATACGCTGCGAGAAGCCGCCAAGCGGCTGCGTGACGGCGGCCGGGTCGTCAACTTCTCGACGTCGGTCGTCGGCCTGAAGCTCGAAACCTATGGCGTTTACGCTGCCACTAAGGCTGCCGTGGAAACATTGACGGCGATCATGGCCAAGGAGATGCGGGGCCGCAACATCACGGTCAACGCCATCGCACCTGGCCCTGTGGCCACCGACCTCTTCCTCAACGGCAAGTCGGACGAACTGATCGCCCGCATGGCGAAGATGAACCCGCTGGAACGCCTCGGCACACCTGAAGACATCGCCGCTGCGGTTGCCTTTCTTGCCGGTCCGGATGGCGGCTGGATCAACGGCCAGACGCTGCGCGCCAATGGCGGCGTGATCTGATGAAGGGCTGGCGGCTGTCTCGATGCCGCCGCCAATCTCAAGCTTCCACTTCAACCAAACCCCAATCCCAGAAGGAATAGGATCATGAGCAAGCAAGTCATTATCATCACCGGCGCTTCCAGCGGTTTCGGCGCTCTTACCGCTCGCGCCCTCGCCAAGGCCGGCCATACCGTCTATGCCGGCATGCGCGCAACGGAAGGCCGCAACGCTCCGGCCGTCGCCGACGCGGCTGAATTCGCCAGGGACAATAACGTCGATCTGCGCTCGGTCGAACTCGATGTCGCCTCCGACGCCTCGGTTGTATCCGGTATCGCCCGGATTATCGCCGATGAGGGCCGCCTCGATGTCATCATCCACAATGCCGGCCATATGTCCTTCGGCCCGGCCGAAGCCTTCACGCCGGAACAGTTCGCCGAACTCTTCGACATCAACGTGCTTTCCACCCAGCGCGTCAACCGCGCGGCACTCCCCTATCTGCGCAAGCAGGGTACAGGCCTGCTGGTCTGGGTATCGTCGTCGAGCAGCCGCGGCGGCACGCCTCCCTACCTCTCGCCCTATTTCGCCGCCAAAGCGGCGATGGATTCACTTGCCGTCTCCTATGCCAGCGAGCTTACCCGCTGGGGCATCGAGACCTCGATCATCGTGCCCGGCGCCTTCACCAGGGGCACCAACCACTTCGCCCATTCCGGTTCGCCGGATGATACCGCCCGCGCCGCCGAATATAATGAAGGACCCTACAAGGGTGTGCCGGAACAGGCGCTGCAGGGCCTGGCAGCACTCGAACCTGCTGACGCCGATGCCGGCACGGTAGCCGTCGCCATCGTCGATGTCGTCGGCAAGCCGTTCGGTACGAGGCCGTTCCGCGTCCATATCGATCCATCCGAGGACGGCGCGGAGATCGTCAACGGCATCGCCGACCGTGTCCGGGCGGAATTGTTCCGCCGCATCGGCCTCGGGGACCTGCTGAAGCCGGCTGCCAGGAATTGAAATCCCGCCCGCCGCTGGCGCGGGAACATGGGAGCCAACCCGTTATCGCAATTCTGTGAACGTGATTGCGGAATTTTTCCTTACAATCGTGCGGGGAGTGCGTATATCTGTTTTATCGCGAGAGAGTGGAATTCCCTGCCGCTCTCTTCCGACCTCCAAAGCCTGCTGCGCCCTTGCTATGGTGCGACAGGCTTGATGTTCAAAGTTGTACATTGCGGCCCGTCGAAGGTTTCCCCTGCCTTCCGGGCCGTATTTGTCTTAACGCTCAGACGTCGTTCAATTTCGCCTCGACCAGAAGCTTCACCAGCCAGTCGACGAAGACGCGAACCTTGTTGCTGAGATGGCGGTTCGGGGGGTAGACGACGTAAAGCGGTAGCGGATCGCGACGCCAATCCGGCAGCACGCGGACGAGTTCGCCCCTTGCCATTGGCTCACGCGCCATGAAGATCGGCACCTGCGCGATGCCGAGACCCGTCAGCGCAGCTGTCAGATAGGTACGGCTGTCGTTGACCGAGGCGATGTAACGCGGACTGGTCTCGATCACCTCGTTGTGCCGACGAAATTCGAAAGGCAGTGTTCGGTTGTTCTGGGCGCGGAAATAGTTGACCGAGTAATGATCGGCCTCCAGATCCTCCGGCCGCTCGGGCATGCCGAACTTCTGGATGTAGGTCGGCGAAGCACAGGTGATCATCTCGACTTCGGAGACACGTCGGGCGATCAGCGACTGGTCGGTCGGCGTGCCGGCCCGCAGCGCGCAGTCGACATTTTCCGCAAGATAATCGACGGTGCGGTCGCCGACGCCGAGGTCGATGCGGATATCGGGATAGCGCTGATAAAAATCGCAGAGTGCGGGAACGACGATCCAATCGGCGAAAGCACCGGCCATTTCGACGCGCAGCCGCCCGCTCGGCAGGCTTTGCGAATTGGAGAGGCTACCGTCGAGTTCCTCCAATTCCGAAATGATCTGGGCGGCGCGTTCGTAATAAAGCGCGCCGTCCGTGGTCACCATCACCCGGCGAGTCGTGCGATTCAAAAGCTTGGTGCGCAGATGCGCCTCCAGGCCCTGGATGAGATTGGTGACCGTCGCCTTGGGCATGGCGAGCATGTCGGCGGCGCGGGTGAAATTGCCCGTCTCCACCACGCGGATGAAGACGCGCATTGCCGAGAGCTGATCCATCGGTTTGAAATCCGCAGTTTGCGTTGCACCATTGTTCGAGATCTGGAACAGTGTAATCGCGATATCGCTTCTTATTCCCTGAATGGAATAACAATATCTTTTTTGTACAAAATGCAAGCGGCAGGCGTTGCCTGCTTGTGGCCGACGCAAAAGAGACCGGAACATGACGGTGGCATGGAAAGATATGATGCTGGATAAGGTGGCCATCGGCCCCGTTTCCGCACGCATCTACCAGGGCGCCGATTACGGCAAGGGTCCGCCCATCGTGCTTTACCTGCATGGCGGCGCTTTTCTCGACAGCGAGACGAATGTCGACCGGCCGGTGGCAATTAGCCTCGCGAAGGCCGGCGCCATCGTCGCTGCCGTCGATTATAGCAGTCTGTCCGGCAATCTCTTCCCGAAGGCGCTGGAAGTTTCCTTCTCCGTTCTCAGCTATCTCGCCAACAAGCGCGCCGCCGGTCTCGGCGACCGTAAGTCGCTGCTCTTCGTCGCCGGCGAAGAGGCGGGCGGCAATGTCGCCGCCGGCGTGGCGCTGAAGGCGCGAGACCAGATGCCGGATGCGCTCGACGGCCAGGTGCTGATTTCGCCGCTGCTCGATCCCTTCATGGGCACCTCCTCGATCCGCAAGGCCGAGGCGATCGGCATGCGCCAGCGCTGGACGGAGGGCTGGAGCCATTACTTGAGCGGTGGTGGCTGCCACCCTTATGCGGCGCCTTGCCTCTGTTCGCGTCTTTCAGGCGTCGCGCCGGCACTGATCTTTACCGCCGAGGACGACCCTCTGCACGACGAAACACTTGGTTACGGTGCCCGCCTGAAAAAGGCCGGCGTCGGTGTGCGCCAGCATGTCCTTCCCGCCGGGACGGGCTGGCCCTCGCTTTATGGTGGGAAATCCGAAGGAGTGCCCGACTGGCAGGAACACGTCAGCCGTCATTTCGGAAGCTTCCTTCAGGACGTAAGCGACCAACCGCAATTGCATTGAAGATGATCTGATATTTCAGCGGCTTTGGGCCGCAAGGAGAGTACTGATGACGTCCAGAAGTAAGCGCTGGGCCCTGGTGGGCGCCGGCATGGGCCTTGTTGCGTCCGTTTCAGGCGCCGCATTGTTTTTCGAATTGCCGATGAGCACAACCGCCACGGCTGCTTCCGCTCCGGCGCAGCCGCCTGCCGTGCCGGTGACGGTTGCCGTCGTCGCGGCGCGCGACGTAACGGCCTGGGAGAGTTTCTCCGGCCGTCTCGAAGCGGTCGACCGTGTCCAGGTTCGTTCCCGCGTCGCCGGCGCCATCCTGTCCGTGGCCTTCCGGGAAGGAGCCCTGGTCAAGCAGGGTGACCTGCTCTTCACCATCGACCCGGCTCCCTATCAGGCGAACGTGGCGCAGGCTGAGGGCCAGGTCGCTTCGGCCGAGGCCAAGGTCAGCCTGGCGCAGACCGAGCTCGATCGCGGCCGCAGGCTTTCCGACAACCGCACCATCTCCCAGAGCGATCTCGATCAGCGCCACAGCACGCTGGCCGAGGCGCAGGCGGGGCTGCGTTCGGCGCAGGCCGCATTGCAGTCGGCCCAGCTCGATCTCGATTATACCGAGGTGCGGGCACCGGTTTCCGGCCGCATTGGCAAGATCGAGGTGACCGCCGGTAACCTGGTTGCCGCCGGCTCGGCCTCGCCGGCGCTGACGACGCTGGTGTCGGTCGATCCGATCTATGCGAGCTTCAACGCCAGCGAAGAAATGGTGACACGCGCGCTTGCCGAGCTTCCGCAGACCGATAGCGCCCTGCCGCCGGTCGAGCAGATCCCGGTCGAGGTCGGCACGCTGGCCGACAGCGGGACGCCGATCAAAGGCAAGCTGCAGCTGATCGACAATGAGGTCGATGCGGCAAGCGGCACGATCGGCGTACGCGCCGTCTTCGACAATCCGGGCGGTCGCCTCATCCCCGGCCAGTTCGTGCGGGTGCGCATGGGCCAGCCGAAGGCCGAGAACAAGATCGTCATCAGCGACCGCGCCGTCGGCACCGACCAGGACAAGAAATTCGTCTTCGTCGTCGATGCCGAAAACAAGGTTGCCTACCGGCAGGTCCAGCTCGGCACGCTTTCCGACGGCCAGCGGGTAGTCGAAAGCGGCCTGAACGCCGGCGAAAAGATCGTCGTCAACGGTCTGCAGCGCATTCGTCCGGGCGCGGTCGTCATACCGCAGATGGAAGAGAAGGTCGCGACCGCTCAATAAGTCTTCGCTCTCCCTCGCGGGGGAGGGCCAATACCCGAAATAAATGACCCGCCGGCGGCTCCAACCGCCGGAGAGGGACGTTGCATCCATGTTCACCCCGGAGAGGGCTTTGATATGAACATCTCCAGATTCTTTGTCGACCGACCGGTCTTTGCCGGCGTTCTTTCGGTCCTCATCGTGGTTGCCGGCCTGATCGGCCTCAGGGCGCTGCCGATTTCCGAATATCCGGAGGTCGTGCCGCCGTCGATCGTTGTGCGCGCCACCTATCCCGGCGCCAACCCCTCGGTCATCGCCGAAACGGTGGCCACACCGCTCGAAGAGCAGATCAACGGTGTCGAGGGCATGCTCTACATGTCCAGCCAGGCGACGTCGGACGGCGTGCTCAACGTGACCGTCACCTTCAAGCTCGGCACCGACCCCGACAAGGCGCAGCAGCTGGTGCAGAACCGCGTTTCTCAGGCCGAACCACGGCTGCCGGCGGAAGTCCGCTCGCTCGGGATCACGACGGTCAAGAGTTCGCCTAACTTCATCATGGTCGTCAACCTCGTCTCCGACGGCGACAATCACGACATTACCTATCTCCGCAACTATGCGACGCTGAATATCAAGGATCGGCTTGCCCGCATCGCCGGCGTCGGTCAGGTGCAGGTCTTTGGCGCCGGCGACTATTCGATGCGTGTCTGGATCGACCCCCAGAAGGCTGCTGAGCATGATCTCGCCGCCAGCGACATCAGCAACGCCATCAGTTCCCAGAACGTCCAGGCCGCGGCCGGCATCATCGGCGCATCGCCGAGCCAGCCGGGTGTAGATCTGCAGCTCAACGTCAATGCCCAGGGCCGCCTGCGCACGCCTGAGGAGTTCGGCAATATCATCGTCAAGACGGGCGCCAGTGGCGAGATCACCCGCCTTCGCGACGTTGCCCGCATCGAGCTCGGCGCCGCAGACTATACGCTGCGCTCGCTGCTCGACGGCAAGCCGGCCGTCGCCGTTGCCGTGCTTCAGGCGCCCGGTTCGAATGCGATCGAAATCGCCGACAATGTGCACGCCACTATGGATCAGCTGCAGCTCGCCATGCCCGAGGGCGTCAAATACGAGATCGTCTACGATACGACGAAATTCGTGCGTGCCTCGATCGAGAAGGTCATCGACACGCTGCTCGAAGCCATCGCGCTCGTTGTTCTCGTCGTCATCCTGTTCCTGCAGACGTGGCGCGCCTCGATCATTCCGCTGATCGCGGTTCCGGTATCGATCATCGGCACCTTCGCGGTGATGTACGTCTTCGGCTTCTCGATCAACGCGCTCAGCCTGTTCGGGCTGGTGCTGGCGATCGGTATCGTCGTCGACGACGCGATCGTCGTGGTCGAGAACGTCGAGCGCAATATCGAACAGGGGCTGTCGCCGCGGGCGGCCACCTACAAGGCGATGAAGGAAGTCTCCGGTCCGATCGTCGCGATCGCGCTGGTCCTCGTCGCGGTCTTCGTGCCGCTCGCCTTCATCTCCGGCCTGTCCGGTCAGTTCTATCGCCAGTTCGCACTGACGATCGCGATCTCGACCGTCATCTCGGCCTTCAACTCGCTCACCCTGTCGCCGGCGCTGGCAGCCCTTCTGCTGAAGGGTCATCATCAGCCGAAAGACTGGCTGACGCGGTTCATGGATGCCATCTTTGGCTGGTTCTTCCGCGGCTTCAACCGGGTCTTCGGCGCCGGCTCGAATGCCTACGGCAAGGGCGTCGGCGGATTGCTGTCGCGTAAGAGCATTGTCATGGTGATCTATCTGGCGCTGGTCGGTGCGACCTACAGTCTGTTCAGCACGGTCCCCGGCGGCTTCGTGCCGTCTCAGGACAAGCAGTACCTGATCGGCTTCGCCCAACTGCCGGATGCCGCAAGCCTCGACCGCACGGAAGATGTAATCAAGCGCATGACCGATATTGCGCTCGCCCAGCCGGGCGTTGCCAATGCGATCGCCTTCCCTGGTCTGTCGATTAACGGCTTCACCAACTCGTCGAATGCCGGCATCGTCTTCGTGACGCTGAAGGACTTCGAGGAGCGCAAGACGCCGGATCTTTCGGGCGGGGCCATCGCCATGGCGCTGAACCAGAAATTCGCAGCCATCCAGGATGCCTTCATCGCCATGTTCCCGCCCCCGCCGGTCAACGGCCTCGGCACGACGGGCGGATTCAAGCTGCAGATCGAGGACCGCGCCGGCTTGGGCAATCAGGCGCTGGACGAGGCAACCAAGGCGGTGCTTGCCAAGGCCTATCAGACGCCTGAGCTTGCCGGGCTGTTCTCCAGCTTCCAGATCAACGTGCCGCAGCTCTATGCCGATCTCGACCGCGCCAAGGCCGAGCAGCTCGGGGTTTCCGTCACCGACGTCTTCCAGACGCTGCAGATCTATCTCGGTTCGCTCTATGTGAACGACTTCAACGCGTTCGGCCGCACCTACAGCGTCCGGGTGCAGGCCGATGCGAAATTCCGCGCCCAGCCGGAAGATATCGGCCAGCTGAAAGTCCGTTCGGCATCGGGTCAGATGATCCCGCTTTCGGCCCTGCTGAAGGTAGAGCCGAGCACCGGTCCCGAGCGTGCGAACCGCTACAACGGCTTCCTCGCTGCCGATATCAACGGCGGTCCGGCGCCGGGCTTCTCGTCCGGCCAGGCACAGGCGGCGATCGAAAAGATCCTTCACGAGACCCTGCCGGCAGGCATCGACTTCGAATGGACGGATCTGACCTATCAGCAGATCCTTGCCGGTAATTCGAGCGTCGTCGTCTTCCCGCTAGCACTGTTGCTCGTCTTCCTGGTGCTGGCCGCCCAGTATGAAAGTCTGACGCTGCCGCTTGCGATCATCATGATCGTGCCGATGGGTGTGCTGGCTGCGCTCACAGGCGTCTGGCTCACCGGTGGAGATAACAACATCTTCACCCAGATCGGTCTTGTGGTGCTTGTCGGACTATCGGCGAAGAACGCGATCCTGATCGTGGAATTCGCCCGCGAACTGGAGTTTGAGGGCAGGACGCCGCGGGAGGCCGCGATCGAGGCCAGCCGCCTTCGTCTTCGCCCGATCCTGATGACCTCGCTCGCCTTCATCATGGGTGTTGTGCCGCTCGTCGTCTCCACAGGCGCCGGCGCGGAGATGCGCGCGGCCATGGGTGTCGCGGTGTTCTCGGGCATGATCGGCGTGACCTTCTTCGGCATCTTCATGACGCCTGTCTTCTACGTGCTGCTGCGCCGGCTGACGGGCAACCGTCCGCTCGTCCAACACAAGCCGGACGAACACAAGGACGAAGAGGCGGAGGTCATCCGGCTCGCGGCGGAATAACGGAATTCAACCTTCCTTTGTCGAGTAAATCGGGCGGGAACTTCGGTTCTCGCCCGTATCGTTTTCGAGCCGATGCGTCATCAAAACGGTTGCAACGATGGGTGAGGGGGTTATCAAAGACGAACAACAGTTGGGAGGACTGAATGACAGGTTCGAGCAGAGGTCATGACGGCAGGCGGATCGCCTTTCTCGGCACCGGGCTGATGGGCGCGCCGATGGCTCGCCGGCTGCTGGGCGCGGGTTTTGCCGTCACCGTCTGGAATCGCGATCGCAGCAAAGCCGAGGCTCTGGCGGGAGACGGCGCGATCTGTGCAGAGACACCCGCGGATGCTGTTTCGGGCGCCGACGTCGTCATCACCATGCTGACCAATGCCGAAGCGGTGAAGGACGTGCTGTTCGACCGCGGAGCGGCCGATGCGATGACCTCAGCGGCCACCGTTATCGATATGAGTTCGATCGCCCCGCATTTTGCCCGCGACCATGCTGCCAGGCTTGCTGAGCGCGGCATCGCTCATGTCGATGCGCCGGTTTCCGGCGGCGTCGTCGGGGCCGACGCCGGTACGCTCGCCATCATGGCGGGCGGCGAGAAAGGTGTGATCGACGCACTTGCAGATATCTTTGCGCCGATGGGGCGCGTTACCCGCGTCGGTCCAAGCGGGGCGGGCCAGCTTGCCAAGCTCGCCAACCAGCAGATCGTCGCGGTGACGATCGGCGCCGTCGCCGAAGCGATGATGCTGATTGCCGCCGGCGGCGGCTCGCCGGCGGCCTTCCGCGACGCCATTCGCGGCGGCTTTGCCGAGAGCCGTATCCTTGACCTCCACGGGAAACGCATGGTCGATCGGCAGTTTACTCCAGGCGGTTCGTCCAGCAACCAGCTGAAGGATCTGAACGCCGCCATGGAGACGGCCAATGCCCTGTCGCTGACGCTGCCCCTGACTGCGGCGGTACACGCCGAATTCGGCGAATTCGTCGCAAACGGCAATGGCGAAAAGGATCATAGCGGCCTGCTCCTGCACCTCGAAGAGAAGAATGCTCTGCCCGGAGGCAAGAGGTGACCGACAGCCAGTCTCCGAAGCGGCGCCTGCGTTCGCAGGATTGGTTCGACAATCCAGATCATATCGACATGGCGGCGCTCTATCTGGAGCGTTTCATGAATTACGGGATCACGCCGGAAGAGCTGCGCTCCGGCAAGCCGATCATCGGGATTGCCCAAAGCGGCAGCGATCTTACGCCGTGCAACAGGGTGCATGTCGAACTTGCCAAGCGCGTCCGTGACGGCATTCGCGATGCCGGGGGCATTCCGATCGAATTTCCGACACATCCGATCTTCGAGAACTGCAAGCGCCCGACGGCGGCACTTGACCGCAATCTCGCCTATCTCGGCCTCGTTGAAATCCTCTATGGCTATCCGCTCGACGGCGTCGTGCTGACGACCGGCTGCGACAAGACCACGCCGTCCGCGATCATGGCGGCGTCGACGGTCGATATTCCGGCGATCGTGCTCTCCGGCGGGCCGATGCTCGACGGCTGGCACGAGGGAGAGCTGGCCGGTTCCGGCACGGTGATCTGGCGGATGCGGCGGAAATATGCGGCAGGTGAGATCGACCGGGAGGAATTCCTGCAGGCGGCGCTCGATTCTGCCCCCTCCGTCGGCCACTGCAACACGATGGGCACGGCTTCGACGATGAACGCCCTTGCCGAGGCGCTCGGCCTGTCGCTGACCGGATGCGGCGCCATTCCGGCTGCCTACCGCGAGCGCGGGCAGATGGCCTACCGCACCGGGCGGCGCGCCGTCGAGATCGTCTTCGAGGATCTGAAGCCGTCGGATATCTTGACGCGCGCGGCCTTCCTCAATGCCATCCGTACCAACTCGGCGATCGGCGGTTCGACCAATGCGCAGCCGCATCTGGCGGCGATGGCCAAGCATGCCGGCGTCGAGCTTCATCCCGATGATTGGCAGGTGCACGGCTTCGACATCCCGCTGCTGGCGAACGTCCAGCCGGCCGGCGCCTATCTCGGCGAACGTTATCACCGCGCCGGTGGTACGCCGGCGATCATGTGGGAATTGCTGCAGGCCGGAAAACTGGATGGCGACTGTGATACGGTGACGGGCAGGACGATGGCCGAGAACTTGCAGGGTAAGGAAGCCAGCGACCGCGAGGTTATCCGGCCATTTGGCGAGCCGCTGAAGGAGCGGGCCGGCTTCCTCGTTCTCAAGGGCAATCTCTTCGATTTCGCCATCATGAAGATGAGCGTGGTCTCTGAGGATTTTCGCCGGCGCTACCTTCAGGAGCCCGGGCGGGAGGGCGTCTTCGAAGGCAAGGCGGTCGTCTTCGACGGGTCGGAAGATTATCACAAGCGCATCAACGATCCAGATCTCGACATCGACGAGAATACCATTCTGGTCATCCGCGGCGCCGGGCCGCTCGGCTGGCCGGGTTCGGCAGAGGTCGTCAACATGCAGCCGCCCGACCATCTTCTGAAGCGCGGCATCAGCAGCCTGCCGACGATCGGGGACGGCCGCCAGTCGGGCACGGCCGACAGCCCCTCAATCCTCAACGCCTCGCCGGAGAGTGCGGCCGGCGGCGGCCTTGCCTGGCTTCGCAGCGGCGATATCATCCGCATCGACTTCAACCATGGGCGTTGCGACATGGTGGTCGACGAGACCGAGATCGAACGGCGCAAGGGCGACGGTATTCCGCCGGTGCCCCCGGATGCGACGCCGTGGCAGCAGATCTACCGGCGCTCGGTCACGCAACTGTCAGACGGCGCGGTTCTGGAAGGGGCGGCGGAATTCCGCGGGATTGCCAAAAACCCGCCACGGCACAACCACTGATCTTGACTGTGTTACGGACTACAAGTCCTTTGATCCAAAAAGGGAAAGTCGTAACGGACAGTTCACCTAGTGACTAGTTCGATCATCGCAACAAGGCTTCATTAATGCCGGCCTGAGACCATATTGCGATTATGGAAGCTTCTAAGGCTGAGACCGCGTTGCCAGAAAATAGACCCACGCGATCCGAACAAGAGTTTCAGGATCTTCTGCGCCGGCTCGAACTCGCTCTCGATGCATCCCGGATCGGTGTCTGGGAGCACAGCATCGCAACGAGCGAGATCTTGTGGGATGCGCAGATGCACCGTCTCTACGAGACCGGCGAGACATGCCGGGAAGTGCCGGCATGGTTATGGTCGAATGCGATCCATCCCGACGACCGCGAGCAAGCCGAATACGACTTCGACCAGGCGATCGCCACCCGAGGCGCCTATAATTCGCAATTTCGGATCGTGCTGCCGAGCGGCGAAATCCGCCATCTGCGGTCACGCGCACATTTCTACGTGGATGCGGAGGGGCTGCCCTCCTTCATCGGCGCCGAATGGGATGTCACCGCCGACGTCCTGCTCAACGCTGAACTCGCCGGCCAGAAGATGGTGGCCGAGGCGAGGGCGCTGGCGCTCGAGGAAAGCAATGCGCGCATTGAGCATGTCGCCGATCACGACTATCTCACCGGTTTGCCGAACCGGCGCCTTCTCGACAAGCGGCTCGCCGAGCTGCCGGCCGACAGGAGCATCACGACGCTTGGCGTCCTGCATCTCGACCTCGACCAGTTCAAGCAGATCAACGACAGTCACGGTCATGCCGCAGGCGACGCGGTTCTGAGGGCCGCAGCCCTTCGCATCACCGCCGCCATTCCCGCAAATGGCATGGTCGCCCGCGTCGGCGGCGACGAATTCGTCATTGTGCTGGTTAATTTCAGCGATCTCGCCGAATTGAAGCTGATTACCGACGACCTTCAGCGCCGGCTGCGGAAGAAGATCCGCTTCGGTCAGGAGATGCTGCAATCCGGCGCCTCGATCGGCGTTTCCTGGAGCGGCGATCGGCGGGCGCGCAACCTGCTTGCCGAATCCGATCTGGCGCTCTACCAGGCCAAGAAGCTCGGGCGCAATCGCGTCGAATTCTTCACGCGGCAATTGCAGGAAGATCTGCGCGCCAAGCGTCGCCTCGCCGAAGAGCTGAAGCTCGGGTTGGAGCGCGGCGAGATCGTTCCCTATTATCAGGTGCAGCTCGATGCCCGGACGCGGGAAGTCATAGGCTTCGAGGCCCTGGCGCGCTGGAAACACCCGGAGAAGGGCGTGCTCGCCCCGGGGATATTCCTAAAGATCGCCGACGAGCATGGGCTTGCGGCGGAGATCGATGCGGCGATCCTGAAAAACGTTCTTGAAGACCGGCTGTTCTGGCTGTTGCAGGGATTTGCGGTTCCGCGCATCGCCGTCAATATCTCGGCGTCGCGCCTTGCCGATCCGACGTTGCTCGGCAAGCTGAGGAAACTCGACATTCCGCCCGACGTGATCGTCTTCGAACTGGTCGAGACGATTTTTCTCGACGACAGCGACGAAAAACTGCTGGATCATATCGGCGATATCAAACAAATGGGTATCGACATCGAGATCGATGATTTCGGATCCGGCCATGCCTCGCTCATCGGTCTCGTCAAGCTGCGGCCAAAGCGGCTGAAGATCGACCGGCAGCTCATCGCCGAAGTCGTCAGCTCCGCCGAGCAGCGGCGCGTGGTGGGTTCGATCGTGGAAATCGCCAAGGCGCTCGACGTCGAGGTGATCGCCGAGGGCATCGAGACCGAGGCGCATGCCGTCGTGCTGGCGAAGCTCGGCTGCGATGGCCTGCAGGGTTACGCGTTTGGTTATCCCGCACCGGCGGCCGAGACGGCTCGTCTTTTCTCACCTATGGCGAACGGGATCGAAAAGCAGAAGGCGGCGATCGGCGGAACGGCCCGGTGATCCGTCGGTGGGGACCGCCGGCAGGCTTTCGCGGTCGTGGAGAGATAATTGGCGCAAGTAATTTTCTTGAGCTTGCATCGGCATTGTTTCATGCTAATGCGGAAACCAAGCTTTCTGCATTGCATCGAAAAATGATTATACGCGTGGTCAAGATCATGAGCGCGACTTTCCATCATTCGCAGCTGCAATCGGGGAACTGGGGACCTGACAATTGCTTTGCGGTTGCCGGGATGGACTTGCGGGACATTCAATCTGGGAAAGTCGCATGAATTCGGAATTTGCCGTTCGTTCCATGCGGCCCGGCGAACTGGAACTCGTGCTCGAATGGGCGCGTCAGGAGGGCTGGAACCCGGGCCTCGACGATTCGCTTGCATTTCTTGAGGCCGATCCGTCGGGATTTTTCGTCGGCGCAGTCGGTGAAGTCCCCGTCGGCTCGATCTCGGTCGTCAAATACGGTGAGAGTTTCGCCTTTCTGGGCCTCTACATCGTCCATCCCGATTTCCGGGGCAAGGGTTACGGCAAGGCGATCTGGGAGACGGGCATATCAAGCGCGGGGGACCGCACGATCGGCCTCGACGGCGTCGCAGCACAACAGGACAACTACCGCAAGGCCGGCTTCGAACCCGCCTATTCCACCATTCGCTACGGCGGCGTCGCCACCACCTTGCCTGTCTCGGCGCTTGCCGCGCACCCGGTCATGGATTCGCGCCTCGAAGGCCTGCAGCGTTTTGATTCGGCGATCTTTCCGCAGCCGCGGGATGCCTTCCTTGCCGCCTGGTGCACCGCTCGCAAGGGCCGCCGCTCGGCTGTGGTGCGCAAGAGCGGCAAGATCCGCGGTTACGGCACGATCCGCCGCTGCTACGAGGGTTACAAGATCGGGCCGCTCTTTGCCAACGATGCCGACAGCGCCGCAGCGCTGCTTGCCGAATTGATCCCCGAAGCGAAAGGGGCTGCTCTCTTCATCGATATCCCCACGGAGAACCACGAGGCGGTGGCACTCGCCGAGGGCCTCGGCCTTCGACCGGTGTTCGAGACGACGCGCATGTATCGCGGCCCGGCGCCGGCCACCCCGCTGAAGCACGTCTTCGGCGTGACGACGCTGGAGCTTGGTTAGAGCCTTTCCTGGTTAGATTGAAGCATTCGGCCGGAGCCGGTTTTCGTCAGGGCAGAGGCGATTGGCGAAGGGCATGCCCGTTGGTACGCTCGAGCCGATCGCCTCTGATCCTGGCGGAGAGATGCCCGGCCCACGGGCCGCACCGCTTCGCCGTGGCGAAGCGATAAGTGCGTCCGGCGATTCCCAAGTCTTGCAGATTTGCCTGGCAAATCTGCGGGAGGGTTGGCTGAAACGGGCGGCTGATCGACCGGCCGGCTTGGCCGTAGAGCTGGGCTACGACGCGCGCCGGCCGGTCGACCATCCGACTCCGTTTGCGCCAACAGAATGCTTCAATCTTACAGGAAAGGCTCTAATCCACAGGTGAGGCTGGAACGGTCGGAGCCGAAGCTTTCGGCCGGCCTTTTTCGGCGATCGCGATGCCGCCTAAGGTCAGTGCCAGCGCGACAATGTGGAAGGACTGCAGCGCCTCGCCGATCAGGGCGACGGAAAGCAAAGTTCCGAATACCGGCACGAGATTGATGAACAGGCCGGCGCGATTGGCGCCGATCGCCTCGACACCCTTGATATAGAGGATCTGCGCCAGCAGCGACGGGAAGGTCGCCGTGTAGAACGTGATGACCCAGCCGGCCTGATCCGGCCACAGCGCGGCACCCCGCCCGGCTTCCCAAAGGAGCAGCGGCGCCGAGGTCAGCATGGCGCCGAGCGCGGGGAACGCCATCAGCGTGCGCCAGTCGACGGGCGGCTTCCAGCGCAGGAAGATGGTGTAGACCGAATAGGCGGCAATGGCGATCAGCATCAGCCCGTCGCCGCGGTTGAGGCTTAGTTGCAGCAGTGTTGCTAGGTCACCGTGAGCGGCGGTCAGTGCGACGCCGATCAGCGTCATGCCGAAGCCGAGACATTGCGCCAGCGAGATGCCGGTGCGGAAGAACATGAAATTCAACAGGAAGATCAGCATCGGGATGCCGGCCTGCTCGATGGCGACATTGATCGCCGTCGTATATTGCACGGCCGAATAAAGCATGGCGTTGAAAAGCGTGTAGCCGATGACGCCGTAGAAGAAGAGCAGCGGCAGGTTCTTCCGGGCCACCGGCCAGTCTCTTTTGAGCTGCGGCACCGAAATCAAGGCGATCAGGGCCACGGCGATGAACCAGCGCAGAAAGGTCAGCATCATCGGGCTGATATGGCCGACTGCAAGCTTGCCGGCGACGGAGTTGCCGCCCCAGCAGAGGGTGGCGATAACGAGGCAGATGTAGGCCGTGGCTTGCAAGAGCGCTTTTCCCGTCTTTCCGCGACCGCCGAGCGGCGTTTTGTGACGGGCAATAGCCTGCCGGCTGCTGATTTGTCACGTAAAAAGCCCAATCACCTGTGACAACAGGGTCGCTTTCCCAAAAACAAAGCTTTATAGATGCGCGGGTTTGAGCAGGTGCGCGGTTTTCCGCCGGTAACAGGAAGAGTTGGATGACGAACGTAGTCGTGGTCGGTTCGCAATGGGGTGACGAAGGCAAGGGCAAGATTGTCGACTGGCTTTCGGAGCGCGCGGATATCGTTGTGCGCTATCAGGGCGGACATAATGCCGGCCATACGCTCGTCATCGACGGCACCAGCTACAAGCTGTCGCTGCTGCCCTCCGGCGTCGTGCGCCCGGGCAAAATGGCGGTGATCGGCAACGGCGTGGTCGTCGATCCGCATGCGCTGATCGCCGAGATCGGCCGGCTGGAAGCCCAGGGCGTGACGGTGACGCCGGACAATCTGCGTATCGCCGACAATGCGACGCTCATTCTGTCGCTGCACCGCGAGCTGGACGCGATGCGCGAGGATGCGGCCTCGAACAGCGGCACCAAGATCGGCACGACACGCCGCGGCATCGGCCCTGCCTATGAAGACAAGGTCGGCCGCCGCGCCATCCGGGTGATGGATCTTGCCGATCTCGACAGCCTTGCCGGCAAGGTCGACCGTATTCTCACGCACCACAATGCGCTTCGCCGCGGCCTCGGTGTCGCCGAAGTCAGCCACCAGACGATCATGGACGAACTGACCTCGATCGCCGATCGGGTGCTGCCGTTCCGTGACACCGTCTGGCTCTTCCTCGACAAAGAGCGCCGCAAGGGCTCCCGCATCCTCTTCGAAGGCGCGCAGGGCAGCCTGCTCGACATCGACCACGGCACCTATCCTTTCGTGACCTCATCGAACACCGTGGCCGGCCAGGCCGCCGCCGGTTCCGGCATGGGGCCGGGCTCGCTCGGCTATATCCTCGGCATCACCAAAGCCTATACGACGCGCGTCGGCGAAGGCCCGTTCCCGACGGAGCTGAAGGATGCCATCGGTGAGTTCCTTGGCGAAAAAGGCCATGAGTTCGGCGTGGTAACCGGGCGCAAGCGGCGCTGTGGCTGGTTCGACGCCGCCCTCGTGCGCCAGTCGATTGCCACCAACGGCATCACGGGCATCGCGCTCACCAAGCTCGACGTGCTCGACGGCCTTGAGGAATTGAAGATTTGCGTCGGTTACATGCTCGACGGTGAACAGATTGATCATCTTCCCGCAAGCCAGGGAGCGCAAGCTAGGGTCGAACCGGTCTATATCACGCTGGAAGGGTGGAAGGAATCGACCGTCGGCGCCCGCAGTTGGGCGGACCTGCCGGCACAGGCGATCAAATATGTTCGCCAGGTCGAAGAGCTGATCGGCGCGCCGGTCGCGCTCCTTTCCACCAGCCCGGAGCGGGATGACACGATACTTGTGACCGATCCGTTTGAGGACTAAGCTCACGGGTCACTATGGAGGATGGTTCGGTAGGGTGCCGGACTTCTTGAGAAAGTACTGATGGCGGATTTTATTGCAGTTATTCGGCGGGCCGTCGACGGCCTGGCTGAAAATACCCCAGAGATGCGGGTGAAGGTCTACGAACGTGCCCGCGGCGCAGTGCAGCGGCAGCTCGAGAACATGAAGCCGCGTCCGCCGGAAGCCATGCTGCAACGCCAGCTCGAAAAGCTCGAGGCCGCCATCCGCGAAGTGGAAGGCGAACACGCCGAGGCGCTGCCGCTCGATGAGCCGGTTGCCGCCGCCGTCGCGCCGGAATTCGCCGAAGAACAAGCGGTCCACGACGAAGGCGAACCGGCGCCTGCACCGGAGACGACCGTCGAAGAGCCGGTCGACGAAGCCTCTGCGGAACCGCAGGCGGTTGAGGCCGCCGCCGAGCCGGATCACGTAGAAGCTGCCGCGCCGCGGGAGCCCCAGGAAGAGTTCGCGGACGAGGAGCCTCTCTCCGAAGAAGCACCCAGCCTCCCCACGTCCGTTGCGGCCGAGGCCACTGCTCCCGCGCAGGCAGAGACACCGGCTCCTGCCGAAACATACTGGCATCCCTCGCATGAAGAGGAAGGGCCGGCCGAGGAATGGCATTCCGGTGAGCGACGCGACATCGCTGCCGAGGCTTGGCCTGCAGATGATGAGCGCTGGGGACCGCCTGCCCACCATCGCCACGAGGAAGCCGGCGAATATCATCCCGACGAGCAGCCTCCCGCAGAGGCAGAAGAACTCGCGGCCGAACCGGCGACGGTGGAAAGCGAGGAGCCGGCTGCCGAGAAGGCCTACGAGCCTATCGACTCGTCGCAACGCGTCGCGCGCGGCCTGGACCATGCTGCCCATCGGCTGGTGGAGCCGGTCGTCGCCGAGTTCGATCGTCCGGAGGAATTCGTTGAGCATAGCCGCGAGGAGCCGCTGCAGGCTGATGCCGCAGCGCATTTCGATCCCGTCTGGACCGAGCCCGCCGCCGAGACTCCGGCTCCGGCGCCGAAGGATGCGGAGACCGAATGGACGGAAGAGGAGCTCCGGCAGTATTCGCAGACGGCGCCGACCACCCCGGATACCTCGGCGCGCGCCTTCGAGGAGGTGATATCGAGCCTCGAAAAAGTCGCACCTGCGGCCGTCATGCCGGCGGCCAAGGAAAGTTTCTCCTGGGAGACCGCAGTCTTCGATGATCTGCCGCCGATCGAGGGAGACAACAACAAAAAGGCGGCGCCGGTCGCCTCGCATTTCGACGATGTCGATATCTTCGCGGAAGTGCATAACGGCAAGCCGGCCCCCGCAGGCGGCGCGCCGAGCGAGGACTGGCGCGAGGCGAAGGCGCTACGCGGCTACGACCGCCGCGGCTCTGTCGCGGCCGACGACGATGACACCAATCCGGCGATGGATATCGACCAGATGGTCGCTTCCAAGCTGCAGGGCAAGAATTTCCGGATGGAGCCGAAGCGTCGACGCTTCGGCATCGGCACCGTCATCACCCTCATCTTCGCGCTTCTCTTGATCGGCGGCGGCGCCTATGCCGGCTGGATGAACAGAGAGGCGCTGGTGGCGATGGTCGACGGGCTCGTCAGTTCGGCACCGTCGCAGGCGACCAGGAACGAGGCGGCGACGCCGCCTGCCGGCTCCGCAACGCCTGCCGAGCCGAACGCAGCGACGCCGGCCCAGCCGACCACACCGGGAGCGCAGAATACGCCAGCGGCGCCGGCTCCGCCGAACCAGAACCCGCAGGTGGCGTCAATGAACAATGACGGCGCCGCGGCCAATTCGAAATTCACCCAGCGGCTGCTGACCGATGGGACCGAGGTCGACAGCGGACCGGCGACGGTGCCGGGAACGCCGACCGCGGAAGGAAAATCGGTCGCCGAACAGAATGTCGCGGCAGCGGACACGCCGCCGGCGGCGACCGCGCAGGGCGATGTCGCACCGGCCGAAACGCCGACGCCGAACGGCCCGACAGCATCGCCGCAGCAAACCGCTCTCGTCGGCTCGTCGCAAAAGATGTTCCTCTATGAGGAGCGCATCGGCCAAAGCTCGCCGACGGCGATCGAAGGATCGGTGGTCTGGAGCGTGCAGCACGAAGCAGGCCAAGGCGGCCGGCAGGAGGCGACGGTGCAGGGCAACGTCACCGTGCCGGAGCGCAATCTCTCTGCTCTCGTCACCTTCAAACGCAATTCCGATCCGTCGCTGCCGGCAAGCCATCTCGTCGAGATCGTCTTCTCGCTGCCGCCGAATTTCGAAGGCGGCAGCATCGACAGCGTTCAGCGCATTTCGATGAAGCGCACCGAGCAGGACCGCGGCGACGCGCTGATCGCGGTTCCGGCCAAAATCACCGACGATTTCCACATGATCGCGCTCAACGACTATCCCGATGCGCGCAAGGCCAATCTCGACCTGATGTCGACCCGCAGTTGGATCGATATCCCCGTCACCTACCGCAACGGCCGCCGCGCGCTGCTGACGATGGAAAAGGGCAATACGGGAACGGATGCCTTCAATACCGCCATCAAGGAATGGACCGCGCTCGGGGACGTGTCGACGAGCCAGTGACGACTGGCCGTAATTCGAACTCTCGACCTTTGACGGGGTGCCGAGGTTGCGAACAGTAGAGAATCAGAAAGGCGGGCCGCAAGGACCCGCCTTTTCAATTTCTCATAAGCCAGGTTTATGCTGTTGCTTCGACGACGCGGACGGCCTTGGCGCGTTCCTGGGCTTCCTTGCGGACAGCGTCCTGCACCTTCTCGAAAGCGCGGACTTCGATCTGACGGACGCGTTCGCGGCTGATGTCGAATTCTGTCGACAGGTCTTCCAGCGTCACCGGATCCTCGGCGAGGCGGCGAGCCTCGAAGATACGGCGTTCGCGCTCGTTCAGCACGCTCATCGCTTTCGCCAGCATGCGCCGGCGGGTGTCGAGTTCGTCCTGTTCGATCAGCACGTCTTCCTGGCTGTCATGGTCGTCCACCAGCCAATCCTGCCATTGGCCGCTGTCGCCTTCGGCCGCCTTGATCGGCGCGTTCAGCGAGGCGTCGCCGGACAGGCGGCGGTTCATCGAAATGACCTCCTCCTCCGAGACCTTCAGCTTGGTGGCGATTTCGGAGACGTGCTCCGGCTTCAGGTCGCCGTCATCGATCGCCTGGATGCGGCCTTTCAGCCGGCGCAGGTTGAAGAACAGGCGCTTCTGGTTGGCGGTCGTGCCCATCTTCACGAGCGACCACGAACGCAGAATATATTCCTGGATCGAGGCCTTGATCCACCACATGGCGTAGGTGGCAAGGCGGAAGCCGCGCTCGGCATCGAACTTCTTGACGGCCTGCATCAGGCCGACATTACCCTCGGAAACGACTTCGCCGATCGGCAGCCCATAGCCGCGATAACCCATCGCGATCTTTGCGACAAGGCGAAGATGGCTGGTGACGAGCTTGTGGGCGGCGTCACGATCGCCATGCTCGGCATAACGCTTGGCGAGCATGTATTCCTGCTGCGGCTCGAGCATCGGAAACTTACGGATTTCGTCGAGGTAACGATTGAGACCGGCTTCGCCGGCGGTAATGGACGGCAAGGTATTTCGGGCCATAGTGCACCCTCCTAAAGTGAATTCCGGTTCCCGTTGGAAACGCGCCCTCGCGTTAAAAATGGCAAACCGGGACGTGCGGCTCTGCTGCGAGCCCGCACTAAGTCAATATACAGATAAGTGTGGCAAAACAGCGGTTCAAGGTGCCGCTCACGCAGCTGTGAGAGGGGGCGGAGACGAGCCCCTATCCCCGCAATGCCTCGACCAGTTCCACCATATCATCCGGCAGCGGCACTTCGAAATGCATGATTTCGCCGGTGCGGGGATGCTCGAACTGCAGCATGAAAGCATGCAGCGCCTGGCGGTTGAAACTGTTGACGACCTTGCGGATTTCTTCGGGCAGGCGGTTGGCCTTGGTCTTGAAGCCGGCGCCGTAAACCGTGTCGCCGAGCAGCGGATGGCCGATATGGGCCATATGCACACGGATCTGGTGGGTGCGGCCGGTTTCGAGGTGGCACTCGACCAGCGAAGCAAGCGCGGTCGCGTCCGGGTTCTCCTGGAAGCGCTCGATCACCTCATAATGCGTGATCGCCTCGTCGGCGTCATGACTGTCGGGCCGCTTGACCGCGCGGCGTGTGCGATCGCCGGTAGCGCGGCCGAGCGGCGCATCGACCGTGCCCGTCAGTGAGCGAGGACGGCCCCAGACGACCGCCTGATAGGCCCGCTCCAGCGGCATGGTGCGGCCATGATCGGCAAACTGGAGCGAGAGGTGGCGATGGGCAATGTCGTTCTTGGCGACCACCATGACCCCTGTCGTGTCCTTGTCGAGCCGGTGGACGATGCCCGGGCGGCGCACGCCGCCAATGCCAGAGAGCGTATCGCCGCAGTGATGGATCAGCGCGTTGACCAGCGTCCCCGTCCAGTTGCCGGAGCCGGGATGGACGACGAGACCGGAAGGCTTGGAGATGACGATGAGGTCTTCATCCTCATGGAGAATATCGAGCGGGATATCCTCACCCTGCGGCGTCGGGTCTTCCGGCTCGGGCAGGGTGATCTCGAAACTATCGCCGTTGCGCACCTTGCGCTGCGGATCGGTGACGGGTTCGCCGCGCAGAGAAACCTGGCCGTCCTTGATCAGCGTCTTGATGCGGCTGCGCGAAAATTCCTCGCCGACCTGTGCCGTCAGCCAGGCGTCGAGCCGGCCTTCGGCCGTTTCATCGGCGGTCAGGACTTTTCTATTGCCGGCTGCTTGTTTAAAGGGGTCGCTCAAGACGCTTCTTCTCCGACGTATTTTTTTAGAACGGGACGCACAGATGACAGCAATCGAGCCAGACGACCAGGAAGAGAAGCCCCTTGATCCGGCAATGGAAAGTGTCCGGCGCAAGATGGTCCGCCTGCAGATCGTTTCCGGCGCCATCATGTTCGTGAGCCTTATGGCGGTCTTCGGCGCGGTTGTCTATAAGACGATGCACAGCGAACCCAAGGAGACGGCGGCGACCGTTTCCGCCGCCGGCGTGCCTTCGGATGCGCCGCTTGCGGCGACAGTTTCCCTACCGCTCGGCTTCAAGGTACAGTCCACCTCGTTTTCGGCGGGGCAGATCCTGTTTTACGGCGAAACGGCCGAGGGCAAGAGCAAGGCGCTGGTCTTCGACCTCAGGACCGGCCGCACCGTCGCCGACGTCAGCGTCGCGGGCAATTGAGGCCGGCATGGCCGCCGTCCCGATCGCCATCGACAGCGCCGACGATCCGCGCATCGCCGAATTCCGCAATATTCGCGAGCGCGATCTGACGGGCCGGGAAAACCGCTTCATCGCCGAAGGCACCGTCGTGCTGCGCATGCTCGCTGAGGCGCATGCGCAAGACCGCGGCTTTTTCGCCGAGAAGATCCTGCTGCTGCGCAACCGCGTCGACGGCGTTATGCCCATCCTCGAGCGGCTGCCGGCCGATGTGCCGGTCTATGTCGCCGAGGCCGATGTGCTTGACGGCGTCGTCGGATTCCATCTGCATCGCGGCGTTCTGGCGCTCGGCCGGCGGGAAGATCGCGGAGAGGCGGCCCTTCTCGAGGCGCTGCCGGAACGGGCGCTGGTGCTCGTCGGCTGCGGCATTTCCAATCATGACAATGCCGGTTCGATGTTCCGCAATGCAGCCGCCTTCCGGGCGGATGCGGTGCTGCTCGACGAAACCTGCTGTGATCCGCTCTACCGCAAGGCGCTGCGTGTCTCCGTCGGTTCGGTGCTGAGCGTTCCGCACCGGCGCGGCGGCAAGGCGATGGATGTGCTGCTCTCGCTTGCCGATCGCGGCTTTGCCATCTGGACGCTTTCCCCGCACGGCAAGACCGATATCCGCGCTATTCCTGCCTCGGCACGCATGGCGCTTGTCATCGGCACCGAGGGGGAGGGGTTGCCGGAGGCGCTGCTGGCGCGCTTCCAGAGCGCCCGCATCCCGCAGTCGGAGGATCTCGACAGTCTCAACGCCGCGACGGCAACCGGCATTGCGCTGTTTTCGATGGCGTCGGCGATGGATCGGATCTGAATTGTGATCCTAAAGCGCGTCGCATAAGTGCGGGGGCGCTTCGGTCCTTTGTTTTGATGCATGTCGTTATCCCGGAACCGCGGCACGCTTCCGGGCGGTATGCGTTAGCGCTGGGGATCGGCGATGATGGCGGCCGCCCTGTCGGCAAGGCTGACGCGATCACTCGGGGTCTTTTCCGCCGCATTCGGCAAAAGAGTGCGGATCGGCGAGGAGGGCCCCTCCTTGAGTGCGGTCAGGGCCACCATGTTGGCGGCGATTGAGGCGATTTCCTCGCGGATCTCCCCATCGCGTCCGGTCACCGTCTTTGCATTCTGCAGGCGTTCGGCAAGGGCGGCGCTGCGCTTGCGGACATCTTCGCCGATCTCAGCCGTGACGACGGCGGTGTCGGGCGTGGATGTTGCCGGGTCTTCGGCCGTCGATTCCGCCGGCAGCTCCGCGGCCATCCCGGCAAGGCCGGCGTCGCGCAGCACGCGATTGACCTTGCGGATCTCGGCATTGGCGGCCTTCAACTGTTCCTTCACCTTGGCGATCTCCTGCTGGCGGCGAGCGACCAGGGCTTCCTTTTCGGCGGCGGAAGCGCTGTCGCGCGCGGCCTTGTCCTCCAGGCGGATCACCATGTGCTGCTGTTGCGTCAGTTTCTGTTCGGCATCCTTGGCGCGCTTCTGCAGCAGGTTGACGTCCTGGCGCAACGTATCTCGTTCGTCGCGTAGCGCGTTGACGCGGGATTTCAGGCTCTCCGCCTCGGTTTCGCGTGCGGCCAGATCGATCCTCAGCCCATCGGTCTGTTCACCGAGCTTGCTCAGCCGCGTCCGCATCGTTGCCAGTTCGCTCTCCTTGTTGGCCGCGGACTGTTCGGCAATATGCAGATTGGTCTTCAACTGACTGATATAATTCTCATCCTTGCGCAGACGCGAGCGCTGCTCGGCGGCCTCGACATGCATCTCGCCGATCTGGGCCTGCAATTCGCCGATCTCGGCGGCAAGCCTGCCGGCATCGACGGCGAGCGCGTCGTGGCGAAGCTGGAGCGACAGGGATTTCTCGCGCTCACGCAGCAGGTCCTGGGTGGTGCGGGCGTTTTCGGCCGCATAGAGCGCGCGCACCATATCCTTCTGGGCGCGAACCTCCTGCGGGCTGAGCGGCATGGTCGCCTTCAGGCGGTTCTCTGTATACCAGACGATACGGCGGTGAACGGCGGGCGAGACCAGAAAGACGAGGAAGGCCGCGGTCAGGAAGCCCAATCCGAACAAGAGAGCGTATTCGATCACGGCGCGGCCATCGATTCGAAGGTTGATAAGAGGTCAGCCGCGATGATTAAGCACGCATGACGCATATGGGCAAGGCCGCCGATGCGAACGGCGGCGCTTTCCGGCGGCTTTGCGGTCTCAGAAGGGGTTCCAGGTCGGCGCCTGAGTGATCTTGAGATAGCCGACATTGACACCCAAGCGGGCGCCGACGCCGGTGCGGATCGGCACGACCAGCACGTCGTTGTTCTTGAGAAGGGTCATGCCGAAGCCGGCGATAACATAGGCCGAGCCGCTGACGCCGCCGAAGCGGGCATAGATGCCGTTTACCGAGGGCAGGTCGTAGACCAGCATCATCACGCGTGAGCCTTGGCCACCGTAATCGAGGCCGAGCGAGGGGCCCTGCCAGTAGAGATTATGTTCGCCGGCGTTCTTGGTGTTCAGCTGGCCTTCGCCGTAGGTAAGGCCGGCGATGAACGCGCCGCCGCCTTCCTGTCCGAGGATGTAGCCATTCGGCAGGCCGTATTTCTGGAAGGCACTCTCGACGACTTTGGCAAGTCCGCCGCTGGCGGAGCCGAAGAAGGAGTGGCCGGCATCGACGATTTCCTGCATCGTGTACTGGCCGTTGTCCTGGGCGGAGGCAGGCCCGACGACCATCAGCGAGGAAAAGACGAGGGCCGAAAGCAACCTGCAGAAGCCGATGAATCGGTGCGGAAATCGAGGGCGCATGGTGTCATCCGTTCGTCGTTTGGCTGGGAGCGGGCAACCGCTCGCGGCGATTGGTGCATTTTGCGCCGATGATCTTAACAATCGGTTTACCAAATATGGTGTCATTATGGCACCGAGTACGATCGCAAACTTCGCGCAATTTTGATGAAGCATATTCCCGGGCGCGATGAACTTGCCGCCCCTCAGGAGACGATGATGTCCAAGAACCCCAATCTCACCTTGTCCGGCCCGGATCTGGCCGCGCTTCTTTGCAGCCGCGTTTGCCACGATGTCATCTCACCGGTCGGTGCGATCAATAACGGGCTGGAGCTGCTGGATGAGGGGGGTGCCGACGCCGATGCGATGGACCTGATCCGCACCAGCGCGCTCAACGCTTCCGTCCGTCTGAAATTCGCGCGTCTCGCCTTTGGTGCCTCGGGTTCTGTCGGCGCTTCGATCGATACCGGCGAGGCCGAGCGTGCGGCCAAGGATTTCGCCATCGCCGAGAAGAAAACCGAGGTCATCTGGAACGGGCCACGCGCCATCGTCGCCAAGAATCGCGTCAAGCTGCTGCTCAACCTGTTTCTCGTTGCCTATTCGGCAATTCCGCGCGGCGGCGTGCTCGAGGTAACGCTTGAGAATCCCGAGTTCGATGCCAGGTTCAAGCTCACGGCCAAAGGCAAGCTGATGCGCCTGCCTCCGAAATTCGTCGAGATCTCGACCGGCACGATCGAGGAAGCGATCGACGCGCATTCGATCCAGCCCTATTACACTGTGCTTCTGGCGCAGGAGTGCGGAATGACACTTGATCACAGCGCCAGTGCCGAAGAACTGGTGTTCACGGCGGTGGCCGCGGCGACGGCCTGATTTCGAGATTGGACGGGTGTCTTAGCCCGTCCGGTAACGATTCGTTAGCCTGATGGACCTATCCTCCAGGGTTGTAAGAGGCCTCTTGCTGCGACGAATGCGAGGGGCAAAGGAGCGCCCATGCAAAGGTTCATGATCACCGATAATTCGGATATCGTCCGCAAAGTCGGCAAGCGCATTCTCTCCGAACTCGATTTTCTCGTCAGCGAGGCCTCCAACGCCGGCGAGGCGCTGCAGCGCTGCCAGACGGAGCTGCCGGAATATCTGATCGTCGATTCCGGCATGGAGGGCGCCCTCGACCTCATCGCCGCCGTCCGCGCCATGGACGGCGGCAAAGACGTCAAGATCTATTACTGCGTCGTGGAGGCGGATCTGAAGAAGCTGATGGCGGGCAAACGGGCCGGCGCCACCGACTTCTTGCTGAAGCCGTTCGACCGCAAGATCCTGACCGCCGTTTTCGGAAACCGCGCGATCGCTGCCTGACGCCAGGTCGCCTTTCCATGCAGCCTCGCCGAACGCGTAAGCACGTTCGGCCGCCCACACTCCGTTTTCTTGATCGAAACGGAGAAGGTTCGACCGCTTATCCAGCCTCACATCTGTTTTATTAAGGCCTCTTCTCGTTGCCAGGCAGAAACGAAAAATCCCGCCGGAAGGGCGGGATTTCGTTATCCGATAAGGGGGATCGGAAATATCAGGCGGTTTCGGCGTATTCGGCACCATCCGGCTCGCGCAGAACGTAGCCGCGGCCCCAGACGGTCTCGATGTAGTTGGCGCCGCCAGCAGCGTTGGCGAGCTTCTTGCGGAGCTTGCAGATGAAGACGTCGATGATCTTCAGTTCCGGCTCGTCCATGCCGCCGTAAAGGTGGTTGAGGAACATTTCCTTGGTGAGGGTGGTGCCCTTGCGGAGCGAAAGCAGCTCCAGCATCTGGTATTCCTTGCCCGTCAGGTGGACGCGCTGGCCACCGACTTCGACAGTCTTGGCGTCGAGGTTGACGATCAGTTCGCCGGTCATGATGACTGACTGGGCATGGCCCTTGGAGCGGCGGACGATGGCGTGGATGCGGGCAACGAGCTCGTCCTTGTGGAACGGCTTGGTCATGTAGTCGTCAGCGCCGAAGCCGAGGCCGCGAACCTTGTCTTCGATACCGGCCATGCCCGACAGAATGAGGATCGGTGTCTTGACCTTGGACAGCCGCAGCGTGCGAAGCACTTCATATCCGGACATGTCGGGCAGGTTCAGATCCAGCAGGATGATATCATAATCATACAGCTTGCCCAGATCGACGCCTTCTTCACCGAGATCGGTGGTGTAAACATTAAAACTTTCTGATTTCAGCATCAACTCGATGCTCTGCGCCGTCGCGCTATCATCCTCGATGAGTAGTACCCGCATAATTATCCCCTTTACCGCCGCCGAAAGGTGGTCTGGCCCCCTACACGATACCGAACACGCTACGTGATTTGGAAGCTGCCACGAAATGGTTAACAAATTCTAATTCACTCTGGCAAGGAGTATCGAATTTATTAAATATTTTTTCCATTTCTCTGTTTTCCAATAGGAATCTCAAATGGCGCTCTTCATCTTCAACATTAGGAAAATGCGCTAAGTGATTCATCCGACTCGCCAATGAAAAGGTTCGAACTTAATGCCGCGGCATTTACCGACCCTTAAATCATCGGGCCTATCATTAACGATGCCCGTAAACGAAAGGTTACCAGCGGTAGGTATTTGTTAATATCGCAGGAAATTTTTTAGCAAACCGTGTCAAAGCGGCGCGCAGGGCGGTTTCAAGTTGAGCCGGGGTCTCGCATCACGGGAGTAATGCGTATGAAGTCGCGAGAGAGTCTCGTTCGCCTGAAAGAGTTTCAGGTGAACGAAAAACGACGTCAATTGCAGCAGTTGCAGATGATGATGTCCGAATTCGAACGGATGACGAAGGATCTGGAGAGCCAGATCGTCGTCGAGGAAAAGAAGTCCGGAATCTCAGATCCGAATCACTTTGCGTATCCGACCTTCGCCAAGGCCGCGCGTCAGCGGGCCGACAACCTGCAGGTTTCGATCAAGGAACTGAAGATGCAGGAAGAGTCGCTGGAAATGGCGCTCGAAGAGATGCAGGCGGAATATGCAAGGGCGACGGCGCTGGAAGAACGTGACACCAGCGCCCGCGCAAGGGCGTAAAAAACGGCGGGCGCCGGCTGCGGCGCCCTGGGACAGCCACTGAGAAGCCATGTATGACGGGCGCGCTGTCCGTCATACATGGCTTTTGGTGTTTCGCCGTTTTACACTCTATCACCCACCCGGAAATCGCAGCCGTCTGAGCCGCAAAGATCAATTCACGACATCGTGCCATTCCGGATGGCGTTGCGCCTGTGCCTTGAAGAATGGGCAGAGCGGGATGATCTTCCAGCCGCCGGTCCGGGCCGCCTCCACTGCCTGCAGCGCCAATGCCTGGCCGACGCCCTTGCCGCGTAGCGCATCGGGAACGGCGGTGTGATCGACGATGACGAGTTTCGCCGAGGTGCGCGAATAGGTCATCTCCGCCTCGTGCCCCTCGACCTCGGCCGCATAACGGCCGCCGGATGCGCCTTCCTCGTTTCGAATGTCCATTGTCTTTCCTCGCTGAGGGATGGGGATATTGTCGTCGGCGACGGTGACACGGCGACGCGATCGTGCCAAGTCGGCAAGGCCATGGCTGGAGGAGACGGCGTGTTCATGAAAAATGTCGGGTCGGCGCGAGGTTCGGGCCTATGAGGGCGCTTTCGATGATCCGCCCCGTCCTGCTCGTGGCCGCGCCATTCCTCCTGGCGCTCGGCCTCATCCTGCCGCTGGTCCGTTTCGAGACGCTGTATTTCTTCGATCAGACCCCGTCGCTCATCGAAATCGTCGTCTCGCTCTGGCGGGGCGGGGATAGGCTGCTGGCGGCGATCGTCGCATTGGTCTCGATCGTGCTTCCGCTACTGAAGATGGTCGGGATCTCCGCGGAAGCGGCAGGTGCCGGCGGCGGGGCCGGCAGCCTGTTTTATCGTCGCGTCGTGCCGCATCTGTCCAAGTGGTCAATGATGGACGTGCTGCTGGTGGCGATCGTCATTGCGGCGGCGAAGACAACGGGGTTGGCGGATGCCTTCGCGCAGCCGGGCCTTTGGTGCTACGCAGCCTCGTCAATGATTTCGGGCCTTCTTCATTCCCTGATGGGAAATGCGTCCGGCCCGAAATAAATCCCGATGATGGCGTACGATCAGTGGCGATATTGCTGGATGCGCGTGGTGCGCAGGCCGGCGAGACCGTGGCTGTTGATCGACGATTGCCAGGAGAGAAACTCTTCGACGGTGAGCGTATAACGCTCGCAAGCCTCTTCCAAGCTCAACAGGCCACCGCGAACAGCCGCGACAACCTCTGCCTTCCGACGGATCACCCAGCGCCGCGTATTGGGCGGCGGAAGATCCGCGATCGTCAGGGGGCTGCCATCGGGGCCGATGACATATTTTACTCGGGGACGTATCATTTCGGTCATTGGACTCTCTACACAACGCAAGACCACGGACGTCACTCTAGCCTGCCACATTTAAAAATTGCCTAAGCTCATCGTAAGACTTTGATAACAAATTTAGATGCCCTGGGCCCCCCGGCCGATACGGGATGGCCATCTTCCGCTCCGTCAACTTGGGGCGGCGTGAATGGGGGCTTGCCGAATAAATATGACTGATTTTCCGTGATAAGTTTTGTCGCGCGGGGCATAGGAATGAACGTGAGACATCGTCTCTGTTCTTCCCGCTGGTTCAGTCCAGCGCGCGCTTTTGATGCTTGGTGTGCTTGGCATGCGAGAGCAAAAGCCGTCTCTGTCGATGCCCCGGCACAGGGCCTCTTACTACCGACGGCGAGGCCAGACTGAAGCAGACCCCTACGTGGCGTGAGGATGAAAATGGATGAGCATGCGCGGTGATTGCGCTGAGCATGCTGGGTTTTTTGTCTTCGCAGTCAGGTCGCGATGGGATCTCGCCAAACGGCGGCAGGGAGCGGTTTGGCAAGATCGCGAGATTTGCGGGCTTCGATTTTTATCTGGGCTCAGCTTTCCCAAGAGGCTGTCGCACGGCTTTCACGGAAACCAGCTGACTGGCCGGAAAGCTTAATCGTTTTTTCACCGGGCCGGCGATTTTCTTGTCTTGAGGCAGATGTGAGCGCGAGAAGGCGGACGATCGAGGCCGATTTTCAGTGAGGCGGGCGGCGGCGCCAAAAAAGCACCTTCAATCCGTTTTCAGATGTACGCCTCGAACAATATTTTCGCCTTCGCGCCCACACAGCGCTGACCTGAAACAATACATCTTCGCTTTCGGACGGATGTTTCATGCCGGCATGGCCGCAGGCGATGGCGCGCCTGGCGCGAAATCGTATGCCTGCGCTGGTCGCCGGCAAAGCAGCGACGAGATTGCGATCATTCTCGAATTCTCGTCGCATATGGGGTCGGGTTATTTGAAGTGCGCGATGCGCAAGCTCGATTCGGTCAGCCGCAGGAGGCGGTCACCGGAGCGGTCGGGTGCCGGCGGCTCTCGCTGCCGGCCCCTTTCTTAAAAGCTTAGAAGCCTTTTCCGCGGGTCAGTTCCGACACGACGGTGCCGGCAATGATGCGAATATCCATCCCGATCGAAAAATTTCCGACGTAGTAGAGATCGCTCACAATGCGGGCACGTGCCTTAGCCGGACGATCGGTCGGGCCGCGCAGGCCGCGCATCTGGGCAAGACCTGTCATGCCGGGGCGCATGGCGTGGCGCTGGTGGTATTCCGGGACGAGCTCTTCGTAGAGCATGCCGCCGGCGCGCATGCCGATCGCATGGCAGCGTGGACCGACGACGGACATGTGGCCCATCAGCACGTTCAGCAGCTGCGGCAGCTCATCGACATTCGTGCGGCGCAGGATGGCACCGACGCGGGTGATGCGCGGGTCGTTTTTCACCGTCTGGGCAACACCCGAGACATCGCAGAGATCCGTGCGCATCGAGCGGAACTTGTAGACCTTGATGGTCTTGCAGTTCTTGCCCCAGCGGGTCTGCTTGAAGAGCACGGGTCCCGGGCTGTCGAGCTTGATCAGCAAGGCGACGAACAGAAGGAAAGGCGCAAGGACGAGGAGGGCGCTCAACGACGAAACGATGTCGAACGCCCGCTTCAGGGCAAGATCCACCCACGACGCCTGGGACGCGTCGCTATGGATAACGGGAGTCTGGATCTTCAGGCTCGGCTGCTGGCGGCGGCTCGGCCGGAAGGACTCAGTCGAAATGCTGTTGTTTAGTTCCGTGATGCTCAAGGATCGTACTCTGTTGTCTTCGAGGGGTGCGGCGGCAATAGGCGATCAATGGTTTACCCTGTCACCAGGGCTGCACTCAGGTCTTGGTAACCCTACTAAAACGGAAAAATGCGACAATTGTGTAATGCTGTCCAGAGAAATATCGCATCGCAATAAATCTTTCGCATCTGCGTTAAGTTGAGGCAACCTCATGATATTTCGTTAATAATTGGAATTTCGTCAAGGTTTTTAGGCCTTTGGCGAGGGCTTCCGGGGGTGGTGCGACGTGTTGTTTCGGCACGCGACCGACCATCGTCCGGCGGTATTGTTAACGAGTTCCGACACCAAATTTTTCTGGCTGGGATGCTCGATCGTTCCCAAACTGTGTCACAATATGACAAAATCAAGGCGAGATGGGTAACGATCCGGCGCGGGAAAATGGAAAAACGGGGTTCAAATCGAGAATCACCGGCCGTTTGCGAATCACTCTTAGTGCTGGCCGCCGAGGCCCGGCCGCGTGGATAGAGGCGAGTTCGGCGATGCGGCGGGTAGTTACACCGGTTCGAGGACGCGTTTCGTGCCGCCCCAGGAGATGAAGTTCGGATTGGCGAAGTCGAAATCGGCTGCAGCGCCCGTCTTGCCGTAGGTCAGTGGCGCTCCGTCGAGCGTCACCGTGGAGCCGCCAGCAGCGCGCAATACCGCATCGCCGGCCGCCGTGTCCCATTCCATCGTGCGGGTGAAGCGCGGATAGACGTCGGCCTTGCCTTCGGCCAGCAGGCAGAATTTCAGCGAGGAGCCGATATTGGTGCATTTTGAGATGGCGTGGTGAGCGAGGAAGCTTCCGGTCTCGGGACTGTTGTGACGGAGACTGGCAAGCGCCAGCCTGTCCTCCGGCTGTTCGCGCACGGTAATTGCACTGCGGGCGCCGACGGTGAAATCGTCGGTGACTACGAGCCTTTCGGCATGGCCGCGTTCGCCCAAGAAGGCAAGCCCGAGTGCCGGGGCGTAGACGATGCCGGCCACCGGGACGCCGTTCTCTATATAAGCGATGTTGACGGTGAATTCCTGTCGTCCGTCGACGAATTCGCGCGTGCCGTCGAGAGGATCGACCAGGAAGAAGCCGCGGCCGGCGATGTCGGGCACTTTTCCGGCGGCGACCGATTCTTCCGCCACGACCGGTATTTCGGGATAATCTCTGTCGAGATGAGCGAGGATGATGCGTTCGGCCTCCTCGTCGGCGACCGTGACCGGACTTGCATCCGCTTTCATGGCGACCGGGAAGCCTTCGCGCAGGACCGTGATAATGGCCTTGCCGGCTTCGAGCGCCGCCCTTTCAAATGTCCTCAGCATTGTCCTTTTGCCGTTCGCCGCGCGGGCCGAGCACCCCACTGTCGCTCGTCCGCAAACCATCCCTGTCACCAGATCCTCGATATGGTGTTTCCCGTCGCGCTCTGCATCCCCTAACGCAGTGTCATGAAGCTACCATAAGTTTTTAGCCTTGTCAGACGAAGAAGGAGTATCTTGATGTGAAATGGTATTCGCAAAATTGGGGGAGTTCGGGTGTGAATTTGCGCCATCTTCCAATTCTATGGAATAGCTTACGCGCCAAGCGGACAAGGGAAATCGCCGACCAAATCTCCGAATGGTTAACTCAGTGGCGGTTTCTGATCAAAAATAGGCCTTTCTTTGCCGATTTTCTGTGGATTTTGGTTCAAAATGCGCCATTTAGGCCTGTTCGGACAAGAATTTGTCGGAGTAAATCCTTTTTGTCTTCACATTTCCACCGAAACCGGTATGCATTCGGCCTATGAGGTTCTCTGAAACGGGGAACCGAAGAACCAAAAAGAGATGCAGCCCGTGTGGTTCGCATCCAGGGGAAAACGACATATGGAGTATTTCGTCCAGCAGCTCTTCAATGGGCTGACGCTCGGATCCATCTATGGCCTTGTGGCTATTGGCTATACGATGGTTTACGGCATTATCGGCATGATCAATTTCGCCCATGGCGATATCTTCATGCTCGGTGGTTTCGCCGCTCTTATCGTCTTTCTCGTCCTCACATCCATCTTTGCAGGTCTCCCGGTGGCAATTCTGCTGCTGGCGATGCTTGTCGTTGCGATGCTGATGACGAGTTTGTGGAATTGGACGATCGAGCGGATCGCATACCGCCCGCTGCGCGGTTCCTTCCGCCTGGCGCCGCTGATCACGGCGATCGGCATGTCGATCGTACTGTCCAATTTCATCCAGGTGACGCAGGGTCCGCGCAACAAGCCGATCCCGCCGATGATCAGCTCGGTCTATCAGTTCGGCAACATCTCGGTGTCGCTGAAGCAGATCGTCATCATCGTGATCACGGTCGTGCTGCTCGCCGTCTTTTGGTACATCGTCAATCGTACCGCACTCGGCCGTGCCCAGCGCGCCACGGAGCAGGACCGCAAGATGGCGGCGCTGCTCGGCGTCAATGTCGACCAGACGATTTCCATCACCTTCGTCATGGGTGCGGCGCTGGCTGCCGTCGCCGGCACGATGTATCTGATGTATTATGGCGTCGCTTCGTTCGCCGACGGCTTCACGCCGGGTGTGAAGGCTTTTACCGCAGCCGTTCTCGGCGGCATCGGCTCATTGCCGGGTGCCGTTCTCGGCGGGCTGATGATCGGTCTGATCGAATCGCTGTGGTCGGCCTATTTCACCATCGCGTACAAGGATGTCGCGACCTTCGCCATCCTCGCTTTCGTGCTGATCTTCAAGCCGACGGGCATTCTTGGACGGCCGGAAGTCGAGAAGGTATAACGTCATGGCAAACATTGAAAATTCTGCAGGCAAGCCCGATGCCGGACTTGTCCGTAAAGGCCTTACCGAAGCCCTTTTCGCCGCCGTCCTTTCGTTCGGCATGTTCGTTCTCTATGTCGGCCTCAAGACCGACCAGAACATCAATAATGAGTTGATCATCGTCCAGCGCTGGGGGCTGCTTGCGGTCTTCGTCGCTGTCGCCGCGATCGGGCGCTTCGCCACGGTGGTTTTCCTGCGGCCACATCTCGACAGCCGCAAGCTGGCAAAGGCGAGGCAGGGCGAACTCGCCATCTCAACCGAGAAGAGCTTCTTCCACCGTCATTTCCTGAAGATCGCGCTGATCGCGCTGCTGCTTTATCCCATGGTGGTGGTAGCGATCAAAGGTCCGCAGGGGTCGCTGACATATGTCGACAATTTCGGCATCCAGATCTTGATCTATGTGATGCTTGCCTGGGGGCTGAACATCGTCGTCGGCCTCGCCGGTCTTCTCGATCTCGGTTATGTCGCTTTCTATGCGGTCGGCGCCTATTCCTATGCGCTGCTTTCGAGCCATTTCGGCCTGTCCTTCTGGGTTCTCCTCCCGCTCTCCGGCATTTTCGCCGCACTTTGGGGCGTTATTCTCGGCTTTCCGGTGCTGCGTCTCCGCGGCGACTACCTCGCCATCGTGACGCTCGCATTCGGCGAAATCATCCGCCTCGTGCTTATCAACTGGACGGATGTCACCAAGGGGACTTTCGGTATCTCGAGCATTCCCAAGGTGACGCTGTTCGGCATTCCCTTCGACGCGACGGCCGGCGGCTTCGCCAAGCTCTTTCACCTGTCGATGTCCTCGGCTTACTACAAGATCTTCCTTTTTTACCTCATCCTGGCGCTCTGCATGCTGACCGCCTACGTGACCATCCAGCTGCGCCGCATGCCGATTGGGCGCGCCTGGGAAGCGCTGCGCGAAGACGAGATCGCCTGCCGCTCGCTCGGCATCAATACGGTGACGACCAAGCTCACGGCCTTTGCGACGGGAGCGATGTTTGCCGGTTTCGCCGGCTCCTTCTTTGCTGCCCGTCAGGGTTTCGTTTCGCCGGAATCTTTCGTCTTCTTGGAATCGGCTGTGATCCTCGCCATCGTGGTCCTCGGCGGCATGGGTTCTCTGACCGGGATTGCGATCGCCGCAATCGTCATGGTCGGCGGCACCGAGTTGCTGCGCGAAATGGACTTCCTGAAAGTAGTTTTCGGGCCGACCTTCACGCCGGAATTGTATCGTATGCTGATCTTCGGCCTCGCCATGGTCGTGGTTATGCTGTTCAAGCCGCGCGGTTTCGTCGGTTCGCGTGAACCGACCGCCTTCCTCAAGGCGCGCAAGGCAATTTCCGGAAGCTTCATCAAGGAGGGCCATGGTTGATGAGCCCCGTCACCAACACCATGTCGAGCGACACGCTTCTCAAGGTCGAACACCTGTCGATGAAGTTCGGCGGCCTGATGGCCATCAATGACTTCTCCTTCGAAGCCAAGCGCGGCGATATCACTGCGCTGATCGGCCCGAACGGTGCCGGCAAGACCACGGTCTTCAACTGCATCACCGGCTTTTACAAGCCGACGATGGGGATGATCACGCTTAACCAGAAGAGCGGCAAGCAGTATCTGCTGGAGCGTCTGCCGGACTTTCGCATCACCAAAGAAGCCAAGGTGGCGCGCACCTTCCAGAACATCCGCCTGTTCTCCGGCCTGACGGTTCTCGAAAACTTGCTCGTCGCCCAGCACAACAAGCTGATGAAGGCGTCGGGTTATACGATCCTCGGCCTCATTGGCATCGGTCCCTACAAGCGGGAGGCGGCCGCATCGATCGAGCTTGCGCGCCATTGGCTGGAGAAGGCCGATTTGATCGACCGGGCCGACGATCCGGCAGGTGATCTGCCCTACGGAGCCCAGCGGCGTCTCGAGATTGCCCGTGCCATGTGCACTGGCCCCGAGCTGCTTTGCCTGGACGAACCAGCCGCCGGCCTGAATCCGCGGGAATCGGCGACCCTCAATGCGCTGCTGCAGAGCATCCGTGCCGAAACCGGAACATCTATCTTGCTCATCGAGCATGACATGTCGGTGGTCATGGAAATCTCCGACCACGTCGTCGTCCTCGAATACGGCCAGAAGATTTCCGATGGCACACCGGATCACGTGAAGAACGATCCGAAGGTCATCGCGGCCTATCTCGGTGTCGAAGATGAAGAAGTGGAAGAGGTGATCGCAACCGTCGAGCAGCTCGAAGGAGGCGCAAACTGATGGGCGATGAAGTAATGACGGGTCAACCGCTCCTTCAGGTGAATGGCGTCGAAACCTATTATGGCAATATCCGTGCGCTGGCCGGCATCGATGTCCACGTCAACAAGGGCGAGATCGTCAGCCTGATCGGTGCCAACGGCGCCGGCAAGTCGACGCTGATGATGACGATCTGCGGCAGCCCGCAGGCCCGTACCGGCTCGGTCGTCTTCGAGGGTCGCGACATCACACACATGCCGACCCACGAAATCGCCCGCCTGCGCATCGCGCAGTCGCCTGAGGGACGCCGCATCTTCCCGCGGATGACGGTTCTGGAAAATCTTCAGATGGGCGCAGGCCTCGATAATCTCAAATACTTCGCCGAGGACGTCGAGAAGATCTTCACGCTCTTCCCGCGCCTGAAAGAACGCCACGCCCAGCGCGGCGGCACGCTTTCGGGCGGCGAGCAGCAGATGCTGTCGATCGGCCGCGCGCTGATGGCGCGCCCGAAGCTGCTGCTTCTCGACGAACCATCTCTTGGTCTTGCGCCGCTGATCGTCAAGGGCATCTTCGAGGCGATCCGCAAGCTTAATGAACAGGAAGGTCTCACCGTTTTCCTCGTCGAGCAGAACGCATTTGCTGCGCTGAGGCTTTCGCACCGCGCTTACGTGATGGTGAACGGCAAGGTGACGATGAGCGGCTCCGGCAAGGAGCTGCTCGCCAATCCTGAAGTCCGTGCCGCCTATCTCGAAGGCGGAAGACACTAGCTCGAAGGGAGTTTGACATGCAGGGACTTTTCTTCGAAAGCGATACCGGTGCCCGCTTGATCATCCGCGCGATCGTCGTGCTGATCGGCTTCTGGACGGCCTGGCGCGCCGGCAAGGCGGTTGCCGAAGGCTGGAACAACTACCCGCTGACTGTCGTCTACACTTTCCTGCTCGCCTGGGCGATGCAGTTCCTGCACCACGCCCTGTTCGATGGGCCGATGCTCAGCGCTCTCTTCTACGGCATCGATTTCGTGACGCTGCTGGTCTTCTCGACCGCCGGCTTCCGCTTTCGCCGCACCAATCAGATGGTCAACAACTATTACTGGCTGTACGAAAAAACTTCCGCGTTTTCGTGGAAGGACAAACATTGACAGTCCGTTGAAACTAGGCATGAATTGCCTTCAGAGTGGAACAGCTTTCCTGGCGCAGTCAATGGTGGGTAGTGCGCTGGGCCTTGGACCGGAACCCGCCCAAAAATTGGGAGTAACAATATGAAGAAGTCTCTTCTGTCGGCGGTGGCTCTGACGGCGATGGTCGCCTTCAGCGGCAACGCATGGGCCGACGTTCTCATCGCTGTCGCTGGTCCGCTGACCGGCCCGAACGCTGCGTTCGGTGCTCAGCTCCAGAAGGGCGCCGAGCAGGCGGCCGCCGATATCAACGCTGCTGGCGGCATCAATGGCGAGCAGATCAAGCTCGAGCTCGGCGACGACGTCTCCGACCCGAAGCAGGGCATTTCGGTCGCCAATAAATTCGTTGCCGACGGTGTCAAGTTCGTCATCGGCCACTTCAACTCGGGCGTTTCGATCCCGGCTTCGGAAGTCTATGCCGAAAACGGCATCCTCGAAATCACCCCGGCCGCTACGAACCCTAAGTTTACGGAACGCGGTCTCTGGAACACTTTCCGTACCTGCGGCCGTGACGACCAGCAGGGCGCCATCGCCGGCAAGTATCTTGCCGATCACTTCAAGGACGCCAAGATCGCGGTCGTTCACGACAAGACACCTTACGGTCAGGGTCTTGCCGATGAAACCAAGAAGGCGATGAATGCCGCCGGTGTGACGGAAGTCATGTATGAAGGCATCAACGTCGGCGATAAGGACTTCTCGGCCCTCATCGCCAAGATGAAGGAAGCCGGCGTCTCGATCATCTATTGGGGCGGTCTGCACACCGAAGCCGGTCTCATCATTCGTCAGGCCGCCGATCAGGGCCTGAAGGCAACGCTGGTTTCGGGCGACGGTATCGTTTCGAACGAACTGGCTTCGATCGCTGGCGACGCCGTTGCCGGTACGCTGAACACCTTCGGTCCTGATCCGACACTGAACCCGGCCAACAAGGAACTCGTCGAAAAGTTCAGGGCTGCCGGTTTCAACCCGGAAGCCTACACGCTCTATTCCTACGCTGCGATGCAGGCGATCGCCGGTGCCGCCAAGGCTGCCGGTTCGGTCGATCCTGAAGCCGTTGCCACGGCCATGAAGGAAAAGGGTCCGTTCACGACGGTTCTCGGCGACATTTCGTTCGACGAAAAGGGTGACCCGAAGATTCCTGGGTACATCATGTACGAATGGAAGAAGGGCGCAGACGGCAAGTACACCTACGTGCCGCAGGGCATGTAAGCTTGCCTTCCCTTTTTGGGACATGAGATTGAAGCCCGGTTTCGACCGGGCTTCTTTGTTTTGCGGAGGTTTCAATTTCGGGCTGCCGCGGCGAGGGCGCTGTGCCGCCCGACTTTGCTCAGATCTCGTGCAGCACGTGTGTGGCTTTTACCGCAGCTGACGCCCGGTTCTCGACGCCGAGTTTCACGTAGATCTGTTCAAGGTGTTTGTTGACGGTGCGTGCCGACAGTCCCAATATTTCGCCGATGTCGCGGTTGGCCTTGCCCTTGGCGATCCAGAGCAGCACTTCGGATTCGCGCTGGGTGAGCGAGAAGCGCTGGCGCAGCATCTCGTCGTCGCTGCGCTGATTGGCGGCGGTGAGGCGGAAAAGATATTCGTCCGGGCCGATCGCGCCGAGAAAAGCAAGCTGCAGCGCCGCCTGGCCGGCATGGGCGATCGAGATGATGCCGTCGCGCACTGCGGCCGCGCGGTCGCGCATCCAGCCGGCGATATGGCGGACGACGATTTCCATGCCCTCGTCGCTGCCCATGGCGGCATTGACCAGCCGTGTTGCCTGCGGCGTCGACCAATGGATTGCCCCATCGCCCTTGACCGCCAGCAGATGGCGGCCGGCGGCGTCGAGTGCAACCCGGGCGCTCTGCGCCGAGCGGGCATTGCGCAGATGCACACGGATGCGGGCGCGCAACTCGTCGATATTGATCGGCTTGGCAAGATAGTCTACGCCGCCGGATTCCAGCGCGTGCACGACATGCTCGGTCTCGGTCAGGCCGGTCATGAAAATGACGGGCACCTGCGCCACCGCCGCATTCGCCTTCAGCCTGCGGCAGGTCTCGAAGCCATCCATGGCGGGCATGACGGCGTCGAGCAGGATGAGATCGGGCGTGATGCGCTCGACGATGCCAAGTGCCGCCGCGCCCGATGTGGCGATTAGCACGGAGAAGCCAGATTGTTCGAGCGCGTCGGTCAGGAAGCCGAGCGCTTCGGGCGAGTCGTCGACGAGCAGAACGATGTCGCGGGGCAGGGCCGGCTCAGCCAATGGGTTCCACCTTTTCGTCGAAGTCATGCAGGAAGGTCATGAAGCCGGCGAGATCGAAGACGGCGACATAGGCGTAGAGTTTCTCGGTGAATGGCTGATTTTCTTCCACCTTGGCAAGATCCGAAAGCTTGGCCTCGATGCCTCTGATATAGCCGATTTCGCCGAGCCGCAGCAATTCCTGCACATGGGCGGCACCCGGGCTCAGCATCGGCGCTTCGGTCTTCACAGGAACGGCTGCTGCTGCGTCGGCATAGACCCATTTCAGGCCAAGATGCAATGCCAGCTTGTCGCGCAGCTGGCGGATGTCGACCGGTTTGCCGATCGCATCATTGTGGCTGTCGTCGCTGTCGCTGAGTACGGCGGCATCACCGATATTGGCCGAAAGCATCAGCATCGGTGCCGTCTGGCCGGCCTCGCGCAGACGCGAGACGAGCTGCCAGCCGTTCATGCCGGGCATCAGGATATCGACGAGGAAAAGATCAGGCAAGATGCCTTCGATCAGCGTCAGGCATTCGGCGCCGCCCGCCGCCGTCAGAACGATGAAATCGAGAGGCGCCAGGATTTCGCGCATCATCTCGCGATGATCCTCGTTATCGTCGACGACAACCACCGTGCGGCGCGGGCCATCATATCCGGCGATGCGCTTTTCCTGGGGCGCGGCGGCCACGGCGCGCATGACCGCCGACAGCATGAGGCGGACGCGGAACGTCGAGCCCTCGTCCTTGATGCTCGAGACCGCAATCTCGCCGCCGAGCGTGTTGGTTAGAAGCCGGGTGATGGTTAGGCCGAGGCCGAGGCCGGGCATCGGCCGCACGCTTTCGGCCTCGCCGCGCTGGAAGGGTTCGTAGATGCGCGTCAGATCCTTTTCAGCGATGCCGCGGCCGGTATCGGTGACGGTGAAGGTCGCAACCTGGTTGCGATAAGCGACATCGAAGGTGACGCTGCCTTCGTCGGTAAATTTGATGGCATTGGAGAGCAGGTTGACGAGGATCTGGCGCAACCGCTTTTCGTCGGTGCGGACAAATTGCGGCAAGGCCGGCGCGCGGTCGTGGATGAAGGCAAGCCCTTTTGCCTGCGCCTGCGGGCGGAACATGTCGACGATCTGGTCGAGGAAATCCTGGATGTTGATCTCGTTGGAATAGACCTGCAGCCGGCCCGCCTCGATCTTGGAAATATCGAGCAGCCCGTCGATCAGGCCGGAGAGATGCTCGGCACTGCGGCGGATGACCTTGATCGAGGATTGGCGCGGCGCCGGGATGGTTTCGTCGCGCTCGAGGATCTGGGCATAGCCGAGCACGGCGTTCAACGGCGTGCGCAGTTCGTGGCTCAACCCGACGACATAGCGGCTCTTGGCGCGGTTGGCCGCCTCGGCTGTCTCCTTGGCGCTCTGCAAGGCGGTATCGGTCTTCTTGTGGGCGGCGATCTCCTTGAGCAGCAGCGTGTTTTGGCGCGAGGATTCCTCCTCGGCGACGACGCGGCTGTCATGGGCGAGCACATAGAACCAGCAGACGACGCCTGAAATCACCGAGAAGACGAAGAAGACGATCAGGATGGTGCGGTTGACGACCTCAGCCGTCTCGGGCGAGGCGGCGGCGACCTGATGAGCGATCATCGCCAGGATCGCGCCGATGGCGGTCAAGGCCAGCACGACGGCGATGCCGTAGCGGCCGAGGCGCGTCGTCAGCTTGCCAAGCACGGTTTCCGGCAGCAGCGCCTTGGCGACGGTGCCGACCTGGGCGTTGAGACGGGCGGCAGGCTTGCACATGTCGTGGCAGCGGCTGTCGAGCGAGCAGCAGAGCGAACAGATCGGCGCGGCATAGGCCGGGCACCAGGCCATATCCTCCGGCTCGAAAGGATGCTCGCAGACGGAGCAGGTGATGCTCGTCAGGTTCTTCCAGCTGTGGCGCGGCTTGCGGGCGAGGTAGAACCTGCCTTCCGTCGCCCAGGCGAGCGCGGGAGAGGCGATGAGCGCGATAACGAGGGTGATATAGGGAGCGAGCGAGGCGGCCGTCGCGCCGAAGGCGCCGAAATGGGCAATCAGCGATACTGTCGCCGACAGCGTCATGGCGCCGAGCCCGACCGGGTTGATGTCGTAGAGATGGGCGCGTTTGAACTCGATGCCGGGCGGCGCGAGGCCAAGCGGCTTGTTGATGAAGAGATCGGCGGAGATCGTGCAGAGCCAGGCCATGGCGATGATCGAGAAAATGCCGAGCGTCTCCTCCAGCAGCCGGTAGATGCCAAGTTCCATCAAAAGCAGGGCAATCGCGACGTTGAAGACCAGCCAGATGACGCGGCCGGGATGGCTGTGGGTCAGCCGCGAGAAAAAGTTCGACCAGGCGAGCGAGCCGGCATAGGCATTCATCACGTTGATCTTCAGCTGCGAGACGACGACGAAGGCGGCCATTAGCAACAGCGCGGCATTCTGCCAGGGGACCATGTAGCCGAAAGCGGTCAGATACATCTGCGCCGGGTCGGCGGCGCGATCGACTGGCACGCCCGAGGCCAGGGTCAGCACGACCAGGAACGATCCCGCAAGCAGCTTCGGCGCGCCGATGACGACCCAGCCGGGGCCGGCGAGAAAGACAGCGAGGCGATGGCGCCACTTGCGCCGCGGCTCCGGCGGCAGGAAGCGCAGGAAGTCGGCCTGTTCGCCGATCTGTGACATCAGGGCGAGGATGACGGCGGAGGCGGCGCCGAACTCCACCAGATCGAAATCGGCGACGGTGCCGGGCGGCCCTGAGGCATGATGGATGCCGGCAAAGGCGCGCCAGAGATCGAATTTCTGCCAGTCCATGAAGGCGATGAAGATGAAGGGCAGAATGTTCAGCACGATCCAGAAGGGTTGTGTCATCAACTGGAACTTGCTGATCAGCCGCACGCCGTGCGTCACCAGCGGGATCACCATGACGGCGCTGAGGATGTAGCCGATCCAGAGTGGGATGCCGAGGGTGAGTTCCAGCGCCCCGGACATAATCGAGGCCTCGATCGCAAACAGCATGAAGGTGAAGCTCGCATAGATCAGCGAGGTGATGGTCGAGCCGATGTAGCCGAAGCCGGCGCCGCGCGTCAGAAGATCGATGTCGACGCCATGGCGGATGGCGTATCGGCTGATCGGCAGGCCGATCGCCAGCATGGCGATCGAAGCGACGATGATGGCATAGAAGGCGTTGGTGGTGCCGTAGGAGAGGGTGATGGCGCCGCCGATCGCTTCCAGCGCCAGGAACGAGATCGCGCCGATCGCCGTCTGGGCGATGCGCTGCGAGGAGAAATGACGGGCGCTTTTTGCGGTGAAGCGCAGCGCATAATCTTCCAGCGTCTGGTTGGCGACCCAGCGATTATATTCGCGTCTTACCGGAATGATGCGTTGGCGGGCTGCCATGTCTTCCTTCCGGCATTCCGGTTGGCCTATCGTCTCGAAACAGTTTTGGCGGGATGGGTGAGAAAGGCAAGGGCGGAGCACTGGCAGATTCACGGAACCGCCATATTTTTGAAGCCGGTCTGTCACACCAAGCCTCTAACTCTCCCGCCGTTCCTTCAACCATTTCAGGTATCACCTATGTTTGTTTCAAGCTTTTTCCGCCTGAGCACCGCCCTCGTCTGCCTCGTTTCGATCGTGCCGTCGCTCGCCGTCGCAGAGCAGGCCACGGCGGTAGACGCGCCTTATGCCGAGACCGGAAACACCAACAAGCGCGGTGACGCCTGCTTCTCGACGGTGGACACCAATGCCGCCGTTCACCTTCTCTCCGGTTTCCTCGAAGTCTGGACGCCGCGCACGCCTTTCGTTGATGCGGGCGTCGAAGCGCCGGCCAAGGACAATTGCCCGGCGGTTGCCAAGACGGATTGGGATGGCATTCCGCTCAGCAAGACCGATGGTCAGGTCATCAACAAACTCGTCCATGATGCGAACATCGCCTATGTCGTCAAGGTGACCAAGGCGCGGACGGCCGATCAGGCCGTGGCCGCCTATCTCGACGACCGGCGGGGCAAGAATGCCAGCATCGTCGATGGCCTTGGTCCGCTGACCGACGCCTGGAAGGCCGGCTCCAAGCAGACCACCACGATCACCGCGGTGGCCGCCGATGCGACGACCGTCAAATATGACGACAAGGGCAACAATCGCGGCGCCGGCAGCAAGCCGGACACCGAAAACAAGACCGATGCCAATCCGGACATGGGCCTCGCAATCGACTTCATCAACGCCGCCAGCGGTGACGGCTCGACGGAGCCCGCCAAGCGCTACTTCAAATATGGCCGTCCCTACCGCTGGAGCCAGGACGTTTCGGTCGTCCCGACGCTTGAGCCTGCCAAGAGCGGCAAGCCGGTCGAGGACGGCGGCTTCCCAAGCGGACATACGGCGGAAGCCTGGCGGGATGCGCTCGCCATGGCCTATCTCGCGCCGCAACGCTTCCAGGAAATGATCACGCGCGCCAGCGAGCTGGGTGAGGATCGCATCCTTGCCGGCATGCATTCCCCTCTCGACGTGATGGGCGGCCGCATGCTTGGCACCGCGACGGTCGTCTACAATCTGAACAAGGCCGACAATGCCGGGTTGAAGAGCGATGCTTATGCCCAGACACAGTCCTGGCTCATCGCCAAATCGGGCGTTGCCGACGCGGGTGCGCTCGAAGTTGCTGCGCATGCGGCGCCGACCGCCGCAGACCGTTTTGCCGATCATGACGCCAATCGCGCCTATGTGCTGCAGCGCCTGAGCTACGGCCTGCCGACGATCCATCCGACCGATCAGCCGCCCGGCGTGCCGGAGGGTGCCGAAGCGCTTCTCGAAACGCGTCTGCCCTATCTCGATGGCGAGCAGCGCCGCGACGTGTTGAAGACGACGGAGATCGCCTCCGGCTATCCGCTCCTCGACGACGCGGAAGGTTATGGCCGCCTCAACCTGTTTGCCGCCGCCGACGGTTACGGCGCCTTCGATCAAGATGTGACCGTGACGATGGATGCTGCAAAGGGCGGCTTCAGTGCGATCGATAGCTGGCGCAACGACATCGGCGGCAAGGGCAAGCTGGTGAAGCGCGGCAGCGGCATTCTCGGACTATCCGGCGCCAACAGCTATGCCGGCGGCACCGTGCTCGAAGAGGGCGCGCTGGTGGCCGGGTCGTCCTCGGCTTTCGGCTCCGGCGGACTGATGGTCGATGGCGGTTCGCTCGTCGTGGCGGCCGACAAGCCGTTGGCCGTAAGCGGGGACTATCAGCAGTCAGCCAATGCGACGGCGAAACTGGCGCTCGGTGCAAACGGCGCCGGCACGCTGGCGATCGAGGGCAAAGCAGCGCTGGCCGGCGATCTCGACGTGACGCTTGCCGATGGTTTTGTCCCGGCGACCGGAACGAAGATCGAGATCCTGAAGGCCGGCACCCTTTCCGGCACCTTCGGCAAGCTCACCATCTCCGGCCATAAGGCGAGCCTCTCTTACGGTCCGACCTCAGTCACACTGACGATCGAAGGATAATTTTCTTTGCGAACCGAGAGGGCATTCCCAACTGCGGGGATGCTCTTGGCTTTCCGGCCTGCTCGTTTGCCCCCTGCACCTACGTCATTTTGCGTATGTGTTTTTGTGATGCAGCACCCGATAGTCCCCTCGGCAACAGTTAAATTCCGTTTCCGGCCTGTTGCGGAACAAGAAGAGGGGCTCAACCAGATGAATCTCAGATCCACGATCACCGGCGCTGCGCTCGGTGCCGTCATGGCGGCATCGGCCGCCTTCCAGGGCGCACTTGCCGCCGACGACACGATTAAAGTCGGCGTGCTGCATTCGCTTTCCGGCACCATGGCGATTTCCGAAACCACCCTGAAAGACGCCATGTTGATGCTCATCGACGAGCAGAACAAAAAGGGCGGCCTTCTTGGCAAGAAGCTCGAGGCGGTTGTTGTCGATCCGGCTTCCGACTGGCCGCTGTTTGCCGAAAAAGCCCGCGAACTGATCCAGAAGGACAAGGTTGCCGCTGTCTTCGGTTGCTGGACGTCCTCGTCGCGCAAGTCCGTTCTGCCGGTTTTCGAAGAGCTGAATTCGCTGCTCTTCTACCCCGTGCAGTATGAGGGCGAAGAATCCTCGCGCAACATCTTCTACACCGGTGCTGCTCCGAACCAGCAGGCCATTCCGGCCGTCGACTACCTGATGGAAAAAGAAGGCGTCAAGCGCTTCGTTCTTGAAGGGACCGACTACGTTTATCCGCGCACGACCAACAAGATTCTCGAGGCATACCTGATTTCGAAGGGTATTCCGAAAGAAGACATCATGACCAACTACACGCCGTTCGGTTTTTCCGACTGGCAGACCGAAGTTTCCAAGATCAAGGAATTCGGTTCGGCCGGCAAGAAGACCGCCGTCGTCTCGACGATCAACGGCGACGCCAACGTTCCGTTCTACAAGGAACTGGGCAACAAGGGTATCAAGGCAACCGACATTCCCGTCGTCGCCTTCTCCGTCGGCGAAGAAGAGCTTGCCGGTCTCGACACCAAGCCGCTCGTCGGCCATCTCGCTGCCTGGAACTATTTCGAGTCTGTGGAAAGCCCGGCCAACAAGAAGTTCATCAAGGACTGGCACGCTTACACCAAGAACGACAAGCGCGTGACGAACGATCCGATGGAGGCTGCCTATATCGGCTTCAACGCATGGGTGAAGGCCGTCCAGGCTGCCGGCACGACCGATACCGACAAGGTTCTCGACTCCATCATCGGTGTCAGCGTTCCGAACCTCTCGGGTGGTTATGCGACCGTCATGCCGAACCACCACATCACCAAGCCGGTGCTGATCGGTGAAATCCAGGCCAACGGCCAGTTCGAAATCGTCCAGCAGACCCCCGCCGTTGTTGGCGACGAATGGTCGGATTACCTGCCCGACTCCAAGGACCTGATCTCCGATTGGCGCAAGCCGATGTCCTGCGGCAACTTCAACGTTGCCACCGGCAAGTGCGGCGGCAAGGGTTCCTGAGTACGACCCCGATCAGATGATTGCCTGAAGACTTCCGTCCGGTTCAACACCGGGCGGAAGCTCCGTCCCAGCGATTGTGCCGCGAGGCCAACACTATCAAGGGCGAGAAAGCCGATGTATCGCGCCATAAAGATTTTCCTCATCACGCTCTGCCTGACATTCTCGGGCCTGACATTTATCGGCCTCGCGGTTCCCGGCCTGCCAACATCGAGCGAAGTTCGCGCCGAGGACGATATCCACGTGCTCATCGATGCGCTCGGCGTCGGCGATTTTCCGGAGCGCGAAGCGGCCATCAAGACGCTGGTCGCCTCCAAGGACCCGCATGTCGGTCAGATCCTGGAGCAGTTGAGCGAGGGCCTTCTCTACGTCAATTCCGACGGCGGCCCGGTGCTCCTCCAGGGCGGCACCGATGACGAACCGACCTATTCCGATCCAATCACCGGCGAAGCCGCTGCCGATGTCGACCCTGACATGATGATCAAGGTCAAGATCAACAATGCGCTTCGCGGCGTCATCGGCGCCGCCACCAGCCAGCTGACGCTGATGAGCCCGGACCGCTCGGCGCGGCTCGCCGCGGCACAGGGCCTGCTGAAAGATGCCGATCCCGCCAATCTCGACCTGCTGAACGCGGCGCTTGCGGCTGAAAAGGACGCCGAGATCAAGAATACGATGGAAGCGGCGCGCGCAGTGCTGCTGCTGAAGACCGATGCGAGCGTCGAAGACAAGAAGGCTGCGATCGATACGATCGCGGCTCGCGGCAATCGTGATGCGCTGACCATCCTCACGACTACGCTCGAAACCGCGCCTGACGATTTGAAGCCGGCGATCCAGGCCAATATCAGCACCATCAATCGCAGCCTGGCGTTGTGGGATGTCGCCCAGAACGTCTGGTACGGCTTGTCGCTCGGCTCGGTGCTGCTGCTTGCGGCGATCGGCCTTGCCATCACCTTCGGCGTCATGGGCGTCATCAACATGGCACATGGCGAGATGGTGATGATCGGGGCCTATACGACCTATGTCGTGCAGGAATACATCACCTCGGCCTTCCCGGGCGTGGCGGATTATTCACTTGCCTTTGCCGTGCCCGCCGCCTTCGTCTTTACCGGCTTCGTCGGCCTGGTCATCGAGCGCGCCGTCATCCGCTATCTCTACGGCCGCCCGCTCGAAACGCTGCTCGCCACATGGGGCGTGTCGCTGATCCTGCAGCAGGCCGTGCGCAGCATCTTCGGCCCGACCAACCGCGAGGTCCGCAATCCAACCTGGATGTCCGGCGTCTTCGATCTCGGCGGGCTCTCGATCACCTGGAATCGACTGTGGATCATCGTCTTTTCGATGGTTGTCTTCGTGACGCTGCTCCTGCTGCTCAAGCGGTCAACCTTCGGACTGCAGATGCGCGCCGTCACGCAGAACCGCCGCATGGCGTCCTCGATGGGCATCCGCACCGGCTGGGTCGATGCCTTCACCTTCGCTCTCGGTTCGGGCATCGCCGGTATCGCCGGCGTGGCGCTCAGCCAGATCGACAACGTCTCTCCGAACCTCGGCCAATCCTACATCATCGACAGCTTCATGGTCGTCGTCTTCGGCGGTGTCGGCAATCTCTGGGGCACGCTCGTCGGCGCGCTCTCGCTCGGCGTCGTCAACAAGTTCCTCGAGCCCTTCGCCGGTGCCGTGCTCGGCAAGATCCTGGTGCTCGTCCTCATCATTCTTTTCATCCAGAAGCGTCCGCGCGGGCTCTTCGCACTCAAAGGAAGGGCGGTGGAAGCATGATAACGGCCTTCCTTCTCCGGTCACTGGATCGCAAGATCGTCATTGCCATCGCGCTGCTGCTTCTGGTCGCCGCTCTCGTGCCGGTCCTCAACCTGATGACCGGGCCGACCAATCCGCTGCATGTGCCGACCTACATCATGTCGCTGTTCGGCAAGTATCTGACCTATGCGATGCTGGCGCTGGCGCTCGATCTCGTCTGGGGCTTCTGCGGCATTCTCTCGCTCGGCCACGGCGCCTTCTTTGCGCTTGGCGGTTATGCGATGGGCATGTATCTGATGCGCCAGATCGGCACGCGCGGCAGCTACGGCGACCCCATCCTGCCCGATTTCATGGTGTTCCTGAATTGGAAGGATCTGCCCTGGTTCTGGTACGGCTTCAACCATTTCTGGTTTGCGGCGCTGATGGTGCTCGTCGTGCCCGGCCTGCTCGCCTTTGTCTTCGGCTGGTTCGCCTTCCGCTCACGCGTCAATGGCGTCTATCTCTCGATCATCACCCAGGCGATGACCTACGCGCTGCTGCTGGCTTTTTTCCGCAACGACATGGGCTTCGGCGGCAATAACGGCCTGACCGATTTCAAGGATATTATCGGCTTCAACGTCCAGGCTGACGGCACGCGTGCAGCCCTCTTTGCGGCAACCGCGGTCTTGCTGGCGCTGTCGCTGCTGCTTGCCTCAGCGATCGTGCGCTCGAAGTTCGGCAAGGTGCTGGTCGGGGTGCGCGATGCCGAAAGCCGCACGCGCTTCCTCGGTTACCGCGTCGAACACTTCAAGCTCTTCACTTTCGTCGTCTCGGCGATGATGGCGGGCATTGCCGGCGCGCTCTATGTGCCACAGGTCGGCATCATCAATCCCGGCGAATTCGCCCCCGCCAACTCGATCGAAGTGGTCATCTGGACGGCGGTCGGCGGGCGGGCGACGCTGATCGGACCGATCATCGGCGCGATCCTCGTCAACGGCGGCAAGACGATCTTCACCGGCCTCTTCCCGGAGTTCTGGCTGTTTGCGCTCGGTGGTCTTTTCGTCGCCGTCACGCTGTTTCTGCCGAAAGGTGTCGTCGGCACGATCGCTCAATATCTCGGCAGGCGGAAAGCCGTCTCCAAGGCTGCCCCACCGGTGGCGCAGGAAGACGTCATCGAACCGAAAATCCAGGCCGCGGAGTGAGCGCCATGATCCCCGACGTCAAACCCAACAGCGTGCTTTACCTCAACGGCGTCTCGGTTTCCTTCGACGGCTTCAAGGCGCTGAATTCGCTGTCGATCGTCATCGAGCCCGGTGAACTGCGCGCCATCATCGGCCCGAACGGGGCCGGCAAGACGACGATGATGGATATCATCACCGGCAAGACCAGGCCCGATGAGGGCGAGGTGTTTTTCAACGGCACAATCGACCTCACCAAAAAGGACGAGGCGGATATTGCCGAGCTCGGCATCGGCCGCAAATTCCAGAAGCCGACGGTCTTCGAAAGCCACACAGTATGGGACAATCTGGAACTGGCGCTGAACCGCCGCCGCGGCGTGTTCTCGACGCTGTTCTATCGCCTTTCGGGCGAGGACAAAGCACGCATCGAAGAGATCCTCGAAACGGTGCGGCTGACGCATCGGCGCGACGAATTCGCCGCCAACCTCTCGCATGGGCAGAAGCAATGGCTGGAGATCGGCATGCTGTTGGCGCAGGAGCCGAAGCTGCTGCTGGTCGACGAACCGGTTGCTGGCATGACAGATGCCGAAACGGCGGAAACAGCAATCCTGCTCAAGGACATCGCCCGGACCCGCTCGGTGGTCGTCGTCGAGCACGACATGGGCTTCATCCGCGACCTCGGCGTCAAGGTGACGTGCCTTGCGGAAGGCTCGGTGCTGGCTGAGGGATCGATCGATTTCGTCAGCTCGGATCCGAAGGTTATCGAGAACTATTTGGGCCGGTGATCCATGCAACTTAGAGGCTTGAACCTGACAAAAGAAAACGCTCTAAAACGGGCGGGGTTTTTTGTGGGGTTTCATCATGGCTTTTCTCGGTATTCTGGTCGCGGCGGTCAGCGGCGCGGTCATCTGGTATTGGCGTTTTAAGATGGTGCGTGAGGCGGGAAGCGAGATCATCGATTCCGTCGAGCGGATGCGGGGCGCCTATAAGCGTGAAAAGTTGCGCAAGCAGGCGGAGGCAGCGCCGCTGGCCTCGATCGCCGATCCGGCGATTGCGGCAGTGGCCTTCTTCTTCTGCCTCGCCAAGGAGAAGCCGATGTATCTCGACGCTGCGAAGGATGTGGTCCGCAGCCGCATGAAAGGCATCATTCGGCCGGGCGATATGGAGGAGGTGCTGGTTTTCGCCGATTGGGCGTCCAAGAACGTCACCAGTCCCGAAGACCCGATCCGCCGGTTCCGGGATCTCTGGATGAAGGCGCTCGATATGCAAGAGCGTCAGCAGTTGATCGGCATTGCCGAGGAAGTGGCCGTTGCCGGCGGCGAGAAAACGAAGGAACAGGAGTACGCCCTGCAGATGCTGAGGCGGACGCTGATGAACTGATGGGGAATGGGTGAACGGATGCTGACAGTCGACAACGCGAATCTGCATTATGGCGCGGCGCAGGCACTGCGCGGCATCTCCATCAAGGCGGAGATGGGCAAGATCACCTGCGTGCTGGGGCGCAACGGCGTCGGTAAGAGTTCGCTTCTGCGCGCCGTGACCGGCCAGCATCCGCTGTCGGCCGGCACCGTCACCTTCAACGATACCAGGCTGAACGGCCTGCCGCCCTTTGCCCGCGCCAAGCAGGGCATCGGCTATGTGCCGCAGGGGCGGGAGATTTTCCCGCTGCTGACGGTCAAGGAAAATCTCGAAACCGGCTTCGCCCCGCTCGGCCGTCGCGACCGGAATATCCCCGATGACATCTTCAGCCTCTTCCCGGTGCTGAAGTCGATGCTGTCGCGCCGCGGCGGCGATCTTTCCGGCGGCCAGCAGCAGCAGCTGGCGATCGGCCGCGCTATGGTGACGCGGCCTCGGATTCTCGTGCTCGACGAGCCGACCGAGGGCATTCAGCCGTCGATCATCAAGGATATCGGCCGGGCGATCCGTTATCTCCGCGATTCCACCGGCATGGCGATCCTGCTCGTCGAACAATATCTCGACTTCTGCCGGGAGCTTGCCGATTACGTCTACATCATGGACCGCGGCGAGATCGTCCATCAAGGCCTCGCCGAAACACTGGATACGCCGGAGGCCCGCCGTCATCTGACCGTCTGATCGGCAACTGCTGCATTTTTCGGCAGGTGGCGCAGCGCCTTTCAAATTTGCCGGGTCCGTTGCGGGCATCCTAGGACGGCATGGGAATTGCTTGCTTTCCGTCACCTGCGCAATCGAACGAACCGGTGGCGCGACCGAAAGGGACGTTATGATGATTGCGGCGGCAGGCACGCGACCGCAAAGAGCGGAAGGACGCGGGCATCTGGCGGCAAAGCTGCTCGACGGCCGCACGCGTCTGCGTGAGCTCTATCAGGAGGGCGCGGCGAAGATCCGCCTGCCCGATACCTTCGATGCCTCGATGGAAGCCGTCATCATTAACACCGCTGGTGGACTGACCGGCGGCGATCGGATGGATTGGAGCGTTGAGGCCGGAGCGGACACGCGCATCGACGTCACCACTCAGGCCTGCGAGAAGATCTACAAGGCATCGGCCGGCACAGCCGAGGTGACGACCAATATCAATGTCGGAGCCCAGGCCCGCGTCGACTGGCTGCCGCAGGAAACGATCCTCTTTGATCGTTCCGCACTTTTTCGCCGGCTGGATGTCGATCTCGACAAGAGCGCAGAATTTTTGGCCGTCGAGGCCATACTGCTCGGCCGCAAGGCGATGGGCGAGACGGTGACGACCGGGCTTTTCCGGGACCGCTGGCGCATCCGCCGCTCGGGTCGGCTGATCCATGCGGAAGAACTGAGGCTTTCCGAAGGGGTGGCCGCTCTGGCGGCGCGTCAGGCGGTGCTCGGCGGACAGGTGGCTTTTGCGACGCTGCTTTATGCCGGGCCGCTTGCGGAAGCCTATCTCGGCAAGGTGCGGCCGCTCGTCGAAGGCGCGATGGGCGGTGCGAGCGCCTGGGACGGCAAGCTCGTCGTCCGTCTTGCGGCAGCCGACGGCTTTTCGCTGAGAAAAATCCTGATCCCGGTCATTTCCGCCTTGCGCAATGGTGCGCCCGTGCCGAAAGTCTGGAATCTATGAGTTCAATAAGCAGGTAGAAGATGAACCTCACTCCGAGAGAAAAAGACAAGCTGCTGATATCGATGGCAGCGATGGTGGCCCGGCGGCGGCTGGAGCGCGGCGTCAAGCTGAACTACCCGGAAGCGATTGCGCTGATCAGCGACTTCGTCGTCGAAGGCGCCCGTGACGGTCGTCCGGTCGCTGAGCTGATGGAGACCGGCGCTCATGTGATCGGCCGTGATCAGGTAATGGAGGGGATTGCCGAGATGATCCATGACGTGCAGGTGGAGGCGACCTTTCCGGACGGAACCAAGCTCGTTACCGTACACGAACCGATCCGGTAGGGAGACCGATATGCTCGAGCTCAGGCCCAATTGCGAATGCTGCGACAAGGATTTGCCGCCGGAGAGCGCGGAGGCACGGATCTGCACCTATGAATGCACCTTCTGCGCCGATTGCGTTGATCGCGTGCTGAAGGGCGTCTGCCCCAACTGCGGCGGCAATCTCGTCGCCAGACCCATCCGGCCGGCTGATAGGCTCGCCAAACATCCGGCGTCGACGAAGCGTGTGCTGAAGGCCGAGGGCTGCGCGCCCAGGGCTGCTTAAGGAGATAAGATGATACCGGGTGAGATCATTGCCGCAAGCGGCGACATCGAACTGAATGCCGGCGCACCGACGGTGACGATGGAGGTTTCCAACACCGGTGATCGGCCGGTGCAGGTCGGCAGCCACTATCATTTCGCCGAGACCAATGCCGGACTCTCCTTCGATCGGGCGGCGGCGCATGGCAAGCGACTGGATATTCCGGCGGGAACGGCGGTGCGCTTCGAGCCGGGACAGACGCGCTCGGTGACGCTGATCCCGCTTTCCGGCAAGCGCGAGGTCTATGGCTTCCGTCAGCTGGTGATGGGCAAGCTCTAACGGGAGGGATGCATGCGTTTGAACATCTGCCTCATCGGGGCGGCGATGCTGCTGATGGCTGGTAGCGTTTCCGCTCAGGATGTCGATTGCCAGAATCCCCAGACGCAATCCGATATGACCTCTTGCGAGGCGGCGCGCCACGAGACCGCTGACAAGGCTTTGAATGTGCAATACAAGAAGACCCGCGCCGCCTTGGCGGCGGTCGACAAGGATCTCGACGGCGACATGAAGGGCGCGGAGCAGGCGCTGGTCAAGGCGCAGCGCGCCTGGATCGATTATCGAGACGCCGAGTGCGACGCCTTCGGTTTCCAGGCCCGCGGCGGCACGATGGAGCCGATGCTGGTCGCCGGGTGCCTCGCCAACATCACCGACAAACGCACGAAAGAGCTGAAAGAGCTCGAAGACACGATGAGCAACTAAGGTGATCAGGAAAATCGTAATCGTCGGCAATGGCGAGGTCGCGGAGGCGGAAGCAGGCGTAATCGATGCCGCTGATTTCGTCGTCCGCTTTAACGATTGCCGTTCCTATGGGACCGGCGGTAGCAGGACGGACGCCGTCGCGGTGTGCAATACCGGCCGGCCCGCAAAGGCGATGCTCGGTTCCCTACAATGGCGCACCCATCCCGGCGTGGTTTCGGCCCGCGAAGTCTGGAGCGTGCGCGACCCGGAAAAATTCGCCGCGATGCGGGCGCCGCTTGCCGTCTCGCATCCTGATCTCGACGATTTCTGCGACGACTATACGGAGGCATTCGGCGCCTTCTGCACAGAGACTGGCAAGACGCACGTCATCATCGACAAATCGATCCACGAGGTGGTCGATGCGGCGCTCTCGGCTTTCGCGCCGGCACCCTATGTCGTGCCGAGCAGCGGCATGATCGTTATTGCCGAAGTGCTGAGCAAATTTCCCGAAGCCGAGGTGATGTTGGCCGGCTTCGGTCACGTCGGCTGGGAGTGGCACCCGTTTGCGGCCGAACGACAGCTCGTCGATAGTTATATTGCCCTGGGCCGCCTCAAGCGGCTCGGCGGAAAAACGCTTGTCTCTTCCTCCTACGGAGCCTGATGGATGCCCTACAAGATCTCGCGCGCCGCCTATGCCGGCATGTTCGGACCGACCACCGGCGACAAAGTGCGCCTTGCCGATACGGAACTCTTCATCGAGATCGAAAAGGATTTCACCACCTATGGCGAAGAGGTGAAGTTCGGCGGCGGCAAGGTGATCCGCGACGGCATGGGCCAGAGTCAGGTGACGCGAGCGGACGGCGCGGTCGATACCGTCATCACCAATGCGGTGATCGTCGATCACTCCGGAATCTACAAGGCCGATATCGGGCTGAAGGACGGGCGCATCGTCGCCATCGGCAAGGCGGGCAATCCCGATATGCAGCCCGGCGTCAATATCATCGTCGGCCCGGGCACGGAGGCGATCGCCGCCGAAGGCAAGATCGTCACCGCTGGCGGCATGGACAGCCATATCCACTTCATCGCGCCGCAGCAGATCGAGGAAGCGCTGATGTCGGGCATGACCTGCATGCTCGGCGGTGGCACGGGACCGGCGCACGGCACGCTCGCCACCACCTGCACGCCCGGTCCCTGGCATCTCGCCCGGATGATCGAAGCGGCCGACGCCTTCCCGATGAACCTTGCCTTTGCCGGCAAGGGCAATGCCTCGCTGCCAGGGGCGCTGACCGAGATGGTGCTGGCCGGCGCCACCTCGCTGAAGCTGCATGAGGACTGGGGCACGACTCCAGGCGCCATCGACTGCTGCCTGTCGGTCGCCGACGAATATGACGTGCAGGTGATGATCCACACCGATACGCTGAACGAAAGCGGCTTCGTCGAGGATACGATCGGCGCCATCAAGGGCCGCACCATTCATGCCTTTCACACGGAAGGGGCGGGCGGTGGGCACGCGCCCGACATCATCAAGATCTGCGGCCAGCCGAACGTCATCCCGTCGTCCACCAATCCGACGCGGCCCTATACGGTCAACACCATCGCCGAGCATCTCGACATGCTGATGGTCTGCCATCACCTGTCGCCGTCGATCCCCGAGGATATCGCTTTCGCCGAAAGCCGCATCCGCAAGGAGACGATCGCTGCCGAAGACATATTGCACGATATCGGCGCCTTTTCGATCATTTCGTCCGACAGCCAGGCCATGGGCCGCGTCGGCGAGGTGGCGATCCGCACCTGGCAGACTGCCGACAAGATGAAGCGCCAGCGCGGCCGGCTGAAGGAGGAAAAGGGCAATAACGACAATTTCCGCGTCCGCCGCTATATCGCCAAATATACGATCAACCCGGCGATTGCCCATGGGCTCAGCCACGAGATCGGCTCTGTCGAAGTCGGCAAGCGCGCCGACCTTGTGCTGTGGAATCCGGCCTTCTTCGGCGTGAAGCCCGACATGGTGCTGCTCGGCGGCTCGATCGCGGCAGCACCGATGGGCGATCCGAATGCCTCGATCCCGACGCCGCAGCCGGTGCATTACCGGCCGATGTTCGCCTCCTACGGCCGGAGCCTCACCAATTCCTCCGTCACTTTCGTCAGTCAGGCCTCAGTCGATGCTGGCCTGAAGGGCCGGCTCGGCGTCGCCAAGCAACTTGTCGCGGTGAAGAATACGCGCGGCGGCATCTCCAAGGCGTCGATGATCCACAACGACCTGACGCCGGAAATCGAAGTCGATCCGGAGACCTACGAGGTCAGGGCGAACGGCGAGTTGCTCACATGTGAGCCGGCGACGGTGTTGCCGATGGCGCAGCGCTATTTCCTGTTTTAGGCCACACGGCCCTCTGTGCGACGGATGGCGCCGATGATAACAGGCATCCGCTGGCTGTTGCGAGCCGTGTTTCTGCTTGTGTTTCTGGCGGCCTGCGGGACCTTCGTTCCCCGGGCGCTGATTGCCACCGTCGAGGCGTCGTCTGCGGCGGCGACACATCGGATTCTGCTGCTGTCCGGACCGATCCATACTGATATTGCCATTCCGCTCGACGAGGAGACGCGAGCTGCCTTTTCCTTTCTCGCCGAGACCGGTTTTCCGCTCGGCCATCCGGATGCGGAGTGGCTCATCGTCGGCTGGGGCGGCCGCGCCTTCTACCTGGAAACCCCGAGCTGGTCGGAGCTGAAGCCGCTGCCGGTGCTGCGGGCGCTGACGATCGACCGTTCGGTGTTGCATGTCGATCTTGCCGGTCGCATCGCTGAGCCGCAGCCGGCCGTTGCGGCGTTCGATATCGGCGACGATCAAATGGCGCGGCTGCGGAATTTCATCGCGGACAGCTTCGTTCGAAATGGGGGCGTGGTGGCGGGCATTCCGGATGCGGGTTACGGCGAGATCGACCGGTTCTTCGAGGCCAACGGATATTTCAACGCGCTCTTCGGCTGCAACACGTGGACGGCTGCCGCGCTCCGCTCGGCGGGACTTAGGACCGGCTTATGGAATCCGCTTCCACAATCATTGCGATTGTCTCTCGGTGTCTACAATTGAGCCAATCGCCAGGCGATCCGCTCTTAAAGTGAATTGTGTATCATACTCTCCGTTCGGTTGTAAAAATCGGTGGAAAAGCCGGTATTTTCCTCAGTTAGGCCATTCTGGGACAGCTCCATCTTCTTGGTTGATAAAGCTGTTTTAAATCAAACGGCTAACTGTCTCGTCGCCCTGTCCGATTCAGGGATTGGAGGGCTGCATCTCCTGCTAGAAAAAATCTGTCCACCGAAAGGTCCGAAACCGTTCTAATTTTAACGAGTCGATTAAGACACCCGCAGCAATTTGGCTCCTATCAATGCCTTGGAACGCCGGGCAGGAAGGTCGATTCTCATGAGAAACTGGATGTCGCTGCAGGCCGATTTCGGCAATTTCCAATATCGCGGGAACGTCTATGTCTTTGCATTGAAGATGAGCTTTCTGACAGTCCTTCTCTCCGGCATCATCATGGCAGTGACGATCCCGCCGCTCGATTTTCTCGGGCTGCTGCCGGTGACGCTTTCGAACGCGATCGGCTTCGGCGTCATTTTTTCCTGGCTTGTCGGCGGGACGGTTTCCGGCATGCTGTCGCTGGCCGCCGGTTTTGCCCTGCACGAACTGACGCTGTCGCGGGCGGAGTTCGAAAAGCTCAGCCGAACGGACACGCTTTCGGGACTGTTGAACCGGCGCGCTTTCACAGAGGCGCTCGAGTACACCGAAGGCGACGCCTCGCTTGTTATTTTCGATGTCGACCGCTTCAAGGCGATCAACGATCGCTTCGGCCATGGCTGCGGCGATGCCGTCATCACCGCGGTCTCGGCCATACTCATATCCGCCTTCGATGAAATGTCCGTCGTCGCAAGATTGGGCGGGGAGGAGTTCGGCATCATCATCTACGGCAAGCCGCTGGAGGCGCGGATGGAACGCATCGAAGGTGTCCGGGCCCGGATCGCAAGCGGCGCCATCGCGGCCGAAGGGCACGATATCCGCATTACCGTTTCCGGCGGTGTTGCCGATCTCGCCGCCGGCCGCAACAAGCAGGCGGTCTATGCGTCGGCAGACCGCGCGCTCTATCTCGCCAAGGCGCTCGGGCGCAATCGCGTCGTACACGAGCGGGAAGGCCTGCATCATGCCTGGCACGGGCTCGCCGATAGTGGCCTCGAGGCCAAGGGCAGGGGAACCGAGAGCGACAACGTGATGCAGGCTTACGGAATATAAAAGCCCGAAGCGGGCACAAAGGCCATTGGTGCTTGCATCGGGAAAGGCTATTTTGCATGGTCGCCTCAGCAAAATGGACATATCATGCAGCGCGTTACCTCCTATCTTCCCGCCGGAACCCCGTCCTCCCATCCGATCGCCCAGGTCAAGCTGCCGCACGATCTGCGCCATCTGCGCCGCAAGCTGCTGCATCTGGAAAATGGCGAGATGGTCATGCTCGATCTCAAGGCCCCGGTGCTTTTCGCCAATGGCGACCTGCTGGTGCGCGACGACGGTGAACTGATCGAGATTCTCGCGGCCGATGAGAAGCTCTTCGAAATTCGCGGCCGCGATCGCACACATCTGGTCGAGCTTGCCTGGCATCTCGGCAACCGCCATCTCGCGGCGCAGATCGAGGAAGACCGTATCGTCATCCTGCGCGACCACGTCATCCGCAGCATGCTGCAGGGGCTCGGCGCTACCGTCCTCGACATCGACGAACCCTTCCAGCCGGCGCGCGGCGCCTATCATTCCCATGACGCGCATTCGCACGATCACGGTCATGCGGCTCATGACCACGGGCATGAGCACAAAGATGATCACGGCCACGAGCATGTGCATGGGCCGGGATGTGATCACGACCATGACCACGATCACGGGCATCATCACGACCATAAACACGACTGAGGCTCGATGACTGGAGATCGTGAGCTGCAGGCATTGTTGCGCCTGACGGCATGGCTTTCGCCGGCCTTTCCGGTCGGCAACTTTGCCTATTCGGGCGGGCTGGAGCGGGCGGTGGCCGACGGGCTGGTCACCGATGCCGCCTCGCTGGCGGCCTGGATCGGCACGCTGATCGGCCATGGCTTGGTTTGGAACGATGCGGTACTTTTGGCCGAAAGCCACAGGTGGCAGGAAGAGCCAGAGCGCCTTGCCGAGATCGCCGCGCTCGCGGAGGCGCTGGCCGGATCGCGCGAGCGCCATCAGGAAACTATGCTGCTCGGCGAGGCCTTCCTGGCGGCGGCACGCGCCTGGCCGGATGGTGTGTTCGAAAGGCTGCCTGACAAGGCGGCCTATCCCGTCGCGGTCGGGGCTGTCACCGGCGCGCACGGCATCGGGGCTGAGAAGGCGCTCGCCGTCTTCCTGCATGCCTATGCCTCGCAGGCGGTTTCCTCAGGCATCCGCCTCGGCGTCACCGGTCAGAAGGACGGTGTTGCCGTGCTCGCCGGTCTTGAAGAGAGCATCACCGAGGTCGCGCGGCGGGCAGCGGTCTCGTCGCTCGACGATCTCGGCTCGGCGACGGTGCAGGCCGATATTGCCGGCCTGCGGCATGAGACGCAGGCGACGCGGCTGTTCCGTTCGTGATGGCGTAAATTATCCGAGCATCTGCGTCATTTGACGGTGGCGTGTGGCCTCGGCGTCGCTATCATCGGGTTCGATTGGAGTAAGGCATATGAAATCAAGAAACGGACCTCTGCGGGTCGGCATCGGCGGACCGGTCGGTTCGGGCAAGACGGCGCTGACCGAAAAGCTCTGCAAGGCGATGCGCGACGACTATTCCGTCGCCGTTGTTACCAACGACATCTACACGACCGAGGATGCCGAGGCGCTGGTGCGCATGCAGGCACTGCCTTCGGACCGGATCGTCGGCGTCGAGACCGGCGGCTGCCCGCACACCGCCATTCGCGAGGATGCGACGATTAATCTTCAGGCGATCGCCGGCCTCAACCAGCGGATCCCGGATCTCGACGTGGTCTTCATCGAATCCGGCGGCGACAATCTGGCGGCGACCTTTTCGCCCGATCTTGCCGATATCACCATCTATGTCATCTCCGTCTGCCAGGGCGAGGAAATCCCGCGCAAGGGCGGGCCCGGCATCACCCGGTCGGACCTTCTCGTCATCAATAAGAAGGATCTGGCGCCCTATGTCGGTGCCGATCTCGAGGTAATGGACCGGGATGCGACGCGCATGCGCGCAAGCCGCCCCTTCGTCTTCTCCGACATGAAACGCGGTGACGGCGTTAGCTCGATCGTCAGTTTTATCAGGGAGCAGGGCGGGCTCTGACGAGAAGACCTGCCGCTGTCGACCGACGCTGCGGATGGCGGCGCGAACGGCAAAATGAAACGGGCCGGGAGATCACTCCCGGCCCGTTCATGTTCTGAGTTTTGCTCATTCTGCTGCGAAAGGCGGCAAGCGGAGCACGTTGGTGTCGTTGGCGCTCTTGCGCTTGCTTTCCGGCTTTTCGATCGCGGTCAGCCGCTCCTCCAGCGAGTCGATGTCTTCGCGGTTTTCGCGGGTAACACGGGTGAGATCCTCGCGCGACAGCGGCAGCTCCTCCTCGTCTTTCCGGCCGACCAAGCGTCCGAACATCCAACCGAGCAGGCGGGACAGATCGTCCATGATCAGGAAGAAGGAAGGCACGACGACCAGCGAGAGCACCGTCGAGACGATGATGCCGCCGATCACCGCGATTGCCATCGGCGCGCGGAACGAGCCGCCTTCGCCGACACCGAGCGCCGAAGGCAGCATGCCCGCCGACATGGCGATCGAGGTCATGATGATCGGCCGGGCGCGCTTGCGGCCGGCTTCGACCATGGCCTCGACACGAGCCATGCCCTGATGGCGCATCTCGATCGCAAAATCGACGAGCAGGATGGCGTTCTTGGTGACGACACCCATCAACATCAGAATGCCGATCATGACGGGCATCGACAGCGGATTGCTGGTGATGATCAGAGCCGCCGCGACGCCGCCGATGGCAAGCGGCAGCGAGAACAGGATGGTGAAGGGCTGGATCACGTCCTTGAAAAGCAGGATCAGCACCGTCAACACCAGCAACAGACCCATCAACATGGCGTTGACGAAGCTCTGCTGCATCTCGGTCTGCACCTTGGTGTCGCCGCTTTCGGCAAGGTGCACGGAGGCCGGGATGTTGGCTGATTTGACGATCTCGCGGAAACGGGCCGAAGCCGTGTCGAGGGCTACACCCTGCGGCAGATCGGAGCCGATTGAGACGACGCGGTAACGGTTGTTGCGCTTGATCGAGCTTACGCCCTCGGAGTAGTCGATATTGGCGACGCTCGCGAGCGGAACGGTGCCGCCGCTGGCGGTCTGGATCTTCAATGCGCGGATGGCTGAGAGATCGCGGCGCATGTCAACTGCCGCCTGCACCCGAATCGGGATCTGGCGATCGTCGAGCGAGATCTTGGCAAGGGCGGCATCGACATCGCCGATGGTGGCGACACGGATCGTCTCGGAAATCTGCTGCGGCGTGATGCCGAGGCGTGCGGCTTCGTCCTTGCGTGGATATACCTGCAGTTCCGGACGAGGCAGGGCGCCGTCGGCGCTGACATTGGCAAGCAGCGGATCGGCGCGGAGCTTGGATTCCAGGATGCCGACGGCGTCGTTCAGGTCCTTCTCGTTCTTGGAAAGGAAGTTGAAGGAGAGGTCGCGTTCGCCGCGGTCGTTAAGCTTCAGGATATGAACGTCGGGAATGTCGCGCAGCTTGGCGAAGACTTCCTTTTCAATATTCCATTGCGGACGCTCGCGGCCGTGGACTTCCACTTTCGGCAGCATCGGGCCGATGAGGGGGATGTGGCCGAGCCCGTCGTTGACCATCTTCTTGATCAGCGATTGGTCGAGCTTATGGAGTGCCAGCGTGATGGTTGCACGACGCAGTTCGAGGTCGCCCTTCGGAGATGCGCCGCCGAGGACGAAGACGCTTTCGACGCCGTTGATATCCTTGACCCTGTCATAGATCGCATCCGTCGTCTTCTCGGTGTCGTCAAGCCTTGCATTGGGCGGTAATTCGACGGAGAGAACGATTCGTGAAGCGTCTTCGGGCGGCAGGAAGCTGCCCGGAACCTGCATCAGCAGCAAAACCGAGCCGATCAGGAAGCCAAACGCGACAAGCAAGGTCGCATAACGCGTGTACCAGCGCCCCGTCGTGCCGCGGATGAGTCGGGTGTATCCACGCATCAGCAGGCTGTCATTGTCATGATGGTCGTCGACGCCATCTTCTGCACGCATCAGATAGGCGGCCATCATCGGGGTGATGAGGCGTGCGACCATCAGCGAGAAGAAGACGGAGAAGGCGACGGTCAGGCCGAACTGGATGAAGTATTGGCCGGGAATGCCCGGCATGAATGAAACCGGCACGAAGACGGCGATGATGGTGAAGGTGGTGGCGATGACGGCAAGGCCGATTTCATCGGCCGCCTCGATCGCCGCCCGGTAGGGCGTCTTGCCCATCTTGATATGGCGGGCAATGTTCTCGATTTCGACGATCGCGTCGTCCACCAGAATACCTGTCGCCAGCGTCAGGGCGAGGAAGCTGACGAGGTTCAGCGAGAAGCCCATCATGTCCATGACCCAGAAGGTCGGGATCGCCGACAGCGGCAGGGCGATGGCCGAAATCAGCGTCGCGCGCCAGTTCCGGAGGAACAGCAGAACGACGATGACCGCAAGCAGCGCGCCTTCGAGCAGCGTGTGGATGGCGGCTTCGTAGTTGCCGTAGGTGAAATAAACCGAATCGTCGATCAGTTCGATCTTCACGTTCGGGTTTTCGCTGCGGACCTTGTCGAGGCTCTGCGCGACGGTTTCGGCGACGCTGACTTCGCTGGCGCCCTTCGAGCGGAAGACGCCGAAGGTGACAACAGGCGTATCGTTGAAGCGCGAGAAGGATTTCGGCTCCTCGTAGGTGTCCTTGATGCCGCCGAGATCGGACAGCTTGACGAAACGGCCGTTCGGCAGCGCAATGGTCGTATCGGCAAGTTCGGCGACGTTGCGGGCGTCGCCGAGAACGCGGATTGCCTGTTCGCTGCCGGCCACCTGGCCGCGGCCGGAGCCGAGATCGACGTTGGTGCCGCGCAGCTGTTGGTTGACGCTGGCGGCGGTGATGCCGTGTGCATCGAGCTTGCCGGGGGTGAGTTCGATGCGCACTTCGCGCTCGGCGCCGCCGTAACGGTCGACGCGGCCGATGCCGGCCTGACCCTGCAACGCACGCTTGACAGTATCGTCGACGAACCAGGAGAGTTCTTCCAGTGACATGTCGGGAGAGGACACTGCGAAGGTCTGGATCGCCTGGCCCTCGACATCGACCTTGGTGACGATCGGTGCCTCGGCGGTCGCCGGCAGATCGCTGCGAATGCGGTCGATCGCATCCTTGACGTCCTGCACGGCCTGTTCCGTCGGCACTTCCATGCGGAACATGACGTTGGTCTGCGAGCTGCCGTCGGTCACCGTCGACTGGATTTCGTCGATGCCGGTGATGGAGGCGATTGCGTCTTCGATCTCCTTCGTCACCTGCATTTCGAGTTCGGCCGGCGAAGCGCCGCTCTGCGTGACGCTGATCGAAACAAGCGGAACGTCGATGTTCGGGAAGCGCGTGATCGGCAGCTTATTGAAGGACTGCATGCCGATGAATATCAACAGGCAGAAGGCCAGCAGCGGCGCGATCGGGTTTCGAATGGACCAGGCTGAAAAATTCATCGGATGGTCTCTTTAGTTGGAAGCCGGGGGCTGTTCACGCACCGGCGTGATGTGGTCGCCGTCACGGACGTAAGCGCCCGCCTTGGCCACGACCTCGTCGCCGCTCTTCAATCCATCGACGATCTCGACATAGGCACCGTCCTGGATGCCGGTCTCGACCTTGGCGAATTTCACCACGCCATCCTCGACCTTGCGGGCCGACGAGCCTTCGTTGCCGGTGAGCACGGCGGTCAGCGGAAGCGATACGCCCTCCGTCTCGCGAACGATGACCTCGGCGCTGCCATACATGCCGGAGCGCGCCTTGCTGTCGTCGTCGATCGAGATGTGGACGAGACCGAGGCGGGTGGTGGGATCGACGGTCGGCGATACCAGGCGCACGGCGCCAGATAGCTTCTCGCGGCTGCCGGAAAGCGAAATCGCTGCCTTCTGGCCGGCCACGACCCTGACGATGTCGCTTTCGGCGACCTCTGCGACAAGCTCGACATCGCCGTCGCGGATGAGGGTGAACAGCGGGTCGCCGTTGCCGGCGGCAATGGCGCCGACCTTGGCGTTCTTCGCCGAGACCGTGCCGGCCACCGGCGTCTTCACATCGGTGCGCGCCAGCTTCAGATCCGCATCGGCGATCTGGCTGTCGAAGACCTTGAGATCGGCCTCGGCAACCTCGATCGCCTGTTCGGCGGAGACGACGCGGGCATTGGCGGCGGCGGCCGTCGCATCGGCCTGCTCGACCTGAGCGGTGGAAACCGTACCCTTCTTGACCATTTCCTGGGCGCGGGCCTGCTGCTGCCTTGCTTGTTCGGCATTGGCCTGCGCCTCGATGAGCTGGGCGCGCAGCTGGGCGAGGCTTGCCTCACCCTTGGCTTTCGTCGCCATCATCTGGCTCTTCTCCAGCACCAGCGCGTCGTCGTTGAGCGTCGCCAACGTGCTTTCCGCCTCAACCTTGTCGCCGACATCGGCTTTCAACGTACGGATCGACAGGCCTTCGACCTGCGGTTGAATATAAACTTCCTCGACGGGCTTGATCGTTCCCGTGCCGATGACACGGTCGACGAGCGTGCGATTCACAGCCTTGGTGACGACGATCGCCGGCAGATTCTGCTGCGGTTTTTCGACCGGCTTTTCCTGCGAAAATGCCGTGGATGCAGCGAGAGCTGCTGCAAAAAAGGTAGCGGCGCCTAGAATTTCAATCGGCTTGCGTGCCATGCGTCTTCGTCCAATCTTGTAACAAGCTTAGCCGAACTCGCGCGTCTGCCACTCAGCTCGCGACCAGGCCACTGCCTTTCCTGCATTCTCAGGGGTATCCGCACATCATTGCCGTCTTCGTCCCTCGCCGGCAAATCGGCTTTTAATTGGTATCGATTTGCTCGATATGCAAGCCCGGCAGAAAACAATTCCCCATGAGCCGATAATAATTACCATCGAAACCTGAATCAATCACCGGAGGGTTATGTGAACATGACGATGATTGATCCTGTTCCCCTATGACGTTTGACGCCCGACAAATGCGACAGTTGCAAGGTGTTTTTTATCAGGTGGATAAAAGAAACGCGCGGAGATCTCCCGCGCGTTTCGTTTTCGCATTGTTTGCCGCGATTACTTGGCTGCGGCGTCGGTAATGTCGTGCGTCCAGGCGCCGGAGGGCTCCTTGTTGATGATCTTCTGGTCGAGCAGCGCCTTTGTGGTGCGGGCATAGAGCGCTTCGTCCAGCTTGCCTGAGCCGTCACCGACCAGCTTGGCGACTTCGCCCATCATCCGCTTCTGGTGATTGTCGTCCTGACCGCCATTGTCCATGACGATCTCGGCGGCTTCGTCCGGATTTTCGGTCGCATATTTCCAGCCCTTCATTGAGGCGCGGACGAACTTGACCATCTTCTCCTTGAAGGCCGGGTCCTTCAGCTTGTCTTCCATCGCATAGAGGCCGTCTTCCAACAGGTCGTTGCCCATCTCGGTATAGTTGAAGACCGTCAGTTCCTCCGGCTTGAAGCCGGCATCGATCGCCTGCCAGTATTCATTGTAGGTCATCACAGAGATGCAGTCAGCCTGCTTCTGGACGAGCGGCTGCACGTCGAAGCTCTGCTTCAGCACGGTGACGCCGTTCGCGCCGCCTTCCGTCGACAGACCCAGCTTGTTCATCCAGGCGAAGAAAGGATATTCGTTACCGAAGAACCAGACGCCGAGCGTGTGGCCCTTGAAGTCGGCTTCGGTCTTGACCGGGCCATCCTTGCGGCAAATCATCTCCAGGCCCGATTTCTGGTAGGGCTGGGCGATGTTGACGAGCGGAACGCCCTTTTCGCGGGCAACCAGGGCGCCGCCCATCCAATCGACGATGACATCGGCGCCGCCGCCGGCGATCACCTGCTCAGGGGCGATATCGGGGCCGCCCGGCTTGATATCGACGTCGAGGCCTTCTTCCTTGTAGAAGCCCTTGTCCTTCGCAACGTAATAACCGCCGAACTGGCTCTGCGTGACCCATTTCAGCTGCAGCACCACCTTGTCGGCGGCCATCGCCTGGGCAGCGGCAAGCGTCATCGCGCTCGCCATCATTGCAACCATCAACTTTTTCATTTTCTTATCCTTACCCTCTGAAGTTATGCCCGTACCCCATTTGCGAAGCCCGGGCGCGCCTAGCCACCACGGATAGACGGATGCCAGAACGTCACCGCCCGTTCGGTCAGGGCGATGATGCCATAAAAGATCGATCCGGCCAGCGCCGCGATAACGATTTCCGCCCAAACCATGTCGACATTCATGCGGCCGATCTCTGTGGAGATGCGAAAGCCCATGCCGACGATCGGCGTTCCGAAGAATTCGGCAACGATGGCACCAATCAGCGCCAGCGTCGAGTTGATCTTCAGTGCGTTGAAAATGAAGGGCATGGCGGCCGGAAGCTTGAGCTTGAGCAGCGTCTGCCAGTCGCTCGAGGCATAAGTGCGCATCAGGTCGCGCTCCATGCTGCCGGAGGCGGCAAGGCCGGCGACGGTATTCACCAGCATCGGGAAGAAAGTCATGATGATGACGACGGCGGCTTTCGACGGCCAGTCGAAGCCGAACCACATGACCATGACCGGGGCCACGCCGATGATCGGCAGGGCCGACACCATGTTGCCGATCGGCAGCAGGCCACGGCGCAGGAAGGTGATGCGGTCGGCCAGCACCGCGACGGCAAAGCCGCTGAGGCAGCCGACGATATAACCGATCAGCACCGCCTTGAAGATCGTCTGCCTGACATCAGCACCGAGGATCGGCAGAGAGGCCATGATACGGGCGCCGATGGCGCTCGGCGGCGGCAGGATGATGAAGGGAATGCCGGCGCCGCGCGTCGCGGCTTCCCAGAGGATGAGGATCCAGGCGCCGAAGATCGCCGGGATCAGCAACTGGAGCGCCGATTTGCCGAAAGCAGTGACGGGCTGCAGTTTCGACAGCTCGGTGACGCATCGCCAGGCAAGCAGCCAGCAGGAAAACAGCAGCAGGAAATAAGCCCGCGTTGCCATGCCCTCATTGCCGGAGAGAGCGGAAAGCAGCATCCAGGCGGCGCCATGCGCGCCGATGAACAGCACGGTGGCGCGATAGGCCGGCGGCTGCGGTGCAAAGGACAGCAGGGCAGCCGCCATGACGATGGTGAAGACAAGGCTTGCCGTGCCGTCGGTGAAGGGCTGCGCCGCGCCTTCGGCCAAAAGCGGCAGGGTGACAAGCGCTGCCATGCAGAAGAGGAGGGCGGTCACGCCCTGCCAAGAGAAGGTCAGATGTCTCATGCCGGCCTCCCGCCCATGGCACGGTCGACGATCTTCGCCGCAAGGCCGACGATCGCAACCAGGATGCCTGCCAGCAGCGACCCGGCGACGAGAGCCGCCCAGATATCGATGGTCTGGCTGTAATAAGAGCCGGCCAGCAACTTCGAGCCGATGCCGGCAACCGCACCTGTCGGCAGCTCGCCGACGATGGCGCCAACGAGGCTGGCGGCGATCGCGACCTTCATCGAGGTGAAGAGGAAGGGGATCGAGGCCGGAACCCGCAACTTCCAGAAGGTCTGCATCGGGCTCGCATAATAGGTGCGCATCAGGTCGAGATGCATGATCTCAGGTGACCGTAAGCCCTTCACCATGCCGACGGCGACGGGAAAGAAGGAAAGGTAGGTGGAAATCAGCGCCTTGGAGACGAGGCGGGAGGCCTCGGAATCGAGGTTTAACAGATGCGCAAGCGCATTGTCACCGGTCAGCACATTGTAGGAGATGATGACGATCATCGGCGCGATGGCGAGGATCGGGATGGTTTGGCTCGCCACCAGCCAGGGCATCAGCGAGCGGTCCATGGCGCGGTTATGCACGATCAGCACCGCAAGAAGAATGCCGAGCAGCATGCCGAAGCCGAAGCCGAGCAGGGTGGAGGAGAGCGTCACCCAGCTGTGATAGACGAGGCTGCGATTGCTCGAAAGGCTGCGCAGGACGGTGTTCTCATAAACGTTCTGCGCCACCTGATGCGGCGCCGGCAAGATCGGCTTCGGCTGCGCCAGCGTCTTGCCGATGAATTCGAGCGTCGTCGGTGTGGCGCCGGCGCGGCTGTCCATATCGCGCTGGAACGGCGCATTCATGAGAACGGCTGCGACATACCAGATGGCGATAAGAGCAAGCAGGATGGTGGTGACGGGGACAATCTTGTTTTTGAGGGTGTCGGGTGTCATAGCGACTGCCCCCATTTGAGGTCGAATGCGTAGCCACCCCCCTCTGCCCTGCCGGGCATCTCCCCCACAAGGGGGGAGATCGATATGCGGAAACGGCTTCCCCAAACAACGAAGGGCCCCTGATCCAGCGTGGAATCAGTGAGGACCGACGTGCTATCCTCTTGCCGATCTCCCCCTTTGTGGGGGAGATGCCCGGCAGGGCAGAGGAGGGTAAGCCTCGAACTCAACCGCCTAAACCTCATGGCTATGCCCCGTCCTCAACCCTTCGCGGACACGATGGGCGATCTCCAGGAATTCCGGGGTGTCACGGATATCGAGCGGGCGCTCGGCCGGCAGCGTCGAGTCGATTACGTCGGTCACGCGGCCGGGGCGCGGCGACATCACCACAATCTTGGTCGAGAGGTAGACCGCCTCGGGGATGGAATGGGTGACGAAACAGATGGTCTTGTTGGTGCGGGCCCAGAGTTTCAGGAGCTCTTCGTTGAGATGGTCGCGGACGATCTCGTCGAGCGCGCCGAAGGGCTCGTCCATCAGCAGCAGGTCGGCGTCGAAGGCCAGCGCGCGGGCGATCGAGGCGCGTTGCTGCATGCCGCCGGAAAGCTGCCAGGGAAATTTCTTCTCGAAGCCGGTGAGGCTGACAAGATCGAGCGCCTCAGCGATGCGCCTCGTCCGGTCGGCGCCGGAATAACCCATGATCTCCAACGGCAGGGCGATATTGTTTTCGATGGTGCGCCAGGGATAGAGCGCCGGTGCCTGGAAGACGTAGCCGTAGGCGCGGGCCTTGCGGGCTTCTTCCGGCGTCATGCCGTTGATCGAAATCTCGCCCGAAGTGCTCTTTTCGAGATCGGCGATGACACGCAGGAAGGTGGTCTTGCCGCAGCCGGAGGGGCCGATGAAAGAGACGAAATCGCCCTTGCGGACATCGAGATTGACATCGCTGAGAGCCCGCACCGGGCCGTCATTCGCCTGGTAGGTGAGACAGAGATCCTTGGCGGATACGACGGAGGGTGCTTGCATCAATGCGACCGTTCTTGTTTTCGCCGCGGGGAGGCGGTTTGCATGTTACCATCGCCGCAGGCCATGCCGGCGGCACATTTTATGGAGGAAGAGAATGGACGCGACATCAAAACCCACCTGCCACATCGTTCGGCCCAACCATGCCTATGACGGCAAGCAGGGGCTCAGCTATTTCCAAGGGATCGCGGCCGAGACGGTGGGCGCCAAGGGCATCTGCATGCACCTGCTGACGATCCCGCCCGGCGTGCGCGCCAAGGCGCATCTGCACGAGGCGCATGAGACGGCGATCTACATGCTCTCCGGCGAGGCTCATACCTGGTACGGAGACCGGCTCGAGCAGCACGTTATCGTCCATGCCGGCGAACTCTTCTACATCCCGGCCGGCGTGCCGCATATGCCGGCAAACCTCAGCAGCACGCCGTGCACGGCGATCATCGCCCGCACCGATCCGAACGAGCAGGAAAGCGTCGTGCTGCTGCCGGAGTTGGATGCGCTGGTGCCGGCATGAGGTCATCGACATGAAGGCGCCGTTCTCCGGTTGATGGCGGTTTGGTCATGGAGCATCGTCACACGCCGGTCGCAGGAATGCCGCTGCGCGTCACCTTGCGGGGGGCGGTGATCTCCTTCCAGGTGGAGAGTGCCTTGCTGACGGCCGTCACCGGTTCGCGCCGGACGAATTCACCATGGCCCTCCTGGGTCTTGATGGTGCTTTCCTCGATCGCGACGACGCCGCGCGTCAGCGTGTAGCGCGGCAGGCCGGTCACTTCCTTGCCTTCGAAGACGTTGTAGTCGATCGCCGACTGCTGGCTCTTAGACGAGATGGTCTTCGATCGCTTCGGATCCCAGACGACGATATCGGCATCGGCGCCGACGAGGATCGCGCCTTTCTTCGGGTAGATGTTGAGGATCTTGGCGATGTTGGTCGAGGTGACGGCGACGAACTCGTTCATCGTCAGCCGGCCGGTGTTGACGCCGCGGGTCCAAAGCATCGGCATGCGGTCTTCAAGGCCACCAGTGCCGTTCGGGATCTTGGTGAAATCACCGACGCCGAAACGCTTCTGCGCCGTGGTGAAGGCGCAGTGATCGGTGGCGACCACCTGCAGCGAGCCGGAGGCAAGCCCGGCCCAGAGTGAGTCCTGGTGCTGCTTGTTGCGGAAGGGCGGCGACATGACGCGGCGGGCGGCGTGGTCCCAGTCTGGATTGGAATATTCGCTCTCGTCGAGCGTCAGGTGCTGGATCAGCGGTTCGCCGTAGACACGCATGCCCTTGGCGCGAGCCCGGCGGATCGCTTCATGCGCCTGCTCGCAGGAGGTATGGACGATATAGACCGGGCAGCCGGCCATGTCGGCGATCATGATGGCGCGGTTGGTGGCCTCGCCCTCCACCTCGGCGGGGCGGGAATAGGCATGCGCTTCGGGGCCGTTGTTGCCCTCGGCAAGCAGCTTTGCCGACATCGAGGCGACGACGTCGCCGTTTTCGGCATGCACCAGCGGCAGCGCCCCGAGTTCGGCGCAGCGCTGGAACGAGGCGAACATCTCGTCGTCGTCGACCATCAGCGCGCCCTTGTAAGCCATGAAGTGCTTGAAGGTGTTGATGCCCTTGTCGCGGACGATGGTCTCCATCTCCTTGAAGACCTGCTCGCTCCACCAGGTGACCGCCATGTGGAAGGAATAATCGCAATTGGCCCGCGTCGACTTGTTGTCCCACATGGTCAGCGCTTCCAGCAGCGACTGGCCGGGAGCGGGTAGGGCGAAATCGACCACCATGGTCGTGCCGCCGGAAAGCGCCGCGCGCGTACCGCTCTCGAAATCGTCGGAGGAATAGGTGCCCATGAAGGGCATTTCGAGATGGGTGTGCGGATCGATGCCACCCGGCATGACATAACAGCCGGAGGCGTCGAGCGTCTCGTCGCCCGAGAGGTTCGGACCGATCTCGACGATCTTGCCACCGTCGATCTTGACGTCAGCCTTGTAGGTGAGGTCGGCCGTGACGATGGTGCCGTTTTTGATGACTGTTGTCATGATCGTTCCCTATCCTTGATCTGTGAAGCGGCTGGCGAAATAGAAGCTCGGCAATTCGGAGCTGAGTTCGAGTCGGCCCTGCAGTGCTGCCAGGATTGTTTCCAGGACCCAGCGCCGCTCACGCGAGATTTCCTGATTCCAGAAGCGCAGCACGGAATAACCATTGGTATTGAGCCATTCCGTTCGGCGTTGATCGGTCGCGCTCTCGGCATCCTGGAAGCCATCGACTTCTACAATCATCCGCTCTTCGCGACAGAGGAAATCGACGATGAAGGGGCCGACCGGAACTTGTCGCGCGAATTTGTAGCGGTTCAGGCGTCGTGCGCGTAAGTCACCCCAGAGGTGGTATTCCTCTTCGGTTTCGTTGCGGCGAAGCTGGCGGGCTTGTCCGGTATTCGCTGGGCGATGTTTACGGATATCCTGTTTGATAATTCTAGTCGCGCCCGGAGCCCCCTCATCCGACCCTTCGGGCCACCGTCTCCCCGCTGGGGAGAGGGGAGCGGCTGACGTTGCGGCTTCCCCCTTCTCCCCTCGGGGAGAAGGTGCCCGAAGGGCGGATGAGGGGGCTCCGGGCGCGACGTTAGACATCACACCACGATCTCCGCCGTCTCCACGACCGCATGGAACAGCACGTCGGCGCCCGCCGTCGCCCATTCCTTGGAAATCTCTTCCGCTTCATTGTGCGAGAGGCCGCCGACGCAGGGGCACATGACCATGGTCGCAGGCGCGACCTTGGCGGCCCAGCAGGCGTCGTGGCCGGCGCCGGAGATGAGGTTCATGTGGGTGTAGCCGAGGCGTTCGGCGGCGGAGCGAACTGCGGTGACGAGCTTTTCGTCGAAGGTAACAGGCGCGAAATGGCCGATCGCCTCGACGGAACAGCCGACACCCAGCGCATCGCAGATGCCAGGCGCTTCGGCCTCGATCTTTGCCCGCATGCGGTCGAGCTTGGCCTTGTCGGGCGAGCGGATGTCGACGGTGAAGACGACCTTGCCGGGCAGCACGTTGCGGGAGTTCGGCGAAAAGAACATCTGGCCGACACCGCCGACGGCGCCCGGCTGCTCGCCCATCGCCACGCCTTGAACCATTTCCAGGATGCGCGACATGGCAAGACCGGCATTGACGCGCATGTTCATCGGCGTCGAGCCGGTATGGGCTTCCTTGCCGGTTAGCGTGAATTCCAGCCACCACAGGCCCTGACAGTGAGTGACGACGCCTATCTGCTTGTCTTCGGCCTCAAGGATCGGGCCTTGCTCGATGTGATATTCGAAATAGGCGTGCATCTTGCGGGCACCGACCTCTTCGTCACCGAGCCAGCCGATGCGTTTCAGTTCGTCGCCGAAGAGATTGCCCTCGGGATCCTTGCGATTATAGGCAAAGTCCAGGCTGTGCACGCCTGCGAAGACGCCTGAGGCCAGCATGGCAGGGGCAAAACGCGCGCCTTCCTCGTTCGTCCAGTTGGTGACGACAATGGGATGTTTGGTCTTGATGCCGAGATCGTTCATGGTGCGCACGACTTCGAGGGCAGCCAGCACGCCGAGCACGCCGTCATATTTGCCGCCGGTCGGCTGGGTGTCGAGATGCGAACCGACATAGACGGGCAGGGCATCGGGATCAGTGCCGGGGCGGGTAGCGAACATCGTGCCCATCTGGTCGATGCCCATGGCGAGGCCCGCGTCGTCGCACCATGTCTTGAAAAGGCTTCGGCCCTCGGCATCCGAATCCGTCAGCGTCTGACGATTGTTGCCGCCGGCAATGCCGGGGCCGATCTTCGCCATGTCCATGAGACTGTCCCAGAGACGGTCGCCATTGACGCGCATGTTCTCGCCTGGTGCTGCCACCATTCTTCAAGCCCTCACCTGTTTGCGGCAGCCATGTGAAGTGGCATGCCCGCCTGTTCCCGTGGTCTATTCCAACGCCTCTTATTGGTTTTGTCGAGCGCCGGAAAATCGCCAGTTGCCTTTGTTTTTCATCTGGCGGATAATTTGACCGATTGGTAAACATTACAACTTCCACCGCCGGGCTCAAGACGAAAATCACGAAAATTGCCGATAAAAATACGGGCAGTTGCTCAAGAAAGCGGCAGGGGTTCCTCCTGCTAAAACTTGAGCGAAGAAGTTGAATTTCAAGGGGAAACGACAGCCTGTGACCATACCGAGAGCAGCGAAAACCCTGAGGCGGACGCGAATTCAGGAGGAGAAGGAAGAGCAGATCCTGGAGGCGGCGCTCGACGTGTTTTCGGCAAGCGGCTTTCGCGGCTCGACCATCGACCAGATCGCCGAAGTGGCCGGCATGTCGAAACCCAACCTGCTCTATTATTTTCGCACCAAGGAAGCGATGCACCGGGCGCTGATCGATCGCGTGCTCTACACCTGGCTGGAGCCGCTGCGCGCCTTCGACGCCGAAGGCAATCCGGAAGAGGAAATCCGCAGCTATATCAGACGCAAGCTGGAGATGGCCCGCGATTTTCCGCGTGAAAGCCGGCTCTTCGCCAATGAGGTGCTGCAGGGCGCTCCGCATATCGAGGACGAGCTGAAGGGGCCGCTGAAGGAACTGGTCGACGAGAAGGCGGAGGTCATCCGCGCCTGGACGAAATCAGGCAAGATCGCCAAATGTGATCCCTACCACCTGATCTTCTCCATCTGGTCGACGACGCAGCATTACGCGGATTTCGACGTCCAGGTGCGTGCCGTGCTCGGACAGGAGCATTCCGGAGAGGGGCGCTTCGAGGATGCTGCGCGGTTTCTGGAACAGCTCTTCATCGGCGGGCTGCGCCCGGATCGCTCCGAGAGTTGACGTTTATTGCTTTTTCAGAAGCGGCAGACGGGCGAGGGTGTCTGTCACACCGTCCATCGTATAGGGCTTCTGCAGCACGGGCGCGTCCGAGTGGCTGTTTGCCTGGGCAATGCCTTCCCCATAGCCTGTGGCAAAAGCGAAGGGCACGCCTTCAGCTGCCAGTCGGTCGGCTATTCCGAAACTCGTCTCATCGCCGAGATTGACGTCGAGAAGCGCCAGGTCAAAGGACTGGCCGGCCAGGATCTCCATCGCCTCGGCGACACTGGGCGCCGTTGCCACGTCGGCGCCGAGGCGGCGCAGGATGTCCTCTCCATCCATGGCAATGATCAGGTTGTTTTCCACCAGCAGGACGTTCAGGCCGGAGAGCGGTCGATGATCGCCGGCAATCGTCTTATGATCGGCCGCGCCGGTCGCAGCCGGATCTGACCGTTCGCTCGTCGCTGTGACAACATATCGGGCCGGAATAGAGAAATCTGCTTCGACCCCATTTCTGTTGTAGCGAACTTCCGCCTTGCCGCCGAGGTCATAGGGAATCGAGCGGCGGATGATCGTCGAACCGAAACCGTGGCGTTTGGGTTCGACGACCGGCGGACCGTTCGTTTCCCGCCAGGTAATGTGCAGATTGCCTTCGTCGTCGCGGTGCCAACCGAGTTGGACGGTGCCGCTGCCGGTGCCGGAAAGGCTGCCATATTTGGCGCTGTTGGTCATCAGTTCATGGAAAACAAGGGCTGCAGTGGAGAAGGCCTGCGGTTCCAGCAGCACGTCCGTTCCGCTCAACTGAATACGTTGGGCGTTCTTGCCGAGATAGGCGGCCGTTTCGGCCAGCAGCAATTGCCGCAGCGAAGCCGGCGCCCAATGATCGCGGGTGATCTGGTCATGAGCGCGGGCGAGCGACTGGACGCGGCCCTCGATCTGGCGGATGTAATCGCCAACGCTGACCGACGTCGCCTGCGATTGCCGAATGATGCCGGTAATGAGGCTCAGTATGTTGCGGACACGATGGTTCAGTTCGGCGATCAGCAGTTCCTGGCGCTCGTTGGCGGCTTGGCGCGCCATGCTGGCCTCGTCGGTGAGGCGCAACACCACTTCGATCAGCGTGATGCGGATCGTTTCGGCGACCCGGCGCTCGGCCTCCGTGAAAGGCAGGGAGCGGCCGCGCACCAGTTCCGACCAGGCTTCGAAACTCTTGCGCGGCGTCAGGCGCGGGCCATTGGGACCATACTCCACCGGCTTATGCGGGTCGCCGCCCCAGCGGACGGTGCGCACCAGCTCCTGGCGGAAAAGCACGACATAGTCGCGCGGCGAGCGCGAGATCGGGATGGCGAGCATGCCTGCCACCGCTTCGTCGAGGTCGAGATCTGGATAGGTTTCGGCGAGCCTGTCGACGGAATAGATGCGGCCGGCGGCATTGCGGTTGAGATGGCGGACAAGGGCCGCGAAGCTTTTCTCATTCGGCCCGATGCCGGCAAGCGCCAGCCGGCCGTTGATCCAGACGCCGATGCCGTCGGCAGGAATGGCGTCGGCAAGCGCTTCGATCAGCCAGGCCGGATCGTCGAGCAAGCTGGCATTGTCGGCCACGGAGGTAAGAAGCCGGTCGGCGATCCGGCGCGCCTTGGTCTCATAGTCAAGCGCCAGCCGCCGTTCGCGGCTTTCAAGTCGCGACGCAAACATCTGGCCGAACAGTTCGGCGGTCGAGCGGCTTTGGGCCGAGGGCAGGCGCGGACCGTAATGATGGCAGGCAAACAGGCCCCAGAGCCTACCGTCAACGACGATCGATATGGAGAGCGAGGCGCCGACGCCCATGTTTTTCAAATATTCGATGTGGATCGGCGAGACCGAACGCAATACCGACATAGAGAGATCGAGCGGCTGTCCGTTCTCGTTGAGTTGCGGCAGGATCGGGACCGGAGCGGCGTCGACATCGGCAATGATGCGGAACAGGTTGCGCAGATAGAGCGCCCGCGCCTGCACCGGAATGTCGGATGCCGGATAGTGCAGTCCGAGGAACGAACCGATGCCGGCCCGGGCGGCTTCGGCCACGACTTCGCCGGAGCCGCTGTCGTCGAAGCGATAGACCATGACCCGATCGAAGCCGGTCAGGGCGCGCGCCTGTCTTGCCCCGTCGCGAAAGAAAGCCTCCATCGTTTCCGTGTGGTCGAGACGGGACATCATGCTGCGCATGGAAAGGGAGGGGGCGTCGTGCCTGTCTTCCTGACAGCGCTCGCCTTCGATGATGACCCCGCTGTCACTCATGTGCACGGCAAGATCGAACCTGTCATGAGCGGATGTCAGGGCGATCCCGAAAATGCGCTCGACGACGTCGGAACCGCGCAGCGTGGTCAGCTTGTTGCGGATTGTGTGGAGCGACTCTGGCGTGATCAGCGAGGTGACAGGACGACCGAGCGCGTCGGCCTGGGTAATTCCGAGGAACTCCGCCAGATTTGCCGAGGCGCGCGTGACAATCCAGTCCGAGGATATCGCCAGCAGAAAGCCGAAGGGCTGAACCGCGCCGAGCTGATGGATCGGCTCGCGGTCGCAGTTGGTGAGGTCGACCGGTTCAAACGTGCCGCTCATGGGACGGATTCCAGTTCGAGTTGCCCGGCTTTGAAAAAGAGGCCGAAAACATCGCGGGCAGCGGAAATGGCGGCCGCGGGATCGTCTATGCCGCTGGCATCGAGACGATCCATGAAGATCCTCGTGGCGCCCTTCGGACCTTGCGGTGTGAGGTAGCTGCCGGGCAGGTGGTCGGGCACGGATTTGGCAAGCAGGGCGCCCCCGAGCTTGGAGCCTTCGAGCACGTAGAGGGCGCCCCAGAGCGCTGCCTCGCCGTGCAATGCCGGCGGCGGAAGGAGCGGGGGCAACGGATCGCCGAGTTTCCGGATATCGGCCAACAGCAGCTGCGTGCGCCGTCGTTCCGGCCAGTCGGGCAGCAGGCCGATGATCCCCGCATCCTCAAGGGCATCTTCGGTGGCCGGCACGATCCGGGCATGGGCGCGAAGGAATGTCCTGTATTGCTGTCTATGGGAGAGATCGAACGTGCCGAAAAGCCTGTCTACCTCGGCGTGGCAATCTGCTGTTTGTGCGCGGAGTACGCTGCGAAGTGACATGCGGACCGTGTTCTAAGGAATATGGCATAGGATGCCGTTCATGCCGGATGGCAAATTGGCGATATATTGCAGCATCGCTGTATTTCCAGACAAACCCATAGAAAAACATGGGCTTCCCCTCTTCTTCGCAGCTCGTTGTTCGCCTCCTTCGAATGTTGAAAAGGCGCAGCCGGACGTCAGCCCATCAGGCGCGGTAGATCGGCCGCCAGCATATCGATGGCTAGGCGCACCTTCGGCAGCATGACGGGCGATCTCGGCCAGACGGCATAGGCGTCGAAGATGCTTGGCGGCCTATCGGTCAGAACCCGCACAAGTTCGCCCGACAAGACCCTGTCGCGCACCAGCCAGCAAGTCAGCCAGGCAAGCCCTCGGCCTGCGACAGCGGCGTCGGCTATCGAGGCGAGATCGTCGAGCCGCAGTCGCGATTTCGGCAGAATTTCGCGTGCAGGCCCCGCGACAGCTGGAAAGGTCCAAGCTTTGTCGTTATCACCCCGGCGATAGACGATGCCCTGGTGATGGGCGATATCGTCCAATGTTTGCGGCACCCCGTATTTTTCCAGATAAGCGGGCGAAGCGCAGACGGTCATGGGCTGTCGGGCGATCGCCCGCGCCATCAGGTCGGGATTGTCTTTCAGCGGGCCGTTGCGAACGGCGAGGTCGAAACCGTCTTCCAGAAGATCGACGACGCGATCGCTGAAGGAGAGGTCAAGTTCGAGATCCGGATGGTCTTCGAGCAGGCGGGCCAGGATCGGGGCGGCGCAATGGCGGCCAAACAGCATCGGCATCGATACGCGCAGACGGCCGCGGACTTCGCGCTTGCCCGATTCAAGCTGGGCCTCGCCGATGCGGATTTCCTCGACCGCTCTCAGACAGCGCTCGTAGAAGAATCGGCCTTCGTCAGTCAGGTTCTGGGCACGGGTCGTGCGGTTGAAGAGCCGGACGCCGAGCCGTTCTTCCAGCCTTGCAATCGTCTTGCTGACCGCCGAGCGGGTGAGATGGAGCCGGTCGGCGGCGGCAGAGAAACCGCCAGCCTCGACAGTCTCGACAAAAATCGAAATTCCCTTCAACTGCTCCATCTTTGTTTCCCAAACGGCACCATTCTGACGATTTAATATCGCAACTAGAGAGGAATATTCAACGATATATCTGCTGCTCCGCCCATCGAGAAGGAGCATAAAAATGCAGAAGACAAGACAATGGCAGACCGATGCCATCGGCCCGCTGGCCAATCTGAAGATCGGCGAGGGTAGAATTCCCGAGGTGTCAGGCGCGATGATCCGGGTGCGCACGCAGGCCGTCTCCCTCAATTTCCGCGACAGGCTGGTGCTTGAGAGCGGCATGGGTCTGCCATTGCAATTCCCCTTCGTGCCGGCCTCGGACATGGCAGGCGTGGTCGATGCCGTCGGGCCTGAGGTCACCCGCTTCAAACCCGGCGATCGGGTGATCTCCACCTTTTCCCCGGATTGGATCGACGGACGCGGGCCTGGTACTGCCCGCAACCCGCCTTACCAGACGCGCGGGGGCTTTTATCCTGGTGTACTTTCCGAGCACACGGTGCTTTCCGAGGAATGGTTTTCGCTTGCACCGAAAACGCTCGATGCGGCCGAAGCAAGCACATTGCCGTGCGCTGGACTGACGGCTTGGTTTGCGCTCGTCGAATGCGGCAAGCTCAAGGCTGGCGACACGGTGGTGGTCCAAGGAACCGGCGGTGTAGCGCTCTTCGGTCTGCAGATTGCCAAGGCGCATGGCGCCGAAGTCTTCATCACATCAGGCAGCGGCGAAAAGCTCGAACGTGCATCGGCCCTCGGCGCCGATCATCTGATCAACCGGCACGAGGGCAACTGGGTGGAGCAGCTCTATCAACTGACCGGCGATTATGGCGCCGACCATGTGCTCGAAATCGTAGGCGGGCCGCATCTCGGCCAGGCGCTGAAGGCTGTGGCGGTCAACGGCCGCATTTCGGTGATCGGCGTGTTCGAAGGTTTCGAAGTGTCGGCTCCCGTGGCGCCATTGCTTCTCAAAGCGCCTGTCGTGCAGGGAATTACCGTCGGCCATCGCCGGGCGCTGGAGGATATGGTGCGGGCTGTCGATCAGACCGGGCTGAAGCCCGCGATCGACAGGCGCTATTCTTTCGAGGAATTGCCGCAGGCGCTCGATCATCTCTATCGCGGCCCGTTCGGCAAGGTCGTCATCGAGTTCTGAGAATGCGCTCCCTTCCCTCAGAGGGGAGCGTTTTTCTATTCGGCGGCAACGGCTTGGCTTTCGAAGGCGAAACCCTCGTCGGCCCAGCCGGTCATGCCGCCGATCATCAGCTTGGCCTTGAGGCCCAACCTGGCGAGGCGGAAAGCGGCCTTGTCGGCGCCGTTGCAATGGGGACCGGCGCAATAGACGACGAAGAGGGTGTCCTTTGCCCATTCCGACATGCGGTGCGCGGTCATCTTGCCGTGCGGCAGGTTGACCGCTCCCGGCAGGTGGGACTGCGCAAACAGTGCCGGCGAGCGCACGTCGAGGAGAATGAAATCGACTTTGGCGCCGGCAAAGGCGGCGTGGACATCCGAGCAATCGGTTTCGAAGGCGAGCTTGGCGGCATAGTGGGATGCTGCGAGATCAGGCTCGGCGGCAGGGATTTCGGCGACGGGGCTTGGCATCGGTCTTTCCTTTCCATGTTGGAGTTGCCGCCTGGTATCGCCGATGCTAGAGCTTTGCGAAATTGGCCATCATGACCGACAGCGTAAAGATCATGCCAAACTTTTCACCACAGCAGACGACAGGACCGTTGGTCGCAGCCCTTGCCTATGACGGGCTCTGCACCTTCGAATTCGGCATCGCCTACGAGGTCTTCGGCCTGCCGCGCCCGGAGATGGGCGAAGGCTGGTATCGTTTTCTTGTCTGCGGCATCGAGCCCGGGCCGCTTCGCGCTGCAGGAGGGCTGACGGTCGGGGTCAACAATGGCCTGGAGGTGCTTGATGAGGCGGATCTGATCGTCGTGCCAGGCTGGCGGGCGATAGATGCGCCGGTGCCCGAGCCGCTCGCCGCAGCGCTGAGGGCAGCGCATCAGCGCGGCGCGCGCATCATGTCGCTCTGCTCCGGCATTGCGGTTCTGGCCGGATGCGGACTGCTTGCCAACCGCAAAGCGACGACGCATTGGCGCTACGTCGCTCCGATCGCCGCGCGTTATCCCGATATTGCGCTCGATGCCGGCGTTCTCTACATCGATGAAGGCAGCCTGCTGACGGCCGCGGGCAGTGCTGCCGGCATTGATCTCTGCCTGCATGTGGTGCGTGGCGATTTCGGCGCGGAGGCGGCAAACAGCGTCGCCCGCCGCCTTGTCGTGCCGCCGCACCGCGAAGGCGGACAGGCGCAGTTCATCAGCGCGCCGGTTCCTGAAGAGCGTGAGGGCATTCGCTTGGGACCGCTGATCGAATGGATGCGTGGAAATCTTTCTAAGGAGCAGCCGATCAGCCTGCTTGCGAAAAGAGCGGGCATGAGCATGCGCACCTTCCAGCGCCGGTTCGAGGCGACGACGGGTCTCAGTGTCGGCGAATGGCTGCTGAAGGAGCGGCTGCGCCATGCCCGTGACCTTCTCGAGAAAGAGCTTGCGGTGTCGCTCGACGACATCGCGATATCAAGCGGCTTCGGCACGCTGGCGACGATGCGGCATCATTTTCGCAAGCGGCTCGGGACGAGCCCGAGCGCTTACAGGCGGTCGTTCGGTCTTTGACCCACCTCACGCTTGCATTTCTGTCTCACTTCGCGACCTGAACGCGGCAATAGACGGCGCCCTTCGATGGAGGGCGCCGTCCACGTTCAATCGCGGTCTCTAAAAATAGTGATCCCTTTCGATGCCGTCAAAGCGGCCGGATCGTAGGCAGCAGTTCTTGAAGCCGCCTCCTGGAACCGCAGGGGCAGGGATCGTTGCGGCCGAGTTTTTCGATCAGTTCAACGTCGCCATGAATGATCTGCGAGCCGGTCTTGACCCGGGCTTCGGACGGGAAGGATTTACGTCGTTTCGACGTGACCTCAAAAGCTGAAGTCGGTGAGGTGTTTGCGAGCCATGGCTGCCTCCTCTGCGGTTACACGCTGCGATCGTGCAGCATGAACCCCCTAACTCTATTACCGGCTCCGGGCAACGCCGCGGAGTGGTTTTCTCCGCGGCGTGTCAAACCGATCACTCCGCCGCCTGGCGGGCCATCGGGTTGTTCGGGTGTGTCGTCCAGTTGGCGTAGTTCGGGTCGACAGTACGGCCGGTGCGTTTGTCGAGGGTGCCGGCGGCAAGCGGCTCCATGGTGATGCAGTTCTCGACCGGACAGACGTTGACGCAGAGATTGCAGCCGACGCATTCCTCCTCGATCACTTCGAAATGGCGCAGGCCGTTGACGACGTTGGTGATCGCCTGGTGGGAGGTGTCCTCGCAGGCGATGTGGCAGCGGCCGCATTTGATGCAGGCGTCCTGGTCGATCTTCGCCTTGGCGATATAGTTGAGGTTCAGATACTGCCAGTCGGTGACGTTAGGTACGGCGCGGCCGGTGATATCGTCGAGGCTGCGATGGCCTTTTTCGTCCATCCAGTCGGAAAGACCGGAAATCATCTCCTGCACGATCTTGAAACCGTAGGTCATCGCCGCGGTGCAGACCTGGACGTTGCCGGCGCCGAGAACGAGGAATTCGGCGGCGTCCCGCCAGGTGGTGATGCCGCCGATGCCGGAGATCGGCAGGCCGTAGGTTTCGGGATCGCGGGCGATCTCGGCCACCATGTTCAGCGCGATCGGCTTGACCGCCGGGCCGCAATAGCCGCCATGGCTGCCCTTGCCGCCTACTGTCGGGTTTGGGGCGAAGTTGTCGAGATCGACCGAGACGATCGAATTGATCGTGTTGATCAGCGAGACGGCATCGGTGCCGCCGGCCTTGGCGGCGCGGGCGGGGCGGCGGACATCGGTGATATTCGGCGTCAGCTTGGTGATGATGGGCATGCGGGTGTACTGCTTGCACCAGCGCACGACCATCTCGATATATTCCGGCACCTGGCCGACGGCGGAGCCCATGCCGCGCTCCGACATGCCGTGCGGACAGCCGAAATTGAGTTCGACGCCGTCGGCGCCGGTCTCTTCGACGAGCGGCAGGATCGATTTCCAGGCCTGTTCCTCGCAGGGCACCATGATCGAGGCGATCAGCGCCCGATCAGGCCAGTTCATCTTGACCTGTTTCATTTCCCTGAGATTGGTGTAGAGGTCGCGGTCGGTGATGAGCTCGATATTGTTGAGGCCCAGCAGGCGGCGGTCGGCGCCCCAGATCGCGCCGTAGCGCGGGCCGTTGACGTTGACGACGGGCGGGCCTTCCTCGCCGAGCGTCTTCCAGACCACACCGCCCCAGCCGGCCTTGAAGGCGCGCTCGACGTTATAAGCCTTGTCGGTCGGCGGCGCGGAGGCCAGCCAGAACGGGTTAGGCGACTTGATGCCGACGAAATTATTGCGGAGATCAGCCATTTTTCATTCTCCCCTTCAGGCAACCGCGACAGCCGGAGCGGCTGCTGCGGTGAGGGTGCGATGGATGGATTCAGCCGCGTCGCGGCCGTGAGCGACGGCGGAAACCGTGAGATCGTCGCCGCCGAAGACGCAGTCGCCGCCGGCCCAGACACCGTCGAGCGAGGTGTGGCCTTCGGCATCGACGGCGATGCGGCCGGATTCCATGCGCAGCGAACCGAGGGCGGAGGCATCAAAGCTCTGGCCGATCGCCTTGAAGATCTGGTCGGCGGCGATCACGCCGGTTTCGCCGGTGCCGATGAGGCGACCTTCGAGGATCCTGGTATATTCCACCTCGATGGCGGCGACCTTGCCGTCCTGCGAAAGGATCGATTTCGGCGCCAGCCAGTGGCGGATGATGACACCCTTGGAGCTTGCCAGATCCTGCTCATATTCCGACGCGTTCATGTGCTCCTTGCCACGGCGGTAACAGATCGTCACCTCCTCGGCGCCGAGCAGCTTGGCCTGGACGGCAGCGTCGATCGCCGTCATGCCGCCGCCGAGGACGACGACACGGCGACCGATGGCGATCTGGCTCTTGTCTTCGGCTTGGCGCAGTGCGGCGATGAAATCGACGGCGTCGTCGACGCCGGCGAGGTTCTCGCCGTCGATGCGCAGCGCATTAACGCCGGCAAGGCCGATGCCGAGGAAGACGGCGTCATATTGCGCCTGCAGATCGGCAAGCGAAAAATCGCGGCCGAGAAGGGCGCCGTGGCGAACCTCGATGCCGCCGATCGAAAGCACATAGTCGACTTCCGCCTGGGCGAAATCGTCGACCGTCTTATAGGTGGCGATGCCGTATTCGTTGAGGCCGCCGGATTTTTCCCTGGCATCATAGATGACGACGGAATGGCCTTTCACGGCCAGTCGATGGGCGGCGGCAAGGCCGGCCGGTCCGGCGCCGACGACGGCGATCGTCTTGCCTGATGCTTCGGCCCTGGCGTAGAACTGCCTGCCGGCCTGCATGGCGGTATCGGTCGCATAACGCTGCAGGCGGCCGATCTCGACAGGGCGTTCTTCGGCCGTGTTGCGCACACAGGCCTGTTCGCACAGCTCTTCGGTGGGACAGACGCGGGCGCACATGCCGCCGAGGATGTTCTGGTCGAAGATCGTCTTGGCCGAGCCGATCGGATTGCCGGTCGAAATCTGGCGGATGAACAGCGGAATGTCGATCGAGGTGGGACAGGCCGTCATGCACGGCGCGTCATAACAGAAATAACAGCGGTCGGCGGCGACCAGCGCCTCGTGATTGTCGAGGCGCGGATGAAGATCGGAAAAATTAGCCTCATACTCGGCGGGCGAAAGCCGGCCGGCATGAATCCCAGTTTCCAGTCGTTCCATTGAAGTTCCCTCATTATTGGTAAACGGCCTGTGAGGGAAGCGTAACTCAGGTTTAAAAATTTATCAAACGGTAAAATTTTGACGGACTTGCCTTCGACGCATCGAGGCAAGTATCTGTTTTATCGCCTTAATTTATGCACGTGCCTATCGGCAAAATGATTGCGCGGGCGGCGGCAGAAGCACATCCGAAAAAAGATTCAAAAAAGTCGAATATTTTTGTCGGTGGAGGGAACCAATGTCGGAGGTCGTCGTTATTGCGATATCCGGATGGTGATCGCATCGACCCAACATGCGCGCCCCCAACCCACTATCCGGACGTACTCACGGTCCCCTCCCGGTGAGTGAAGACAGCCGGTGCGCCGCCCTCGCACCGGCTGTTTTTCCGTTCGGCAGTCCCGTTTCCTGGAGCATGTCGCGCAAAAGTGTGCAGCGGTTTTGCGGCAACGAGATGCGTAAAAACAAAGAGCTAAAGCGCGTCGCATGATCAAATTTGACGCGACGCGCTTTAGGCGTCAGGCTTTCACACGCGCTTGAAGATTTCGAATTCGGTTTCCGGAATAGTCAGACGATATTCGATGCGGCCGGGAACGAGATTGAGCTCCGCCTTGCCGTTGACCGACGAGGGCACGACACGCTCGAGCACGGTGCGGCCGAAGCTGTTGTCGCTGAATTCGTGGACTTCCGCCTGGTTCTGCAGCACCTCGGCCCAGGTGACTTCGATCGCCTTCCTGTCGCCGATCATGGCGTCGCGGCAATTCAAGGTGATCGAGGCGGCGCCACCGGATATCGCGCCATAGGAGGCGGAGTTAACGATGAGTTCGTGGAGGGCGAGCCCGAGATGCACGGCGGCATTCGGAGTCAGATGGGCATTGATGCCGTAGATCGGCATGGAGCCGGCCGTTTCCGGCCAGTAGGGAGCGAATTGCTTTTCGGCCAGTTCGAAGAGATAGGCACCGCGCCAGCTTGAATCGGTGATCAGATCCTGCGAGTTGGACAGCGATTGCAGCCGTCCGCGGAATTTGAGCAGGAAGCTGTCGAGGGAGAGCGTGTTGCGCGCCGTCTGCGTGGCGATGCCCTGGATGATGGCGAGAAGGTTCTTGGAGCGGTGCGAAAGTTCGCGCAACAGCGATTTCAGGACTTTTTCACGATGCCGGCTTTCGGTGACTTCCGCCATCACCGACAGAAGTCCATGGGTGCCGCGTTTGCCGGTGCGCTGGATCTTCAACTCATAGGTGCGCATTTCGCCGTCGACGTCGATCTCGACCTCGGCATTGTTGGGCATACCGGTTTCCAGCACCTTGTATTTCAGCGTCGTCAGATACCGGCCGTGCGCGTCGCCGAACAGGGCAGCATCACCGTCGCCGGGCGTGAAAAGTGCAGCGAAATGCGGCGGCAGATTTTCGACATAGAAGATTGCCAGCCGGGCATCCTGGCAGAGGATTGAAATCCCGGCGCTGCCGAGCGCGCGCTCCATCATTGCGGCTTTGCCCTCGAAGGTAAAAGGCATGCCGGACAATGGTTCAGTCGTACTCACTCGGCCGCCTTTCCTTGTGACATCTTGAACGTTGCTGAAGGAAGCGCCCATAGAGACGCCGCCCGTCAACTTTAGAACAAAGCGCTGCAAAAACCGTTAAAGCAGCGGAGCGTCCCGGTAGCACCGGAACGTCTGCTTTGGCGATTTGGTTCCGAAGGCCGGAAAATTGCGTCTCAGGCGGCCACTCTGGTCGATTCGTTGAAGAAAAGAGCTTGGCTGATCAACGCCTTGACCATGTCTGGGTTGAACGGCTTGGTAACAAGGAAAGTCGGTTCCGGGCGCTCGCCGGTCAGAAGCCTTTCCGGGAAGGCGGTAATGAAGATCACCGGCACGCTCGAGGTCTTGAGAATGTCGTTGACGGCGTCGATGCCGGAGCTGCCGTCGGCCAGTTGGATGTCGGCCAGCACCATGCTCGGTTTGGTCATGTTGTAGAGCGCCACTGCCTCGGCATGGGTGCGGGCAATGCCGGTGACGCGATGGCCGAGGCTTTCGACCATTTGCTCGATATCCATGGCGATCAGCGGTTCGTCCTCGATGATCATGATGTCGGTCGCGACCTGACGGGAAATCTCCTGCGAGGCCATGTCGAGCAGACGCATGACGTCCTGTTCGTCGAGTTCCAGGATTTCGCCGATCTCGGCGACGCGGAAATTCTCCACGGAGGCAAGCAGGAAGGCCTGTCTGGCGCCCGGCGAAACCTTGGATAGGTTCAGGGTGGCGCGCTGTTCCCAGGCATAGGGCGAAGTCGGCTCTGGAATCTGGACGGCGGTGGAACCAAACAATTGTGTAAACAGTTTGTAGAGTGCCACCCGGTCATTCGCCGTATCCGGGAAAATGGTGAGATCGGCGATGATAGCTTCGAGAACGGCGGCGACATAAGCGTCGCCCGAAGTCTGAGTGCCGGTAAGGGCGCGGGAATAGCGGCGCAGATAAGGCAGGTGCGGCGCAATTCGAGTGGAAAGTGTCATTAAGGGCTCCCGTATGCAGGCCGGTCATTGGCTCCAATGACCGATTAACGCCGCCTTGATAAAAAAGTTCCGGAACGGCAGGAACTTTTTTTGTCGCGCCGCATTATCAAGCCGACGAAGAAAGGGCGTAGCGTTTTGACCCATCCAGCAAAATATGCCAGCGACATCGACAAGCGAAGGCTCGGTGGATGGTTGAAATCGCGATCAGCCCCGTGCGCGCCCCAACAGACAACCGGCGAGAAGACGAATTGATGACGACACGCAAGAAAGATGCAGCCGATCAGCGCAAGCTGGAGCTGCGGGCAAGCGATATCCTGGACCCGAACAATCAGATCGGCGTCAGGCTACGGTCGCTCTATGCCTCCGCGCAGGAGGAGGCGATTCCCGATCGTTTCCTCGACCTTCTCGAAAAGCTTGACCATGCCGAAATGATGGCTTCTGCCAAGATGGCCGAATAGGATCATGCGCATGGAAGATAAAGCGCAACCCAGCTTCAAGCGGGAACTGCTGGCGGCCCTCCCAAGTCTCCGCGCCTTCGCCATTTCGCTGATCGGGCGGCATGATCGTGCCGATGATCTCGTCCAGGACACCATCATGAAGGCCTGGGCCAAGCAGGATCATTTCGAGATGGGCACCAATATGAAGGCTTGGCTCTTCACGATCCTGCGTAACGAACTCTATAGCCAGATGCGCAAGAGCGGCCGCGAGATCCAAGACAGCGACGGGCTGTTCACGGAATCGATGGCGATGCACCCCTCGCAATACGGCGCCCTCGATCTGCAGGACTTCAAGAAGGCGCTCGACCAGCTACCGCCGGATCAGCGCGAGGCGATCATCCTCGTCGGTGCCTCGGGTTTTTCCTACGAGGAAGCGGCCGAAATCTGCGGCTGCGCCGTCGGCACCATCAAGAGCCGCGTCAACCGCGCCCGCCAGCGGCTGCAGGAATTGCTGCAGATTTCAGGCGAAGCCGATTTCGGCCCGGATGCCACCTCTGCACCGCTGACGTCGAAGGCGTTTGCGTTTTGAGCAAGCCGGTTGCCCTGTTAGGCTCCGGCTTTTCCGGCGTTGTCGGTTGCCGAGCAGAACGAGCATCTGCTTGGCCGACGCCATCAGGGCACTCCCTCTCCAACTAATTCCTGTGCTGGTCACAGGAATCCAGCGCGCCCAAGTCCTTGGGCGCGAAAGACTTTTTTCGGTGATCAATTCATTCACGGCGCGGACGCTCCGTGGCTGGATCCCTGTTACGAGCACAGGAATGAGGGAGGATGGGCTGACCGTCCTTGCCTATTTTTTCAGGCGCACGAGGAGGAGTACCGGCGTTCATGAGCAGTTCTCCACGAACTGTTAAACCGCATACGGCGTGGCATCGCCAATACCCACTCGAGATAAAACTCTCCCGAGGGGCTGGCAATCGGACTGTAGAGCAGCTATCCGGCTCTGGCCTGCCCCAGACTCCTCCGGCTTGATGCTCAACGGCCGAAGCATGAGTGGACTTCGCGCGCCGCTCCGGACAGCAGGAAACTGAAGGCTGGAGAGATGGGATCAACCGTTAAAGCATCCATCCCATACCAATTGAGTGGCCTTCTCCCTGGTTTTGAAAAAGGGGTCAGGGTGGACGCCTTGTCCCAGCCATCAATCCTCCCGCTTCGTCCCCACCAGATTGGCCGCGACGATGGCCGCCAGTACGCCGGCGGTCAGGAGCGGCTGGGCGCGGATTAGGCCGAGGCCGACTGCTGCCATCGATTCCAGTGCGGCGCGGCGCTCGCGGGCGCGACGCTTTTCCCGGGTATTGATAACCGCCATCACCACTAGCGCAATGATGGCGATCAGCAGTGCGCAGGCGGCGAGAAAGAGAACCGCGCCTAACGCGCCGTAGATGCCGGCGAGCCAGATGGCGCCGGCGGTCACAGCCAGCGCATAGGCGGTGAGGAGAAAAAGCGCGGCGAGCGCGACGATGATGCTATTGCGCTTGGCGCGTGCAACGGTTCGGTGCACGCTTGCGCCCGTCACGAGACTGAGGATCGACAGCATTGCGCTTCCTCAGCGGCGGGCTAGGAAGGCGATGGCGAGGCCGAAAGCGGCTGCCGCACCGAGGGTTGCCAGCGGATGTTTGCGCACGGTGTCGCGCATTTCGGTCGTGCCGCGCTCATAGCCGTGCTGCAATTCGCGTAAGAGATCCTCGCTGCGGCTGAGCAGTTCCTCATAACCGGCGCCAGCCTGGCTGCGGATTTTCTCGCTCTGGTGACGTGAATTCTTGCCGACCAGGCGCGTCAGTTCCGCGAGTTCGTCGCGCAGCGCCTCGACCTGCTCCTCGATGCCGGATTCCAGATTGTGAAAGGTGCCGTTGCGGCGGCTGCGGCCGGACTGGAAGATAGAATAGCTCATGGCTGTCTCCATTGGCTGGGGCGCGCGCAAGCCCGCCTATTTCGCACTGGGGTCACCACCGTCCGTTGCATGAAAGATATCGCGCGGCATTGACCCAAATCACTGCCGAAAACGTCCCGGGCGGGCAAAAGTTCCGCCGCGCGGGCGGTCAGCGCTGGGAAACGGCGCTGTGGGCGAGTATGAAGGGCGTGCCGTCGGCCGGCACCTGGTTGATTCGTAGCGCGCAGCCGAATACCGAGAGCATGGTCTCGTCCCTCAACACGTCACCGATGCCGCCGGCAACGGCGAGGCGGCCGGATTTCATCAGCACGATGCGGTCGGCGAAGAGCGCTGTCAGGTTGAGATCATGCATGACGGCGATGACGCCGCCGCCGCGTTCGCAGAAATTGCGGGCAAGCGTCATGATCGTCAGCTGGTGGCTGATGTCGAGACTTGAGACCGGCTCGTCGAGCAGCAGCCAGCAAGGTTTGCCGTCGACGACAGGCGCGGCGATCTGGCAGAGCACGCGGGCAAGCTGAACGCGCTGCTGCTCGCCGCCGGATAGTTCTTGATAGAAACGGCCTTCGAAGCCGGTCAGGTCGACTGATGCAAGTGCGGCGGCTGCCGTCTGCTCGGCCTTGTCGGGATTGAGGTTGATGCCCGATGTGAGGCCCATGCGGACGATCTCGCGCACGGTGAAGGGAAAGGAGATGGTGCTTGCCTGCGGCAGCACACCGCGAATGGCGGCAAGCTGCCAGGGTTTCAGCTCCTTCACCTCGTCGCCGCCGATGCGCACCGAGCCACCATAGGCAAGCTCGCCCGATATGGCTTTCATCGTCGTCGTCTTGCCGGACCCGTTCGGCCCGGCGATCGCCGTCAGCTCGCCGGCCTTGGCCGTAAAAGTGACGTCGCTGATGATGGTCTTGCCGGAAAGGCGCACGGAGAGGCCGGACACTTCGATCATCTCGTCACTCACGACAGCGCTCACAGGGCAAGGCGCGAACGCTGCTTCAGCAGAATCCACAGGAAGAACGGCCCGCCGACTGCCGCGGTGATGATGCCGATCGGCAGCTCGGCCGGGGCGACCAAGGTGCGCGCCAGGACATCGGCGAAAATCAGCAGAGAGCCACCGAGCAGAGCTGCGGCCGGCAGCAGGAAACGATGGTCCGGGCCGATCGCCATACGCAGGATATGCGGCACGACGATGCCGACGAAACCGATGCCGCCGCTGGCGGCGACGGACGCACCGGTCGCTGCGGCGACGCCGACGACAGCGACATTCTTCAGCCGCTGCACCGGCACGCCCATATGAAAGGCGGCGGCCTCGCCGAGCGTGATGGCATTGAGGCCGCGAGCCATGAAGGGCAGGGCGGTGAAAGACAACAGGATGATCGGCACGGCGGCGGCGATCTTCGTCCATGTGGCGCCGGCCAGCGATCCCATGCTCCAGAATGTCAGGTCGCGCAGCTGCTGGTCGTTGGCCAGGTAGATCAGCAGGCCGGTGAGGGCGAGCGTGAGCGCGCCGAGCGCGATGCCGGCCAGCAGCATCGTCGCCACCGAGGTCTGGCCGTGACGGGTAGCGATCCTGTAGAGCAGCAGCGTCGTGAAGAGACCGCCGCCAAAGGCGGCCGCCGGCAGGGCATAGACGCCGAGAAGTGCCTGAAGCGGCGCTGCAAGGCTGCCGCCGAGCACGATCATGGTGACCGCACCGAGGCTTGCGCCTGAAGAGACGCCGACGAGACCGGGATCGGCTAGCGGATTGCGGAACAGCCCCTGCATCACCGTGCCGGAAACGGCCAGCGAGGCGCCGATCAGGAAGCTGAGGATCGCTCTTGGCAGACGGATGTCGAAGATGATGATCCGGTCACGTGTGCTCAGTGCTGCCTCGGAACCGGCCATGTTGCCGACAACGTCGAGGATCGAGGCATCCGAGGCGCCCGTCGTTACCGAAAACAGCATCGAGAAGACGGAGCCGATAACGAGCAACACGATGACCAAAGAGGCGAGCCTCGTTCTGTCGCCCGCTTGCCGGTTTGCGCTGATCTCCGCCATCGGCAGTGGTCGCCTTTGTTCCATCATGGCTTGCGGCAGGGCCATGATCAGCCCCCGTAGATCGCCGCGTTGAGCTCACGCGCGGCGGCTGCGGTGCGCGGGCCGAAGCCGAGCAGGTAGATGCCGTCCATGCGGATGATCGCCTTCTTCTCGCCAGCCGGCGTCAACGCGATCGCCGGCTGAGCCAGCAAGTCCTCGTTCGTGGTGCCGGCGCCATCGCCACGGTTGATCATCAGGATGATGTCGGGCTTGGCTTCGATGATCGCTTCGTCCGTCAGCGGCTTGTAACCTGGGAATGCGCCGATGGCGTTGATGGCGCCGGCGAGCTTGACGATGCCATCGGCCGCCGTGCCGGTGCCCGATGCCATGATCCGGCCGTTCTGGGCGCTGAGGATGAAGAGAACGCGCTTGCGTTCGGCCTCCGGGCGCTTTTCGGCCTCAGTGATCGCCGCATCGAGATCAGCCGCTACCTTTTCCTCCAGCGTCTTCGCCTTTTCGGGCACGTTAAGCAGCGCGCCGACGCGATCGATCTTGGCGATGATGCCATCGCGGGTAAAAGGGCTCGGCACGGTCTCGAAGGGCACGCTGGCATTTTTCAGGACGGCCAGCGCCTCCTTCGGGCCTGACCCCTCGACGGCGATGATCGCCGTCGGGTTCATGGCAAGGATGCCTTCAGGCGAGAGCGCCCGCATGTAACCGACGTTGGGCAGCTTCAGCGCCGCCTCCGGATAGGTGCTCGTCGTGTCGCGGGCGATCAACCGGCTTTCCTCGCCGAGCGCATAGACGATCTCGGTGATATCGCCGCCGACGGAAACCAGGCGCGAGGTGTTGAGCTTCTTTTCCTCGGCGTGGGCGGGGCGGACGAAGGCGAGGCCTTTGAGCGCCGGTGCCGACGGGATCAGCGGCAGTGCCATGACGGCCGCCGTCAGGGCCAATTGCCAGGGGCGGATCCGGCGCAGATTGTTACGCATCGTCATCGTTGCAATCCTTATGCGGCGACACTTGCTGCCCGCGGCAGGTTTTCCATGATCTCGCGCCACTCGGCGCGTTCGTCGGACCCTTCCTTCCGTTTGCCGAAGAACTGGATGATCATCTCGCCTTGCATATTGTAAGCCTCAAGCGAGGTGACGTGGCCGTCCTTGGTCGGCTTGCGCACCGCCCAAGTCTCGGCGATGTGATCCTGGCGCAGATGCAGATGGAAGGTCGGGTCCATGATATTGATCCATGGGCCCATGGCCTGAACGTTGAAGATCGGGCCGGAATGGATCTGGACGATGCCGTCATTGGCGACGAAGCACATGATCGGCGGGCCGGATTTCACCGAGCCATGCATCATCTCCGCGGTCGCGCTGTTATCGAGCTTCCAGGCATAGTCGTCGCCGACGCTGCGCACGGCCGCCTGGCGGCCGATCTTCAGGCGCTTCAACATGCCGAAGAACTCGTGCGTGTCAGTGAGCCTGCTCCAGTTGTCGCGCAGCTCGTCGCGGCTGACGTCGGCGGTTTCATCGACGGTCTCTGAGGTCTCGGCCTCGACGAAGTCCTGCGACTGGTCTTCCAGCTTCAACGCGGCGACCAGCGTGTGATAGGCCTCGACATTCGAATTGGGGCGCAGGTGCACCTTGTGCACGGCGTTGCCCGCCTTGTCGAAATATTGCAGGCTAAGGCGCAGCTGATCGCCATCCTTCTTCGATACGGCGAAGCCATGTTCCCAGCGGCTCGGGAAGATGCGCAGGTCGATATTCTCGCCGAGAACGATTGCGGCCTGTATGCCGCTTTTGATGTTTTCGAAGACGCCGATCTTTTCGTGCACGGCACTTTCGTTGCGCGACAGCGCCATCACTTCGCCGAGGCTCGCGACGCGTTCGAGAAATTTCAGCGCACTGCCATCGATGCGGGTGACGCTGATGCCGGTTTCGGCGGCGACGAGGGCCGCCTCGGAAATCTTCAGCTGGGCGGCGATATCGCGCTCGCGCATCTTCGGATTCTCGGCGCGAAACGCCCGGATTTCGGCTGGCGCCGGTCTTGTCTGTTCGGTCATGTCTTACCTACTATTGGCCTTACTTATTGAGAATGAGCTTGCCCTGACGGGTGATCTTCAGGCGATAGGTCACGCCCTCGTGTCTGATCATGATCTCGTTCGCGCCGCGGAAAAGATCTGCGCTTTCGAGGATCCGGTGCTGCGCCGCGGGCTCGCTCGGCAGCGGCACGTGCTTAAAGTTATCTGGCTTTTCAACCATCATTTCGGTTGGCAATTCCGTGAGGCCGGGGATCTGGGGCCCCGGTTGTGATGACATTTATCTTGACTTTCTTACTCATAGTTTTTTAAAGACGCAATAGGATACTATTACGGTCAAGTTTTCGAAATTGCTGATAGGAGCTGCCTGCGGGCGGCTCGGGCCGATGACGGAGAAGGTTTTATGACAGGTAGGTTTGCGGCTGTTGCAGCCGGCATGGCGATGGCGATTTCAAGCGTATGTCAGGCGCAGGAGGCGGCACCGGCATCTTCCCTCGATGTCGAACTCAATGCGCTCGCGCCCTCGCAAAAGGGCTGCATGATGACCTTCGTGGCGCTGAATCACTTGCCCGCCGCCATCAACAAGGTCTCCTTCGAGCTAGCCTTCTTCAACGACAAGAATGCCGTCGACCGCATCACCGTGCTCGATTTCCGCGATCTGCCGCAGGGCAAGAAGCGCGTGCGCCAGTTCGATATGCCGAATGTCAAATGCGAGAGCGTGACCCGCATCCTGATCAACGACACGCCGGTCTGCGACGGGCCGGCTGCGGGCGAATGCATGAAGGGTCTCGTCACCCACTCGCAGATTTCGGTTCCCTTCGAGGGCTAAGATAACGCCGGGGATGATCTCCGGCGGGCATATTTCAGGCTGTCTAAGGCGTACACAATGGCGATTTCAGCGAAGTCCAGATCGAGACAGGTGCTCATCGGGGAGGCGGACGCCGATAGTAGCCTGAACGACAATATGCCCGGCATGCATCCTGGCCATGAGCTTTCCGAACTGCGCAATGCGCAGCTGCAGCCAGCCGGCGAAACGGTGATCCACTACACGCGTTTTGCGCAGATATCCTCCTTTCCCGACCATCCGGAAACCGCACCGGTCGCTCCGCTCTCCGCGCCGCCGATGGATGCGGCGGTGGAAAAGCAGGATGACGAGAAGAAGCCGGTGCGACGGCGGCTGACGCTGACCTGCATCTGCTCCCTGATCTTCCATGTAAGTTTGGTGGTCGCTCTTGCCTTGGTCATGCCGCAGCCACCGACCGAAGTGATTGAAGACGCCGGGGAGGCCGTCAGCGTCATCGTGTATGGCGACTCCGATGTCGATCAGACTTCGGCAGGTGATCCAGAGCTGGAATTGAAGCCAGATGAAATTGCCGCGGAGGAAGTCAAGCCGGAGACGGTTCAATCGACGACTGAGACTGACGAACTTCAGCCGACAGAGATGCAGCCCGAGCAGGCACAACCAGTTGAGATCGAGTCTGCAGAAGCGATTCAGCCTGCTCAAGAAGTAACGCGTGTTTCGCCTGAGTCAGCTGTGGCTGCGGAGCCGGAGATTCTTGTTTCTCAGAATCCCGCCGACACTTTCGTCGCTCAGCCCATGGCAACGGTGGTGCCGGAACAGCCGGTGCCCGATATCTTGCCGACTGCGGCACCAGAACAGACGGCGGTTGCGGTGCCGCCAACTGAAGTTCGGCCAGAGGAAGTGAAGCCCGTCGAGACTGCCGAAGTTTCTCCCGAACCCGAAGAAAAGCCGGAGCCGAAACCCAAGAAGGTCGAAAAGCCGAAGCCGGATGAAAAAAAGCCGTCTCGGAAAAAGGCGGAGCCTACAGGTGGAAAAAACGGCACGGACCGGCGGGATTCGGATAGAGGCGTAACGACTGGTCAGGACGCGCCTGCATTTAATGGCATGTCAACGACATCAGGCAGAGGTGATGGCGTTGGAAGCGCCGCTGTAGCCAATTATCCTGGCAAAGTGCAGAAGCGTATTCGCCGCGCAGTTCGAGTGCCTGACGAATACAAGAGGATGGGCGAGGCGATTTCGGTGCGTCTCAGATTGACGATCGATGGAACCGGCAGGTTGTCGTCAGTCTCCGTCGCCGGCAGCTCGGGTATTCCAGATTTGGACAAGGCTGCTCTCGATGGTGTGCGCCGCGCCGCGCCGTTTCCGCCGTTGCCGCCTGAGTGGGGTAAGGCCAGTTGGAGCTTTATCCAGGAGGTTCAGGTCAGCTCGCGATAAATATGATAAAAATAATCAACTTTATACTTTACTCCAAAAATCAAGTTTAATAAGGTCCACCCGCACACGCAGGAATCGTGTGACGATCAACGAGTGAACGGGTGGTATATGGCTCGCAAGGGCAAGAAGGGATCGAACCGGGAGGTCCGCGACGTCGCGGGCGAGGGCGTTGCTCAGGCGTCCGCCGGGCGTTCCAAACTGGATGGCCGCAGTTTCCTCTATGTCGGCGGGCGTGATTGCCAGGTGGCGCACCTTCGCCAGATCGCCAGCAATTTTGGCGCCGAACTCCTTCATCATGACGGCGGCCTGCGCGAAGCGGTGTCCCGAATCGATACCGTGCTGCCTTCGGTCGACTGCGTCTTCTGCCCGATCGACTGTATCAGCCACGATGCCTGCCTGCGCGTGAAGACCGGCTGCAAAAAGTTCGGCAAGGCCTTTATCCCGCTGCGCAACGGCAGCAAGTCCAGCCTTGAGCGTGCGCTGCAGACGATGAACGAGCGAGACAATTCCCGATGAGCGACCAGCGTCCCGACGGCTTCACCATGATCGGCCTGCACAAGCTTGCCGCGCAGACGGGCGAGGGCCTCGTGCCCGAGCTCCACGAACTTTTCCGGCAGCATGCCGAACGCCAGGAGATCTACCAGAATGTGGCGCTGTTCCCGACCTGGGAAGCGCGCATGCCCGGAGAAGCGGCGACGAGGCCGCTTGGCCCGGCGGCGGCACACGGCGATAATGTTGTCGCCTTTCCCTCGTATGCGGCAAGGGCCGGCAAGAGGAAGGCGTAAGGAGATCGCATGTATATCGCAATGAACCGCTTCAAGGTCACAGCCGGGAACGAAGGTGATTTCGAGACAGTCTGGCGCAATCGCGATTCCAGCCTGGCCAAGGTACCCGGTTTCGTCGAATTCCGCCTGCTGCGCGGCAAGGCCAGCGAAGAGGAGGGCTATACGCTCTATTCCTCGCACACGGTCTGGACGAGCGAAGCGGATTTCCAGAATTGGACGAAGTCCGAGAATTTTCGCGCGGCGCACCGCAATGCCGGCGACCGCAAGGCCATGTACAAGGGCCCGCCTGTTTTCGAAGGTTTCAAAGTCGTCGAGGGCATATAACGGGGTTCGTGCGATTTTGCAGGGGGAAGGCGAGGCATTCCTCACCCTCCCTCATTCCTGTGCTTGTCACAGCAATCCAGCTACGGCGCGTCCGCGCCGTGAATGACCTATAGGACCTGAAGAGGGTCTTCCGCGCCCAAAGACTTGGGCGCACTGGATTCCTGTGACAAGCACAGGAATGAGGGAGGAGAGGTAGGGCTTCCCGACAGCCGCCCAATTTGCGGATGGCTACTCTGATGTGGCCCATGCTCAGAACCAGGAAGTCAAGCTTCCCAACTTCCTCAACGCCGTTCGCGCAAGACCGCGCCGGCGGCAACGGCCAGCCAGCCCAGCATCATCGCCCAGCCACCGGTCGGGGCGGCATAGGGGAAGAGACCGGCGCCGGTGAAACGCAGGGTCATGAGGTCGCCGGCAAAGAGCAGCGCTCCGACAATCATGAGCAAACCGGCCAGCCAGGCGGTTTTGAGCTTGGCGGTGCCAAGAGCCAATGCCAGCAGCGCAGGAGCGTGCGCGAGGCACATGGCGGAGGCGGATGCCGCCAGGTTGGCTTCGCCGCCGCCATGGGCGGCAAGTGCAGCAAGAGCCACGCCGGCGACGCCGAACAGGCCGGCAAAAAGATAGAGCACTGGCTCCAGGCGCGCATTCAGGCTCATGGTCATTCCTCGTTCTGCATGTGATAGGCGAGCCGCTCCACCGGCGCCCAGATGAGGTCGCGCAGCGCCTGGCTTGATATCGTCTCGTCGAGGGCGCGGCGGAAGCAGAGCAGCCACTCGTCGCGCTCGACGGGGCCGATCTCGGCGACGAAATGGCGACTGCGCAGGCGTGGATGGCCGCGCTTGTCGGTATAGAGCGGCGGGCCGCCGAGATAGCCGCTCATATATTCGTAGAATTTCTCTTCGCTGCCGTGAAGGCTCGGCGGGTGCACGGCGCGGACGTTGCCTGCCTCCGGCAGCTTGTCCATCAGTTCGTAGAAACGGTGCGTCAGCGCCCGCACCACGGGATCGCCGCCGATCGCTTCATATAGAGTGGTGACCTTCTCCGTCACGAAACCATCCAAATGTCATTCCCCACACAATCTCTTTCATGCACCGGGGGTAATATGATCGCAACTGTCATCAAGCTGCCGCGGCATTTTGCACATAATGCCTGTAGCACAGGGGTTTCGACCGATTCTCCTTGACAAAACCGTCCGGACGGTATCTTTTAATCGCATGTCGAACGCTCACCATCGCAAGAAGCAACCCGTCCTTGTGCGCCAGCAGTTGCTGGATGTCGCGGCGCGCCTTGCTGCCAGCGAAGGCATGGCCGCCGTCACGCTCGATGCGGTGTCCGCCGCCTCCAGCGTCAGCAAGGGCGGGCTGCTGCATCACTTCCCGACGAAGAATGCGCTGCTTGATGCCCTGTTCGAGAGCCTGCTTGAAAAGTTCGACGCCGATATAGAGGAACTGATGCGCGGCGATCCGCTGCCGCAGGGCCGCTTCACCCGCGCCTATGTGAGGGCCGTATCCGGTCTCAGGGATCGTCCCGAGGATTCCAGGAGTTGGACGCAGGTGACGATCGCGCTTCTTGCCGAACCCCGGCTACGCCTTCGCTGGCGCCGATGGGTGCAGGCGCGGGCGGAGGAATATGTGGGCACCGATTCTTCCCTCGACGCACAGCTCGTGCGTTTCGCCGCCGATGGGCTGTGGTTTGCGGATACGCTGGAAAGCCATGATATCGACGGCGTTCTGAGACGGGATCTCATCGATCGCCTTATCGAACTGACCGGGAAATAATCCGAAGGAATTTCGCCATGAGCCAAACCGCCGTCTACGGGCTGTTGTTTGCTGCCATCGTGCTCGAGGTCATCGGCACGACCGCGCTGCAGCTGTCGCAGCAGTTTACCCGAATCGGGCCGACGGCGCTCGTCGTCGCCTGTTATGCGGCCGCCTTCTATTGCCTGTCGCTGACGCTGAAAAGCATCCCCGTCGGCATCGCCTATGCGATTTGGAGCGCTTTGGGAATCGTGCTGATTTCCTCGGTCGGCCTGGTCTTCTTCAGGCAGCGTCTTGATCTGCCGGCGATCGTCGGGCTTGGACTGATCATTTCAGGCGTTGTCGTCGTCAATCTCTTTTCCAAATCCGTTTCCCATTGATATTGCTGTGATATTGCGTGCAGCATTGCCAGAATCCCGCCGATAAATTTTCCCCTTTGTCAAATTCCTGACAAAGGTCTATGTGTTGCTGAGACGTGGAGGAGACGAGGCGCAATCGGCGCTGTTTTCCAAAGCGCTTTGAATCCGCCTTCCCACCTCTCGATACTTCCAGTTTCCGCAGGAGCACATCATGGCCATTCGCACCGTCGTCTGGGGAGAGAATATCCACGAGACTACCAATGCAATCGTCCGGGGGATCTACCCTGAGGGCATGCACACGACGATCGCCAATGCGCTGAACACCGATCCCGCCATCTCCGCGACGACGGCGACGCTGCAGGAGCCGGAACACGGCCTCAGCGAAGCCCGCCTTGCCGAAACCGACGTGCTGACCTGGTGGGGCCACAAGGATCACGGCGCTGTCTCCGACCTCGTCGTCGAGCGCGTCGCCAAGCGCGTCTGGGAAGGCATGGGCCTGCTTGTGCTGCATTCGGGCCATTTCTCGAAAATCTTCAAGCGGCTGATGGGCACGCCCTGCGCGCTGAAATGGCGCGAGGCGGGCGAGCGTGAGCGGCTGTGGACGATCAATCCGCGCCATCCGATCGCCGCCGGCATCGGCGAGCATTTCGAACTCGAGAACGAGGAGATGTATGGCGAGCAGTTCTCGGTGCCGGAGCCGCTCGAAACGGTGTTCATCTCCTGGTTCCAGGGCGGCGAAGTGTTCCGCTCCGGCCTGACCTGGCGGCGCGGCGCCGGCAACATCTTCTACTTCCGCCCCGGCCACGAGACCTATCCGACCTATCACGACGCCACTGTTCAAAAGGTGCTGATCAACGGCGTCAAATGGGCGTACAACCCGCAAGGGTCGTTGACTGGCATTACCGACGCCCCAAATGTGCCGGTAGAAAGGGCCCTGGAACCGATCGTCGAACGCGGCCCGAAACTGCATCAGGCCGGCGAAGCCGGTTACCGCTGAGGAGCATCCATGCGACTACTCGTTCTTGGCACCGGAGTGATGGCGAAAAACCAGCTTGCCCGCTTCTCTCTCATCGACGGCGTGACGGTGGTCGGCGCCGTCGACACCGATCCCGAACGGCTTTCCGCCTTCGCCGACAAGTTCAATATCGAAAAACGGTTTCTTTCCCTGGACGAGGCGATCGCCTGGGGTGAATTCGATGCGGCGACGAATGTCACGCCCGACCGGATCCACCACCCGACGACCATGGCGCTGATTGCTGCCGGCAAACATGTGTTCTGCGAAAAGCCGCTGGCGGAGAACTATGCGAAGGCGCTGGAGATGACGGAGGCGGCCGAAAAGGCCGGCGTCATCAACATGGTGAACCTGACCTACCGCAATGTCGCGCCGTTGCAGCGCGCCCGCGAGATGGTGCTATCAGGCGAGCTCGGTACGATCAGGCATGTGGAAGCCTCCTATCTGCAGAGCTGGCTCGTGTCGCGTGCCTGGGGCGATTGGCGCACGGAATCGACCTGGCTGTGGCGGCTTTCCACCGGCCACGGCTCGAACGGCGTGCTTGGCGATGTCGGCATCCATATCCTCGATTTCGCCGCCTATGGCGCAGCGACCGATATCGACCACGTCTTTGCACGATTGAAGACCTTCAATAAGGCGCCGGGCGGACAGATCGGCGAATATATGCTGGATGCCAATGACAGCTTCACCATGTCGGTCGATTTCGCCAATGGTGCACTCGGCGTCATCCACGCCAGCCGCTGGGCGACGGGCCATCTGAACGAGCTGAAGTTGCGCATCTACGGCGAAAAAGGCAGCCTTGAGGTCATCCACCGCCCCAGCGGTTCGGAACTGCATGGCTGCCTTGGGGAGGGTGTCGAAACCGCTACCTGGACGCAGATCGAGGTTGAACCGGTGGCGACCAACTACGAGCGTTTTGCCGAGGCCGTGGCAACCGGTATCCAGCCCGACCCGAACTTTCGCCACGCCGCCAACCTGCAGAAGGTGCTGGATCTCGCCATGGTGACCGAGCGCGAGCGGCGCGAGCTGAAGGTCTGATCTGCTTTCCGATCAGGTGTAACGCGCAAGGACAAGCCGCATGAAAAGCCTTCTGACAAGCTGGCCGCTTTGGGCGCTTCTTTCCGCGGGCTTTGCAGCGCTCACGGCGATTTTCGCCAAGGTCGGCGTCGAGAACGTCAATTCCGACTTCGCGACCTTCATTCGCACCATCGTTATCCTGCTGGCGGCGGGAATGATGGTCTCCATCACTGGCAATTGGCAGGAACCGTCTTTGGTGTCGAGCAGGAGCTGGCTCTTCCTGGTGCTCTCCGGCCTTGCCACCGGCGCATCCTGGATTTGCTATTTCCGAGCTCTGAAGCTCGGGGATGCTGCGCGGGTCGCCCCGATCGACAAGCTATCCGTCGTCTTCGTGGCCGTCTTCGCGGTGCTCTTCCTGGGTGAACGCCTGACGCTTCCCAACTGGCTCGGCGTTATCATGATCGCCGGCGGCGCCGTGCTCGTCGCTTACAGGGCATGAACCGGCGACAAGCATAATGCGTTTCCGCAATCTCACGAAAAAGGGCCCCGCCGAGGCGGGGCCGGAAGTTGCCGAGCCGCAGCAGGCGGCTTCGGTTGCTTGATTATTCTATCACCTGAACCACACGGTGGGTGCGCGGCTCGACGATCACATGGCGATCGTTGATGACGGTGTAGGCATATTTCGGATTGTCGGGCACCGGCGTCACGACGATATCAGCCGGAAGCGGCTTGCCGACGACGATGGGCTCCTGGACCACCACCGAGGCGGTCGGGGCAGGCTGCTGCTGGACATAGGTGACGACCTCGCGCGGCGGCGGATCGACAACGGCACCGGCGACACCGCCGGCCACGCCGCCAATGGCAGCACCCACGGGGCCACCGACGATCGCGCCGGTGATGGCGCCGCCGGCTGCACCGGTCACGGCGCCATCAGCGAACGCATTGGTGGCAAAAGACGACAGCGCAAGGGCGCTGGAGACAAGTAGGATCTTGTACATTTTGCTTCTCCTTTGCTGGGGTTGCGTTTGGGTAACGACCACGCCAATCCGAGGTTCCGGCAGGAGAATCACGCTTTGGCAGGCCGGTTCACATTCTGTGAGGCGACCGAAGCATGCGGCGGTATTGGATTATTCCAGGCGCCGGCGGAAGAGCCAGGCGGCAGCGCTGAGTGTGACGCCGGCGATCAGCGCCAGCGGGATCGTCTGGTTCACAACCTCGCTCAGGGGGATATCCTTGAGGAAAACGCCTTTGACGATCACCAGGAAATAACGCAGCGGGTTGATCAGCGTCACCGGCTGCAGCCATGCCGGCATGTTCTCGATCGGCGTCGCGAAACCCGAGAGCAGCATGGCCGGGACCATGAACAGGAAAGCGCCGAGGATCGCCTGCTGCTGCGTCATCGACAGCGCCGAAATGAAGAGGCCGAGGCCGGCGACCGAGCCGAGATAGAAAACCGCGCTGCCGTAAAGCAGGAATAGCGAACCGCGGAGCGGCACCTCGAACAGGAAGACGGCGGCCAGGATATAGACGGTGATGTGGAAAAGGCCGATCATCATCGGCGGGATCAGCTTGCCGATCAGGATTTCGTGCAGGCGCAGCGGCGAGACCATCAACTGGTCGAATGTGCCGAGCTCGCGCTCGCGGGCGATCGACAAGGCCGTGACGATCAGGCCAATCAAGAGCGCGATGCTGGCGATCAGGTTCGGCACCATGAACCATTGGTAGGTGAGGTTCGGGTTGAACCAGTTGCGCGGCACCGACGAGACAATGCCGGCGCCGGCGCGTCTGCCTGCCGGTGTTTCGGCGGCAAGGGCGCCGCCGATCTGCGAGAGGTAGCCGGCGACGATCTGTGAGGCATTGGAACGGCGACCGTCGAGCACCACCTGCAGATCAACAGGCGTTCCCGCCTCGATATTGCGCGAAAAGTCCGGGCCGATCTCGATTGCCGCGATGGCCGTCTGGTTATCGATCGCCATCCTGATATCCACCTGGCTTCCCGCCATCGCGATCCGGCGGAAGGTCGGCGAGCCGTCGATACGCTCGATCAGCTCCTGGCCCCAGTGACCGCTGTCGCGGTTGAGGATCATCACGTCGACATTGCGCACTTCGAGTGTGGCGGCATAGGAGAAGACGAGAAGCTGGACGATCGGTGGGCCGATCAGGATGGCGCGGCCCTTGGGGTCGCGCAGCACGGCGAGCAGCTCCTTGATGATGAGGGCGTAGAGCCTTGTCCATCCCATCTCAACCGATCCTCTTCCGGGTGCTGCGGGCCGCAAGCACGAACATGACGGCTCCGATCGCCAGCATGACGGCGATTGCCTTTGCGAACATCGGCCAGATGTCGCCGGCGAGAAACACTGTCTGTAGGCTGGGGATCAGGTAACGCGCCGGCACGATGAAGGTGATCCACTGGATAATCCTCGGCATGGAATTGATCTCGAACAGGAAGCCCGAGAGCAGGAAGGCCGGCAGGAAGGCTGATATCAGCGCCAGCTGCGAGGCGAGGAACTGGTTCTTCGTTGCGGTCGAGATCAACAGGCCTTGCCCCAGCGCCGGGATCAGGAAGGCGGCCGAAAGCGCGTAAAGGGCGGCGACGGAGCCGCGGAACGGCACGCCGAAGAGAAAGACCGCCAGTAGCACGCAGAGCGTCATCGAGGTGAGGCCGAGCAGGAAATAGGGCAGGATCTTGCCGGTGAGCAGTTCGACCGCTGTCACCGGCGTCGCCATCATCGCCTCCATGGTGCCGCGTTCCCATTCGCGGGCGACGACGAGCGAGGTCAGCAGCGTGCCGACGAGCGTCATGACGATGGCGATCGAGCCGGGTACGAGAAAATTGCGGCTCTTGAGCTCCGGATTGAACCAGAAGCGCTGCTCGACCGCGATGGCGGGACTACGGGAGGCGACGTCGGCCTGCCGCTGCTCTTCCCAGTTGGCGACGGCGCCCTGGGCGTAGTTCTGGACGAAATTGGCGGTGTTCGGGTCGGAACCATCAACGATCACCTGGATGGCGGGACGGTTGGCTGCAGTGTAACGCGTGGTGAAATCGGCCGGGATGACGACGATGCCGCGCACCTTGCCGAGTACGAGATCTTCCTCGAACAGTCGCCGGTCGCGGCCCATTGCAACATCGAAATAGCGCGAGGCCTGGAAGCTCGCCGACAGGTCCTGTGTCAGCGGCGTCAGTTCCTCGGTCACGAGGCCGATGCGGGTGCGGGTCGTGTCGAGCGAGACGCCGTAGCCGAAGAGAAAGAGCAGGATCAGCGGCAACACGAAGGCAATAAGGATGCTGCTCGGATCGCGGATCGCCTGGAAACTCTCCTTGCGCACGAGGGCAAAAAGACGCCGACGCCGACCGGAAGAGGCGCTCATGCGGCATCCTCCGCTTCCGATTGTTGCACCAGGGCGATGAAGGCATCCTCCATCGTCGGGTCCGGTTGCTCTCTCGTTGCCACGCGCGCCTTCAATTCATCCGGCGAGCCGAGCGCGATCGAGCGGCCGCGATAGATCAGCGAGATTCGGTCGCAATATTCCGCCTCGTCCATGAAATGCGTGGTGACGAGCACGGTGACGCCCTTTTCGACCAGTGCGTTGATATGCGTCCAGAATTCGCGGCGGGTGATCGGATCGACGCCCGATGTCGGTTCATCGAGGAAGAGGGCGCGTGGTTCGTGCATGACGGCGCAGGCAAGCGCCAGGCGCTGCTTCAGGCCAAGCGGCAGGTCCTTGGCGGGCTCGCGGGCGTGGCGGGCGAAATCGAAAATGCCGGCCATCAGCGCGATTCGTTCGCGCTTGCGCTGCCCACGCAGGCCATAGACACCAGCGAAGAATTCGAGATTCTGCATGACGGTGAGATCGCCGTAAAGCGAGAATTTCTGCGCCATGTAGCCGAGCTGGTTGCGGGCTCTTCCGGCATCGCGGCGAAGGTCGAAGCCGGCGACGCGGCCTTCGCCGCCGGTCGGCTTCAACAGGCCGCAGAGCATTTTGAAGGTGGTGGATTTGCCGGCGCCGTTCGGGCCGAGCAGGCCGAAGATCTCACCGCGGCGGATATCGAAGCTGATATCCTCGGCGGCGGTGAAATCGCCGAAGCGTTTCGTCAAGCTCTTGGCCTCGATCACCGGCCGGTCGTCCTCAGCCGTGAGCGGCTCCTGCGCCTCGGCAAGGCTGGAGCGGCCGCCGGGGCCGCCGCCCAGCATGTCGACGAAGGCATCCTCGAAACGAGGCGGGGCGGGGCTAAGCGATGCGCCATCGCCCGCCTTGCCGATATCGGGCTTTTTGTCCTTGGCGGCCACCAAGCGGATCGCTTCGCCCTGGATCACGCCGTCGATGACGCCATCGGTCTGCAGGAGCTCGGCAAGCACCTGCCGGCGGCGCCCGGTGACATCGGACACCCTGAAGACCCGGTCGTTGACGCGCTCGGTCATCTCCGCGGGTTTTCCCGAGAAGAGCAGCTTCCCCTGGTTCAGCAGCAGGACATGGTCGCAGGCTTCCGCCTCGTCGAGATAGGCGGTTGACCACAGCACACCAATGCCTTCCTTCGTCAGGTTCTCGACCATCTTCCAGAGGTCGCGGCGCGAGATCGGATCGACGCCGACGCCCGGCTCGTCGAGCAGCAGCAGGCGTGGCTTCTTCAAAAGCGCGCAGGCAAGGCCGAGCTTCTGCTTCATGCCGCCGGAGAGTTTGCCGGCGAGCCTGCCGGTGAAGCGCTTGAGGTCGGTGAAGGTGAGCAGTTCGTCGAAGGCGCCGGCGCGCTCGCTTTTCGGCAGGCCGCGCAGATCGGCATAGAGATCGAGATTTTCCTGCACCGAGAGGTCCTCATAGAGGCCGAAGCGCTGCGGCATGTAGCCGATTGCCGCCTGGATGCCGGCGGCGTTCTTCCTGGTGTCGAGGCCGAGAACCTCCACTGTCCCCGCATCGGGCAGCATCAGCCCGGTCATCAGACGGATCAGCGTCGTCTTGCCGGCGCCGTCAGGGCCGACGAGGCCGGTGATCGCACCGCCACCGATGATGCCGGAGACGGCGTCGAGGGCTGCGGGCGCTTCGCCGAAGCGTTTGGCGACGCCGTCGATCCGGACGAGCGGCTTGTCGTCCCGCTCTGTCTGGGGGGCGGTTTCGGCGGCGGTCATCGTCCGTCTGCCGCACGTGTCGGAAGACGCACCGTGACCGGCATGCCCTGGCGCAGATCCGGGCCTGGTTTGTCGATGACGATCCTCAGGCGATAGACGAGATCAGTCCTGAGTTCCGGTGTCTCCACCGATTTCGGGGTGAATTCGGCGACCGGCGAGATGAAGCCGATCGTGCCGTCATACGGCCTGTCAGGCGCCGTATCGGAAGCGACGGAAACCTTCATGCCAGGGTGGATGCGGCCGAGATCGGGCTCGGCGACATAGCTGCGCACCCAGACGGGTTCGGTCAGGGAGAGCACGAAGACGGTATCGGCCGGCGAGACGATGGCTCCATTCTCCCGCACACGCGAGAGGATGACGCCGTCGTTCGGTGCGCGCAGTTCGGTATCGGCAAGCGATGTGCGGGCCGAGGCCAGCGTTGCCTCCGCAGCCTTTAGCTGTGCATCGGCGGCGGCGATATCCTCGACGCGCGAACCTTCCTGCAGCAGTTTCAGCGCCTCGTTGGCGGACTCGGAGCGGGCGGCGGCCATTGCCTTTGCAGCGGTCGCCTGGTCGAGCGTCGCTTCGGAAATCGTGCCCTGCGGACGAAGCTGGCGGGCTCGGTCATAGGCGAGGTTGGCATTTTCGAGATCGGCGAGGCTTTCGTCATAGGCGGCGCGCGCCTGGGCGATCTCGGTCGGGCGGGGACCCGCCTTCAGCTTGTCGAGAGTCGCCCGAAGGGCCGCGGCGTTGGCCTCGCCCGAACGCACGGCGAATTCATAGGGTGCGGCATCGAGCTTCGCCAGCACCGTACCGCTCTTGACAACATCGCCTTCGTCGACGCCGAGGTCGGCGAGGCGGCCGCTGACGCGGAAGCCGAGCGAGACCTGGCGGATATCGACATTGCCGTAAAGGACGAATTCGCGGCGGGCCTCAGGCAGCCAGCCGAGCTTTTCAGGCAGACCGTACCACCAGGCGGCGGCGCCTGCCGCAACGAGGAGAAGGAGGGCGACGGGGACGAGGCGTTTCATGCCGCGCCTCCCTTCGTCGATGGACCGAGCATATCGACCAATTCGGCGGCGAGGCCGCGCAAGGTTTCCACCTGTTTCGGACCGACTGCGTCCCATTCCATCTGGGCAAGCACGGCCGCGTGAGTGACGCGAAACACAAGGATGCTGCCGATAAGGTTGAAGGTGCGCAGGCGCACGTGTTCCGAGGCGGGATCTTCACTCAGGATGGCGCCGATCAGCCGCCGGCCCATCTCGATCATCGGCCGCATGATGCCCTGATAGATCCGTGCGAAGGCTTCGGTCGGCTCCATCTGCTCGCGGATCAGGAAGCGCGCCCAGGATTCCGATTCCTTGCCGACGAAAAGCGTCACCATCGTCTGGAGAATTTCTGTGAGGAACAGACGGGCTTGCGTTTCGCCAAGCCTTTCGCCGGCGGCGTCGAGCGCCATGAGGCGCGTGCCGATGCGCGCTCTCATGTCGCCGACATGGGTATCGATGCGGGCCATCAGATATTCGGCGGTGGCGATATAGAGGCCTTCCTTGCTGCCGAAATAATAGGGGATCGCCTGCAGATTGACGCCGGCGGCTTCGGTCAGCTGCCGTGTCGAGGCGCCGTCAAAACCGTAGCGGCCGAAGACGTCGAGAGCGGCGGCCAACATCTTCTGGCGCGCGGCCTCGGCGCGGGCGGATGCTGGCGGGTTTTGGGTGTCGTGTTCCTGACTCATGACACTTTTATAACGCCGATTGCGAAATAAGTCAATCGATTGATATACTTTTCGCCAAGCTCGATATATCGGGGATGTCAGCCGCCTGCGGTAAATGTCGGTAAAAAAGCAAAGAGGCCCCTGGCGGAGGGACCTCCGAGGGCTCTCGAGCCTCGGGGTTGGCTGCTAACAGTAGCCAAAATTCGCGCGATACTAATATGTCTGATGCCAAACGCGCGGGGAAAAAGCCCGCCGATTTTTTCTATTTTCGCGGTCATTTTTTGACACAAAACTGCCTTGCTCTTTCCGTATCGCCGATGAGATGCGTATTCAAATTTATATTATTGCGCTGCTCCTGAGCGCCATCATGTGGTCGATCTCGTTCGATGCGGCGCGCGAATCCTATCATGCCGCGCAAAGTGCGGGATTGATGCCGAACCTGCATATCAACAAGAAGCTGGATCGCGTTCTCTAGATTGCGGTCAGCGTCCCTCGTTATTCCGCCGATCTTGCCTTGGCGACCTCGGGGCGTTTCCCGTGTGCCCTATCGGGACAGAAAGCCGAATTTCATAAAATTTGACTGATCCGCTTAAAAGCCCTGCAAATACTGATGTGTAGAGTGGTCTCATGAAAGCGACCGAAGCGTGGACAGACGCGTCGATCGTTTGGAGACGGGCAAAGCGAAGCCCGCCGATCCGCAAACGGGGACTTCGACATGCACAAAATTCTTGCCACCATCGCTTTGACTCTGAGCATCACTGCTGCCGGGCCGGCGCTCGCCATCGGCCCCGCCAGCCTCGGCCGCGACCTGATGTACACCTCCGCCATTGGCCATTCGCCGGAAATTCCATTGACGACACGCGCCGGTTTCGTGCGCCCGGGCGTTCCTTTCGTCCTGCGCAGCCCTGCTGAAATCGGAGGCGAGGGTTATCAGCTCAAGACCTACTCGCAGAAGCTGACCGTTGTCGTCGACTATGTGTTTTCGAAGGCGGTCGACGCGGTTGCGGCGGTGACGTTTCTCCCCTGATATTCCCGGTTATGGGAACAATTCGGGTCGGCGTTGAGGTAACCCAATTAGGCGTCGAGTTGGCCGCGGACGTCGAGATACCAGTCGACGAAGGCCTTGACGCCGACATCCAAAGTCGTATCCGGCTTGTAACCCGTCAGCGCAACTAGCAGATCGGGGGCCGCGAAGGTGCGCGGCACGTCGCCTTTCTGCATCGCCAGCATCTTGCGGATGGCCGGACGGCCGAGTGCCTTCTCCACCGTTTCGACGAAATCCATCAGGCTGACCGGCTGGCCGCCGCCAATATTGACGACCCGAAAGGGCGCCTGGCGCGAAAGCGTTTCGACAGCCACGTTGTCCAGACGGTTATCCTCACCAGGGGCGATTGCCGACAGCCTGACGATCCCCTCAACGAGATCGTCGATATAGGTGAAGTCACGGCTCATATTGCCTTCGCCGTAGATCTCGATCGGCTGTCCCTCAAGCATGTTCTTGGTGAATTTGAACAACGCCATGTCGGGACGGCCCCACGGCCCGTAAACGGTGAAGAAGCGAAAGGCCGTCGTCGGGATTTTATGCAGATGGGCATAACTGTGCGCCATCAGTTCCATCGATTTCTTCGTCGCCGCATAGATGGTCAGTGGCTCGTCGGCGCGATCGGTCTCGTGAAAGGGAACGGTCGCATTGGCGCCGTAGATCGATGACGTCGAGGCCAGCATCAGGTGACGGATTTCGACGCGCCGGGCGATTTCCATGATGTTCCACGAGCCTTCGACGTTCGATCGAAGATAGGCCTCGGGATTTTCCAGGCTGTATCGCACGCCGGCCTGGGCGGCGAGGTGGATCAGGATGTCCGGCTTGGCCGCGACAACCGCTGCCTCAAGCGCTTCGCGATCTTCGAGCATAGCGATGACCGGTTTGAAGGCCGGGAACTGGGAGAGTGCTGCATGGCGCATCTCCTTGAGCTTGACGTTGTAATAGGGAGTGAGGCCGTCGAAGCCGGTGACCTCGTGGCCTTCCTGCAGCAGGCGCCTGGCCAGATGAAAACCGATGAAGCCGGCCGTCCCGGTAATGAAGTAGCGCATTCCCACCTTCTCTCGGCTCGCTGCCGACGGCAAAAGCCGATTCCGTATCGCGTGACCCCACTTACAAGATAAGAAGACGCCGAGTCGATAGATCTTTGAAAGAGAAGGCGGCGGCGGCCTTTGCTGCGGTTGACGGCATTTTGCCCGCTGCCCTGCAGGATAACGCAGGGCCGCCGGTATCGTCCAAAGCCCGGCCGCGGCCATCGGCCGTTATGCTGCGTTGCAACATCCCGGCCTGCATGTTATGGCCGGCGGGTCGTCTGCAAGCAGGTCAGGATCGATGAGAGAGATAATTTATTGGATTCTCTGCGCGTTTCTGACCGTTGCAATCGCGATCGTATCCTTGCGCTATGTCACGAACTTCTGGCTGCTGTCCTTTCTCTACAGCTTTCAGCTTCACCTCGGTGTCCTCTTTGTTGCCGCCAGCCTTGTGATTCTGGCTGTCAGGCGACAGATTTACGGCTTCGTCCTTCTGTTCGTCTCGCTTCTTCTCATCGCTCACGGCGTCATCATGCTGGGCGAGTTTTTGGAGGACGGTAGAGGCACGGACAGGCCGCCGCTTTTTCGTCTGATGTCGTTCAACATCGCGATCGACAACTGGAAAAACTCGACTGCCATTACCGACATGGTGATCGCGTCGAATGCCGATGTCGTCAATTTGCTTGAAGCAAAGCCGCTGGCCTTCCATCTGCAGCAATTGTTCAAGGCCTATCCCTATCATATCGGTTGCGACACCGGGAAGGATACGTGCGATACGCTGGTGCTGTCCAAACGCCCATTCCTCAACCAGCAGGTCGTTAGCATGGGCAGTCTGCGGAAAAACAGGCTGGTTATATCGAGCGTCGACTTCGGCGGCGAAACCGTCAATCTGGTATCGGCGCATCTGAGCAAACCATATTTCGACGATTTCCAGATGGCTGAATTGGAAGATCTCGCGAAAACGCTCGGCTCGATCGACGGCCCTGTGGTGCTGTCAGGCGATTTCAACTCTTCGTCGATTGCCCCGAGCATCCAGGCTTTCCTGCGCAAACAGGGACTGAAGACAATCGTGCCCGAACCGGCGACATGGCCGATTGCTGCCGGCTCATTGGGGATCGCCATCGATCACATATTTGCGCGCGCGCCGCTTCATCTGACATCGCTGAAACGTCTCGATGACAATCTTGGCTCGAACCATTCCGGTCTGATCGCAGAATTCGTTCTCGACAGGGACGGTGAAACTTCACCGGCAAAATAAGCTGCCGGTCAAAGTCAAAACTTCGTCCTGCCGCCTTTCTTGTCGATCATCTGAAATTTCTCGCCGTCGGTCTTCACACTGACGCAGTCGGTCGACTTATTGGCAAACCGGACGCACACTTGGCCATTGGTTATCTTGTAGCCATTGCTGTTGCCCTGGCGATATTCGTAACCGTTGCTGCTTTCTTTCAGCTCCGACGTGCCCGGCAGGTGCTCGCGGATTTCAGCTTCGCTTGCGGTTCGCATCTTTCCGGCTTCGGCAAACGCCATTGCCGGGGCCATGATTAAAAGAAATCCGGCGAGGGCGGGCAGGATGCGCATCAGGGGATATCTCCGGTCATGTCTCTCGGTGCGTCCATTCTACGAGAAGTCCGATAGAGAATTCAACAGCGATGGCGGTCGCGCCGGAAAAGGCGGCATTGTTTGGGGCCGCCAGTCCGGCGGCGACGTCACGTTCTTCCGAATTCATCGACGATGCGGATGATGTCGTCCTCGCCGAGATAGGAGCCCGTCTGCACCTCGATCAGTTCGAGGAGGATCTTGCCGGGGTTGGCCAGACGATGGACTTCGCCGAGCGGAATATAGACGCTCTCGTTTTCGCGCAGCATCCGCACGGTTTCTCCGACCGTCACCTCGGCGGTTCCCTTGACGACGACCCAGTGTTCGGAGCGATGGTGGTGTTTTTGCAGCGAGAGCTTCTTGCCCGGCGTCACGAAGATACGCTTCACCTGGAAGCGATCGCCGTTGAAGATCGAGGTATAGCCGCCCCAGGGACGATAGGATGTCGGATGGGTTTCGGTGAATTTCGCCGTGGCGGAAGAGGAGGCCAGCATCTTGACCAATTGCCCGACATTCTGGCTGTCTTTGAGCGGTCCGACATAGACGGCGTCCTCGCTGGCGATGACGGCGACATCCTCCATGCCCTGTACTGCAAGATGCACGCCGTGGGTCATGACCAGCGAGTTGCGCGTGTTGACGACGGTGGTGTTTGCGGCAGCGACATTGCCGTTGTCATCACGCACGCCAGATTTCCAAACGGCATCCCAGCTTCCCATGTCCGACCATTTGAACGGCGAGGGGACGACAGCGGCCTTGGAGGTCTTTTCCATAATCGCGTAGTCGATTGAGATATCGGGGCTCTTGGCGAAATGGTCGGCGTCGAGACGGGTAAAGTCGAGGTCGCGGCTTGCCTTGGAAACGGCTTTGCTCGCTGCTTTCAGCACATCGGGCGCATATTCCTGCAGCTCGGCGATGAGTTCCTCCACCGGGAACATGAAGATGCCGGAGTTCCAATAGAAGCCGCCGTCGGCAAGCATCTGCTCGGCCGTTTCCAATGCCGGTTTTTCCACAAAACGGCTGACCTTGTGGGCGCCATTTTCAAGCGCATCGCCGATTTCGATATAGCCGTAGCCGGTTGCCGGCTCGGTGGGGCTGATGCCGAAGGTAACGAGCTTGCCGTCGGCTGCAGCATTCCGGGCGATGCGGATGCAATCGAAATAGCTCTTGTCGGCGAGGATCTCGTGATCCGAGGCGAGCATCTGGATGATGGTGTTCTTGCCGAAAAGCTCGGCGGCAAGGGTAGCGGCGGCGGCCACCGCGGCGGCGGTGTTGCGGGCGACCGGCTCAAGCAGCACCGCGGCGAGCGGAATGCCCAGCGTACGGGCCTGCTCGGCGACCAGGAAGCGAAATTCCTCATTGGTGACGATGATCGGGGCTTCATAGAGCTCCGGGTTGGAAACGCGTTCGAGCGTCTCCTGAAACAACGTCTTATTGCCGACGAACTGGATGAACTGTTTCGGGGCGGTGGCACGGGAAAGCGGCCAGAGCCGCGTGCCTTTGCCGCCGGCCATGATCACGGGAACGATTTTCTGCGTCATAGGCGGGTTCCTTGAAAAAAGCTTGTTCGTGGCATGTTCAGCGGGCGTTTGCCCAGTGCATTATTCGGGTGAGCCCAGCCTTCAGCAGATCCAGGGCTGCGGTTTCACTGCCGGCTTCGACGTAGCAGCGCATTTCGGGCGCATTGCCGGAGGGGCGAAAATGAATGATTCTACCGTCTTTCAGCGTCACGCGAAGTCCGTCTATGTCGGATTTCGCCGCCACCTCGCCGATCGGCTGCAGGAAAGCGGCAAGGTTTTCACCGGAGGCGCGCAGATGCTCCATCAGCGCAGCACTCGTCTCCAACGGAAAATTCTCCAGGCGATCGGCGGCGGCAAAGGGCAGATGGTAGGAGGCGGCAACGGCCGAAAGCGGCTGCCTGCGAAGGGCGGCGAGCGACAGGATTGCAAGCATCGGGAGAAAACAGTCGCGCGTCGGCAAGGCGCGCACGGATCTGCCGTTGATATCGAAAGGGGTTGCGGTCAGCAGCCCGCCATTGGCTTCGAAGCCCATGACATGATCTTTGCTGGCGGCTACGGCCTCTTCCATGCCTGCGATGACGAAAGGCGAACCGACGCGGGTGCGCTTGACAGCGAAAGAGCCAGCGGCCTCGATGCCGGAATTGGAGGTCACGGGCGTCACGACCGTGCCGGCGCCGAGAAAATTGGCTGCGACAAGGCCGAGAAGGTCGCCGCGCAGCGGCATGCCGGTTTCGTCTGCCACCAGCGGACGGTCGCCGTCGCCATCGGTCGAGACGATCGCATCGAATTTGTGCTCGGACGCCCAGCGTTTCATTAGCGTGATCGTCTCGTCGGAAACGGCTTCGGTGTCGACGGGAATGAAACTCTCCGAACGTCCAAGAGCAATGATCTCGGCGCCATAATGGGCGAGAACGTCAACCAGCATATCACGCGCGACGGTGCTGTGTTGGTAGACGCCGATCTTCAAGCCGGACAGTGCGCCTTGCGGCAGCAGGTCGGCGTTGCGTTGGAAAAACAACTGACGGCAGATCGCCTCATGATCTTCGGTTTCAGCCGGGGCCTCTGCAACGGTCTCACCTGTTCGCTCGATCTCGGCCGCCGATGCGGTGATATGAGCCTCGTCCGATTTGTCGATCTCGCCGTCCGGGCGATAGAACTTGATGCCGTTGCGGTCTGCCGGAATATGCGAGCCCGTCACCATCAGGCATGCAGCGTTGCTCTCGAGGCCATAGAGGGCAAGGGCGGGTGTCGGGACATTGCCGCAGTCCAATACCCGGAAGCCGAGTGCGGTGAGTGCGCCGGCACAATTTCCCGAAATATCGGGGCTCGAATCGCGAAAATCGCGGCCGATCAGAATGGCGTCGCCGAGTTGCGCCTTGCCGGTCTGCAGCAGATATCTGCCGAACGCCGTCGCATAAAGCGCAGAGGCGCGTCCCTTGAGATCCACTGAAAGTCCGCGAAGGCCGCTCGTGCCGAATTTCATTTGAAGACATGTCTCCGGTTTATCATAAGGTTCTACTCAGGCTGCCAGCCGGCGTAAATACCAAAGCCGTCATATAGTTAAACACGGACGGCCGTGCCTCGGACAGCCATCGCAACCTTCTTTCGCCGATTCTATCTGCCTGGACCCATTGCCGAGCCGACAGGCATTGCAGCGTAGATCGATTTTGTTAGAACCGTGTGTCCGTTGTTTCGGCATATGCGAAGGGTTTGCTGGATGAGCGATACATCAGTCAGTCTCGAAGAGAGCTGGAAAGCCGCCTTGGCGGGGGAGTTCTCAAGCCCCTATATGCAGCAGCTCAAATCCTTTCTTGTCGCGCAGAAGCAGGGCGGTAAGCGCATTTTCCCCCGGGGCAGTGAATATTTCCGCGCCCTCGACCTGACGCCGATCTCCAGCGTCAAGGTCGTCATTCTCGGGCAGGATCCCTATCACGGGCTGGGGCAGGCCCATGGGCTGTGTTTCAGCGTGCGGCCGGGCGTGCGCATCCCGCCCTCCCTCGTCAATATCTATAAGGAGATGCAGACGGATCTTGGCATAGCGCCGGCGCGTCACGGTTTTCTCGAACATTGGGCAAGGCAGGGCGTGCTGCTGCTGAACAGCGTGCTGACTGTCGAGGAAGGGCAGGCGGCCGCCCATCAGGGCAAGGGGTGGGAGCGCTTCACCGACGCGGTCATCCGCAAAGTCAACGACGAGTGCGAAGCCGTCGTCTTCATGCTCTGGGGCTCCTATGCCCAGCGCAAGGCGGCTTTTGTCGATACGACACGGCATCTCGTGCTCAGGGCGCCGCATCCTTCGCCGCTTTCGGCCCATAACGGATTTTTCGGCTGCGGGCATTTTTCGAAGGCGAATGATTTCCTGCAGTCGCGCGGGCGGTCCCCGATCAACTGGCAGTTGCCGGCCGATCCCCAAGATGTCGAGGTGTGAACGTCAACGCATCTTCGTTCACTAAAAGAAGACAATGCGTTTTGATCTGGGGGTCTGTTCCCCCGGAGGTTCAGCGCGCATCTTAGCCTCATCCAAAGCCTGCGCACTGCAGGCAAGAAAGGGGTTTCACATGCTCGATCAGATCAAGGGTCTGCACCACGTCACGTCGATGGCGGAGGACGCCCGAACCAACAATCAGTTCTTCACCAATGCGCTTGGGCTGCGCCGCGTCAAGAAGACCGTCAATTTCGACGCGCCTGATGTCTATCACCTCTATTATGGCGACGAGACCGGTGCGCCCGGCACTGTCATGACCTATTTCCCGTTCCCGAAGATGGCGCAGGGCCGTCCCGGCACCGGGGAGGTCGGCACGACGGTGTTCTCCGTTCCGCAAGGCTCGCTCGGCTTCTGGAGCGATCGTTTCAGCGCGTTGAATATTGGCGGGCTGAAGGCCGAGGAAAGTTTCGGCGAGAAGCGCCTTAACTTTTCGGGTCCTGACGGTGACGGCTTTGCGCTGGTCGAGGTCAAGGACGATGCGCGTCAGGCCTGGACCCATGGCGGCATCAGCGAAGACCACGCCATCCGCGGCTTCCATTCCGTGGCGATGCGGCTCAGGGATGAAGGCGCCACCGCCGAACTCCTGAGGTTCATGGGCTACGAGGTCGCCGAGGAACGGGATCGGGTCAAGCGGCTGATCAAGCCTGACGGCAACGGCGCGCATCTCATCGATCTCGAGACTATGCCGAACATTGCCCGCGCGCTTCCCGGTGCTGGCTCCGTTCACCACGTCGCCTTCGCCGTCGAAAACCGCGAGAAGCAGCTCGAAGTGCGTAAGGCGCTGATGGACACCGGCTATCAGGTGACCCCGGTGATCGACCGCGATTATTTCTGGGCGATCTATTTCCGCACGCCGGGCGGCGTGCTGTTCGAGGTCGCGACCAATGAGCCGGGGTTTAACCGCGACGAGGATACGGCCCATCTCGGCGAAGCCCTGAAGCTGCCCCAGCAGCACGCCCATCTTCGCGCGTTGCTCGAGCAGCACCTGCAGCCGCTCGAAGCGTAAGGAGAGGCGCTATGACCGAAACTGGATATGTGCGCCGGCTGCATGCCGGTGCACCTTATAGACCCATCCTGCTGGTGCTGCATGGCACCGGTGGCGACGAGAACCAGTTCTTCGATTTCGGCCGGCGCCTGCTGCCCGAAGCGACGGTTCTCTCGCCACGCGGCGACGTTTCCGAACATGGTGCGGCGCGGTTCTTCCGGCGCACCGGGGAGGGGGTCTACGACATGGCCGACCTCTCACGGGCGACGGAGAAGATGGCCGCCTATGTCAAGGCATTGGCTGAGAAGCACCAGGCTTCCCAAATTCTCGGTCTGGGTTTTTCGAATGGCGCAAACATTCTCGCCAATGTGCTGATCGAAAAAGGCATATTCGACGCCGCAGTTCTGATGCACCCGCTCATTCCATTTCAGCCCGAAGCTCAGGCAACTCTTGCGGGGAGAAAGGTGCTGGTCACGGCCGGGCAGCGCGATCCGATCGCTCCCGCCCCGATGACCGAGGCGCTGTCGGAACATCTGAAGGATCGCGGCGCTGATGTCAGAACGGTCTGGCATCCCGGCGGCCATGAGATTGCGCCGCTCGAGATCAATGCAGTTCGCGATTTCTTCAGCGGCTACTGATGGAATGTGCCGCGGTCGGTGACGCTGATTTGCGGGACCGGTGATGCCGGTCTCGCATTTTAGCTGAAATGAAGATCACATTAGGGGCGGGGAGGATATTTGCCCCTGATTGCCGTCATATAAAAATTTCCCGGGGATTCCGCCATCGTCAAGCCGACGACAACGCCCTTGGGGACGCCTTCATATTCCCGCCTCTGACCGTTTGTCAGATAGACCCGTAGATGCCGGCTGTCTTCGTCGTAGCTGATCGCCTCGATAAGTTTCGAATCAACCGCAGTTTCCACTTTGCACCCCGCAGTTTTGGATCTGAGAATCCCGGTAAAGAATGTCATTCACGCTCGCAATGCGCCATCATCATGCGCCGGTGCAGTAGCGTCAAGCGTGATAAGCTTAAGCGTTCATTTTTTTCTACAGGCTCTCGCTATAGTTGATTTATGCAGCTTTTTCGGAGGTGTCGCCTGTGGAAATCCGATCGCCGGAAGTTCTGTGGTTTGGAGAACTAGCGGCCGACACAGCCGCTGCTGGAACGAATAATACGGCTTAACGCTCAATTAACCCTCATCTACCAAAATATAGCGCGATGTTGACCGTGATGTCCTTCTAAAACGGCCGAATACAAATTGCGTTTCTCGCAATCATAATTTCGCTGTCGCGGGGACGTTGCGTCAGGGGCAGCACGATGTGCCTGCGAAAGCCGTTCCGCATGAAAGCCGGAAGGGATCAAGTGAGGATTGGGTGATTCGACGCGAGGCTCAGTGTTCGGTGCGGAGGAGACCGTTCCGGCAGCGATCGACGACGCGGGAAAAGTGCTGTCGATTCACGAGCGACGGCCCGATAGCCTCTTCACGCGGGGTTCCGGTTACAATTTCGCTGAGGCCGTGATCGGGCCAATTTTTTTTGAACACTGAGCCTGATACCCATGCAAGGATGGGCAGGAACTGGAGCTTTTCCGACACCCTCGAGGGCTCGGACCTCATATATGGGTTACATGTTTAACTATCTCGGGCCGTGGCGACAACAGATACGGATACTGGCCGGCAACCGCAAAGGACGCGCTCGGCTGACGTTTGCCGAGGGCGAGTTCGCTGCGGTCTATGCGATGAGCGATATACACGGATGTTATAAGGAGCTCGTCGAGGCGCATCGCCGCATCGAGGAGGACGCAGCGCGCATTCCGGGGCCGAAACTTATCGTCATGCTCGGCGATTATGTCGACCGCGGTCCTGATTCGAGCGCGGTGCTGGAGTTCCTGAGCAAGAGCCCGCCGCCGGGGTTTCAGCGTTTCGCGCTTTGCGGCAATCACGACGCGGAACTGGTGAAGCTCTATCGCAAACCGGCGCACATTCTTGAATGGCTCGGTTTTGCAGGGACCGAGACACTGCACTCATACGGTATCGATATCGAGCACTTGCTGCAGTCGGCGGCCGGAAGCGAAATGATTGCCCGGGTCATTCGCAACATGATCCCCGAGCGGCATATCCAATTCCTGGAATCGCTACCAATAATGCTGCGGATGGGAAGGGTGGTCTTTGTCCATGCAGGCGTCAAACCGGGCATCGACCTTAAGAAACAGAAGGACAGCGACCTGATGTGGATTCGCCAACCCTTCCTGGATAGCGGGCCGCAGCTTCCCGTCCTGGTAATCCATGGGCATACCCCGGCGCGAACCCCGACATTCGGTCCGCAACGGATCGGCATCGACACCGCGGTCTCGGCGACGGGCCGGCTGACCGTGCTGACGATAAAAGGAACGCGGGTCGGGCTTCTCAACTAAAGCGCGTTCAGGCCTTTTGGCGCAGTGCGCCAAAAACCAAAACGCCGCGGGATTTGCTCCGCGGCGTCAGGACGATTACCGGTTCACCAGAACCTGTCAGGCGTTTGATTCCTGATAGAGATTGGTGCCGATGCCGGTGTAGGTAAAGCCGTATTTGCGGACCTCGTCGCTGCGGTAGATATTGCGCAGGTCGACCAGGACCGGGGCGCGCATCGACTGCTTCAGGCGATTGAAATCGAGCGCGCGGAACTGGTTCCATTCGGTGACGATGACAAGCGCATCCGCATCGGCGGCCGCTTCATAGGGACCGCTCGCATATTCGATGTTCTCGATCACCTTGCGGGCGTTCTCCATGCCCTCGGGATCGTAGCCGACCACCTTGGCGCCGGCGTCCTGCAGGGTCTGGATGACGGCAATCGCCGGGCTGTCGCGCATGTCGTCGGTGTTCGGCTTGAAGGTCAGGCCGAGAATCGCGATCTTCTTGCCGCGAATGTCTCCGCCGACGGCCGAGATGACTTTGCGTCCCATCGCCCGCTTGCGATTGTCGTTGATCGAGATCGTCGTCTCGATGAGACGGATCGGCGCGTCATAATCCTGCGCCGTCTTGGCAAGGGCAAGCGTATCCTTGGGGAAGCACGAGCCGCCGTAACCGGGGCCGGCATGCAGGAACTTGGCGCCGATACGGCCGTCGAGACCGATGCCGCGCGAGACGTCCTGGACGTTTGCGTCGACCCGCTCGCAGAGATCGGCGATCTCGTTGATGAAGGTGATCTTCATCGCGAGGAAGGCATTGGCCGCATATTTGATCAGTTCCGAGGTGCGGCGGGTAGTGAAGACCAGCGGCGCCTGGTTGAGGTAAAGCGGACGATAGACCTCGGTCATGGTTTCGCGCGCCCGGTCGTCATTCAGCCCGACGACGATACGGTCAGGACGTTTGAAATCTTCGATCGCCGCGCCTTCGCGCAAGAATTCCGGATTGGAAACGACGGCCACATCCGCCGCAGGATTGGTTTCGCGCATAATGCGCTCGACTTCGTCGCCGGTGCCGACCGGCACCGTCGACTTGGTGACGATAACGGTGAAGCCTTCCACGTAAGTGGCAATCTCGCGCGCAGCGGCGTAGACATAGGAAAGATCCGCGTGGCCGTCGCCGCGCCGGGATGGCGTGCCGACCGCGATGAAGACGACATCGGCGCTACGGACGCTTTCACCGACATCCGTCGAAAACGACAACCGGCCGGTGCTGGTATTTTCGGCGACCAATTGTTCCAGACCCGGCTCGTAGATCGGAATGCGGCCTTCGCGAAGGGCTTCGATCTTACTCAGATCCTTGTCTACGCAGATGACGTCGTGGCCGAAATCCGCAAAGCAAACGCCTGAAACGAGGCCGACATAGCCTGATCCAATCATCGTGATGCGCATAATTCCCTCAAATCATTAGAGTAGGACATCATGCTGCGTCGCAGCATGGCGTCCGTCATACTTAATCTGGGCGAAAAGACAATATCGAAGATCGCTTGATACCCACACCGGAAATCGAACTTGGGGCGCCGCAGCTCTGTGTCGGTGGCCCTGCCGATAGCAAAAAGCATAGGTTTATGTGGGCGATATGACAAGTCGAGCCGCCCATCAGAGCGGCTCGACTTCGATCTCGAGGAGGTGCGTTCGGTTTATTTTGCTGCGTCCGCTATTACAGCCGGTACCAGACATAGGGGTCTGTTCCCGATTGAATCTTGTCCCAGCGCAGATCGGTGTCCCGCCAGTTCTTGATGCTGCTTTGCCTGTTGTCGAGCACGAGGTCGCCCTTATCAGTCCTCACCACCAGGACGGCATGCCCTTCGCCGGAGGGCGTATAGGCGGTCGCAATCCGCAAAGCGCGCGACGACCAGCCCATCGCAATCAGCCGGCTGCGCTTGGTGAGGGCGAAATCTTCGCAGTCGCCGCTGCGGACGTTCACCTTCCAGACGTCGCCGTTCAATTCGCTGCGGGAATCGTTCCTGCCGATCATCGTACGATTGACGGCGCCATTCACGGTTTTCAGCTGTAGCATCTGCTCATCGGTGAGCGCGATGACCGAGACACCGTTGTTGTCACGGCATTCGGCCGGGTTCTGGGCGCAGAACAATACCTGGGCGAAGGGCGGAATGATCTTGCCCTTTTCAGAGATATAATTGACCGCAGAATTACCATTAAGGCCGCGGGCAAAACCTGCGGGACCGGCGGCAAATGCCGAGCAGGCATTTCCTGCTGTAAAGGCCAGTGCCAGAAGTGTAACGAATGTTTTCTTCATCTGTTAAATCCCCTCAGGGCAACCGATTGAGATCAGGCTTGCATTTTGTCCCAGTCAATGGCATGGCGATTTAGTGATCTGCCAAGTATTGACCGCAGAACGTCTGTCCCGTTCCTGCTGCTTGACGGAGCATAGCCGGGCCTTGTCTCGATTGGCTTAAGTCTTTCGCGACAATTTTAAACGATGTGAAATTCTGTTGCACTTTAACACGCAAGCCATTGATATGCAACTTATGTTAGTACGTGCATATTAAGCGCGTTGGTTGCAATTCCGTTATTGCTGCCCGCTGATGAGGAAATCGAATGTTATCCAACCTCATCAATCGGCAGGTCTTGCGAGAAGCTCTTCTGCTCGCCTTTATCGGCCTCGTTATACTGACGCTCATTCCGTTCGGGAGCGTTACGCCCTTTCCCTTCGCCTTTGCCGCGATCGGCATGTTTGCCCTTGGCGCCATTTCGGCACTGCTGTTCGGAGAGCCGAGACAGAGCAGATGGGTCTTCAGCAGCGCTTTGTTGGTGCTCGTCGTGGTGACAGGCTGGACGTTCATCCAGACCATCGAACTGCCTTCCAACTGGCTGGCAAATCCGGCCTGGGGGCCTGCTCGTGACCTGGCAGGTGTCGAGTACGCGGCAATCTCGGTCGCGCCGGCCGACACGCTGGCTTCGATCCTCTCGGTGGCGCTGCCTTTCGTCACCTTCCTGACGGGGCTTCTCTTATGCGATACTGATCGGCGCGCAAGGAAAGTGCTGACCGTCCTCGGGCTTTCAGCGGGCATCATCGCTGTGTTCGGCCTGATCCAGTTTACACTGTTCCCAAACATCCTGATCGTCGTGGAGAAACAGGCCTACCTCGACAGCCTGACCGCGGTCTTCGTCAACCGCAATACCGCGGCGACTTTCCTCGGGCTTGGAACGCTGCTGATGCTGACCCTGGTCAGAGACATCGCCCGTTCCTGTTCAAACCACCCGCCCGGCGAGCCGGGCCGAAACACGCTTCTGTTAAAATCGTGGATCTACATGCTGCTCTTTTGCGCATGCTTCACCGCACTGATGCTGAGCCGCTCGCGCGCCGGCATATTCGCGACCTTTATTGCCGCCCTCATTTATTTTCCATGGCTGGCCATGAATTGGAACGGCTCGCGGCGTTATCTGAAACCGGCGCCGCAATGGCGTTCGATGCTGAAACTCCTCTCGGCGATCGTTTTCATCGTCGTGCTGCTGTCGGTGTTTGCAGGGCAGGCGATTTTGCGCGCGCAAGAGCGTCGGCTCGAGGATGATGATCGGTTCTGCATTCTGCCGGGCATATGGCGTGCTATTTTGGATCATTGGTTGACCGGGACCGGCCTCGGAACCTTCCGGACCGTATTTCCTGCCTACCGCGACTCGGCCTGCGGAATTTTCGGGATCTTCGACCGAGCGCATAATTTCTATCTCGAAGGATTCCTGGGCCTCGGGGTATTGTTCCCGGTCACGGCAATCCTTGCCTTCGCGGTCCTTGCCAAGGTGTTTCGGCAGGGGTTCGCCCAAAGGCGGCGTCTCAGGCATTTTGTGCTGCTTGGCCTGGCGGCAACGGTACTGGTCGCGCTTCATGCGGCCGTCGATTTCTCGCTGCAAATACCGGGTTTTGCCGTGTTTTATTCCGCCTTCCTCAGTGCGGTCGTCGCCATAAGCCTTGGGCGGAGCAACGGAGACGCGGATGTGGCATATGAGCGGCCGCTCAGCCGCTAAAATTTAAACAGATGGTTTATGAAGGTTTTTGAAAAATAGCGATTGTGCAGGTGCGAACTGTTGACTCTGAAACGCAAGAAATTTTATAGCGGGTCTAGCCCTCGGGTTCTTACGGCGCCAGAAAAGTTAAACTGGGTCGTTATTCGCTTCCTCAGAGGCTCGGCGTTGCCAGCCTGCCACAGTTAGGGGAATGTTAATCGGCTTTCAGTGTTATTGATCGGGGTTTGTCTTGTATTTTGTCAGATTGCGGGGCAGTAGCTTCAGGGGCGTCAACACAGGTTATTCTATGGGTTGTTCTCGTATCGGTAGTACACGCGTCGCCATTGTTGTAGCGCTAACCACTATATTGGCAAGCTGCACATCGTTGCCAAGATCCGGTCCCGATCACAAAGATGTTGATCGAGATGCGGCAGTGAAAGTGACAACGAAGGAGCGTCGTGTCGGCATCGACTACGCCCTGATCGATCTCAGCAAGAACGTTCTGCCCTATTTTACCTCTGCCCAGCCGACGTCCTTCAAAGGATTTGGCGGTGGTCGCGGCGGGGCGCCTGAAATTCCGCTTGGTTATGGCGACGTCGTCCAGGTTGCCATCTTCGAAGCTCAGTCCGGCGGTCTCTTCATTCCGTCCGATGCCGGCAGTCGACCCGGCAATTACATTTCCTTGCCAGAGCAGACCATCGATAGAAATGGGACGATTACGATTCCCTATGCCGGTCGCGTTCCGGCCGCCGGTCGCCTGAAGGAGACCGTGGAGCAGGATGTCGAGGACCGGCTGGCGAGCCGCGCGATCGAGCCTCAGGTGGTCATCACGACGACGACCAACCGCTCCAGTCAGGTGGCGGTGCTCGGTGACGTCAACAATCCTCAGCGCATCACGATCAGCCCGGCCGGAGAGCGTGTTCTCGATGTCATTTCCGCCGCCGGCGGTTTGACGACCAACAATATCGAAACGAATGTTACGCTGCAGCGTCGCGGCAAGACGGCAACCGTCGCCTACAATACGCTGTTGAAGAATCCGGCGGAGAATATCTATGTCGCGCCGAATGATACGGTCTCGATCGATCATGAGCGCCGCACCTATCTCACGCTCGGCGCCGCAGGCGTCAGCGGCCGCTTCGATTTCGAAGAATCCGACCTGACCCTCGGAGAAGCGATCGCCAAGGCGGGCGGTTTGCGCGACGACCGCGCCGATCCGGCTCAGGTCTTGCTCTATCGCTTGGTCCCGAAGAAAACGGTTCAGTCGATGAACGTCGACACGACGAGATTTGCGGGTGAGACGGTTCCAGTGATTGTCCGTGCGAATCTGCGCGATCCGGCGACCTTGTTTGCCGTTCAGCAATTCAAGATGGAAGACAAGGATATTATCTATATTTCCAATTCGGACTCGGTTGAACTGGTCAAGTTCCTTGACATCGTAAACTCGGTATCGTCCACTGTGGCAGGCGTGACCGACGATGCGAACGATACTCGCAACGCGGTCCAGGATCTCGGAAATTGATTGAAATATAGGCGGCGTTGCTCGCAGATGACCAACGCCGCGTGGTATTTTCCATAGCGGATTTGATGAAGGAACCACCGATATGGCAAGGTTTGGTGTTTATCGTAAGCTTGCATATAGTGGACTTGCCGTTGCGATGTTTGCCGGCATGAATTCAAGCGCCTTGGCGGCCGCTTGCGTGCGCCTCGCAAATCTCACTACCGTCGATGTCAACGCGTTTACGGCTAATCCGGCCATTCTGCTCGACATGTCTGATCCGCTGGTTCTATCGTCACTCGTTCGTGCGCTGGTCGGCAGTAGCGGCGAGGCTCTATTACCGGTAATCGAGCAGGCCAAGACAGCCAATGCCGCACAGATGGCGGCCATCGGCTCGGGTCTTGGTCGGGCTGCAAACAGCTGTCAGGTGACGGACCCGCTATCCAAGCTGGCGATCGAAAAGGCGGTCGCCGAGGCTGCGAGCGCCGATCCCAATCTTGCCCCGCTACTCGCCGCCTTTGCAAAGGTCCTTGCCGAAGGCGGGACCGCGGCGCTCGGTCCAGGTGCAAGCTCCGCCGCTGCCGCATCTGGCATCGGCAATGACGGGCAGGTTGGCCAAACTGGCCCCGGCGCTGACGATGGCACGCCTTTTGACGGCGCCGCGACGACTGCGGGTACGCTGAAAGTTTCGAATGCCGGCGACGACTCGTCTTCGAGCACTATTACGATTGTCAGCACAAATGGGGGAGGCCAATCCTCCTCCGACACGACCCAGTCGACGAGTCCGAGCGTCGCGGTCATACAATAGCTGGAATTGCCCTTAGATCTTAGCGCTTGATTTGTTGGAGATCGAAATTGCTATCGCCAGATAAACTTACCCCGCGTATCGACCCCTCCCGCGATGCAGGAAACGACGCTGATTTCATCGATTTCGACAAGCTCATCGCGATTGCCCGCCGACAGTGGCGGATGGTTGCGGCATGCGCGTTCGCCTTCGCCATTCTCGGCGTTGTGTATGTGCTGACGTCGGTGCCGGTCTACACCGCCGATACAAGCGTGCTGATCGACCGCAGCGATAACCAGGTGATCAACCAACTGGCGGCTTTCGGCCAGATGGACGATGACGAAGGGACCGTACTCAGCCAGGTCGAGCTGTTGAAGTCCGACACGATCGCCTATGCCGTGGTCGATAAGTTGAAACTGGTCGACGATCCGGTGTTCAACGCCCAGCGGAATTCGCTGTTTTCAGTCGCGACGCTGAAGTCGATGGTGAATTTCAAATCATGGTTTGCCGACGCCGCAGCAGTCGCGCCCGATCGGGAAATGCTGCGGCGGTACGCTGCGGAAACTGTAGCCGGTAATATCGATGTCGAACGTGTCGGCAAATCCTACGTTCTCGATGTCAGTTATACCTCGCAGTCGCCCGATATGGCGCGTCAGATCGCCGCGGCCATTGCCGACGTCTACCTGGTCGACAAACTCAATTCGAAATACGAGGCGACACGCCGGGCCGGCGAATGGCTTCAGGAGCGTATCGAAGAGCTGCGGCAGCAGGCGCTTGATGCCGACCTTGCGGTTCAGAAATTCCGCAGCGAGCATGGGCTTGTCGAGGCCGGATCCGGTACCCTGATCAGCGAGCAGCAGCTTTCCGAGATCAACACGCAGTTGATCAATGCCCAGGCCGAGACGGCGAAGGCCGAGGCAAAGTATGCGCGCGTCAAATCGATCATCGACGCCAAGCAAACCGACGCGATCGTCACCGACGTGCTCGACAGCTCCATTTCCAACGACCTGCGCAAGAAATATCTCGAGGCGTCCAAGCTCGAGACCGAAATCGAGGCGCGACTTGGTCCCGATCACGTCCAGGCCGTTCGGCTTCGTGCGGAGATGGAAGAATATAAGAGACTCATGTTCGATGAGTTGAACCGCATCGCCGAGAGCTATCAAAGCGAGCTGCAGGTCGCGCAGTCACGGGAAAACTCTTTGCGTGACAGTGTCACGAAGGCGACTGGCGTTGCCGCGACGGCCGGTGAAACGCAGGTGCAGGTTCGCGAACTCGAGCGCACGCGCGACACCTACAAGAATCTTTATCAGAGTTTCCTGACGCGCTACCAGGAAGCCATTCAGCAGCAGAGCTTCCCAATTACCGCTGCGCGCATCATCACCATGGCAGAGACTCCGACGAAGCCGAGTGCTCCGAAGAGAGCCCTTGTCGTCGCTTTTGCGATGTTCCTCGGATGTGCGGTCGGAAGCGGCATAGGCGCTTTCCGAGAGTTCCGCGATCGGTTCTTCCGCACCGGTGATGACGTCAAGGAAGTGCTCGATGTTGAATCGCTTGGCGTCATGCCGCTGGTTGACGATAACATCGATGATCCTACGCTCGTCGATCCGAGCAACCCGCGAAGCATCGCCAGGGGTAGCAAGACCACGACCTACGTCGAGGAGCACCCGCTCTCGGCGTTTGCCGAGACGCTTCGAAGCGCCAAGATTGCGATCGACCTCAGTGCGGCCGATCAGCGCTGCAAGGTCATTGGTGTGGTGTCGAGCTTGCCCGGCGAGGGGAAGTCGACGACATCAATCAATTTTGCCAAGCTTCTGGCAATGCAAGGTGCCCGCTGCCTGCTGATCGACGGCGATATGCGCAATCCCGGTGCGACCCGAGCAATTGGTCGTCATGCCGAGGCCGGCTTGCTCGAGGCGATCGTCGATGGCCGTCCGCTCAAGGATCTAATCCTTCTTGATCCCAAGACAAAGCTTGCATTTCTTCCGACGGTTGCAAGGTATCGTGTCCCGCATTCGTCGGAGCTGCTCGCGTCACGCGGCATGGACCAGCTTCTTGAAATTGCGCGTCAAAGCTTCGATTACATTATCGTCGACCTGCCGCCTTTGGCGCCCGTCGTCGATGCGCGCGCTATCAACTCGAAGCTCGATGCAGTGGTTTTCGTTATCGAGTGGGGAAAGACATCGCGCAAGGTCGTGCAGTCGACGCTGCTGTCGGAGCCGGAGCTCTATGCGAAATGCGTCGGCGCTATATTGACCAAGGTCGATCCGTCGCAGATGAAGCTTTACAGGACATTCGGCTCCAGTGAGTATTATTATAAGCGTTACTCGCGATACTACACTGAAAGCTGATGCCTCGCGGCCCGTTCGTTTCGGTCACACGGATTGTTTTCCTTGTCGTCACCGCAGTCTTTGCGTTGCTGGCCGGTAGAGAGCTGTACGCTTCGATAAAAACCGCCAGTATCTCTATCGTCGCTGAAAGGCTCGAGCACGGCGAGACTGTCACCGATGATGTTGAAGCCAAATATGCGGCGCGGACCATCGATATTGTCGATAGACATTATTGTCGGTCCGACATTGTCTCCGCCGGTGTGACACTTGTCCTGGCGCAACTCGATCGGCAGAACGTCAACGTCAATTACGACGCTTGGGCTGCCGCGGCATCGAGGGCCCGACACTACCTGCAACATGCGCTCTCGTGCATGCCGACGAACAGCAATTTTTGGCTTCGTCTCGCCGCCGTCCAATCCGTGATTGCTGAAGATCCGCTTTCGGTTGCGGAAATGATGAAGCGGTCCGTCGCTCTGGCGCCCCACGACGAGTCGATGATTCTGACGCGGTTTTACTTCTGGAACGATTTTACGAATGCAACGCTATCAACGGCAAAGGCTGCGCTTAATAGCGATCTCGTGACGATGCTGAAACTTGGCGATCGTTGCAGGGTCAACGCCGCTATTAGAGAGATCAGCCCACAACTCCGCCCTATCTTCGATCGAACCTGGGCAGGGCTTGGGGATGGAGCGACAGCCCGATTCCGGCAGCGCTGCAGCAAGTAATCGTCGGCCGTTCTAAGGAGAACAGCTGCAGAGTCAGAACTGCCGTCAACCAGGGCTTTAAGGGCAATAACGCCCGCCGCTCGCGCGGCGGGCGTCGTCTACTGATTATCTGGTGAACGATTAGACGCTGGCGCCCGAGACAAAGTCCGTGCCCGTGATATTGAGCGTCAGAACGCCGGCATCCGTATGACCTTCGCCGTCGGAGATCTTGTAATATTGGATGGTTTCCGTGACGTGATCGCCCGGAGCGATATCCGCTGCCAAATCGTAGGTGAATGAACCGTCCGCCTTGACATGGAACGTGCCATAGGTCCCGGCGACGTCGGTCGTTGCGCTCGGATTGCCGTTGACGTTCGTGCCGGCGAACTGACGGAGGAAGAGATGTCCATTGTCGCCGGGAATGTCGTTGTCGAGAGCATTGCCGGCGATGGGGCTGCCTTCGGTGAAGCTGTAGTGGTCGTCGACAGCGATCGGCTTGACCTGGGTTACGCCCTGAATGTTCAGGGTGAACAGGCCGACATCGGTATGACCGCTGCCGTCGGAGATCTTGTATGAGACCTTTTCCTGGAGCAATTCACCATTGGTGAAGTTGACCTTGGCAGCATCGCTCAGGACATAGGTGTAGCTGCCGTCCGGTTTGACGAAGAAGGTGCCGTAATCGCCCTGGATCTCGGTGACCTGGCTGTTGCCCTGCTTGGCGCCAACGCTCTGCTGGTCGAATGCGCGGAGGAATAGGTGACCGTTGTCGGATGAATCGTTGCTGAGCAGATTTCCAGAGATGACATCGGTTTCTAGAAATGTGGCAGTATCGTCGGTTGCGTGAATAGCCATTGTTGTCTCTCCTTGAATTGATCTTCGCTGGCCAATTTTAACCTTAGCGACGGGTGCGATTAAGGATATATTAATACAGAGAGTCAAGGCTGAGATTAACCTGAGATTAACATTGGAGTGCCCGGTGTGCAATAATGGCACACATACAATCGGAGTAATTGGGCGAAACGCCGGCTGATCGGCGCATTAATAATAAGTGAATACGCGGCATATTGGAAAATTGAACATATTTCTTCACAAGGTAAGAAGTTTTATTCGGAAGCAATCAATAGGAATACAGGACGTCACTTCCCCGCAGATGAAATTGTCAAATAATCACATCGGGCTAGCAATCTCTTTTGGTGATTTTGTCATGTTTTCTCGATAGCCTCTCTCACATCCTATTAAGGTCATCACTGTCATTCTCATAGTTGGGGTAGGCTGAGGAACAACCTGCCTGGTTGTAGCAACATGATCACGGCAATCCGTCGGTTACGGAAAATGGGCTTCCATCGAATTGCTTTCTAGTAAAAATACATTCTTGTCATGCGTTGCAACTTTAACGCCATAGAAATACATCGGCGACGAAGAAAATGCGTCTGACGATGAAGAATAACGGCAGATAGAAAGAATTTTAGTGTTTCATTTTAGCCGCCAGAGAGAGGTCCACGCTTAGAAGATTCCCATTACCTTGGGGAGATCAAAGCATGACCGTCTACTACGTGAACTCAGCGACAGGATCCGATCATAACAGCGGAACCACGGAGAACTCAGCTTTCGCGACATTGTCCGCTGTCGAATCCCTGAGGCTGAACCCCGGCGACAGTGTCCTGCTCGCTGCCGGAAGCGTGTTCAATGAGCAATTCGATTTGAAATACTCCGGCAGCGTTGCGGCTCCGATCACCATTGGCAGCTACGGTCTTGGCGACGCCCCGGTCATTCACAGCAGCAATGACGGCATCCATGGTTCCAAGGCCTCGAATATCGTTATCGAGAATATCAAGATCGCCGACACTGGAGCGAACGCGATATATGCAGGAAACGTGTCGAACTGGGTCGTACGGAATGTCGAGGTGACCAATACCGGCCTTGCCGGAAAGCCCGGATCCGTCAGCTTCCAAAGCAGCCAGAACATCACCATCGAAAACAGCACGCTGACCGGTGTCCATTCCGACGGGATCTGGATGGAAAAGGTCAAGGGCGTCACCCTGATCAACAACACCGTCACCAACAGCCAGGGAAGTGCCGCAGACGCCATTCAGCTCAACGACAGCAGCAATATTCTCGTCAAGGACAATCATCTGGAGCAAACGCAAACCAACAGCGCCAAAGGTGTTTTGGTACTGGTCCGAGCTCAAGATGCTTTGGTCGAGGGCAATACGCTCGTTGGCGGCGGCTTCGGATTGAGCGCACAGGCTGGCACCAACATCGCCATCCACGACAACGACATCTCGGGATATGGCGGCTACAGCTGGTCCTACGGCATCGGCCTTGGCGATCAGGGCGATGCGAAGAACTACGATATTAGCGGGAATTATGTCCATGACGGGGTGTATGGGGTTCTGGTCAGCGCCGCCGGCAATCCCGTCTATATTCGCGAGAATATCGATGTTCATGACAATGTCTTTGACGATCTGTCCTCCTCGGCGCTTAAGGTCGACCGGCCAGCATCGGGCTCCTTCTATGACAATATCATCGACAGCGATGTATCGACGCTGACGATGCCCGCCACAATCGCTGCGCAAAACACGTTCTTTGTCGGCGACAACAAAACATTCGAGCAAGCGCAGGCCGAACTCGACAGCGCCGGCGGCACGAATAGCGATACGTCAACGAGCCATGAGCAGCCGCCTGTTGCACCGGTCGTCGAACACCCTGCGGAAATGCCGGCGCCGCAGACTACCACTCCAGTGCCTGCGACCGAAACGCCGGTCGCGACCACGCCGTCGGTCGCCGCCCCAAAAATTGTCGCTGTCCACGACAACTTGAAGATTTCGGCCGACACCGGCAGCGCATATCATGGAAACCTTCTTGAAAACGACAGTGCTGCCAATGGCAGTGTGCTGCTGCGTCGCTTTGGCGACAATGCCGTGGATAAACATGGGCTGACGGTTACGGGGAAATACGGTGTCATCCATATTGAGAGTGATGGCGATTACACCTACACCGTGGACGCGGCAAAACTCGTCGGCCTTCACGGGAACGTCAGCGAATCCTTCCAGTACAAAATTTCCGACGGTGCTTCGCACATCGACACGGACGCGCTGGGTATCTACATCAATGTCGATGCGTTTCATTCCAGCCAAGCATCGCACTTGTTGGTCTGAAGCCCGCCAACGCTGAGACAGCGTCAATCGATCGTGTTCGCCCGGTTGACGTTTCCCGGCTTCAATGCCGATGCTTGCTGCCAGGCTGTCGAAAGCGCGAGATGGCAGATGGCAAAATATGTCTGCGGGTCATAATCAGAACAAACTATAGACTGAATTTATAGTTAATCACCCAGTAAATCTCGCGTCTATGGGCGCGTCATGTTCATCTCTTTGAACCGTTATTGGGCGATTTGCGGTTTTCCCTTGCTTAGGCCGATATATTTAGCGTAGCGTTAAGCTAGGGCCTCTGAAATCATTCGCTATAAATGGGGATTTTCGGTAATTTTTCAGTGGGGTTCATGTAATAAGCTTTGGACTTGTCAGCGGGTTTCGGCACCAGTGTCGAACGTTCGAAGTAGCTATGTCATTGTCTGGCCTTGATAGGCCTGTAGCTGCGATATACGCAGGCTTATTTGTCTGTATGCGATGCGGTAGAGAGGGATTTAATTCGTGTTTCAGAGTTCAGCGACCGATGCCAGTGAGCCGTCCAAAGCCTTGCGGAAGTGCAAGGGGGGACTTGTCTTCATCGGCATAGCAAGCGCGCTTATCAATATTCTCTATCTTACCAGCTCGTTTTTCATGCTTGAGGTGTATGACCGCGTCATTCCGAGCAAAAGCATACCGACGCTGGCTGCCCTCGCGATACTTGCATTGGCTCTTTATGCGTTCCAGGGCGCGTTCGAGGTTCTCCGGAGCAGGATGCTCGTGCGCGTTGCCGGTGCGCTCGACGAGATGGTGAACGGACGGGTGTTCCGGGCGCTCATCAAGGCGCCGCTGAAGGTCAAAATCGGCGGGGACGGGCTTCAGCCGTTGCGCGACTTCGACCAGATAAGAACCTTCCTGTCCGGCATGGGCCCGACGGCGATGTTCGATCTGCCGTGGCTTCCCTTCTACCTCGTGATCTGCTTTCTGTTTCATCCGGCGATCGGATATATTGCGATCGGTGGATCGCTGGTTCTCGCCATCCTGACGTTCTTGACCAACCAGGGAACGCGGACGCTTTCAAAACAGCAGTCCGACGCCGCCAATATGCGCAATGCCTTCGCGCAGACCTCGATCCGCAACTCCGAGGTCATTCACGCCATGGGCATGGCGGGCACCATGGCTGAAATCTGGGACCGCAAGAACGAAGAATATCGGCTCATCACCCGGCAGGCGTCGGATGTCGGCAACGGATATGCGACCCTGTCGAAGATTTTCCGGATTGCTCTGCAATCGGGAACACTTGCGACCGGCGCGATCCTGGTCATTCAAGGGCAGGCCTCTTCAGGCATTATCATCGCGGGCTCTATTCTGACATCGCGCGCTCTGGCGCCTGTGGAGGCGGCGATCGGGAATTGGCGCGGTTTCGTTTCCGCCCAGCAAAGCTGGGCGCGGCTTGCGAACCTGCTGAAAACCATTCCGGAAATCCCGGCACCGCTGGCGCTCGCAGCGCCTTCCAAGCAGGTCACAGTCGAGGGGCTGGCAAGCGGGCCGCCGGCAGGCCAGCGCCTGGTTATTTCCGATGTCAGCTTCGGGCTGAGAGCAGGAAGTGCCCTCGGGGTTATCGGCTACAGCGCCTCCGGCAAGTCGTCGCTGGCGCGGGCGATGATGGGCATCTGGCCGACCGTCAGGGGATCCATTCGCCTCGATGGCGCAGCACTCGACCAGTGGGATGGCGACGCACTTGGCCGGCATATCGGTTATCTCCCGCAGGACGTGGAACTGTTCTCAGGAACCGTCGCACAGAATATCTGCCGTTTCGCCAAGGAGATGTCGCCGGAGGCAGTGGTCGCCGCGGCGCGGGCGGCGCGTGTTCACGATCTCATCCTTCGTCTGCCGAACGGTTACGAAACCGAAATCGGTGAAGGGGGTGCGGCACTTTCGGCCGGCCAGAGACAGCGTATCGCGCTTGCAAGAGCGCTTTACGGCGAGCCCTTCCTCGTCGTGCTCGATGAACCGAACTCCAACCTCGATGAGGAAGGCGAGCGGGCGCTGAGCGCCGCGATCATGAGCGTGCGCGCACGCGGCGGCATCGTCGTCGTTATCGCGCATCGGTCCGGGGTTCTGGCGGTCTGCGATTTCGTGCTGATGATGCAGGACGGCCGAATGATCGCATTCGGTCCGAAGGAGGAAGTTCTGGCACGGGTCAGCCGGCCGGAACCGGCGGCGCGTACGCCGATTGCCGATCGCGTGGCTCAGCTCAAGGTCGTGGTCGACGGCATGAATGCGGCTGAATAGGCCGGAAGGAAGATTGTGAGAAAAGTCATCAGTGAATCCAAGCGCTCCCTCAATCGCCATGTCGCCCTTGTCGGCGTGTTGTCGATAGCTCTCGTTTGCGGCATCGGTGGTTGGGCGGCGACGACGGAGCTGTCGAGCGCCGTCATCGGCGAAGGCGTGGTCGTCGTTAACGGCGACGTCAAGAAGATCCAGCACCTGACCGGCGGTATCGTGTCGAAACTGCTGGTCTCCGAAAATGACCATGTGACGGCTGGACAGATCCTGATACAGCTCGATGGCACGACGACAAAAGCACAGCTTTCGATCGTCGAAAGCACACTCGCTCAGCTTTATGCGCGCCGTGCCCGTCTGAAGGCCGAACGGATCGACGCCGAGTCATTCGATGTCGAGGAAAACATCAGCGATCTGACATCCAGCACCGCGGCGCGGGATCTGCTCGACGGCGAGACGAAATTGTTCGACAGCCGCAGGTCGGCGCTTGTGGGAATGAAGAGCCAGTTGGCGTCGCGCAAAGACCAGCTGGCCGAGCAGATCAAGGGGTTGGTCGTTCAGATCAACGCCACCAATGATTCCCTCAGCCTGATCGAACAAGAGCTCGAAGGCGTCGATACGCTCTACAAGAAGGGGCTGGTCACGCTGCAGCGTTTGAATGCACTCAAGCGCGCCCGCGCCGACCTTCAGGGCAATAGCGGCCAGGAAATCGCTGCAAAGGCCGAGGCCGAAGGCAAGGCAATCGAGATCGATCGCCAGTCGCTCCAGCTGGACGAGGATCGCCGTTCGGAGATCGCCAAGGAACTGACCGACGTCGAGGCGAAGATCGCCGAAAATGAAGAGCGCCGCGGAACCGCGCTCGATCAACTCCGCCGTCTCGACATTGTCGCGCCGCTCAGCGGGCGTGTCCACGAGCTTTCCATTCACACGGTCAACGGCGTCGTCAATCCGGGTGAGACCCTGATGCTCGTCGTTCCCGAAAATGAAGATCTTACCGTTGAGGCGAGAGTCGCTACGCGCGATATCGACCAGCTTCACGTCGGCCAGCCCGTCGACGTGCGGTTCAGCGCCTTTGATCAGCGCACGACGCCTGATGTACGCGGCGAGATCACGTCGATTGCGCCCGATGTCGTCAAGGATGAGCGGACGGGCATCAGCTATTATCCCCTTCGCGTCAAGCCGGAGGCTGCAAGCATCGCCAAGCTGAAGTCGATAAAGCTCTATCCTGGCATGCCGGCCGAAGTCTTCATCAAGATCGCCGACAGAACAGTTATTTCCTATCTGACGAAGCCGCTGACCGATCAGATGCAGCATGTATTTCGTGAGGAGTGATGGCGCGGCCGTGCCGCGTCACAAGCGGCGTGAGCGGTCATCGTCATGACATTGTCTCAAGGCGGCTGCAGCTTGGTTGAAGAAGGGCATGGCTGCCCGTCCAGCCGGAGTTCTGACGCGTGACCTACCGGTCCCGCTGAGATATGATTCCTCCATGACAAGTTTGCGGCTTTGGCGAATGCTGCCAATCGAGAGACGACCGACCTATGGATGGCTTCTGCTTTTGGCGTGTCTGGTGATGCTCTCGGCCCCGAAAAGCGGTTATGCCGAAAATTCCTCGCCGTTGAAAATAGTAGCTTTCGGAACATCGTTGACGGCCCGAGGAGGGTGGCAGCCCGCTCTCAAGACAAGGCTTGCAGCCTGCTTGCAGAGGCCGGTGAAAATCGAGAGCGTTGCAAAGAGTGGGGAGACGTCGCTCTGGGCTCTGACCCAGATTGATCGCGTCGTTGCCGAACAGCCGGATGTCGTTCTGATCGAGCTTTACGCTAACGACGCAGCATTGCAGCGGTTCGTGTCGCTTGCGCAAAGCCGACAGGATATCGGCGACATCCTCGACCAGCTTCGGCAGCGCCTGCCGCAAGCGCGGATCATCGTCATGGCGATGAATCCATTTTCGGGACTGCGTGGACTGATCCGTCCGTTTGTTGGCAGCTACATCTCGGCCCATCGGGCGGAAGCAGAAAAACGCGGTCTCGAGTTTGTCGACCACCGGCCGAACTGGCAGCGTCTGACGCCGGGGGATCTGGCCGCGGCAATTCCTGATGGCGCCCATCCCCTGCCTGACATTGCAGCCGAAATCATCGTGCCGGAACTTGTCAAACATATTGCCGGCGGCAATTGCAAAGAATGAAAGCTCCCTGCTTGCCGATAGCGCCGTCCGCAAGGCGGCGAAGCTCGTTGCATGAATGAAATTTGATGCGACGCTCTTTAGCGCGTTGCCGGTTCAGACTGTCGCGAGATAGCCTTTAAGGTAGTTGACCAGCGAAGCCCGTCCAAGCTCGGACGGATCCTCGTGAGAGGGGCTGTCCAGATCGTCGAGAAGATAGTTCTTCAGATCATCGTCGCTATGCGCGACATAGATGCCTGGCCGGCCCGCGAGCTGGCCTACCGTGGCAAGCTGGTGATCGTTGCGATGCTCGCCGAGGGATGCCTGCCGGGGCACGAGAATGATCGGTTTTCCAAAACGTTTCGCGGTCAGCACAGTGCCGATTCCCGCATGAGAGACGATGACGCTTGCATCGAAAAAGACCCGGTCGAAGTCCGCCGGCTCGATATTCTTGATCCATTTCATATTCTGTGGCGTGTAGGTGCCCTTGCCGATCTGCGCCAGAACCGGTCTGGACAGTTCCTTTGCGAAAGTGTCGACAGCCTTGACGAGGCGATCGAACGGCAGCTGCGTTCCGACGGTGACAAGGATCAAAGCACAGCTCCTGCGTAGTGGGGGCCATCAGGCCGCGACAAATGTTGCCATTGCGTCAGCCACAGCGTCGCGATACGGCCAGCCAATTTCCCCGACAACGACAGCTTCTCGACATTGGCGACGCTGTCGATCCAGATCGTTCGCTTGCCCGTCAATTTGCCGGCAAGCAGGCAAAAAAGCCCGGGCGCGGCACCTGTGGAAATGACGACATCGGGCCTCTGCTTGATAACGATGGCGAAGGCGCTGAAAAAGCACCGGATCGACATGGTAATCGAGTCGCGGTTGCAATCGGGAAGGACCAGTCCATCGCGAATATCATATTTGGCAAGCAATCCGGGAATGGTCGTTGCAAAGACGATATCGCAGCCCTCGAACGCGCCGCGCATGGCCATCAGCTGCTCCCAATGGCCGCCGCCTGACGAGGCAGCGAGAACCTTTAATCTTTTCTCAGTCATAGACAGGCATCTCCTATGATTGACCGGCGGTAAGAGAGAAAAACCGTTCTGCACGAACAGCGGTTGTGTCACGATGGTTCAGCAGGAGTGTACCATTCTTCGCCCGGCTGGTTGAAGCCATCAAGTTCATCGATGTTATTAGGCATGATGCTTTTGGCTGAAACATAGTAACAGCCAGGACGTCTCCAAGAGCGCTTCCGCAAATAATATCAGTGGGCGGCATTGGGCTTGTATTCCTGATAGGCATGTCCGAGGATCCCATTAACCATGCCGGCGCCGCGCAGAACATGGGTGAGGGCGCGCATGCCCCAGTAAGGTGAAATCAAGATCGCCGGCAGCATGACCAGTCCGAGCACGACCCTCGTGGCGCCATAGGCGGCGCGATAGATCCGGCGCTTGAGGTTGCCATGCAGAACTTCGCTGACGGCGAAGGTGTTGCCTAGTCGGTACTGTCTTTGCAAGACCCATTTCCAGGTCATCCGGTTCGCGGGAACGATGTCATAGACAAGGGCCTTGTCAGCCCAGAAAATCTGCATGCCGCGGCGGATGGCCTGATTGAAGAACAGATAATCCGTGCCGCCGGTGAAGCGCATCTTTTCCTCAAAACGAAGATTCCATGAGCGGATCAGCGGATAGTCGAACATGACGTTGTTCGAGGCCGCATAACCGATGCGCTGGCCGTCGGTGTTCTTCTTGCGTTCGAATACCCTCGCCTTGATGAAATATTCCGGCGGGTTTTCGGGATAGACCGGCTGGACGGGGCCGTAGACGCAATCGGCGCGGTTTTTCTCGCGGGTCTCCAGCATGGCGTCCAGCCAGCCGTCGACCGGCCATTCGTCATCGTCGAGAAAGCAGAAGAGGTCGGTGCCGGGCGGTGCCGAATCCAGCGCGCGGTTGCGCGCAAAAGGGATGCCCTGATTTTGCTCGACGACGTAGATCAGGTCGTAGGCGCCTGTCTGTCCAAAGCCTTCCACCGTTGCCTTGGCGCTGCCGGCCGCATCATTGTCGACGATCACCATGGTGAGATGATAGGGGCGGGCCGGGTGCCTGATCTGGCGCGTCATGACGTCAAGCAGCTTGGCAATTCCGTCCAGACGCCGATAGGTCAGCACCCCGACGGCGATCTTTAACGGCGCAGCACCTGCCTGATCGGTGCCGACGGACGAATGCGGGAAGGTTTCCTGCTGGTTCATGCCTGTCCTTTCCGCAGCATATTTGCCAAACGCTTGCGCGCCGCCATCAGGGCCACCTCGGTTGCGGCAGCATCGCCGAACGGACCGCCGGTCACCGTGTTGCGCGCTTCGCTCCTGAGCTTCAGCAGCGATGTCGTCTCGGCAATGCCGCCGGCCACCAGGCTCTTGCCGAGTGCCTGCAGCCCATCATATCGGCGCGCCAGTTCCAGGCCTGTCGCGATCATGATCCGCGGGCGCAGCGTTTTTGCCCGGCTTGTGCCCGTATAGCGGTTCGACGCATGAATGCGCTGGAAGGTCAGCGGTGTTTCGACGATGGCGCCGCGGCCGAGATAGGCTGCGGCAAACTTGATATAATTGTCGCTGAGGACGACGTCTGCCGCGACGGTCATTGGCAATATCTGGGCGAGCAGGCTGCGGCGGAAGCTCAGGCCCGATGTCGGCACCGGAAGCGAGGGAAAGCCGCCCTTGCGAAGCGTGTCCCGCTTGTCGAAGAGCGTCACTTGCAGTTCTGCAGAAGGCTGGTCGCCTTCCTCGGTCGTCACCCGGTCGAAACACCAGTCGATCTCGTTGCGATCGTAGATCTCGGCGATCCGCGCAAGTTTCCCGGGCAAAAACGTATCGTCGGCGTCGAGGAGAAAAAGGATATCGCCGCTTGCGGCAGCAAAACCTGCATTGAAGCTCGAGGCCTGACCGCCGTTCTCCTTTAATACAGCCAGAATCCGATCCCCGTAGGAGGCAAGAATCTCGCGGGAATCATCCGTCGATCCGTCGTCGACCACCACCACTTCGAAGTCAGGGTAGGTCTGCGACAGCACGCTATCGATGCATGGGCCGAGAAAGCGACCATAATTGTAATTATTGATGAGCACCGAGAGCTTCAAATTACCGCCTCCTGGATCAATCGATCACCGCGCCAGCGTCTGAGGCGCATATCGGCGAATTCCCGCACGATACCCCCGCATGTAGTAATATTTCCAGATAGCCCAGAAACGCTTCTTGGATTGCGGCAAGAGATAAAGCGTGCCTGCCCGGAATGCCCATTGCGCGCTTTCGATCCAGGTCGGAAGCGGAACGCCGCTTAACCTCACTCCTCCAGGCACCTCGTCGGGAAACAGCGCCGGCATGCCATAGCCAAGACGCTCGCCGCGTTTCTGCACCCAATCTTCGGTGACGCTCGATGCAGGAATCCAGTGATGAACCACGGCTTCGGCGCATCGATAGGATTTGGCGCCATTTGCCGCCAGGCGAATGATGATTTCCGCATCTTCACCCATGGCAAATAACTTTCCGGGAAGAGGACCGATATCTTCGCGGTAGCGCACGCTGGATCCCAGCAGTTCCCGCCGAATGATCGTATTCGGACCCCAGACTTTTGTCGGGTCACACGGCCCGCTCTGCGTTTCATCGACGATCGCAAAGGTGGAGCCCATCGGGATCCACTCGATGAAAGGGTCTTTTGGTTCTCTTTCCCAATCGGGGACGATTCTGCCGCCGAAGACGCCATAACCCGGGTGGGCGGCAGCGCAGTCGACGATGGCTTTCAGCCAGTTGGGTTCGGCGCGAACATCGTCATCGGTAAAGACGACGAGATCGCCCTTCACTCGATCCAGAGCGAAATTCAGCGCCCCGGACTTTCCCGGCTTGCGCTGCTGCAGGATCGTGATGGGGAGCTTGTCGCTATACGAGGTCAAAAGATCAAACGTGTCGTCATTGCTGTTGTTGTCGACAGCAATCAGTTCCCATCGATCATGCGGAAGCTCCTGGCGCACCAAGGAATCCAAAGTATGGCGCAGCCGGCGGCTGGCGCCATTGTAGGAGGAAAAGATTACGCTGACGAATAGATCCGACATCAGTGACCAACCCTCTTGGTGAAGTCGAAAGCGAAAAGTCTCATATTTTGACTGCCTGTGCGATGTTTGAACGGGATCGGCGCCTAAGCGGGGTTCGACCGTATTTTGCCGAAAAACTCGCGCCTGTGACTTTCACCGAGTACCCTCAGCTTGCGAAGATTGCGCAACCAGCGCCGCGGCTTGGTGAGCACGCCGCGGTTCAGGAAATACTGCCGCAGCAGGCTCGGTGCCTGGCTATGCGATCCGCCATGGGCAACCCGATAGACCGCCCCGCGAAAGGGAAGTTTCGTCAGCGGCGCTCCACGCTGGGACAGGATATTCGCAATGCGGACATGGCTGCCCAGCATCGATTTGATCCAGTCGAGCGAAGCATCCTCGAAGCGGCTGGGGAGTTCGTAAAGATCGGCTCGAATGATCAGTGAGGTGCCGCAGAGATGGCTGAAATCATCATGGCCGAACAGGAAGTTGCCGCCATCGTCCCAGATATAACCATGGTCGATCGTCCACCCATTGGCGTCCCGATTTTCGGATGCGTGCTGCACGATCCGGGAGCTGACGAAATCATCATCATCGACGATCATGAAAAAGCGGCTATCGGCGGCGGTCAACATGCCGCTCAGGACGCGCCGGCCCTTGTCTGCCCGGAAGGCGTCAAGGAAGTCCTCCTTGCTGCCCTTTCCGAGTTCATGCAGGTCGTTCGGCGGAAAAGTCACGCGCACGGCGGAAAATTTCTCCGGCAGATCAGGCAGATCGGCGCCTTCGTTGGCCACGATGATTCCGCGCCAATCTCCATTGGTCTGGTTGGAAATGGAGGCCACGGTCTGGCTGAGATTCGCCTTCAGCTTGCTCCAGTCGCGGGCATTGTCCTGATGTCGGACCGGGATAATGAAGGTGACAAGTGGCATCGAATAACCCCCTTAAGCCCGCAAGCTCACAGCTTCTCTGTTATCGATACGCCGATTGGCTGCCTGGTGACGCGCCCACTCGATCCCGTCTTCGAGCGAAGTTGCCTTGTAGGAAAGATCCGTTCCGCCGGAGAACGCGTTCATGAAACGGCGGATCTTTCCGTAGCTGTTGTCGAGTACGGCATGCGGACGGCCGAGCAGCACCGAGCAGATATGGACGTGCAGGCGGTCGGTGATGATTGCGCGGGCACGCGAGATCTGGCTGATGCCGCGTTCGAAGCGGTTGTGCGCGGCCGCGTCCAGCCTGCGCAAGGCAACTTCGCTTGGCTTCAATGCGAGATAGGCCGAAGCTACTCCAAGCTTCTTGGCGATATTCACCTTCCGTTTTGATTCCGTGATCCAGTCTTCCACAGGAATGTCGGAAGGGATATTGCGATCGGTGCCGCCAACCCGTTCCGCATCCTCCCGCAGCATGGCGAGCACGGGAATTTGCGTCGCCCGTTCCGGAAGCGCGCCGATGGCGAAAGCCATATCGGGGCATAGGCGCACCGTGCAGTCGAAATGTTTCTCGGAAAATTCCTTCGATTCTTCGTCGCGCACGAGCAGCACGAAATTCTTGTGGCGCCCGATTGCGCGTTTGGACTGCTCGATGCGCTCAGCCGAACTGTAGTGGATCGACTGCGGGAACTGGATGATCTGCCGATCGGGGAAACGTTCCATGATCGCTTCACGGAAATCCTGATGGGCAACCCAGATGTCGCCGAAGTTGCCGCCACCGTGAATGAAGATCGGGCCTGTGGGAACGCGGCGTTTCAGCTCTTCCGCTGAGAAGTCGTATAGTCTGGAAACATAGTCCGGGCGCTTGCCGAAACGATCGTTGAGATAGGCCATCTCACCCAGCCAGATCGCCGAGTCGCCGCAATTGCGGATGTCGGGGAAGTCTAGGATCGCGAGCGGCTCGTCGCGCGAGACATAGTCCTTCAGGCAATCATGGATCATGCCATTGAGTTTTGCGATCAGCTCAGATCTGGATAGGCTGGTCATTCTGCCTCACTTGTTAATGTTCGTTTTAGCTTTAAGCCGACTTGGGAACGGCAATACGTTTGGCTTTTGACAGAAACTTGACGACGATACGCTGAACTTCGGTTTCCGGGCCATTTGGCTTCTTCATTGCGAGCCAAAGGACAAAGCTGGAACCGATATAGAGAATACCGCCAGTGACGACGAGGATGGCGAGGTGCAGGGCCAGCGCCGGCTTGTCGGTGGGGGTGTTCAGGATATGCGACAATCCCCAGACGCCTGCGGCCATCAGGGCGACGCTCGCAAGCGCGCGGAAATTAGCCGCCAGCTGCTGGAAGAACGGCAGATTGATCAGCCGCTTGACGAGAAGCATGTTGACCACGGTGGAAATCAGACCCGTGAACACACGCGCATACACGACGCCCGGAAGCCCGGCCATCATCAGGCCGGCGATGATGATGGGAATGCGAACCACCAGCATCTGCGTGTCGCGGATGAACAGCATCTTGGTATGGCCCTTCGCCATGCCCAGCGGCTGGACGAGCGAACCGAGCGTCTGCAGGGCGAAGACCGATGCGAGTGCCTGGACGATGAAGATGGCGGGAGCCCACTTCTCTCCCAAGGCCAACCGCATCATCGGATCAGCCACAACCGCCATGCCAATACCTGCCGGAAGCGCCACCGCAGCCAGAAGCGCCTGCGCGCGCTGATAGGCTGCGATAAGCCGGACCGGATCGTTGCGGACCTTGGAAAAGCCCGGATAAATCGTCTGGTTCAACGGCGCTGTCGCCTCGCGCGTCGGCAGCGTCGAAAGCGTGTTGCCGACGGTATAGTGACCAAGCTGCGTGGCGCCGAGCATCTTGCCGATCAGCAGATACTCGATCCGCCAGTTCAGCGTATTGACGATCTGTCCGGCCGTCAGCCACACCGAGAACGAAAACAGCTCCCGGGCATGGCGGAAGGTGATGCGCGGCCAGAACGGCAAAACGGTGTAGGAGACGATGATATTGGTCACCTGATAGGCAAGCGTGCCGATCACGAGCGCCCAATAGCTCTGGTAGATCGCAGCAATTGCCACCGTCACGATGAAGCCGACGAGCTTTTGCGAGACGTTGAGGACGAATTCCTGCCAGAAGATCAGATCGCGCTGGAGCATGACGCGGCGCGGATTGGCGAGACCGCTCAGCAGCAGGCTGAAACTCAGAGCAAGCATCACACTCGTCAAACGAGGTTCGTTGTAAAACTCGGCAATCGGATAGGACGCGGCGGCAAACAGCAGCGCCAATATGGCGCTTCTCGTCACGCTCAATGTCCAAACCGCGCTGAAGTGCGTTTCGCTCGGAGACTCGTGGCGGATGAGCGCCTGATTGAGCGAAAGCTCGGTGACCGAACTCAAGATGACCTGGATCGTCGTTGCAATGGCGACGAGACCAAAATCCGCCGGTACGAGATACCAGGCGAGGACAAAGGTGCTGAGTGCCGAAAGCCCGTTGACGATGGCGCGGGACAGGCTCAGCCACATGCTGCCTTGAATCAGTCGGTCGGTCACACTGCTCATGGGCGAACGGCTCCCGAGATCGAGGATATCGACCATTTGAGCGGACCACATGCACATTCAAGGTGCTTCTGGCCCTTGCGGGCGCAGAGGGTATTGAGGGAGTCGAAAAGCATCATGCCTTATTGCCTCGTCACGAAACCGGTTGCGATCTTAGAGGGCGCTTGCCGTTTTCTTGGAAAAATCTTGCTTCAGCCGGTTCAGTTCGACCAGCATTCTATCGTGTGCTCTTACGATCGACTCGTCTGTGCTGAGCTGGCCCGGCTTCTCCGCCACCCGCTGCAACGTCTTGACCGTCGATCCGAAGACGTAATTTCCGGTCAGTTGGCGAATGCGGCGGTGACGGAATGTAATGTTCTTCAACAGGGTGGTATTTTTCCGCACCAGCGACGCTCCGACCTCGACGAGGTTCGACGGGCCGATCGGGTCGAAATCGATCTCCAGATCGAGCGCACTCGCCCAGTCATACCACTTGGCTCTGTTCCCCGGCGCGATCGGGCGGATCGCCCGCCACGGAACGCGCAGCGCATCCGAAATAATGCAGCCATGCATCGCTTCCGACACAACCTTATGTGATGCGCTGATTTCGGTCAGAACCTTTTCCACCGACCAGCGCGGATCGATATAGTGAATACCGGCGAGATCGCAGACCTTGTCCCAGCTGCCGTACATGGCGCTTTCGTAGTGCGGCATGAAGGAGACCGGGTAGCGCTTCTCGATGCTTTTTGCATCCCAGCAACTGCGGGTCAGGATGCCCGAATCGCCGATGGCGTAGCTCGGATCGATGCCGAGGACTTCGGCGGTCTTCTTTCCACGCACGAAATAGAAGGTCCAGTTGCCGTCGACTTTCGGCGGGTTGGTGTAACCGCCATAACCTGAGCCGAAGACGATCTTCTGCATGTTCGGATCGAAATTGTCGTAGAGGATCGAACCGATGCCGAGAAAGAGCTGACCTTCGTCATCATCGAAGAAGTCGGGCAGCAGCCGCTCCCAGAGCCAATGGTTGAGCTCGTCGCCAAAATTCTCGTGTTTCCCGCGATAGGCAAACATCTTCATCGTGCTTCTCCAGTCGGCAAATGCGTGACGATCTGCGAGACCGCTTCGTCTTCGCGTGCCATGCGGCCGTAACGCGAAATGATCTTGATGTCGCTGCGGATGATCTTTGCCGGATTGCCCGCCACGAGCGAACGCGGCGGCACGCTCCTGGTCACCACCGAGCCGGAGCCGATAACGCATTCGTCGCCGATTTCAACACCGGGCAGAATGATGCTGCGGGCGCCGATGAAGCAGCGTTTGCCGATTCGCGTGTGAAGGTAGAGCCCGCGCGTGAGGTCATGCGTCAGGATCGCTGCCTCAAAGGCGACATAGGTTTCCGCGCCGATATGAAGGCCTTTCGGATTGGTCTTGTCGAACCGGACGCTTAGGGAAAAGCTCGCCGTCGGATCGATGTCCATACCCCAGAATTTCGTATAATAGAGCCACTTGGCCGTCACTATGCTGTTCCGCAGCGGACGAAATACGTTCAGTCCCCACTTCGGCTTCTTTCCTGTCTGCACCATCAAGTCCGACCCCGGCTGGAAAATTCATCTAGCACGGAACTGTAATAGTCCTCGAGCATCCCCGTCTGACGACGTAAGTCGAAGCGCTCGGCCACCAGAAGCGGTGCCCGCGCGCTGAAGGCTGTCCACAGGGACTGGTCGTTGAGCAGCCTTCCGACGGCTTCGGCCATTCCTGCGACATCCCGCTCCTCCACGAGATAACCAGTTTTCCCCTCTTCGATCGCTTCGCCCACGCCTCCCGAGCGAAATGCGACGACCGGAGTTCCGACGGCTTCCGCCTCTAGATTGGCGAGGCCGAACGCTTCAGCGTGACCATTGTCGAGGGTCACGCTGCCATGAAGATAGAGCTCCGCACTGGCGAGCAGATCCCTTATCTCCGTCTGCGACAGATTTTCATGGATCGTGACGCTTGGCAAGGAACGACGCGCCAGCGCCTCGATTTCCTCTTTCAGCGGTCCCTGACCCACCATGACGAATTCGACCGGGGTGCCGGTCGCCGCCACGCGCGACAGCGCGTCGATCATGAAGCGGTGGCCCTTATAGTCGACGAAACGGGCAATGGAAACCACCAGTCCTTTTTTTCGGGGACGCGGTTCCATTTTGAAGAGGTCGAGATCGATGCCAATGTGGTGGCGGAAGACCCGGTCGGCGCGAAAGCCGAGCGCCAGCAGCCGGTCGCGGATGAAATCGGAGACGGCGATATTCCAGCTGTTCCAGCCGGCCATCTCCCGGCGTCCCTTGGCGAAGAAGCGCACTTGGTTGAAGCCGCCCGGCTTTTTCGGATCGCCGCCGTAGGTGGCGTCGAAGCCGTGGAATGTCGTGACCAGCGGCTTGCCGGCGGCGCGCGCCAGGGGCCCGATGACATAACCGTTCTTGCCGAAATGGGCGTGGATAACATCGGCATTGCCGATCGCGGGAAAGAGAAAGGGGAGGCCGATCTGGGGGATTTTCAGAAGCAGTTCACCAGCCCTCGCAACGGGAGACCGACGGATGTCATGAACCGGAACAGTGGATTTTTTGGTATGGGCGGAAGAAATTCGGGACCCGGCAAGAATTTCAGCTTCGAAGGAACGAAATGCCACCGCCTGATTGAGAACAAATGCCTGGCTGGCAGGCAAAAATTTTTCCACGTAAATAACGGCTTTTCTCATGAATCTGTCGATGTCTCCGTTGTCTTGCGCATCACATCGCCTCTATTGCCCGTCGGATGCCATCAACTGCACTTCTCGGCGTGTTGTTTTCGTCGTAAAGATTAACGCGCTTGGTGCAAGCCGCGTCGGGACCGGCCGCCTTCTCGTCGGGCTCGGCGTATTTTTCCGACATGCCCCATACCGTCACGCCTTTCAAGTCGCCACGCTCGGCCGCCACGGTGATCACGTCACTGAAAATACCGCCGTATGACGCCGGCGTGAAGCCTTTGTCGCGGTTGAGGAAGTGGCAGGACGCATCGAGTTCGGTGATGAAAACGCCGACCCCCATGTCCTTCAGCGCGGCGCAGAAGCGCCCCATTCCTTCCGGATCGATTCGGTCGAGGCCGGGCCGGAAATGCGCCTGCAGCCCGACCGCGCCGATCGGCGTTTTCCGGGCGACGAGGTCCTCGACGATTTTCAGGATGCGGGCGCGCTTCAGTTCGAACACGTCGGATTTTTTCTCCAGATGCGTTTCGTTGAGCACAAGCGTCGCGCCGGGATTGGCCTGATGTGCCATGTCGAAGCTCATACGGATATAGTCGTCGCCAAGAAGGCGTCGGAAAACACAATTTCGCAGATCCGGCGCATCATATTCCAACGGCTCGTTCACCACATCCCAAGCGTCGATCGAGTTCTTATAGCGAGTGACAACCTGTTTTATATGACGGTTCATCGTCGCCTGAATCGTCTTTGCGTCGGTGATCTCAGACACCCACTCCGGGACGCGATACCAGATCAACGTATGGCCATAAACCCTCATGTTATTTTTGCGTGCAAATGCAACCATAAGGTCGGCATTCTTGAAGCTGAATACACCCGGTCTCTTTTCCGTCGCATTCCATTTCAGCTCGTTTCGGGGCGTTATCGAATTGACGTTGTCGGTGTAGATCCCGGAAGCGATTGGGTCGTTTATGTCCTGCAGGTCGATTGCCGATCCGAATCGGAACGCCTTGCTGTCGGCAACGGCGCGCAACCCTTTCGCCGGAGGCACCTGTGCGAGGACGTCGCCCGCATTGGCATACAACAGAGCAAGCGGAATCGAGGCGAGGAAACGTCTTCTATTCATTCTATCTCTCACTGTTGGCTTTTTTCATGTCCGCGGCGGAATTTAACGGGCCAGGCTCGCCGGCAACGATCTATCGCGGGTCTGTGTTTCAATTCAGTAGAGTAATGCAACCTCAAATATACTGTCGAACTAGGGGATATTGTCGGTATCTGCTAGACTTTCCAGCTTGCTCCAAGATATAAACCGTTCTGGAGGGCGCCCGCGATGGAATATTGGTTTAGCTATCCGATGAGCTGTTTTCATATGGCATTTCAAAATGCCGCTTTTTTTATGGCGACCGTCCGAAACGACCTATTCCTTCTCGACGGCCGGCAGTTCACAGCCCTTGTCCTGGGTGTCGTCGGCATCATTCTCATCCTGTTTGCAGCACTGATCAGAACATCCTCGCGGTTGCGTCGATCGGCGGCAGCTATTCGCTCACTGAGCGATGAGCTTGCCCAGGTCACGCAGGACCTCAATGTCGAGCGTCTCTGGCGCCTGGCGGGCGGAGACGGCACCGAACGGCCGAGCGCGGAAAGTTTGAAAGAGCTTTACAGGAGACTGGCCACGCATCACGACGATGCAAGTTATATGGCGTGACAAACCGACGCATAATCTCCGGAGATCCTAACGCGGATGGTCCGCATTTCTTGCGGGTGCCTCGGCATCGGCAGGGGTGGATAGCTGTGCCGGTGGCACGTTGGGCTCGACCGTCGGTTCGGGCGATGGAAGCCATGTTCTGTCGGAAAAATAGCTTCTTGTTCTTTTCTGGGGCCCGGAGGTCGCATCCAGCGACAGCGTGAAATTATAGCGCCCGGGATTGAGCACCTCACGGGCGAAGTTGATGCTGGCTCCGAAACCGTCTTCCTTGATGTCTTTCAGATTCTTGATTGCGTTCAACGTCTCGTGAAAATCCAGCCATTGCGGTTGCCGCAACATGGTTTCGAAGATTCGCAGGATGGCGGGATCGAGCTGGCCGTTTTGCTCCGTCTCGGGATTGATGATTTTCACCCGCATATTGCTGATCACGCCGGCGGCGTCGCCGCGAACGATGACGAAGATGGAACTCGGAAGCTGATCCTTTTCCCGCTTGACGCCATGTTCGAAAAAGCATTCGAACGTATCGGCGTTGAAGCTCGCCGCCGCCCAATCGCTGGTTTCGATACCGGCATCGCGCAGAGCTGCACACATTGCGGGCCCGGATATTCGCCACGTGCGTAGAAAGGTCGACACGGTCTGCGCCACCGGCGGGTCGATAAGATGCAACGGAAGCGTAAAGGCGGCGGGCGGCGTCGGGCGGGGAAAGGCTTTGGGGGAGGGCGGCCTAATGACAGGGGGAAAGAGATCGAAGCCAAAATAATGGCCCACCGTCTTCAAGTGTTTCATGTCGTTGGAAAGAAGCACCGTTCCCATGACCAGCGACAGGGAGATCGTCAGCAGCAACCAGAAGACCACGGGAATCGTCGGTTTTCCCAATGGCTGTTTCGCATTTGCGGACGACGAATTATCGGGCAAGCTTGTCTTCTCCGGTCCGAGAAGGATTTCGATCGGGCTGTCTAAATCCAGCAGTATACATTTATCCGTTAAATATCTTTGGCTTCGTGTCGGCAATTGGGCGCCTTTATGCCCTCGCCATCAGGATGGGCGCGGCAAATTCGGTGAAGACGCAGCACCATCCAATCGGGAACAGCTCGTGCGCTCTATGAAAGCAGTCGCCGCTGGTCTGGTGCTTTCGTAACTTCGAGATATTGCTTTTGATCGTTGTCTTGAATTCAATGAATCCATTGAATTATTTAAAGTATTTTCCGAGATTCTGTATTCTCTTGTGTATTTTGTTCGTCGAATTTTTAATATTTCGCGCATAGATTTTTTTTTTAATTATAAAACTCCGGATTATATCTTTTTATATCCTTGCTGTTTGGTGGATCTCATCAAATTTTGGACGTATTCTTCGATAGTGTCTGCCGCGCAATTGCGGAGGGGGACATGTCCGTCGAATTAGACGCAACTACCTATGTTCATGCCAAGCCGACAACCGCGCATTCCTACATCTTGCCCGCCGTGCTTGACGCGCTGGAGAGCCATTTCGACGGTTCTGCGAAAAACGACGTCTTTGATTTGGGATGTGGTACGGGCGGCGCGGCCGCTGCTCTTGCGGAGAGGGGTTATTATGTCGTTGGCGTTGATCCTTCCAGCGATGGTATTGCCAAGGCCAATATCAACTATCCCGAACTGCCGCTGAATGTCGGCTCGGCCTATGACGATCTTTCCCGGGAGTACGGCACGTTCAACGCCGTCATCAGCCTGGAGGTTGTCGAGCATGTCTACGATCCGAGGGCATTCGCCTCGACGGTGTACGATCTTGTCAAGCCGGGCGGCGTCGCCGTGATGTCGACGCCCTATCACGGTTATCTGAAGAACCTTGCACTCGCCACGATGGGGAAAATGGATGATCACTTCATGCCGCTGAAGGATCATGGGCATATCAAGTTCTGGTCGAAAGACACCTTGAGCATGCTGCTGCTGGATGCCGGCTTCGATAACGTCCGTTTTCGTTATGTCGGAAGAATTCCCGTCTTGGCTAAGTCGATGATCGCCGTGGCTCAAAAGCCTCTTTAGGGGCGGTTTCTAAGCGGCCGTCATTTCGAACAGCAGTGCGCGAGCGCAGGTTGTTTATACTGTGAGCAGCGCTGAAAAAAATCGTTACGAAATATTTACTTTTAGTTGCATTTTTGCTTAAACTCTCCATTATACGGCTGGCATGCTGATAAAGTGGGAGACTTATTCACATGAAGGCTAAATCCCCGAATTCGATCGACGTCTATGTTGGCAACCGCGTCAGGGTGCGGCGAAAGACGCTCGGGATGACCCAGCATGGTCTGGCCGAACTTCTGGGCATTACCTTCCAGCAGATCCAGAAATACGAAAAAGGAACGAACCGGATAGGCGCCAGCCGCCTTCAGCGCATATCCGAGATTCTTCGCGTGCCTATCGGCTTTTTCTTCGAGAACGGTGGCTCCGGACCGATCGAAGGCGAGACGAGCGAATTGAACAAGTTTTTGTCCTCGAAGGAGGGGCTGGCGCTCAACAAGGCGTTCATCGCTATCGAGGATCCGAATATCAGGCAAAAACTGGTGGCATTGGCCAAAAGTCTGGCCGTCGCCGGCTTGTCGGAGATCGACGGTGATTTGCAGGATCCGGTTGTAAACGGCTGAGGACGGATGGTGCATCGCCTGCAAACATTCGGCGATCTGCGGTTGATCGAGACGAATGGTGACTGCTCAGCCGTCCGGTCATGGGGCTGTTGATGACGGCCCATATCTATGCCGGGGCGCTATGAATTCAGCCCTACATCCGGCCCACTATTCCGACAGGATCATATCGCCGGGAGAGACTCTTTCCCGCGTCGAACCCTTTTTGGCTAGGTTCGGCATTACCAGGGTTGCGCGACATACCGGCTTGGATGACATCGGAATTCCCGTCTGGTGCGCCTATGCCCCGAATTCGCGGTCGATCGTGATTGCTCAAGGAAAGGGCCTGACCGATCTGGACGCCAAGGTATCCACTGTCATGGAGGCCCTCGAACGGGCTGTTGCCGGCGAACCCTTCGTCAAGCGCGTCCACGGTTCCTGTTCCCGCCTGCAGGCGATGGGCTACCAAGTCGACAGGTTGAGCTGCCTGACCGCCGTCCATAAACCCGATCTCGGGCCGGATGACGAAACCGAATGGGTTGCTGGTATCAATATCCTCAGCGGCGACGAAATCCACATTCCCTTCGAAGCGGTGTTGCTCGACCGGACGCGGGACGCGCGATACTGGATGTCGTCGGATGGCCTGGCTTCGGGAAACAGTGTCGAGGAGGCAATTTTTCATGGCGTCCTGGAGCGCATCGAGCGTGACGCTCAGGTGCTATGGCAGGTGGGTGGGGAAGCCAATCTCTATGCCGGCTGCGTCGATCCCCGCGGCTTTGAGGATGGTGCCCTTAACGGGCTGGTCGACAAGATCGAAGCATCGGGATTGGCGCTCCGGCTGTTCGATATCACCAGCGACATCGCGATCCCCTGTTTCACCGCGATGCTCGGTCCTAGGGAGCTAATTCCAGGCTCCAGGCATGGTCACGCTGACAGGGACATTCGGCTCGTCGAGGTGACCGGCGGCACCGGGGCGCACCCGTCTCCCGTGCGGGCGGCCATTCGGGCGGTGACGGAAGCCGTGCAATCCCGGCTGACCTATATCAGCGGCGCCAGGGACGATATTTCTCCTGCCACTTTCTTAAGATCCCTTCCGTCGCTGATGCGACGGGCCTTCGATGCGGTTGCCGCACCGCCTGCCGGCCTCCGCCATGACGGCGCGGCAGGCTATCGGGCACGGAATCTGCCGGAGCTGCTGCAACAAGTGCTTGACGCTCTGCGCAACCGAGGGATCGCTTCGGTCATCCTAGTCCGCCTCAGCGACGACACGCTTCCCTTCAGCGTCGTCAAGATTGTTATCCCCGAGCTCGAAAATCCGGAGGGGGAGCGCGCCCGGCGATTTGGAACAAGGGCTCTGGCCAAGGCGATCGGGTTTTGAAGATCATTTTCGCAGGTCCCAGTCTTCACGATGCGGCATCGCTCGCCGGCGAGGCGGTCCGCGTCCTGCCGCCCGCCATGCAAGGCGATGTCCTGGCTCAGGTGGAACAGGGCGCCAACGTCATCGGCCTGATCGACGGCGGCTTCGAATATGCCGCACCGGTCTGGCACAAGGAAATTCTCCATGCTCTCTCGCTTGGCGTGGCCGTTCTCGGGGCAGCAAGCATGGGCGCCTTGCGGGCTGCGGAATGTCATCCGTTCGGGATGATTGGGATCGGCCGCATTTTCGAAGACTATCGCACCGGTCGGCTGCTGGACGATGCCGCCGTCGCACTCATGCACGCGCCGAGCGCGCTCGGCAGCAAGCCGCTGACTATACCGCTCGTCAATGTCACCGCCACGCTCGATGCGATGGCAGATAGCGGACTGCTCGCAGCTGGCCTGCGCGAGTGGCTCGAAGATGCGGCAAACGCGATCTTTTTCAAGAAGAGGACGTGGCGGGCGATCGTCGAGCAATGCGCCGGTATAGCCGAGCCGGACCGTCCGCAGCTGCTGGCGACGCTTCTTTCGAATTCTGTCGATCAAAAACGCATCGATGCCCTGGAATTGCTGAAAGCCGTGCAGGACGCTCGTGACATCCGCTCGAACGCCGATCTGCCCTGGAAGCTGCATGCAACCGCGTTCAGTACGCGTTCTGCATTGTAAATCGAAAGCAGCAATTCTCACCAATGGTTGTGTCACGCTTTTTTCACGGGCTCAATCACCTCTGCGCGCGTATCATTACTTCAATTCGTTGGAGAAATGCTCATGGGCGTGACATCAATTGCCAAGGCAAATGCAGACCAAGGGGCGGAAGATGGTCTGAACGAACTCATCGCGCTGGCACGGATGATAGCCTACGCGCGACAGGTCGCTGACGATGTCAAGCTGCAATTCGCGACGAATTGCCTCGATCTGGCGCTCGAGGCGGTGAAGCAGGAGGTGGGGGAAGGCTTCACCAGGGAACTGGCCGAATTGAGCTCGCCGGTTCCGCAAGTGAGTGTGAGCTGTCACTAGCCAAACGACTGGAGCGGTTCTGCGCTTCCATAACAGTTGAACCGCTCTAATGCCTGTCGCCCGGAAGTGTCCAGCGTTCCGGGTGATATGCATTAGACAAAGGACATATCGCGCGTCGCTCGGCGCGATGCGTCACGCCTTCAAACTTGCGCATAACCGCGAAAATCAACATCGATTTTCGCGGTTATGTTTGTACGATTATGGAGGCGGCGCGCGGGGAACCATTCGATCCCTTCGCGGGAGATAAAGAGCTCAAGCTCACGCCTGGGCAAATCCATCTCAACTGCTGTTTGGAGAGGTTCGGGTTGTTGGGGCTACGGATGGTCGAAGCGTTGCTCAGGATCTGTCTGAAACGATCCGCTGTTCGGCTACAAGCGAAGAGTTACGGTATCCTCGACGTTGCTTCCGGGAAGGGAAGCGGCGCGACTTCGCGTTCACATGGCTTCTGCGCGATCGGCCGATCGACGGCCGATCCCTGATCTCAGTGGGTCAAATTGCGCTTCTGGGCCAGGAGTAAAATGTAATCGTCGGCAATGTCTGCGATGGCCATTGCGACTTCCGCCGGATCGCACCCTTCGACCTTCGTATTTGCAATGAACTGATAAACCGCCTTCTCGATCTGCTTCCGGCAAATCATCACGCGTTCATCGTAACCAAATTCCGGAATATGCGATGCTATATCACTCATCAGGTCGGCTCCCTCACTACTTACAGTGACCATGACACAAATTATAAGTTGAGCAAGCAAATGCTTTATGAAGGGTTAATTCCCTGTCGAGGTGCGACCATTTCGACACAGGTGTGGCGCACCATAAGACGCCTTCGGCGTGTTCAACGGGACGGGCTCGAAGAAGGCCGGTCGCTTCGTGTCGGAAGATCGCGAACGAGGCTGACGCCGCGGCTTGGCGTCGGTATCTCGGCCGGACATGCCGGAACCTATGCGCTGCGGTTGAGACGGACAGACCCACTGCTGCCGGCGGAATTGCGCTGTGTTTGCGGTCTAACCATCTGATCTGGCGACATGTTGCGCCATCATATATCTCCACTGCCGTCACGGGACCGTCATTGGTGGCACCGGCAACGCCCGTGACTGCCGAGCCATCAAGTATGATCCTCATCCGGTGTAGCCGCGAAGTTTGCGGGGCGGCTGAAACCCGAGGTGGGAAGCGGCTTCAGCTGACTTTTTGCCCCCTGATAAACACTGGAACCCGAGGACGGCAGTAATTAGAGACAGAATAACCTGCGGCCGCTAATCGGAGTGATCAAGAAAATTTTTATCAAAAGGTTAAATAATAAGTTTCAGATGGAGGTTGTATTTAAATATCAATTAAAAGATGGCTTAAATTTTATGCGTATATAATCGCGCTATGTATTGTATTGCGGTTCTTGCGGTTTATTAGTGGCTAACATGTGTCGATATCGACTGTGTGACATCGGTTGTTGGTAAAATTACATCGATGCATAGGTAGGCGTCGGGATCGCCTTTGAAATATAGCTGCCGATATCGCCCGCGCTGGCGGCGGGCCTCCAGTCTACAGTTAGAAGAATGTGAGTTCATCTCATCAGGCAGATCTCTGCCGGGCGATACCATTATTCAAAGCAATATTTTCTATGCCGATACAAAGGCAATAGCAATCGCATTTGCGGCAAGCGTCCGGGAAGCAAAGCAGAGAACCCGCCGGGGTGGGTGGCGGGTCCTCCGGTAGAAATGCTTGCACAGTGCGTAGGTATGATTGCAGCTAAATTCGATCTTGTCTAAGATTTTTATTGGGGTAATTATACAATTACTTTAATTGTGTTCTCCGAGCATAGTATCCTTCAAGGGTCGCCAAATGGAAAGCTCACCCCGACGAGCATTCTCAACCATCCATCATTTCTAAGAGCAGCCGGCGACTTTGCCTTTGTGCACGCGGTAAGCCAGCAGCACCGGATCCGCAACCGACCTCCTGTATCAACTTGATGATGTCGAGAGGTCTGTGGATCGCATTTCGGGCGGCCTCAGCCGGCGAGAACGCCGATCGCGCGACTGAGTATACCGTTTGATCCACCGCAGATGCGAGGCCTGAGCGATGCGGAACGGAGTACCGTTGCCCCGGCCGGCGTCTCGGCGAGGCGGGATGCATACAGATCAGCTTCCTCACAGGTAGATGGTAACCGTCTTTTTGGCGGCCGCGTCGCTTTTGTAGCGGCAATCTATCGACTACCAACAGGTGCTGGCTAGAAATATCGTTGTCGTATAACCATTAGTCCATTTATGGAAACTCAAACGTCCATCCTGGTGTAACCTCTTTGCGATCGCGTGGACTTCGGAGTTGAGAGCTTGAAGAAATCGGCAGGAAGTGAAGTAACTGTTGCTGTTGTAATCCCGGCCTACAACGCGGAAGGAACTCTGGCTGAAACAATCAGCAGCGTTCGCAATCAAACGCATCGCGCGCTCGATATCGTCGTGGTGGACGACGGTTCGAAGGACGATACCCTGGCTATTGCGCATGAAATCGCTAAAATCGATCCGCGCGTGCGAGTATTGAAGCAAAGAAATTCAGGGGTCGCTGCTGCTAGAAATGCGGGTTGGCGCTCTACCTCCGCCGACCTGGTGGCATTCCTAGATGCTGATGACCTCTGGTCACCCGATAAAATTGAGCGACAGTTGGCGGCATTGGAGTCAGGAGGCCCACAAGTCGGACTGGTCTACACTTGGTACGCTATGATAGATCACAACAATTACGTTATTTACCGGAGCAATGGAGTTTCCGTCGAGGGAGATGCGCTCGACGGCGTACTTGCTCAAAACTTCATTGGAAATGGAAGCTCGCCACTCGTACGGCGGACTGTCCTCGACGCGACAGGAGGATTTGACTCCTCGCTCCAACAGCGCAAGGCGCAGGGATGTGAAGATTATCTCTTCTACTGCCTGGCCGCTGAACTCTCGCATTTTGCAGTGGTTCCAGATTATCTTGTCGGTTATCGCCAAACCCCCGACAACATGTCAGCAAATTTGACGCGAATGCTTCGGTCCTGGATTTTGGTCGCGGATGAAATGCTAAAGAGGCACCCGGAAAAGGTTCTTGCGATCCGGGCAGGCTTAAGCCGCTGTGGCCGGTGGCTCGCCCAGAGGGCGGTTGAACAAGGCCAATACCGCGCGCTCATCGGACTTGTGGCTACCATGTCGCGATATGACAAGCCCATTGCTGCCGAGATGCTTGTGGTCGACGCGAGAGCAAAGGCAATGGCGAACCTCAAAAAAAAGGCTCGATCATGGCTGAAGCAGGAACCTAATTTCTCTCCAAATCCCAATCATCGCTTTGCTCTGGGAACAAAGTACGATGCGGGTTGGACGGTGGACTACCCCATTCTTGTCTCAGCCAACTAACAGATTTGCGAACTCTGACTGGGTGATCCCGCGAAAAACCTCCTGTCTTTTCAATGCGAGTTTATCGGCATCCGCCCGCACCGTGCCACCGACGCAGCTTAACCCAATCCGGTAACCGCATTGTTCGGCTATGTCCCGGATAGCGGGGTCGAAGTCGCCGTACGGATATGCGACCGCCAGCACTTCTCGACCCAGGCGTTTTTCAAGCATAGCTTTGGAGCCAGCAAGCTCTCGCAACAGGCTCTCCGGTGCCAGGGCAGAGAGGCGCACGTGCCGGACACCGTGGGCACCCAGCGTCACGTCGCTGTTTGCGACTGCCGCAAGTTCCTCCCACGTTAGCAGTGGAGCCGGCGATCCATAGGCCGAATCCCATATTGCAGAGCCGCCGACCCTCCCGGTTGGGACAAAGAGTGAGGATGGGAAGCCGTATCGATGTAGCAGTGGGAGGGCATGCGTCATGAAATCGCGCGTAGCGTCGTCGAAGGTCAGGACTAATGTCTTTTCTGGCGGTTTGGCACCTTCGTCGAAACAAGCAAGCAGCCGGTCCAAAGTCATCCCGCGCCATCCGGCATCGCGCAGGAATGCCAGTTGAGTTTCGAAAGCCTCCGGAGACTGGCGGTATCGTGCCAGCTGTTCAGCACCGTCGTCCGAAACCTGATGATACATCAGGATCGGGACATCGTTCCAGTCGGCGGCGGCTTCCACAACTTGTCCCGCTCTCCAGCGTACCTGGCTGGCGACCTGAAGAGGCAAAGGCTGCGCTGTGTTTACTTCCACGCGTGTCGGCTCAAGGAAACCCCCGTGTTCCACCTTCTCGAACCTTTGGATTCTATAGAGCGGACTTTTGGCTTCGACCGAGAGAGTTAAATCCGGATGCTGGTCAAACATCTCGCCTATGCCGACCGCACCGAATTCATGCGGCCACCCGAATCCTGTCTCATGCGGCATATCAATCAGAAGGTTGGCGTGGGCAGTAACGAACCAACCACCGGTGCGAAGACTGCCCGCAATCTTATCGACTATCTGCCGGAGTTTTTCTCTGTTCTCGAAATAGTACAGAACTTCACTGCAGACGATGAGATCGTAAGGCCCTTCCAGCTCGTCATTCAAAAGATCCAACTGCCGATAGGCTACCGCGGAATCATGGTCCTGAAGCGAGGCCGCTCGAGCGACTGCCGACGCCGAAATGTCGGTCGCCAGCAGGTTGTCGACGCGGGAGGCCAACATCCGTGTAAAGGTTCCTTCCGCGCAGGCCAGCTCGAGGCCGTTTGAAAAGCGTCGATCGTCCAACACCGAGAGTGTTTGAAGATATTTCACAGTCTCATAGTTGTTTTGGTAATCCCAAGGGTCGACCTGGGAAAACAGCTCCTCCCAGTACGCCTCCGTATCGTATCTCGGCACCTCATCGCCGACTGGGCCGGTTTTTTTCGACGGCGTCTCCCTGGAGATCTGCGTTGAGGCTGCAACCGCCCGCTGGATTTCCTCTTCAACGATTCGATCGAATTCGGCGCGCCCGGCATGCGCCATGCCTGATATCGCGTCGACAGGTGTTGGCGTCGGCTCCTTCCTGTTCCACCAACCCGTTACGGCCTTAGCTCCGGTCCAATATGATATTTTCGCCATGAGCTTCAGCGTCTTTTGAGCTGCTCCGCTGTTGCTTCGCGCTGCCATGCTGGCGGAGGGGGCGCGCCGGTCCTCCTCATCAGCAAGATTGACGAAGCCATCTTCTGACAACGGGTGCGTCAGATCGTCGACCTCCGGGCCGAACACCGTCCGAAGTCGGCTTCGTATAGCATTCGCATCGATTGCTCCGAAGACAACAAACTCCAGTTGCCCGAGCAGCGTCGAACCTCGCCAGATGCAACAGCGCAACCGCTCAATGCCGGGCAAGATAAGGTCGACGATAGGTCGATCCAAATCAATTGGCTGTATTCTTGTTGTTCCGATCGTGGCGGGCAGGTTGGCTGGCAGCTGGTCAGCGATCTTTCGCTCCAGTGCACGGATTAACAGGGAGCCAAAAGCTTCTTGGGGAGCATGCCGATTGAGCCAAGCCTCTAGGTCCGGAAGCTTGCCCTGGATCTTCGACCAAAGTCCGGGCCAAATCGGCTCGTCGGGGAAGGCGCCGACCACAATCCCGTCTATCATTATTGCGCAGAGCGTGTAAACGTCGGCGTCAGGCGGGATAGGCTCTGCCACCCGCTCAAGCAGTTCGCCAGGATTGTCGCCCTGACCTATTGAGGCGCCGACAAGCCAGATCGCAAGATACCAGCACGCCATTCCCAGCCCAGCTTTTGTGATTCCCTGGGCGAGCGCCGGCACCGGATAGGCTATGCGCGGATCGGAATGGTGGCCGCGCCGGATCACTTTAAGACCAAAATCGAGATGCTTAAGCCTGTTTGACGACAGCGAACCGGCCTCTACGCCAACGTCAGCCATCAGGCCTTCGACCGGCGCAAATTCGGCGCCAGCTCGAGCGAGGCGCTGCCACAGGTCCCAGTCCTCGCACATCGTCATCTCTGGATCGAAGCCGCCGATTTCTGCAAGCCGGGACCGGCGAAGCAAGGCGGCGTGGATCGCGAAAGGGCAATAGCGCGCTGCTTCGGCAAACGGATTGTCCATTTTTACTGCGGGGTGAGACTGCCACCAGGGAGCGCCATTTTTCAGACGGCGCCAACCGCAATGCAGAATGTCGGCCTGCGGCAAAGTTCGTGTGTGGTTCAGCATGGTTTCGAGATGGAAGGGTGCCAGCGCGTCGTCGGAGTCGAGAAAGACGACCCAGTCGCCTTTCGCTTGTGCCAGTCCCGCATTGCGAGCAGCTGAAACGCCGCTCTGCTCCTGCCGCAGCACATGGAAGCGCGTATCCCCAGCCGCGAAACGGTCCGCGATCTCAGCGGTCTGATCGGTTGAGCCATCGTCAATGATGAAGCATTCCCAGTTGGCATGACTTTGCGCTATCAGGCTTTCCAAAGTCGAAGAAATCGTTGTTTCCGCTTCATGCGCCGGTGTAATGATGGAAACCATCGGCATAATTGTTGCTTCCTACGATAACGATCACGCTAGTGTACCCTGTCAGTTCGCGAGTATGATGATCTTTACTACTTTGAGGCAAGGTGTATTTAACCGGTGGCAAGAGTGAGCCTAAATGCCTGAACATCTCAAGGATGATGCGCTTGATCGCGCGAAGCGACGGGACCAATACTGGCGTCGTGATCAGTGGAAGCCCTTGATCCACATCTGTCTGCAATGGAACGATTTGCTGTTGGAACTTCTGACACGCGATCTGAAGATGAGATATCAACGGTCCGCAATTGGCCTCGGCTGGTCCTTGATGCGGCCATTGAGCCAGTTGCTGGTTTTTTCGCTGCTCTTTCGCAAGGTCCTGCCGCTAGATATTCCCCATTACACCACTTTCGTCTTTTCCGGCGTGTTGGCCTGGGGTTGGCTCAGCACTGCGGTGCCCGCAGCGACGACCTCCATAACCGGCAGCAGCGAACTGGTGCGCCGGCCGGGCTTTCCGATCGGGATACTTCCTGTTGTCGCAGTCATCACACAGGCAGTGCACCTTCTACTCGCTCTGCCACTCCTCTTCATCATCTCGTTTATGGAGACCGGGGCCCCGACTTTGAGCGTCGTCGCACTTCCACTCGTCTTCCTTGCGCAAGCGCTGTTTATGATGGGCCTGTCCTATCTTGTTGCGGTTGCGCATGTCCACTTCCGGGATACTCAACATTTGGTAGGCGTAATTTTGATGCTGGGTTTTTACCTGACACCCGTGTTCTACAGCCCACTTAAGGCCAGTGAACCGATGGCGTTAATTCACACCTGGAACCCGATGGCCTGGATTCTCGAGGGTTACCGCGCCATTTTCGTCGAACACGCTTGGCCTCCCGTTGATATCTATTGGAAGACTGCGCTGGTTTCTTTGCCGATGCTCATTGCCGGCATTTGTCTGGTCGAGCGTGGCAGCGCACGCCTTGTGGATGAACTATGAGACAAGGCGCCATCACCGTCCATGACGTCGGCAAGCGCTACCGTCCGCAAGGGGGTGCACGTTCCACCACCTTGAAGGGTTACCTTTTGTCCGGACGGTCCGTGGTACAGTCGAAAAGTTTTTGGGGCCTGCGCCACATCAGCTTTGCGGTCGCGCCTGGGCAAGCTGTCGGCGTGGTCGGACTAAACGGTGCCGGGAAGTCGACTTTGCTGCGTCTGATCGGCGGCGTTGGTCGTCCCGACGAAGGGCAGATCAAGGTGAGGGGTCGAATTGGTGCCTTGCTCGACATCGGGGCGGGCCTGACCGACGATTTGACGGGGCGCGAGAACATCTTCCTGCTGGGTGTTATCGCGGGAATGCGGCGGACCGAGGTTGCTGAGCGGTTTGACGAGATCGTAGCCTTCGCCGAACTGGAGGCGGCCGTTGAGAACCCGGTTCGCAGTTATAGCACCGGGATGCGCATGCGCCTGGCATTCGCCGTGGCAGTCCATGTGCGCCCGGATATCTTGCTTATCGATGAGGCCCTCGCCGTCGGCGACCAAGCCTTCCAGCAGAAGTGCATTGCAAGAGTGAAGGAGATACTGAACGGCGGCGCCACTATCTTCTTCGTGTCTCACGACGTCTCGCAGGTAAGGGAAATCTGTGATCACGTGCTGTTCCTGAGAGGCGGACGCGTCGTGGGCTACGGACCAATCGACGAAATGCTCCCGCTTTATACCTCGGCTGTCGAGGCGAAGGTCGCGAGTGTCCAGCACGAACCGTTCGCCGTGACGAAACTGCCCGTCGAACTTGTGCCGCAGGTCAGCCGGTTCGGCAATGGCGAACTCCAGATCACAGCCGTCGTGTTGCTGAACGAGCAAAGCACGCCGACAAGTACCATCGTTGTGGGCGACCGGCTGTCGATTTCACTGACCTATGTTGGCGCTACCAGAGATCGCAACGCGGTTATCGTCATCGGCATCTACGCGGCGGACGATACGTGCTGCTTCGAGACCGACAGCAAGTTGGCCGAATTCGCCCCTGTCGTAGACACGGACACGGTGCGCATCGAAACAACGCTCAATCGTGTCGACCTGGCGCCGGGCGACTATCGCGTTACGGTGGGCCTTTTTTCGGCGGACTGGCAGCAAGTTTACGATTATCACGCCGAAGTCTATCCTCTCGCCGTGACCGGCCCCGGCCCAAGAAAGGGTATGCTGAATCCTCCGACACAGTGGCAGCAGGTGCAGTCGCGCCCCACCGCGACCTCGCCGGACCACGGCTTATTGGGTCAGCACAGCTTGGATCGGAACTCCTGATGCGCCTTGCGGTTCGAGACATCGACATTCTTGACCTTCCGCCAGATTTTGAACCGACCGATGACTATCAGGGTGCACTTGTGCTGATCCGGGTGGCCGGTCGTCCGTGCGGCCAGGCTGTGATCGCTTTCGACAGCGATGGCGGCAAGATGCCAATTAAGGACCGGATTCTGTCTGCGGCCAGTTCGTCGGTCTTCGAAGCTTGGCTGAGGCATCGGCTGGCCCTCCCTGATCCGTCGCCGACTCCAAGTCAGCTGCCGAAAGCGTCCGTGGTGATCTGCACGCGCGATCGTACCGAGGATCTGGAGCGGTGCCTCACCGGGCTTTTGGCTATGCCCGATAAGGCCGATATTCTGGTCGTCGACAATGCCCCATCGAACGAGGCCACGCGAGATTTAGTCGGGCGCTTCGACACTGTGAGATATCTGCGCGAACCGCGTCCTGGTCTTGACGTCGCGCGCAATACTGCCCTACGCAACACAGAAGCAGACGTCGTCGCCTTCATCGACGACGACGCGGTTCCGGACCCGCTATGGCTTAGAACCTTGCTTCGCAATTTCGAGGACCCCCTCGTGCTGGCCGTAACCGGTCTTACCATGGCGGCAGAGCTGGAAACGGACTCGCAGATCGCCTTTCAGCATTTTGGCGGTTTTTGCCGTGGTTTCAGGCGTCAGGTTTATGATGCCTATAACCTGGACCCATTCACCGGATGGCATGCGGGTGCCGGTGTCAACATGGCATTGCGCCGAACGATCGTTGACGCGGTGGGGTGGTTCGACGAGGCTCTCGACGCTGGAACGCTCAGTCTGGCTGGTGGCGACACAGATATGTTCCGGCGTGTGCTCGAAGCCGGATATCGGATCATCTACGATCCCGAGGCTCTGAACTGGCACCGCCATCGTCGCTCAAGCAAGGAACTGCAGCAGCAGATGTATGGCTACGAGGTTGCATCGTTCGCCATCTTGACGAAGGCCCTCCTGTTCGAGGGAAACCCGCGTGCGATCCCTCGTATGTTTCGTTCGTACAGCAGGCTTCTTCGGCGATTGTTTCAACCTCGACGGACACACCAATTCAGCCTGCCTTACAACGACGCCTTAACGCAGGTCAGAGGTGCTGTGAGCGGCCCGGTTCGATATCTGAGGGCGCGGGCGAGGGCGCGAGCAGGGGAGGCAGGGCATAAGCGTGGTTGACATCAGCGTTATCATACCAACGCATAATCGTGCTGCTATGCTGAGATCGATTTTAAGCAGGCTCGACGCTCAGCGAGATGGGACCCCAGCGTTCGAAGTCCTGGTTGTGGCGGACGGGTGTGAGGACGACACGTCGACAATGCTCTCGTCGCTTCGCACCCGCGTTCCGCTTCGGACCCTGTCGTTGCCGGGCGTCGGTCCGGCACTCGCCCGCAATGCGGGGGCGCAGGTCGCGAGCGGCCGTTTATTGATCTTCCTTGATGACGACATCGAGCCCGGGGAAAACTTCGTTCGGGCGCATGCCGTTGAACATCAGCGCCACCCTGGGGGCGTCGTGATGGGGCCGTACCCGCCACTTCCGCACATTGCAAAGGATCGCTTCCGCCTCAGCGCGCGCGCGTGGTGGACGAGGCACTTCGAACGCGTGTCCCGCCCTGGACATCAGTTCGCCTTTACCGATGTGCTGACAGGAAACCTTTCGCTGAATGCAGAACTATTTCACGCAATGGGCGGGCTCGATCCTCAATTCGCCCGTGCACGAGAGGACTTCGAATTTGGTCTGCGCCTGATCAAAAAAGGAGTTCCAATTCGTTTTGCTCCCGAGGCATTGGGTTATCATCTCGAACATCAAACGACGACACTCACCGGAAAGATGGTGCGCAGGTATCAAGAGGGACGCTCCGATGCCTTGATGGCTCGTAAGCACCCCGACATACAGCGGCTGCTCGCGATCCATCGGTTTACCGGAAGAAAAGGGTGGAAGAGGCGTCTGCAAAGGACCATCGCTACCCGCGCCGGTTCTGTCCTCGACCCCCTCGTCAAGGCTGGCCCCCGCGTCCTCCAAATGTTGGAAAAGGCGGGCCTCCGCAGGCTCTATGAAAAGGTAGAGCGACAGTGCAATGGATATCATTACCTTCGCGGCGCCGCTGAAGTGTTGGGTGAGGATTGGCGGCTTCCGCCGGATCCGACAGGTTTCACTGATGAAATCGACGTGCTCGAGATCAATCTGGACCAAGGCATTGAGGCAGCCGAAGCTGTGCTGGCGGAACGCCGACCCCTCGCTGCTCGCATCGTGATTGGGACGGTACACGTTTGTGACATGGGTCATCGGATCGGCGCCGAACCGTGGGACGCACGGCATTTCCGTCCGTGGCTGAACCGCCAGGCAATACATAAATATCTTCCTGTGGCGCTTGCCGAATGGCGGGGTCAGCCGTTCAACGTTACCCCGCATTTGTCCGACTTTACGTTGAATACTCTCAATAACCCGAGTTTCCACGTGCATATGATCGAACAGCACCTCCAGTGGATGCAGGCGAAACTGCGTTCAGCACTCTATGACAATACGAGTAAATCGTAGCGACCGACGCTGCTACAGCCGACCGCCAGGTTCAGACGCCCTACCGGGCCTGCCGATGCGCCCGCCGCGGGGCAGGGATACGTCACGTCCGGTCCCAAGGTTTATGGCCGCCGAGTCAAGTCCATCAACAAACCGCTCAAGCGCCCGCACATGCGCATCAGCGAGATCACTGAATGCGTGAGCCATCGGAGTGTCATGGTCGGTGCCGAATATTGTGAACGGCTTTGCCGGATCGGCCGGTGCAGTTGGAACGAGAGGGTGGGTTTTTGGCGAATGTGCCTCGCCAATCTCGCCGGATGGGGCCGCGCCAGGAGCGTTAAAGTAGCGTAGCTCGACCTATTGAGATCATAGGTCGAGCCAAAATCCACCAGCATATGCTCGTTATTCTGCAGCGTGCGCTTTCATTTGGTCCCTGAACCAGTCAAGCGTCATGGCCACGCCCTGCTCGTAGCTGATCTTGCACGACCACTCGGGCATGACGTAATTGGCGTTGGTCAGGTCCGGCCGCCTGTTGGTCGGGTCCTGCGGCGGTGACGGCTCGAAGACAATCGGCACGCCGCCGACCAGTTTGGACACATATTGCGCGACTTCGAGCACCGAAATCTCGCGATCATTGCCGACGTTCAGAGGTCCCTTGTAGTCGGTTTCATTGATCCAGAAATAGCGGGCGAAACCGTCGACGACGTCATCGACATAACCCCAGCTGCGCGACTGCTTGCCGTCGCCGAATACCGTGATCGGCCGGCCCGCCAGCGCCTGGGTGATGAAGTTGGAGACGGCGCGGCCGTCATCGGACCGTGTGCGCGGACCATAAATGTTGAAAGGACGGACGACCTTGAGGTCGAGCCCCTCGGTGCGCTGCATTTCGAAAAGCAGCGATTCCGTGCAGCGCTTGCTCTCGTCGTAGGACGAGCGCGGTCCGGTGCAGTCCACCTGGCCCTTATAGGATTCCGGCTGCGGCGACACCAGCGGGTCACCATAAACTTCGGAGGTCGAGGTGAAGCCGAAACGTCCACCTTTCTTCAAAAGCTCCAGCAGCCGGAATGCCCCGAGAAGATTGGCGGAAATCGTCCGCTTCGGCTCCTTCATATACCATGGCGGCGATGCCGGGGAGGCAAGATGGTAGATTTCATCGAATTTTTCTGAGCTGCGCAACGTCTCGACGTCCGACTTCACGAAGTGGAAGCGGGGATCCCTGATGTGGGCGATATTGTCGAAAAGTCCGGTCCAGAGATTGTCAACAACAACCAGTTTTTCGACATCTGTTCTAAGTAAAAGCCGGTCGCACAAATGCGAGCCAATAAATCCAGCCCCGCCAGAAATCAATACGCTTTTCATTGCATCGCGCCTTGTGACGTTAAGAAGGTGAGTGTTTATTAGCATCACCTTTAAGGCGTGGCAATTGATTAGAAATGTTCTAGAAAATACTCGCTTATTAATCTTAATTATTTACACGTGTTACTTAAAGTAGTGTCGCCGGATTCGACATCGGAAACTTGCGGAAGGGTGGGCCCCGTCGATGGCAACCCATTTTATATCACGAGGGCCCTGGCTGGCGCATCAGGCTAAGGTCTGGCTCCATCGTCGGTAGCCGGGTGCACGATTTCAACTGTTGCAGTTGCGTCTGAGGCGGGGCGCTCGGCCTGTTTTCCGATCAGTCTGCCGAGAGCGCTGTTAATATTTGATAGGCTGCGGCGATGCGATCCTCGTTGGGATAGTTCTTGTTGGCCAGGATGACGATGCCGAGCCGCTCCCTGGGGATGAAGGCGACATAAGCACCGAAGCCGTTCGTCGAGCCGGTCTTGTTGATCCACACATCGTCGCGCGGTTGCATCGGCGGTCGCAGTTCCGAAACCGGCATGGTCTTCAGCATCGCGGGCGAATTGCCCTCCAGCAAGTCGTTCACCGCGACGGGATAGGCATATTGCTCCCAGATGAGATCCTGGGTCATCGCCCCTGCTGTGAAATATCCGATATGGGTGTTGGTGATCGCCTGCTGCAGTTTTTCGTCGAGCTTGACTAGGCCCATATTGGCGCCGACGAAGCGGATCATGTCGCCCGCAGTGGATTTGACGCCATAGGCCTCGGATGAGAGAACGGCCGGTGTCATCCGAGCGGGCTCGCCGCTGCGCTTATAGCCTTGAGCATAATCGGCCTGCCACGCTTTCGGCACATCGATATAAGTGCGTTTCAAGCCGAGCCCGGCAAACAGCTTGTCCTGCATCAAAGCCGCAAAATCCCCATGCATGGCTTTCGCGACGATATAGCCGAGCATGCCGATGCTGGGGTTGGCATAACTTCTCTGCGTTCCAGCCGCATAGGAGGGCTGCCAGGCTTTGAAATAGCCGAGCAGCTGTTTTTCGGTTTTGATCTCATCGGGAAGCTGTAGCGGAAATCCGCCCGCCGTGTGGGTGGCGAGATGCATCAAGGCGATATCGCCGAACGGCTTGCCCTTCATTCCAGGCAGAAATTTGCCGGCCTTGTCCGACAGCGAGAGTTGTCCGCTCGCTTGCGCGTAGGATGCTAGCGTCACCGTGAAGGTCTTGCTGATCGATCCGAGTTCGAAGAGCGTGGTCGACGCCACCGGCCTGCCGGTGTCCTTGGATTCGACGCCATAGTTGAAGATGTGGTCCTGACCGTCGGCGGTGATGGCGACGGCAACGCCGGGGATGGCGTATTTGTCCATGATCGGCTTGATCGCCGCATCCGTGATCGCCTTCAATTTGGTCTCGTCGGCGGCAAAAACACTTGTGGCGGCGCCGGCCGAGAGCAAAAAGGCCGATAAAATTCTCATCCCGATGCTTTTCATAACCGTCATCCTCCAATCGACATGGCAGCAAAAACAAGCGCAAAAGCGCATGGGGACGACGTTTAACGGCGCTATTTTGCAATCACAAATGATGATATCTCGCAGCAGCCACAAGAAAATCTAGGGCTCACATGGTTCGGCAATTCCTCCCCTTGAACGGCCTGCGCGCCTTTGAAGCCTCCGCACGGCATCTGAGCTTCACCCGTGCGGCGATCGAGCTCTGCGTCACTCAGGCGGCGGTCAGCCAGCAGGTCAAAGGCTTGGAGACGCGATTGGGGGTGGCGCTGTTCCAGCGTCTTCCCCGCGGCTTGAAAATCACCGCCGAGGGCGAAGCGCTGCTGCCGACAGTGACGGCTTCGTTCGACCAGATGGCGACGACGCTGGACAGGATCGAAGCCGGGCAGGTGCGCGAATTGCTGTTCCTCGGCGTAGTCGGGACATTTGCTGTCGGTTGGCTGTTGCCGCGGCTTGCGGATTTCCGGCGCCGGCATCCCTTTATCGATCTCCGCATGTCCACCAACAACAACCGGGTCGATCCGGCCGCCGAAGGGCTGGATTTCGCCATCCGCTTCGGCAGCGGTTCATGGCATGGAACGGAGGCGCAGCGCCTGTTCGAAGCGCCGCTCTCGCCGCTCTGCATCCCCAAGCTGGCGGAACATCTGCAATCGCCTGAAGATCTTGCCGGGGCGGTGCTGCTGCGCAGTTACCGGACGGATGAGTGGAGCAGCTGGTTTCAGGCGGCAGGCGTTCCCCCGGCGGCGCAGGTCAATGCCGGCATCGTCTTCGATTCCTCTGTCGGCATGATGGAGGCGGCCCTTCAGGGGCTCGGCGTCGCGCTCGCGCCGCCATCGATGTTCACAAGGCATCTTTCCTCAGGCGCGATCGTCCAGCCTTTCGCTACCGCCATATCGCTCGGCAGCTACTGGCTGACGCGCCTGCAGTCGCGGCCGGTCACGACGGCGATGCGGGCATTTTCGGACTGGATCGGTGCGCAGGTGAGCGCTGTATGATCATCGGAGCGCCCACGTGCGTGGGCGCTCCGAGCCGCATCATTGATGGAATGCCGAGGTCACTTCTGAATGCAGGTGTCGACGGTATCCTTGGTGCATTCGTCCAGCCCGGTGAACACCGGATCGTCGACCTTCTTGCCGGCGACCAGGTCCATCATCACGGTTGGCGCCTTGTAGCCCATTTCGAACGGCCGCTGGCCGACCAGCGCGGTGACCAGGCCTTCCTTGGCGATCGCCACTTCGTCGCCGATCGTGTCGGCGGCGCCGATGACGAACTCGTTCTTGGCGATCTTGTCGGCCATCGGCTTGAACAGGTCGCGGTAGGGCTGCGGGGCGCCGAACAGCGGCCAGCCGCCCATGATGCCGAAGGCATCAAGGTCGGTGTTGGCGGCAAGGATGTCGGTCATCGCCTGCACGCCTTTGGCGCCGTCGTCATTGGTAAAGACCGGGCAGCCGGCAACCTCCGTCCAGCCGCCTTCACCTTTCAGTGCCGCCAGCCCCTTCTGGCCGCTCAGCGTATCGCGCATGCCCTGGGCGCGGCGCAGAATGTTGTCGGCGCCGGGATTGCCTTCGATGGTGCAGATCTTGCCGCCCTTCGGCTTGGCCTTCTTGATGTATTCGCCGATCTTGGCGCCCATCAGATAGTTGTCGGTGCCGAGATAGGTCTTGCGCAGCGCCGCGTCGTCGGCAGCAAGATCGGCATCGAGCGTCATCACTGGAACGCTCGGATTGGCGGTCTTCAGCGTCTGGGCGATCAGCTTGGCGTTCGACGGCGAGATGGCGATTGCCGCGGTATCGGCCTTCCCCAGCATATCCTGGACGATCTGCGCCTCACCGGCCTCATCGGAGGTCGATGCCGGGCCGGTGTAGAAGCATTCATATTCGGCCGATGCGTTTTCCTTGTTCCACTTCTGGCAACCCTGGTTGATCGCCTCGAAGAACGGGTTGTCGAGGCCTTTGACGACGATGACCAGCTGCTTCTTGGCGGCCAAGGCCTGTCCGGCCGTCAGCGCCATAACTGCAGCTGTAAGCAATAATGCCTTCCTCATAGCTTCCTCCCATTGAAAAAGACGAGCGCTTCTGCACCCGCCGCGTCATCAACCTGGATACCAGACGACCCGAGGCTCCTCCTTCGAACGCTGGTGGTCCCAAGCCGAATTGATCAGCTTTTCCAGATCGTAGACCGGCTTCCAGTCCAAGAGATATCTGGCCTTGCTGTTGTCCATCCAGTTCGAGTGAAACTGGCTTGCAATATCGACCGAGCCGAGCCCGCGCGTGCGGGCAAGGTGTGCGGCGACCTCGCCATAATCGACGGGCCGATCCATCGAGATGTTGAAAAGCTCGCCCTTGGCGCGCGGATTGTCGATTGCCGCAAGGATTGCCGCGACGAGATCGTCGACATGCACGAAATTGCGCTTCAGCGGCCGCCCGTCGGCATCGCGCAGCAGCGGCACCGTGCCATCATGCGCGTAACGCTCGGCATCATCAGCCGGCACCAGCGTCTTCCAGTCCGGCCCGCCGAAGACATCGTCGCCGAAGGACAGGGTGTATTTGAAATCGTCCTTCTCCATGATCCAGGGCGCCCTGAGGCAGCAGGTGTTGATGCCATACTGGATGGCGAACTGCTCGAGCATCACTTCTTCCAGCACCTTGGAGAGCGCGTAGCAGCCGGGATAGGCGCGATGCGGCGTCTTTTCGGTCACCGGCCCGTCATGGCGATAAAAGAAATGTCCGATGCCGGCATCGCCGCCGATCAGGATGAACTGCTTGGCCGTGGGGCTGGCGCGGAATGCCTCGAGCAGCCAGAACAGGCCCTTGACGGTGATATCCATCACGTCGGCCGGGATTTCCTTGCAGGTGGCGAGATGCACGACATGGGTGACGCCGTCCATTGCCGCTGCCACGACATTGCTGTCGGCGATCGAGCCCTTCACCACACTGATGCGGTCGGTCTCCTCGAGCACACGATTATGACAAAGCGCGCGAATGCGTGCTTTGGAAAATCGCGGCTCGTCAAGCAGCCCAGTAATGAAGCGCCGCCCGACCTTGCCCGTAGCCCCGGTGACAAGGATCAGCATACCTCTCTCCCCAGTAACAGCTAATATGCCCGCGTTTCCGGCGTCAATCTGTATTTGTCGTACAAAATAGATTTTTGTGATGAGGGGCTGATTTAGCGGACATTTGATTGACGATTCCTGGCGCTTTTGCATTAATGCTCATAATCGCTTTTCCGGGAGGAGATCGGCCGAGCGAGATCGCAGGCGACTGACTGGCAACCGGGTAACCGGCGGCGAAAGCAGGCCTGCAGGTTCCGGGGAGGGTAGTCGGCTGGTCGCGGTTCTCGAACTCACCAATATCTCAAAACATTTCGGCGCCATCCAGGCGGTCAACGACGTGTCGTTTACACTCGAAGCCGGCCAGGTCGTCGGCCTGATGGGCGATAACGGCGCCGGCAAAAGCACGCTGGTCAAGATGATCGCCGGCAACTTCCGGCCGAGCGAAGGCACGATGCGGCTGGAGGGCAAGGAGATCGTCATGCACCGCCCGGTCGAGGCGCGCCAGCACGGCATCGAGATCGTCCACCAGGATCTGGCGCTCTGCAACAATCTGACGGCGGCGGCGAACGTCTTCCTCGGGCGGGAACTGCGCCGCGGCATCGGCCCGTTTCGCATCCTCGATTACAAGACGATGTACCGGCGCGCCGGCGAGATTTTCAAGGAACTGAAATCGGAAACCCGCCCGCGCGATCTCGTCAAACAGATGTCGGGCGGCCAGCGGCAGGCGGTGGCGATCGGGCGCACCATGCTGTCGGAGGCAAAGATCGTGCTGATGGACGAGCCGACGGCGGCCATTTCGGTCCGCCAGGTGGCCGAAGTCCTCAACCTGATCCGCGAGCTGCGCGACCGCGGCATCGCGGTCGTGCTGATCAGTCATCGCATGCCCGATGTTTTCACCGTCGCCGACCGGGTGATCGTCATGCGCCGCGGCCGGAAGGTCGCCGACAAGGCGATCGCGGCGAGTTCGCCCGAGGAAGTCACGGGACTGATAACAGGGGCCATCGAACAGGTCTGAGCGGCAGTGCTTAGTCCTGCGGAAGAAACACCGCTGACGGAAATGCCCTATCTGGAGTGAGAGGTCGAAATGGCAGTGACACTGGACCAGACGATTGCACAGAAGCAGCGCAGCCGGCTTGCGGAGTTTGTCGGCGGTCAAACATTCTGGGTGCTGATCGCCGTGCTTCTCGCCTGCCTCTTCCTGTCCTTCGCCACCGATTCCTTCGCGACGTCGAAGAACCTCTACAACATCACCCGCAACGTCACCTTCGTCGCCATCATCGCGCTCGGAATGACGCTTGTCATCATCACCGGCGGCATCGACCTGTCGGTAGGATCGGTGCTCTGCCTCTGCAGCATGGTGCTGGCGGTCACCATGAACGCCGGCTATTCCATCGAGGTCGGCATCACCGCCGCGATCGTCACGGCGCTGGTGATCGGCGGTTTCAACGGGGTGCTGATCGCCTATCTCAATTTCCCGCCCTTCGTGGTGACGCTCGGCATGCTGTCGATTGCGCGCAGCCTCGCGATGGTCGCCTCCAACAACACTGTCGTCTTCCAGTTCGGCCCCGACCACGACAAACTGCTTGCGCTCGGCGGCGGCGCCTGGTTTTTCGGCATCGCCAACCCGGTGCTCTACATGGTCATCTTGGCGCTCATCACCGGCTTCGTGCTGCGCTGGACGCGCTTCGGCCGCTATGTCTTCGCAATCGGCGGAAATGAACATGCCGCCACGCTGACCGGCGTTCCCGTGCGCACCATCAAGGTTGCCGTCTACATGATCTCGGCGCTCTCGGCCGGCATTGCCGGCATCGTCCAGACCGGCTGGCTCGGCGCCGTCACCACCAATATCGGCGCCGGCATGGAACTCCAGGTCATCGCCGCCGCCGTCATCGGCGGCGCCAACCTCGCCGGCGGCGTCGGTACCGCCTTCGGCGCCCTGGTCGGCGCAGCGCTGATCGAAGTGATCCGCAACAGCCTCGGCCTGCTCGGCATCAACGCCTTCTGGCAGGGCACGTTCATCGGCGGGGCGATCGTGCTGGCGGTGCTGTTCGACCGGATCCGCAATTTGCGGCAGAGCGAGTAGGGGTGGGCTGGGCGGCCTGCAGCATATCCGGTCGCAGCGTTCGTCGAACAAACTCCGGCCATGCCCTCAGGGGCGGCCATCCTCATAGCCATCCAACTCGGGGCATCCCCTGATGTTGGCGAAGCCGATCTCCCGCCGGTCGCCCGATTGATCCAGACCTCTGAGCACGATGACATTGTCATCCTGCTGTATGATCTCGCTGCGATAGATGCCGGCCCGAAGCGCCCGGTTTTTTGCCTGGCTTATATTGCATTGCCCGGGCGGCGGAGTGACGTGCCAGTATCTCGTGCCCTGGCCATCCGACTGCCATCCGCCAGAGGCGGCGAATCCCGGCACGCTGGACAGAAGTAGGGCACACGATAATATCAAGCTGCCTGGGACCAGTTTCATGTAATCTCCGTCAGTCGTCGACGTTTCGGGGCTCGTCGCCGCTCTGCTTGCCCGGTTGCAACCGATAGCGGGTTTCCCCTAGCGTCACGAAAGTAAATCACGCGCGCTAACACAGTGCTAACGCGGTGGCACAGCAACAGCGGCGCTGGTGCATCAACCCGGCCTTGAAGATCAACCAGAGATAGATATGTTGCGCGGTATAGTCACAACAATTTAAGGCCATCGAATCTTGCGCAACGTCATTTCAGTCATCTCAATGCTTGGCCTATTCGTTCTGATCATTCCCACCGAGCTCGCTCTGGCCACCGACAACGTTCAGTTGATCGCGCCCGGCGATCCGGCTATGGCCAGAGCCCATGAGAAGTCCAATAGCGAGTTGGGTGGCTTCCTCGAGAAACTGCGCAATCCACCGGCCGGAACCGAAAATTACAGCATCAAGCTCGGTTTCACGGACAAGGCCAAGGGTGTGCGCTGACCACTGACCAGATGGCACCGAATGTGGAATTCATGTGGGTCTATCAGATCAAGGTATCAGGTGACCATTTCACCGCTCTTCTCAGCGATACGCCGGAATACATCAACAACATCAAGCCTGATGATCGCGTCGAGTTCGAGAAGTCGGATATCTTCGACTGGATGTATACCGAGAATGGGAAAGTGAAGGGAAACTACACCGCTTGCCCGCTGCTGTCATCCGGCCCGAAAGAACAGTTGGAGCAATATCGCGAAATCTACGGCATCGTCTGCGACTGACGGCACGGTCGCTCCCATGCTCCCCATGATGATCGCGGTCAGCCCTCCGGTGCCGATGTAAACCGGCCGGCATCGAACGGGCCGCTGACGGCAACCGGGCCGCTGGCAGCGACCGGGATGACATCCTCGCCCGACGTCGCCACATTCACCTCATGATGAACCGCGCGCGGGGAGACACGAGGCGCGCTCAATCCCATCGCCGCGCCGGGAGAATGCAGCGCCCATTGCATCAGCGCCGCTTGGGATGTCGATCCGAGGAAATTTGCTTCTTCCCAGGAAGCGGTCATCGGCAGCGAGGCGATCATATCAGCGCTGTGCCTGGAGGCCTCCGGGGCAACAATGCGGGGATGGAAACGGGCGTGAACAGGCACTGCCGACGCCGGTCTCTCCGGAAGTGCGGCAATCGGGCCGATCGACGCAGTCTCCAGTTTGTCCACATCGGCGCCGTGCTCAAAGGCGGCCGGCCGCATCGCCGGTATCGGAATCGGCAAGGAGGAAAGATCCGGAACGGACCGTTTGCCATCCGGCTCGGCCGCGCCGGTCTGCAGCGCGAGCGCATTCAAGGCTCGGCTTTCCGGCGTTGGCAGAAGCGCCGTCACGAGCTTTCCGTCTGGGGAGTCGCCGCTCGACCTGGTCGACACCGCCACCTCTTCGTCTTCTCCCGCGGTGCCGGCAATCTGGATCGAGGCGGGGCCGCCGCGTTTTCTGTGGTTCGCAACCGCCTGATTATATCCCGGCAGCGGCCGGCCATCCGCCGGCAGATGCATCGTCTGCCCATTCGGGAATATGCGTGCGAGTTCCTGCCGCGACATGCGGGGCCAGGCCCTGACATTGCCGACGTCGAGATGCACGAAGGGCGATCCCGAGGTCGGATAATATCCGACACCGCCGACCTGCATCTGCATGGCAAGCGCCCGCAGCGTCGAAAGCTTCACGCCGGGAACATAAAAATCCATCGCCTTGCCCAGCATGTGCTGGCTCTTCTTGGCGACGCCGGTACTGCGCGAGCGGTTGCGGAGCATGTTGTTGGTCGCGGGCGAGCGATAGGCGGAGACGATATGGATGTAGTCCTTGCCGCCGCTGCGCTTATACACCTCCCAGACCAGGTCGAGCAGCCGGGGATCCATCCGGGTCGGCTCGTTCCTTCGCCAGTCGCGCAGAAACCGATTGATCTGGGCAAGGCCCTTGGCATCGAACTTTCCGTCGCGCTTATAGGTAATCGTCGCCTTCTCGCCCGTATGGGTAAAGAACAGCTTCAGGGCGCGATCCTCAGCGGAGGCAAAGGATGCAGAACCGACAAGCGCCGGCAGCGCAAACAGCGCCGGCAGAATGGTGCGCGCTGCGAAGCGTTCCGCACGCGACAGGAGTGTGGCAATTCCGCCCAAGGCTCCGCCCGATAATCCTTGCACTGGATACTTCAACACGAACAATCCCGTCCACACCAAACACTCGACGACGGGCGGGAACTCCGCATCCATCAGGCCCAATAAAGCCAGCTTATGGTCAACAAATTGCTAACGAGCGGACGCGTGAGCTTGGCGAATTTAGGATGCGGGCCCCCACCAGAGGCGAAATCGCGCCAATGCGCCCATTCATCGAAGCTAAGCACAAATACGCTTCCACGACCGTGACGTACTGGTGACCAATTGCGGCCGCATCTGCATGTACCGCAAGAAGATCAATATCTTCACAGTCATGGCCGGCCAGAGGCTCGACGTCGCGGAGGTCGATGACGGCGTTTGGCTCGTCAGCTTCACGCGCGATGATCTCGGATATATCGATCTGGAGCGGAGGACATTGCAAACCATCGAGAGCCCGTTCGGCACAAGGTTGTCACCCATGTCTTGGGGACGTTCTATTACCTATGTCTCCGGTATGGAAAGGCAGATTTCCGGAACGATGCGGCGGACTCGGATGCCCGACAATTATGTCACCGTTGCTCGCCCAGGCGACACCCAGTAGTCTTGCCGTCTCACCGACATATCGGCAGTGGCACGCAGCGATTCCATGGCAATTCTCTTCAAAACAACAATCAGCGAAAACACGGCATTCGAGATGATCGAACGGTCACTGTCAGGCGCTTACCGATATGACGGTTACCTCAATGTCGTTAGCGATGCGGGCGAGACGGCATTGTCTTGGGGGCCGGCAATGCATGCCGAAGAGTTTAAGGCAGAGGTCAGCCAAATCCTACGGCAGACTTGGGATGCTGCCCGATTCTGGGTCATCTATGAGCGACGCGAAGATCGGAAGGATCCAGAAGGGACTGACATCCGCAACGCGGCTTTCCGCCTGACGCGCGGATACAGTGGCGTTATCGTTGTCACGCTCAGTCTCCTTGGGAAGCGCGACAGCGCCAATGACCTGGAACTCGTCTTCGTCTGCTTCGAGCAGGATTTTCACAGGAGGAATTTTCGCGTGCGCTACGAGGGTAAGCCGTTACCAAACCAGGGTTGATCTTGCTCAAAGACGTATTGCTTACGCGCGCAACCGTTCTACGTTCGCAGGAGAACAGTGCGACCATCGCTTCGCTCATCGAGACCTGCAAACCAAATGCCGTCGATCCGCAAAGCTATCTGACCGCCAAGCGCACTGCCATCGTCAATAGTCACAAGCAGAGCCGTATCGATGAGCTATCGCCGTGGAAGGAAATCAGAGACTTCGACTTTGACGACCGCCCGCTTAAGATGCGATGGAACTGGCAACACCATCCCACGCAAGATGCTCCGACAGATTATCTATACCCTATGATCAATTGGGAGGTTAGCCGCCCGCAAACCGTCGGTGCCAGGTTAAGGGGGATTCCCGAAAACGAGTTTTCGTGCTGAGTTTGCTGTCTCAGCGGAACGGAAATTAGCAGAGAGATTGCTGTCTACCATCGGACCGAAGTCCGACTCACTCGCGATAATTCGTCGATGTCAGCGCCGAGGTGACACCAAGGTCCGTGAGCTGGACCGGATCATCGAGGGACGAGGCAAGCCGAAGATGATTGTCAGCGACGATGGCAGCGAGTTCACCAGTAACGCGATCCTGCAATGGACGGATCGGACCAAGGTGGAATGGCACTACATCGCACCGGGTAAGCCGATCCAGAATGCCGTCATCGAAAGCTTCAATGGGCGGCTGCGAGACGAATTCTTGAATAAATGACGTGACTTCGACATAGGCGACGGTGGCGCCCGCCTGGTTGCGAGCGAGGAAGTCCGGCCTTCTCGTCGGATCTTATATCCCAAGCGATTGAGCGCGATGTAGATTATGATTTCGGCCAGAGCCTGCTCGTACTGGACGTTCGCCCCGGTCTTCATCCTGCTAACCAGTTCCACACGCTCATTCTCTGGAAACTCGAGTATCCAAGAATTCATAAGCTCCCGGTACCCTGCAAAGGGCGCATGCCCGGATGTATCGTAGAAATCGAAGTTCCTTTCCCCAGCTTGCATCGGGGCCATCTGGCCACGCACTTTATCGTCGCAAAGCGGCATCAATTTTGTTCCGTTTCGCTCGAGAGTTTGGTTGAAGGATCTAATACACAGTCGCGACCGCGAGGATCATTCGTCAGCGCCATCAACAGTAAAACGCGGTCCTCATCAGCCCGTAACGTTGTCCCGCATCTGTCTCCTGAGGCATCCAGAGTCGTTCACAACCAAGCGCGGCGCCGGCGTCTTGACATTGAAGGTTTATCTGCCCCCTCGGCAGGAACAGATGCCGAGGGAGCAGCAAAGCCGAAACCCCTCAGGTCATGACTTCGCAGGGGCCTCAACATCTGAAAACGCCTGCACAGCGTCGGGAAGTCTGGCACCTTTGATTTCGACAGCGGCGAGGGATGCGTTCAGGTCGGCTAGTTCTGCTGCAGTAAAAGAGACACCGGGGGCTCCAACGTTTTCGATCATGTGGGCCATCTGTGTCGTTCCCGGTATAGGCACGATCCAAGGTTTCTGAGCAAGGAGCCATGCCAAGGCGATCTGCCCAAGTCGTGCTTGCTTTCGTTCTGCCCACGTTTCGAGGAGTTCGACGAGCGCCAGGTTGTGCGGCAAGTTTTCCGGCACGAAGCGTCCCTCGATGCCGCGGATATCACCCTTCGCGAAGGTCGTCTTGGCGTCAATCGCGCCGTTCAGAAAGCCGACGCCAAGAGGACTCCATGGCACGAAGCCGATGCCCAGTTCTTCACAGACAGGGATCGCGGTCTTTTCCGGCCCCCGCCAGAGCATCGAGTATTCGCTCTGGACGGCCGTGACCGGCAGCGCCTCATGCGCCCGCCGCAGCGTTTTCAGGCCCATCTCGCAAAGACCCCAGTGCAGCACCTTGCCTTGATCCATCAAGTCCTTGATCGCTCCAGCGACATCCTCGATCGGCACCTGCGGATCGACACGGTGCTGGTATAGAAGGTCAATGCGGTCGGTGCGAAGCCGCTTCAACATTGCATCGACCACGATTCTGATGTGATCAGGTCGACTGTTTAATCCGGGTTTGCGCTCGCCGGTTTCGGGATCGATGTTCCAACCGAACTTGGTTGCGATGACGATCTGGTTTCGGAATGGTTCGACGCCTTCCCCAAGGATTCGCTCGACCTCCAGCGGACCATAGGCTTCAGCCGCGTCGTAGAACGTCAAGCCATGATCGAACGCTGAACGGATGATGTTGTGCATCTCTGCCCGCGTCGGAATCGTCTGCTGGTAGGTGCGGCTCATGTTCTGGACCCCGAGTCCAACACTCGAAACCTCGAGTGAACCGAGCTTGCGCCGTCCTATAGCTGACGAGGTCGTTCCGGGAGAGGCTGGCGGTGCCGAGGTTTGAGCCAGAGCGACACCTGACTGTGCCGTTGCAGCGAGGCCGCCGGCTGCCAGCAGGAGATTGCGGCGATTGATTTGCATTCCCGATTTCTCTCTCATCTCATTCCCTTTCGTTGATTGTCAGACGCCGTCTGCGCTGGCGGACGTGATGCGAAGCCAGACCCTGAGCCACAGACACCCTTGCGCCATCTCCTCATCGACAGGACGTAGTGCGTCACCGCAGCGTACAGGCAGACGATCGAGCCGTAGTTGAGGAAGAACCTGAGGGCAGACTCGTTGAAGTCCCACATGTCGAGCGTGTAGGTCAGCATCAGCTTGGATCCGAAGCCCATCTCAATGGTGCTGTGGACGCCCCATGCGGCGGCGGCGAAAGTCAGGAGGCGAAGCGCAACCGACCGAAAGAAGTTTGCCCCTTCAATGCCGAAGGCCCCGCGAAACACGTTCATCACCACCGCCCATCGGGTGCCGAGGTGAAAGGCCAGGATCATAAGCAACCAGTAGGCCGCGAACATATGGATCTCGCGGACCGCGAACGCTCCATCCAATGACAAAAATGGAAAGAGATCCAGCGAGATCAGCACGCTACTGACCAGCATGACCGTCATTACCGTGGCGAGGCACGCTATGGTGGCTGCGTTCAGCAGCCTTGAGCCGTCGCCCAGGTTCCGCGCGGCATTCGAGTACCATCGCCTGTTGATGACGTTATGGACGATCACAAGCGCGAAGAGCGCGGTGCCGAACAGTTCGTGCGACAGGTTGCCGAGCCACCAGTAGGCAAGGCACAGGACGACAAGAGCAAGGCTCGCAAAGTCAAGGATGAGGCGAATCCGCAACGTCATGTCATTCGAACTCGAAACGCCGGATGTCGTTGAAGGTGTAGAGGAACTCGCTGTCGGCGCGAGAACTGTGGCAGCTCTGGCAGCGGGCGGTGTTCTCGGCGGCGTTGATGGTTCCGTCCGGTTTGAACCATTGGAATTGCCAGTCGCCTGTGCGGCGGCTCTCGTCATAGTCAGCGCCCCATCCGGTGCCCTTTTCCATGATGAAGTAGCGAAAGACTTCACCTTCACGGTAGTCGACGAGCGCGAAATGGGTGCCGTTCGGGATAGGCTTGCGCGCCTTCACGGCTTCGATAGCTTCGCGCGTCGTCATGATGTGCTCGGTGACCTCGCCGCGCGTCACCGTGGTGTAGTGAACGAGCTTGCTGATATCAGGCATCGTGGCATTGGTTGGTTCTGCATCCACCTGCCAGCCGATCATGACGATGCCGCATGCCACGGCTGCGAGGACGGTAAGACGTGAGGGAATACGCGTCATTGCTGACCCTCCGCTGCTTGAGAGGAATATTGGGCGTCGGTAACCAGCTCAAGCCAGTCGACAGACTTCCCGTCCAAGGATTCCGAGAAGGCGATGTGCGTCATTCCATTGCTCGGAGATGCGCCGTGCCAGTGCTTCACGCCAGGCGGGATCCAAACGGTTTCGCCGGACCGGATCTCCTGCTGCCGCCCTTCCCACATCTGGACGACGCCCACTCCGCTCGTCACGATGAGCGTCTGGCCGAGAGGGTGGCTGTGCCAAGCGGTGCGCGCGCCAGGTTCGAAAACGACGGTCGCGCCGCCCACCGTCGCGGGCGCCGTTGCCTTGAAGTTGTCCTCGACTCGAACGGATCCGGTGAACTTATCCGGAGCTCCAACGATCGCCGGTTGCGATCCGGCATGCGTGATGGTGATCGCTTCGCTTGCCAACGCGGACGACGCCGACACGAACGCCGCCGCCGCCATCGCGGAAGCCAATGTCATCTTCTTCTCGGTCATTCGGCGAAGACCTCCTTGGCAATAGCCACCGACGAAACGGCGCTCGGCCATCCGGAGTAGAAGGCCATGTGCGTGATCGTCTCGACGATCTCATCCTTGGTGAGGCCATTCTGCAGGCCGATGCGAATATGCGATTTGAGCTGATCGGGACGGTTCAGCGCGATCAGGGCCGAAATGGTCACCAGGCTCCTGTCCCTCTTAGACAGACCCGGCCGCTCCCAGATGTCCTCGTAGAGCACGTCATCGGTCAGTTCGGCTAGCCTCGGGGCCGTGTCCCCCATCAGTTGCTGGGCACGAGAGGTCATTGGACTTTCCTTCGGTTCATTGACAGGCTGGGCGCAGACGACGCCGGGGAGCGCCGCCAAAACTATGCCGACGGTCAGAAACGCGTTCAGGAACAGGTGGCGCGTCATCGCTTCCTCCTTAGACCAGCGTTCGGTCGAAGAACGGTGCGAGCTTGCCCAGCGCCGCATCCACGTACTCGGGAACCCAGTAGGTCTCGATGTGCCTGGCACCCTCGATCTTGAAGAGTTCCTTGTCCTTCGTGCCCGTGGCCTTGGGGAACGCGTCTTCGGTCATGTAGAGGGTGTCGGCGGCCGTGCCCGCGATCATCAGAAGGGGCACGTCGATGAGGCCGATCTCGTCGGTGGCGTCCCAGCGCATCAAGTCCATCAGGCTGCTCATCGTGTACTTGAAGGTGGAGCCGGGATGAGCATTGGTGTGCCAGTAATAACGGTAACCGTCCCTATAGAGGTCGAACGGAAGCGCATCGATCTGTGCGTCGGTCAGATTGGCGTCGCCTGCATAGAGCACTTCGCCACCCGCAGCTTCCTGCGCGCGGGCCGCCGAGGCCTGCTGCAGCCGTTTCTGGATCGTGTCCATTTGGGAATCCTGGAAGCCGTTCCGACGAACGCGCCCGGAGTTGAACATGCTGAGCGTCGCAACTGCCTTGAAGCGCTTGTCGGTCTTGGCAGCAGCGAGAGAGTAGCCGCCCCCGCCACAGATCCCGAAGAGCCCGAGGCGTGCAATGTCCACGCCGGGGAAGCCGCTAATGAAGTCCGCCATCCCGTGAATGTCCTCGATGCGGTACTGGGGCTTGTCGATGCTGCGCGGCGCGCCGCCGCTTCCTCCCTGGTAGGCTGCGTCGGCGGTGATCGTGATGAAGCCGCGCTCCGCAAGTCGTTGCGCATAGAGACCAGTCGTCTGCTCCTTCACGCCGCCGTTGGGATGGGCGAGCACGATCGTCGGATATTTCCTGCTGGGATCGTACCCCGCAGGCGTGTAGACGTTCGCCACGATGTCGAGGTTGTTGAGCTTGTAGGTCACAGGGTGGATGTTCACCTTGCCAGGCTCGTTCTTGGTGATCGCCCCGTCGTAGACCAGCGTGAACGGGTTCTGCCGGAAGTCGGCTGCCACAGCTTGGATGGTGGTCATTGCTGGACCTCCTATGATGGCACCTGAAATGATCAGCGCGGTCGCGCCCAGGAACTCGCGTCGTCTGCTGTCGATGACCTCCGTCATGTCCGGCTCCTGAGGTTCGGTGTTCGAAATTGTCGGAGATGAAGATAGCCTGCCACGGCACGGGGGATTAGACGGCTTGTTCCGCTAGAGCCTATTAGAGCTCCTTATTAATCACGATCACTTGATAAGCTGTGATGGAATAAAAACCGGGCGACCTCTCGACGGATCATCGAGACGCTGCGGCCGCGAGTTACCGCAGGCTCGGCTGCGTGTGATCTAGCTAGAGGGAGGCCATGCTTGGTCGGATGCCAATGGCGTAAGGTTCGGTCACCGGAAATCCTTCGTCATTTCAACCATTGTCGCTCGGAAACCCATTCGGTCGAATAGAGCTTGAGCGCCCTTGTTCTTGTAGGCGGTCGAGAGGACGATCCGCGGAGCCCCTTTTTCCGCAAGCCTCGTGATGGCTTGTTTCAGCAAGCGTCTGCCGACACCTTCCCTCCGCCTCTGAGGATCGACGAAGATGTCGTGAAGAACCCCCGCGGGACCTCGGAGGGCCATGTAGTCGGCCCCCTCAAGCGCGCCGTAGACGTACCCGATGATAGAATTCCGATCCTCCGCTACGAGGACGACAACATCCTCGCGGACAACCTGGCTCGCGAGCCACGAAGCGTATTTGTCGGGTGTGGTTGGCCCGGCGGGAATGAACCTGGCTGGATCCCAATTGTTGTGAAGCGACATGAGCGCGGCGCCATAGGATCCGAGGACTGTGGCATCCGCTCGTGCTGCGGGTCTTATGGTGATCGATTCGAGGTGCTGACCGGACATGTTGATACCGCGAGATAGGCACCGGAGGTTCGGCGATGGTCTTCCAGCCTTCATAACGTGCTCCCCGGGGGATCGTTCGAAATCTTGTGCGCCTTCCAATGTGACGCTGGGGCTGTCGCGACGAGCGTCTTTCGTCGCGACAGCCACGGGGACTTCTCGATCGATCAGTCCAGCTTTTTTTCCGCCAGGAACTTGGAGATCTGGTCGGCGATCGAGACATTGTTGAGGTCAGACATCAGGAAGTGGGTGCCGCCCTTGATGCCAATGTCAGGCAAGTGAATGAGCGTCGCGTCGCCGCCGTGCTTGTTGACCGAATCGACCCAAAGCCTCGCCATCGCGAGCCGCACACGCCAGTTGTCCTGGCCGCGTTCGGCCGTAGGCTCGGTCGGGAAATTGTCGCCGTAGTAGATGACGATTGGGAGCTTGGTCAGCTTCTCGAAATCGGCGACGGGCACCGCTTCGCCCTTGAGGGTTCCGGCGGCGCTCGGCATGTCGGCCGGAACCTCGCCCTCCGGAAAGATGAAGCCGCTTCCTGGCTCAAGCGCGACGATGGCCTTGACCTTCGGATTCTTGATCGCCGTCAACCAGCCGGGGCCGCCCGCCTGCGAATGGGTGAACAGGATCCCCGGACCGGTCTTGTCGAACAGCGCGGACATGGCATCGGAGATCACGTTGGCGTCGAAAGGCCCGGTGTTGGGCGTGACGGAGCGGAAGAACTGGTCGAGTGCCGCGGGATCGCGGGAGAACTGGACGTTCGAGAAATACTCCGGCCACTTGCCGATGCGGAACTGGTCGAAGAAAAGCTGGTCGTATGGCGTCGGCTCGATCGTCATGGCGACGGTGCTGTTGCCCGCACGTCCGCGGCGCGGCTGATCGACGAGATATACCGGGTAGCCGCGGCGAAGGAAGATGGTCTGGAAGCCTTCGCGGCCGTCGGGCGTCGTCTCCCAGCTTCGGGCGGACTGGAAGGCTCCGTGGAGCATCACGATCGGCAGCGGCTTGGGATTCGGCGGAATCTGATAGAATACGTAGGCATGGTCGCCATGCAGGGTCTGCCCTGCCGCCGTGGGAGCGTTGTTGTCGAAGGTTCCAGGCGTGCTCGATACCGTGCCGCCGACGGCGAAGCTTCCTTGCTCCTGAATTGTCAGCGGCTCCTGCTTCGAAGCGATCTGAGCCCCTGCCACGCCCGAGGATAGGAGCAACATGGAGAGCGCGAGAGCGGATAGAGGTCTGAACATGGTCGGTACCTGCCTTTGAACGTTGAGCTGTCAGGAGAGTAACCGAGCACCATTCAGATGATTAGGGATGTATTTCCGATTGAGGGTATTAGCCCTCCTTATCAATACATCTTGTCACCCTCTGTAGCGAAGGGCATTAACAACAAGCTGGAATGCCGGGGACGCGTGGCGGCGGTTCGGATAGTAAAGATGATATCCCGGAAACGGCGCACACCAATCATCAAGGACCCGGATCAAAGTGCCCCTGGCGAGATCCTCGGCCACCAGATCGTCGGGCATAAAGGCGAGGCCGAGACCGCGCCGGACGGCGTCCAAACGCATAGCGATGTTGTTGAAGACCATCTGCCCATCCACACGGACGTTTAGTTCGCGTCCGTCCTTCTCGAACTCCCATTGCAAGATGTTGCCATGCGTTGGCATGCGAATCTGGATGCAGTTGTGGGAGGTGAGATCTTGAGGCACTTCCGGCCACGGGTGCTGGCGGAAGTAGGAAGGGGCGCCAACGACGGCCATGCGCATCTCTGGCCCGATCTTGATCGCGATCATGTCCTTGGCAAGCTGCTCGCCGAGACGGACGCCCGCATCGTAGCGCTCCGCGACGATATCGGTCAGGCCATAGTCGACGGTGATCTCGACATTCACATCGGGATTGTCGGGCAGGAACTTGTCGAGTGAGGGCGCGAGGACCGAGATCGCCGCATGCTCTCCGGCCGTGATCCTGACCGTTCCTGCTGGCTTGTCACGCATCTCGGTGAGGGCAGCAAGCTCCGCCTGTATCTCCTCGAAGCGCGGCCCGGCGGTTTTCAGAAGACGTTCGCCCGCCGCCGTCGGCGACACGCGGCGCGTCGTCCGCGTCAGTAAGCGGAGGCCTAACCGCTCTTCAAGTCCCCGGACGGTCTGGCTAAGCGCCGACTGCGACACCCCGAGCTTTACCGCAGCCCGCGTGAAACTCTCCTCGCGGGCGACCGTCACGAAGGCGAGCAGATCGTTGAAGTTCTCCTGCGGCATTCATTAGGCTTCCTTATAGCTTCATCCCGATTACTGCCCCTAATCGATATGGTCAGCAAGAGCTATCTTTCCGTCATCGCAACGTAGCTTGCCGGGGAGGACCGTCGAGCAAGCAAGTCAATGGGACTGCAATGTCTGACGCAAACACATCCACCTCTCCACCGAACAAGACAGCGATCCTTGCGATCATTCTTATCAGCTACGTGATGATCGTCCTCGACATCTCGGTGGTCCTGACGGGCCTGCCGAAGATCCATAACGAACTCGGCTTCACGGACGCCGGGCTCGCCTGGGTGCAGAGCGCCTACACGCTGACCTTTGGTGGCTTCCTCCTCCTTGGCGCGCGCGCCGGGGACATACTTGGCCGCCGTCGGATGTTCGTGGTAGGCATGACAATCTTCACCGTCGCCTCCGTTGCCATCGGAGCCTCGCAATCGTCTGCATGGATGCTGTCGTGGCGTGCGATCCAAGGACTGGGATCGGCAATCCTCGCACCGACGACCCTCGCTCTGCTGCAGACCACCTTTGACGAAGGCGAGGAACGTGTGCGCGCCGTCTCGCTTTACAGCGCCGCAGCAGGCGTGTCCGCGACAGTCGGTCTCGTCGTTGGCGGATTGCTTGCGGACTGGCTCTCCTGGCGGGTCGGGTTCCTGATCAATCTCCCGATCGGCATCGCCACGGTTGCCGCGGCCCGCATCTACATCCACGAGACAAAGAAGCGTCCGGGAACATTTGACCTGTTCGGTGCAGTAACCTCGACGCTGGGTATGGCCGCCTTCGTCTACGGATTCATCCGCTCCGCACAGGCAGGATGGGACGTCGTAACGCTCGCAACGCTGATCGCCGCCGTCATCATGCTCGGCGCATTCGTGTTGATCGAGCGCGGTGCGAAGCAGCCGATCCTGCCACTTCGCCTGTTCTCTGACAGCGAGCGCTCGGGCGCATATGGTGCCCGCGTGCTCTACATCAGCGCCATGGTCGGCTTCTTCTTCTTCACGACGCTGTATCTGCAGCAGGTTGCGGGTCTGCGCCCAGCACTGGCGGGCCTTGCCTTCGTCCCCGCCACGATGCTGCATGTCCCGGTCGCGGTCATCGTGCCACGCCTCATCAGGCGCTTCGGCCGGAACCCCGTCCTTATCGTGGGAATGCTGATCGGCATCGTCGCCATGGCCTGGCTCAGCCGGGCGGGAGTAGGTTCCAACTACTGGACAGCGGTGGCGCTACCCATGGTTTTGATCGGCATCAGCCAGGGCCTGACGCTTAGTCCACTGACATCATCAGGTGTCGCACGGGTTGATCATGCGGACGCGGGAGCAGCGTCCGGCGCGGTGAACGTTGCCCACCAAATCGGCAGCTCGGTTGGCCTCGGCGTTCTCATAGCCATTGCCGCCATCGGATCAAATGGCCTCAACGGAGCAGACCTGACAGCGTATCGAGTTTCCCATGCGTTCGACGCAGGAACCGTCATGCTGATCGCGACATTGGTGATCTCGCTTCTGACCATCATCCCTGCTGCACGGCGGCAGTCTAAATCCCAGGAAGAAGTCGCGCCGACCGAATGCGCGGCCTGATCAAGGAGAATGATCATGAAGAAACGAACTATCGGAACGCTCGAGGTTTCGACGCTCGGCCTCGGATGCATGGGCCTTAGCCACGGCTACGGAGTGGCGACCAACACGAAGGATGCTGTTTCGCTCATCCGGGCGGCCCACGACCGCGGCGTGACCTTCTTCGACACGGCACAGGTCTACGGCCCGTTTACCAACGAGGACGTCGTCGGGGAAGCTCTCCAGCCGGTTCGGGGCAAGGTGGTGATTGCCACCAAGTTCGGCTTCGAACTTCCAAGCCCCGACGGTGGCCAGCACATGAACAGCCAGCCCGCCTACATCCGTCAGTCAGTCGAGGCATCTCTGAAGCGGCTTCGAACGGATGTGATCGATCTTCTCTACCAACACCGCGTCGATCCGAACGTGCCGATCGAGGACGTCGCCGGAACGGTCAAGGATCTCATTGCGGAAGGCAAGGTCAGGCACTTCGGTCTATCTGAAGCTGGTGCGCAGACGATCCGCAAAGCCCATGCCGTGCAGCCGGTGACCGCCCTCCAGAGCGAGTACTCGCTGTTCTGGCGCGAGCCCGAGAAGGCGATCATCCCGACGCTTGAGGAACTCGGCATTGGCTTCGTGCCGTTCAGCCCGCTCGGCAAGGGCTTCCTTACGGGCAAGATCGACGAAACGGCTACCTTCGGCCCCGGCGACTTCCGCAGCGTGGTTCCGCGCTTCCAGGCGGAGAACCTCAAGGCGAATAAGGCGCTCGTGGCAGCTCTGACCCAGATCGCCGAAGCCAAGGGTGTCACGCCCGCTCAGATCGCGCTCGCTTGGCTGTTGGCGCAGAAGGATTGGATCGTGCCAATCCCCGGCACCACCAAGCTGCACCGCCTGGAGGAAAACCTCGGCGCCGCCTCGGTCGAACTCACCGCCAGCGACGCTTCTGAAATCGCCGATGCCCTCGCGAAGATCGACATCGTCGGAGACAGATACCCCGCGCACCTTCAGGCGCGGGTTGGGAAATAAGGCAAGCGCACACAGATCTCCCATCCATACAAAGGATACGAAAATGACCACCACCGTACCCACCGTCACGCTGAACAACGGGATCCAGATGCCGATCCTAGGCTTCGGCGTCTTCCAGGTTCCCGATCCCGCCGAATGCGAGCGCAGCGTCCGCGACGCGATCGACGTCGGCTACCGTCTGCTCGATACGGCGACCTCGTACGGCAATGAAGAAGCTGTTGGCAGCGCGATCCGTAATTACGGCATCGATCGAAAGGACCTGTTCGTTACGACCAAGCTCTGGATCGAGGATGCGACGTACGAGGGGGCTAAGGCCGCTTTCGAGCGTTCGCTGAACAAGCTGCAACTCGACTATCTCGACCTCTGGCTCATTCACCAGCCCTACGGCGACGTCTACGGCGCTTGGCGCGCGATGGAGGAGTTGTACGAGGCGGGCCGCATCCGCGCGATAGGCGTCAGCAACTTCTATCCCGACCGTCTGGTGGACTTCGCACTCCACAACAAGGTCGTCCCCGCGGTCAATCAGATCGAAATCCATCCATTCCATCACCAAGACGACGCTCAGAAGATCCTCCAGGAATACGGCGTGCAGCCTGAAGCTTGGGGTCCATTCGCGGAAGGGAAGAACGGGCTGTTCACGAACGAGCTCTTGCAGTCGATCGGTAAGAAACATGGCAAGAGTGTCGCTCAGGTCGTGCTGCGGTGGTTGATCCAGCGTAATATCGTCGCGATCCCGAAGTCCGTCCGAAAGGAGCGCATGGCCGAGAACTTCTCGGTCTTCGACTTCGAACTCGACCAGGACGATGTCGCCTCGATCAGCGCGCTCGACCAGAAGACCAGCAGCTTCTTCGATCATCGCGATCCGGAGAAAGTTAAGTGGCTCGGCACCCGCAAGCTTTGAGCCGAGGTCGGAGTATCGGCATGTCGACCTCCCGTTTCGGTTTCGATGCCATAGGCACGGCCTGGGAGGTCGACACGCCTGCACCACTCGATGCCGGAATCCGGGAAGAAATTCTGGGGCTGGTCGTTAGCTTCGATCGCACCTATTCCCGGTTCCGCAAGGACTCGATGATCGCGAGGGTCTCTGAAGCCGTCGACGGTGGCTCGTTCGTCTTCCCATCCGAAGCGGCGGGGATGTTCGATCTCTACGACCGGCTTCACGTAGCTACGGATGGGGCCGTGGATCCTTTGATCGGCCGGGATCTCGAACTGCTGGGCTATGACCGCGAGTATTCGCTGTCGCCACTCCCAATCGACTGCGGACTGCAGCGCGCAAGCTGGCGGCGCGACGTGCTCCGGAATGGAAGCGAGCTATCGACGCGGAAGCCGCTCACGATCGACCTCGGCGCTGTCGGAAAAGGATATCTCGTTGATCTAGTAGCTGATGTCTTGGAGAAGGCAGGGTTCCGAGACTTCATTGTCGACGGCAGCGGAGACATGCGCCACGCTGGTGGAACCGCCCTTGAAGTCGGTCTGGAACATCCTCTCGATCCGACAATGGTGATCGGCGTCGCGAGCCTGCTGAACAGATCTCTCTGCGCTTCGGCAGCCAACCGGAGACGATGGGGCGACAACTTCCATCATGTCCTCGACGGCCGAACGGGGGGTCCCACCATGGATGTCATCGCAACCTGGGCCATCGCCGCCGACACGGCGACTGCGGACGGCCTTGCAACAGCGCTTTTCTTCGGTTCCGCCTCGCGTCTGAAGACCACGTTCGACTTCTCGTACGTCCGCATGTTTGCGGACGGGCGTGTAGAAGTGTCTGAAGACTTCGAAGGCGAACTGTTCATATGAGAAGGGATCGACCATGCGAAACCAGAAAAGCAATATTCTTATGGCTGCGGCACTCTCCGTGGTTCTTTCAGGACAAGCCGAGGCTCAGGGCGCGCGTCCCCCGCAGTACGCCGACGGCGAGTATACGGCGACGGGCGAATACGGCGGGCAGCCCTCTCACATCACCGTCCGAGTGACGCTGAATGACGGAGTCATCACGGCAGTCGCTGTAACACCGCACGCCTACGTGCGTCGCTCCCTAGAACTCCAACGTGCATTCGCGGACGCCGTGCCGAAGGCCGTTGTAGGTAGACGTATCGATCAAGTCAGGGTCGGAAAGCTGGCGGGTTCGAGCGGGACGCCGAAAGGATTCAACGACGCCATACGCCAGATTAGGGAACAAGCAGCGCGCAGGTAGACAATAAACTACGTCGGTGGCGCTGACCGACAGGCCAGCCTTCTTGGACGCTCAGGCCTCCCAACAACGCTCAGTCCAATTGGAACCATCAAATCTCGATTGACTCGGAACTCGAGCGTCAATCCGCGTTTATGTCTTCACAGTCCGCGCTTAGTGGTATCTAGTCCGCATTTATGTGGTGATCGAGAACGAGAAAGTTGGCGCACCCGACAGGATTCGAACCTGTGACCTTTGGAATCGGAATCCAACACTCTATCCAGCTGAGCTACGGGTGCATGCCTGAGGCGGTTTGAATCGCCTGTCCGATGGGTGGTTCTTAGCCTAGCTTGCGGCCGGCTTCAATCGCGAATTTCTCAGAAATACCGATGCTTGCGGTTTACGGGGTGTTTTTGTTCGTCAGCCTTGGGGTCGAACGAAAAACTCCGCCGGCCTTGCGGGCGGCGGAGCGGGTTGTCTGGGGCAGGGCGCTTTAGCGGCGCTCAGATCTGCATGGCGCCGGGGCCGGGGATGGCCTTGGGCGGCACCTTGCCGAGGATGATCATTCCAAGCACTTCGTCCTTGGTCACATCCTCGGTGCGGGCGTGGCCCACGAGCTGGCCGTTCTTCATCACCGAGACGCGGTCGGCGAGGTCAAAGACGTCGTGGATGTCGTGGCTGATGAGGAAGATGCCGATGCCTTCCTTCTTCAGCTGCTTGATCAGCTCGCCCACCTGCGCCGTCTCCTGGGGGCCGAGGGCGGCCGTCGGCTCGTCCATGATCAGGATGCGGGCGTTGAAGAGGATGGCGCGGGCGATTGCCACCGATTGCCGCTGGCCGCCGGAAAGCGCCTTCACCGGCTCCTTGAAGCGCTTGAAGTTGGGGTTGAGCCGCCCCATCACCTCGCGCGCCGAAGCCTCCATCGCCACGTCGTCGAGCGTGCCCCAGCGAGTCTTCAGCTCGCGGCCGAGATAGAGGTTGGCGGCGGCGTCGACATTGTCGGCAACGGCAAGCGTCTGGTAGATCGTCTCGATGCCGTATTTCTTGGCATCGCGCGGGTTGCGGATGTCGGCCGGCTCGCCGTTGATCAGGATATCGCCGCTGTCGCGCTTATAGGCGCCGGAGAGGATCTTGATCAGCGTCGATTTTCCGGCGCCGTTGTGGCCGAGAAGAGCGACCACTTCGCCGGGGTAGAGATCGACCGAGGCATTGTCCACGGCGTGGATGCCGCCGAAGGAGATCGAGATGTTTTTCAGTTCCACAAGGGGAGTGCGTTGATCAGCCATGTCTAGGGCTCCTCTCACTTGGCACGGGCGCGATAGACGGTGTCGAGCCAGACCGCCACGACGAGGACAGTGCCGACGACGACGCTCTGCAGCGGGGTGTCGACATGGGCGAGAACCATGCCCGATTGCAGCGATTGCATGACCAGCGCGCCGAGCATGGCGCCGGCAATCGTGCCGGTGCCGCCCGCCAGCGACGTCCCGCCGATGACGGCGGCGGCGATGGTGTAGAGCTCGTCGAGCGTGCCCTGCGAGTTCGTCGCGGCGTTGAGGCGGGCGGTGGAAATCGCCGCCGCAATGGCCGCAAGAACGCCCATCAGCGCGAAGATGCGCACCGTCACCCAGCGGGTCTTGATGCCGGCGAGTTCGGCTGCCTCGGGGTTGCCGCCGATTGCGAAGACGTAGCGGCCGAAGCGCAGGCGGGTGGCGATGAAGGTCATGATGATGCCGACGACGATCGCGATCAGCACCGGCACGGCGATGCCGTAGGGAATGTCCAGGCCGGTTTCGGGCCAGGGGATGTTGTTGGTCTCGGCATATTTCTTGGCGATGTTGATCGGCCAGTAATAGCTGTTGGCGATCGAGACGGCGCCGAGGATCAGCACGCAGCTGAGGACGGCGAGGAAATATTCCGCCCAGATCGGCCGGCGCGGAAAGCCGAAGCGGCGGCGCTGCCGGCGCGAGCCGATAATGCTGGCGATGACGAACAGGCAGGCGACGATGCCGACGATCCAGCTCCAGGTGGCGCCGATCGAGCCCTCAGCGCCGCCGCCCATGATGCGGAAGGTCTGGTCCATGGGGGCGACCGTCTGGCCGCTGGTGACGAGCCAGGTCGCGCCGCGCCAGACCAGCAGGCCGCCGAGGGTGACGATGAAGGAGGGAACGTTCAGGAAGGCAATGATCATGCCCTGGAAGGCACCGATCAGGAAGCCCGCCGCAATACCGACCAGCAGCGTGATCGCCCAGGTGAAGGGGCTGTCGAAGCCGATATACTCAGGCAGGATTTTCGCCTGGGTCACGCCCATGATCATGCCGCAGAGGCCGAGCACGGATCCGACGGAAAGGTCGATGTTGCGGGTGACGATGATCAGCACCATGCCCGTCGTCATGATCGCGATATCGGTCGTCTGAACCGAGAGGTTCCAGAGATTGCGCGGGGTCAGAAACAGGCCGCCGGTGATGATGTGGAAACCGATCCAGATGATGATGAGCGCGCCGATCATGCCGAGCAGGCGTGTGTCGATCTCGGTCGCGCGGAAGAAGCGGGTCACCGGATTGGCTTCCGCCGTTCGCGGCCCGCTTGATGCTGTTGATTTTACCATTTCGGCCATGGGTTTGCCGTTCCCCCATTATGTTTGGACGGCTGCGCCGGCGTGCCCGAAACTGTGGGCGGCGTCATTCGTCTGTTCTTCAACTGACCATCACGATGCTTCCGGAAACCGTGGCGTGGCGACACCCTTCCGGCAGGGAATGCAGGTCCGCGATGGTGCGGCGAGGCGGAGAAACTCATCCTTGGAGGTCTCATCCGCATCCGGCGCCGCAACGGTCTTTCCGCTGCGGCGCCGGCAATTACGTTCGAAGCTTGCTTACTTGCAGGCGGCGACCGTGCCGGCCTTGACGCCTTGGCAGGCTTCAGCCTTGGAGATCCAGCCGGCGTCGATGACGACGTTCAGGTTTTCCTTGGTGATTGCCAGCGGCTTCAGGAAAACCGACTGCATTTCCACGCCCTTCGGGCCGCCCTTGAAAGCCTGGGCGCCGTCGACCTTGCTCATGTCCTTGCCGCCGGCAAGGTCGAGAGCGATTTCGGCAGCGCGCTTGCCGAGTTCGCGGCTGTCCTTCCAGACGGAAACCGTCTGGGTGCCGAGCGCGATGCGGTTCAGCGCCGCTTTGTCGCCGTCCTGGCCGGAAACCGGAACGGAGCCGGCGAGGCCCTGGGCGTCGAGCGCTGCGATCGCGCCGCCGGCCGTGCCGTCGTTGGATGCAACAACGGCGTCAACCTTGTTGTTGTTGGCGGTCAGGAACTGCTCCATGTTGCGCTGGGCGTTCTCCGGCAGCCAGCCGTCCGTATAGGCCTCGCCGACATTCTTGATCTTGCCGGCGTCGATCGCGGCCTTCAGCACTTCCTGCTGGCCCGAGAACAGGAAGTCGGCATTCGGGTCGGAGGACGAGCCCTTGATGAAGACGTAATTGCCTTCCGGCTTGGCCTTGAAGACGCCCTCGGCCTGCAGGCGGCCGACTTCCTTGTTGTCGAAGGTGATGTAGAAGGCAGCCGGATTTTCGATCAGGCGGTCGTAGCCGACGACCGGGATGCCTTCGGCGGCGGCCTTTTCGATTGCCGGGCCGATGGCGTCGGAATCCTGGGCGAGAATGATCAGCGCGTTGGCGCCCTGCGAGATCAGCGATTCGACGTCGGTCAGCTGCTTGGCGGCCGAAGACTGCGCGTCAGCGGAAATATACTTGGCGCCCTTGGCTTCGAGAGCTTTCTTGATCGCGGCTTCATCGGTCTTCCAGCGCTCTTCCTGGAAATTCGACCAGGAAACGCCGACGACGAGATCGGCAGCCATGGCAGCCGTATGCACGGAAACGAGAATGGCCGCGCCTGCCATCAATTTCAAAATAGACTTCATACTATCCTCCCGAGTGAGTTGCGACCGGCCCAGCCCATGCTTCCTCCGGCCACCGCGAAAAGCTGTCGAGGAAAATTCGGATTATTTTCTCGACAGTCGAGAAATTTGATGTCAGAGATTTTTTCGGCTGTCAACACTGGGCCGTCAGCTTATTTTCCCTTGCGGAACGGCGGTTGGCGATGCAGTGGAAGCGAGGGCGGAGAGAAGCATGATGCCGAAAAGTGTGAACGGTTTTCGGGCGGCATCATGCTCTAACTATTGAATTTTGGCATAGGGGAGAGGGCGGCATTCATGCTGACCAAGTCGAGCACGGAGCTGGTCCGGCAGAGAAACAGCGTGCTCGTGCTGTCCGTGCTGCGCCGTCACGGCGCGCTCGCCCATACCGAAATATCCGATTTCACCGGCCTTTCCTCGGCCACCATCTCGGCGATCACCGCCGATCTGGAACGCGCCCATATCATCGAAAAATCGGAGCAGCAGGCCGCCAGCGGCCGCGGCCGGCCACGCGTGCTGCTGCGCCAGCGCCGCGATTGCGGCTATCTCATTGTCGTCATCATCTCGTCCGATGCCGTGCAATATTCGCTCGTGGATTATGCCGGCAAGCTGATCGACCGCTTCAGCGAGGAGCGCTCGCATGATCCCGCAGGGGCTGCCCGCTTCGTTGAAGGAGTGCGCGCCGGGCTCTCCCGCATTCTCGAGCGCTCCCGGATTTCCCAGGAGAAAGTGCTGCTGATCTCGATCAGCAGCAAGGGCCTGGTCAACTCAACCGAGCCGGTGCTTCTATGGTCGCCGATCTTCGGCAGCGATCAGATCGATTTCGAATCGGTGCTGCGGCCGGACTGGCAGGCCAAGGTCATTCTCGACAACGAGACGCTGCTGGTCGCAGCCGCCCTCGGCGCCCGCGAGGAGGTCGTCAAGGGCGCCGATTTCCGCTCGCTCGCGGCGCTCTCGCTCGGCCACAGCATCGGCCTCGGCATTGTCAGGCGCGGCGGCCAGACCAGCCAGGAGATCTCGGCCCCGAATTTCGGTCACATGCTGCACATGGCGGGTGGCGGTCTCTGCCGCTGCGGCACCCGCGGCTGCATCGAAGCCCATGCCGGCTTCTACGCCATCCTGCGCAGCGCCTTCGAAGTGCCGCTCGATACCATCCCGGCCAAATTCGTCCCCGTCACGGAACTCGACAAAATCGCCGCCAAAGCCCGCCAGGGCCACCGCACCTCCACCATCGCCTTCCGCCAGGCGGGCCTGGCGCTTGGCAACGGCCTTTCCCGCATGCTCAGCCTCACCGAACGCATGCCCATCGCCATCACTGGCCCGGGCACCCGTTATTACGACCTGCTGCGCCAAGGCATCGAAGAAGGCCTCGGCCAGTCCCATATCGTCCGCATGGAAGGCATGCCGGAAATCCGCGTGGTGCCAGACGAACCGATCCTCGTCTTCGAAGGCCATCTTAACCGGGCACTCTCGGTGATAGACCAGGATATCGTGATCTCGGGAGGGCAGGGCGGGTATTGAAGCCCCAGCCCCGGCCTACAGCAGCTTTCGGAAGAACACGACGCGTTGTGTCTCCTCAAATCCCAAAGCGGCATGGAGCGCATGGCTGGCCGAATTCTCAAGCGGCGCGTCAGAGCCAAACTCAACACACCCAAGCGACTTCCCCCAATCGGCAACGGCATTGCAAAGCAGTCCTGCGATACCCTTTCGCCTGTCAACGGGCCGGACATAAATCCCTTCGAGGAACAGAACGGGCGAGCTGCTGCATCCATTCACATAATCATGCCGCAACGTGGCCTCAGCAAACCCGACAGCTTCATTCGCAGCATTTCGAGCGATGAACGCCACTGCTTCTGCATTTTCTGAAAGAAACGCCCGGCTCAACTCACCTCGATGATCTTCAAGCGAGTGATGCGGCCATAGCGCGACGCGAAGCTGCGCCCATGGCTCGACATCTTTTATCGTCCCGACCTCAATCGTCGTTCCCATATCGCGATTCCCTCCTGTCGAAAAAATCCCAATTAAAGTGGTAAGTGCGCAGCTTCACGAAGATATTTCCAGGAAGATAAAGCGCCCAAACACCCATGCCACAAGCTGGTTCGGCACCGTTATAGCGCCACCCACCGTCAGTTAAGCCGGATCCACCACCGACAATGAGCAGGTCGCATCTCCTCATGCATCCTCATTCCTGTGCCCGTCACAGGAATCCAGTGCGCCCAAGTCTTTGGGCGCGGGAGACACTTTCTCGTCGAATGAGAGTCATTCACCGCGCCGACGCGCGGTGGCTGGATTCCCGTGACGAGCACAGGAATGACGGCGGGAGAGGTCGCGTCCGCGGTGCTATGTGGCTGCCCAAGACCCCGCCCAATCCCTCCTCACAAGGGGGAGGGGCTTAACCCGTCGCGCCCGACGGCGCCCGAATTCGAAGTCTTGCTTGCTGTCGCTGCACTACAAATTGTTTCGGTGAAGGTCATCGCAAGCGGTGCGGCATCTTAGTCCCTCCCCCTTGTGAGGAGGGGTCCTTCAAACGCTCTGAACCTTTGGCCGGCTCGATCGGCTGCGGCCATGGATTCCAGGCTCAAGGCCTGGAATGACAGAGGCTGGAGATACGCTGCCGCCAAACAGGCCCTCGACATTTCGGATGGCGCGGGTTCCTTTCCCATGCCTGTTATAGCGCCCGCCCGGTGACGCCTCATCCGCTTCGCTGAGTGCGCGTTTGGCGCAAACGCACCTACGACTGCCGGCGGATGTGGCGTGGGTGCTCGGCTGCGCATGACGGAGGATGAGGAACTTCCGGAGCAAAACAGTGGGGAATAGCGCTATGCACAAACGCAAAACGGCCGGGCAAAACACCCGGCCATCTCAAACCTATCCGTTCAAAAGCCAGCTGTCAGCCGATCTTGACGAGTTTGCCTTCCTTGACCGACTGCACCGCCGCGTCGGCAAGCACCAGAGCCGCCAGGCCATCGGCGCCGGAAGGCGAAATCTTCGTGCCCTTTTCGATGGCGGCGATGAAGGCGGCGATTTCGTTGGCGTAGGCTTCGGTGTAGCGGGTCATGAAGAAATCATGCAGCGGCGGGCGGGTGTAGCCATCGCCGTTTGCAACTTCGATCGAGACCGGGCGCTGGTTTTCGGCCGCGGCCATGCCCTTGGCGCCATGCACTTCGATGCGCTGGTCGTAGCCATAGGTGGCGCGGCGGGAGTTGGAGATGACGGCCTGCTTGCCGGATTTGGTCTGCAGGATCACCGAGACGCTGTCATAATCGCCGGCTTCGCCGATCGCCTTGTCGACGAGGACGGCGGCGGTTGCCAGCACCGAGACCGGCTCTTCGCCGAGCAGGAAGCGGGCCATGTCGAAATCGTGGATCGTCATGTCGCGGAAGATGCCGCCCGAGCGCTTGATGTAATCAACCGGCGGGGCGCCGGGGTCGCGCGAGGTGATCGTCACCATTTCGACATCGCCGATCTTGCCGTCGTCGATCACCTTGCGCACCGCCATGAAATGCGGGTCGAAGCGACGGTTGAAGCCGACCATCAGCTTGGCGCCGGTCTCTTCCACCACCTTGATGCAGGCCTTGACGCGGGCGACGTCGAGATCAACAGGCTTTTCGCAGAAGATCGCCTTACCGGCGCGGGCGAAGCGCTCGATCAGGTCGGCATGGGTATCGGTCGGCGTGCAGATGACGACGGCGTCGATATCCTTGGACGCCTCGATCGCCTCGATGGTGCGCACTTCGCAGCCATAGGCGGAGGCGATGGCGTCGGCCGCCTGCGGAAAGGCGTCGGCCACCGCGACCAGCGTCGCATTGGCGTCGCCGCTGACGGCTTTCGCATGAACCTTGCCGATGCGGCCGGCGCCGAGAAGACCAAATCTCACTGTCATAGCAACCTCCCTTGAATTCGGAACAAATAAACCGAATTGCCAAAAATCTGGAATTTTCATTCCATCTTCTCTGCGTCGCGTCAAGCCCGCCGCTCTTTCACATTTGCAAGATTCAAACTAAAGACAAGCGCGACAAATGCCATGGCCGGTGTGACACATGCCATGGGCACGGTGACATATGCGACCGCGGGGCACAGATGCAACTGATTGATCCGAACCATCCGGCATACCGGCGCCTTTGGGTGCGTGTCGCCATCGTTGCCGTCTGCTTCGGCTGGGCGGCGTTCGAGATTGTCGGCGGCGATCCCTTCTGGGCGGTGCTTTCGGCCGCGGCGGGCGCCTATTCCTTCTATATGCTGTTCTGGACCTTCAATCCGCAGCCTGAAGTCACCCAGGCGATGGCCGAGCCTGACGTCAATGACGAGGGAGAGGAAGAGCTTGCGGAGATATCCGCGGAAAAGCCCACCAGGGACGGGCAGGCAGACTGAAACCAGTCAGCGGCCCAATCGCCGCAGCGCCTCGTCGATCAGCAGATTGGCCAGCATCATCCGTTTCGTCGCATTCTCGCGGAAGGGGAGCGCGACACCGTCGGGATGATTGGCGCGGGCGAAGGCGCGGCGCTTCTCGCTGAGCGTCAGCGGCGTGTCGGCGGCCGAGATCGCCAGTTCGGCGGCAACCTCTTGCGGCGCCGTGCGGGTGAGATGGTCGGGCATTGCGGGCTCTGGTTCCGGCAAAGCCGCCGGTTTCTCGGTAAACCCGGCGGCGGCGTCGAGATCCAGATTGTCGAAATAGGCTTCGCCGATCCGCTGCGAGGCGACCGAGACGCCCTCCATGACATCGAAAGCAAAGCCGGTGCCGAGGCCTGCCACACGGTGGGCGGCGGGCGCTTTGGCCTCTTCAGCCGTCTCGTCCTCGGCCTTCAGCCGTTCGAGCACTGATTGAAATACCGACTGTCCGAACAGCATCCCGAATCCTCAAGAGTGTTCCGGTTCTTCGAAACACCCGACGTGCTCTAATTTTTTACGCAATTCCCGGACGCAAAAACCGCTGGCGCCTTTTGCTGGAATTGCTCCGGCGCGCATTTAAGATGGGCAAGATGGCGCCGGGCTTGCGGGCCGCGTCAGCCTGACTGCTTCAGGCTTTCCTCCAGAATGATGTCGTAGAGTAGCCTGGCGCTCGGCGGCAGCGCCCGTTCCCTGGCGGTGATCAGGCTGTAAGGCTTGACGTTGATGTCGAAATCGATCGGCAGCGTGCGCACGTCGGAAGCCCTGGCGCTTTGGCTGGAGAGGAACTGGGCGACGTCGGTGGCGACAGGAGCGATCGCATCGGTTTCGCAGACGATGGCGCAGGTTAAAAGCAGCGACGAGGTGTTAACAATATTTTCCGGCAGCGCCACGCCGCGCGACAGGAAAATATCCTCGATCGTCCGGCGCAGCAGCGTGCCCGGCGGCTGGAACACCCAGTCGTAATCCCTGATGTCGGAAAGGCTGCTGGTCTTTTTCTTTTTCAGCAGCGGATGGCGGCTGCGCACGATCAGGCAGGCGCGCTCGATGCCGATCTCCGTCACCTCGAACAGGCGCGGGTTGAGATCGTCGGGAATGCGGCTGATGATGAAGTCGTGGTGGGCGGCGAGCAGTTCGCGGGCGAGCACGTTGCTGGTCTCCACCTGGATGTTGATCTCGATGCCGGGATAGGCCTTGCGCACCCTGTTGATCGCCGGCACGACGAGGCTCATGGCCGGCGCCGTCACCGCGCCGATGAAGACCGAGCCGCCCTTGCCGCTCTTCAGTTCGCCGATCTCGCGGCTCGCCTCGCGCAGCTCCAGGAGGATCTTCCGCGCCCGTCTGGCAAGTGCTGCGCCGAAGGTCGTCAGCACCACGCCGCGAGCGACGCGTTCATAGAGCTGAGTCTTGGTAATTGATTCCATTTCGGACAGCATGCGCGATGCCGCGGGCTGTGAAATGTTCAGGACTTCCGCAGCTGCGGAAATCTGTCCGCTATCTTCGATTGCGACGATCATCCGCAGGTGATTCAGCTTAAGTCCTGCACGTAAAAGGCTGTCATTGCCGAAACTATCGCTGTGGATATCGACATGGTCCATCGAAATGGGCTCTGAAACAATCGTCATGGTTGCAGCCTCCTCGCTGCGCTCCATCAAAAGTAATACTTTTTAACGATATACCAAAATTGTTATGCACTTTACCAGTTATTCTATTTGACAGTTATAGGAATCCATACCAGTTTGCCGCCGTGTGCTGGTTGGCACTCAACACGTGTGAGATCGTGGAGGAGACCTACTTCGTTTCTCACCATCTGAAGTAACTATCCAATACGGAACCTGCCACAGTTTCGGGGCGGGCGATTTTTCGTCCGCTGCTCTATTAACAAGGGAGAGAGAAATGAAGTCCATTATCTCATTGATGGCTGCGGCTGCCTTCGGCGTCGCTTCGTTCGTTGCACCGGCAATGGCCGCCGACAAGGGCACCGTCGGCATTGCCATGCCGACCAAGGCTTCGGCCCGCTGGATCGACGACGGCAACAACATCGTCAAGCAGCTCGAAGCTGCCGGTTATGCCACGGACCTGCAGTATGGCGACGACGATATTCCGAACCAGCTTTCGCAGATCGAAAACATGGTCACCAAGGGCGCCAAGGTTCTGGTTATCGCTTCGATCGACGGTACGACGCTTTCCGACGTTCTTCAGAAGGCTCATGACGCCGGCATCAAGGTCATCGCTTATGACCGTCTGATCCGCGATTCGGGCAATGTCGATTACTACGCTACCTTCGACAACTTCCAGGTCGGCGTTCTGCAGGCAAACTCCATCGTTGACGGCCTCGGTCTCAAGGATGGCAAGGGCCCGTTCAACATCGAACTCTTCGGCGGTTCGCCGGATGATAACAACGCCTTCTTCTTCTATGATGGCGCCATGTCCGTCCTGCAGCCCTACATCGACTCGGGCAAGCTCGTCGTGAAGTCCGGCCAGACCGGCATGGACAAGGTCGGCACCCTGCGTTGGGATCCGGCAACGGCCCAGGCCCGCATGGACAACCTGCTCTCGGCTAACTACACCGACGCCAAGGTCGACGCCGTTCTGTCGCCTTACGACGGTCTGTCGATCGGTATCATCTCCTCGCTGAAGGGCGTTGGTTACGGTACGGCTGCTCAGCCGCTGCCGATCGTCACCGGCCAGGACGCTGAAATCCCGTCGGTCAAGTCGATCATCGCTGGCGAACAGCACTCGACGATCTTCAAGGACACCCGCGAACTCGCCAAGGTCACCGTTGCCATGGTCGATGCCGTCATGTCCGGCAAGGAGCCTGAGGTCAACGACACCAAGACCTACGACAACGGCGTCAAGGTCGTTCCGTCCTACCTGCTGAAGCCGGTTGCCGTCGACAAGACCAACTACAAGCAGATCCTCGTCGACAGCGGTTACTACTCTGAAGACAAGCTGAAGTAAGACGTTAAGCAGGAGGCCGGAACCCGCGCTTGCGGGTTCCGGTCTTCGATTTTATGATCGCCAAGCCGCTTGGCGGCTCACGGCGCTGGAACTTTGACTATGGACAATACCATCCTCGAAATGCGGAGCATCACCAAGACGTTCCCGGGCGTCAAGGCGCTGGAGAACGTGAACCTCAAGGTTCGCAAGGGTGAAATTCACGCATTGGTCGGCGAAAACGGGGCCGGCAAATCGACCCTGATGAAAGTCCTATCGGGCGTCTACCCCACCGGAAGTTATGACGGCGACATCGTCTATGAAGGCGAGACGCGCAACTTCAAGGTCCTGAAGGATTCCGAAGAAATCGGCATCGTCATCATTCACCAGGAACTGGCGCTGGTGCCGTTGCTGTCGATCGGCGAGAACATCTTCCTCGGCAACGAGAATGCCAAGAGCGGCGTCATCAGCTGGGACGAGACGTTCAATCGCACCAAGCAGCTGCTCAAGAAGGTCGGCCTGTCGGAATCTCCGAACACGCTGGTGACCGACATCGGCGTCGGCAAGCAGCAGCTCGTCGAAATCGCCAAGGCGCTGTCGAAGAGCGTCAAGCTGCTCATCCTCGACGAGCCCACCGCCTCGCTCAACGAAAGCGATTCCGACGCGCTGCTGACGCTGCTGATGGAATTCCGCAAGCAGGGCATCACCTCGATCATCATTTCCCACAAGCTGAACGAAATCCGTAAGGTCGCCGACCAGATCACCGTGCTGCGCGACGGCATGACGGTCAAGACGCTCGACTGTCACGCGGACGAGATCAGTGAAGACATCATCATCCGCAACATGGTCGGCCGCGATCTCGAAGACCGCTACCCGCCGCGTTCGGTGCCGATCGGCGAAACCATTCTCGAAGTGAAGAACTGGAACGCCTATCACCAGCATCACCGCGACCGTCAGGTCCTGCACAATATCAACGTCACCGTCCGCAAGGGCGAGGTCGTCGGTATCGCCGGTCTGATGGGGGCGGGGCGCACCGAATTCGCCATGAGCCTGTTCGGCAAATCCTACGGGCACAAAGTATCCGGCGAAGTGCTGATGCACGGCAAGCCGGTCGATGTCAGCACCGTGCGCCGGGCGATCGATTCCGGTCTCGCTTATGTCACCGAAGACCGCAAGCAGCTCGGCCTGGTGCTCAACGACACGATCCTGCACAATACGACGCTGGTCAATCTGAAGGCGGTGTCGAATGCATCGGTCATCGACAGCGTCAAGGAATCCCGGGTCGCTACCGACTATCGCTCGAAGCTGCGCATCCGCTCTTCCAGCATCTTCCAGGAAACGGTCAATCTTTCCGGCGGCAACCAGCAGAAGGTGGTGCTGTCGAAGTGGCTGTTCTCCAATCCCGATGTTTTGATCCTCGACGAGCCGACGCGCGGTATCGATGTGGGTGCAAAATACGAAATCTATACTATCATCAATCAGCTCGCGGCTGACGGCAAAGCCGTTCTGATGATCTCGTCGGAAATGCCGGAACTTCTGGGCACCTGCGACCGCATCTACGTCATGAATGAAGGGCGTATCGTTGCGGAACTGCCGAAGGGAGAAGCGAGCCAGGAAACCATCATGCGCGCCATCATGCGCTCAGGAGAGAAGAAACAATGACGCCGATCAACCAACCCATCGCTGAGCAAGGGCGCGTCGTCTCGATCGGAGACTACGTTCGCGGCAACATCCGGGAATACGGCATGTTCATCGCGCTGATCGCGATCATGGTGTTCTTTCAGATTTCGACCGGCGGCGTTCTCTTCAGGCCGCTCAACCTGACCAACATCATCCTGCAGAACTCGTTCATCGTCATCATGGCGCTCGGCATGCTGCTGGTCATCGTCGCCGGCCATATCGATCTTTCGGTCGGTTCCGTCGTCGGTTTCATCGGCGCCATCGCCGGGGTGATGACCGTGCAATGGCACACCAACTATGTCCTGGCGGGTGTCGTATGCCTTGCCATGGGTGCGCTCGTCGGCGGCGTCCAGGGTTATTTCGTCGCCTATCACAAGATCCCGTCCTTCATCGTCACGCTCGCCGGCATGCTGGTCTTCCGCGGGTTGACGCTGTTCGTGATGACCGCATCGGGGACTGGCACCAGCATCGGTCCTTTCCCGCCGGAGTTCCAGCTGATCAGCATCGGCTTCCTGCCGAACCTGTTCGATATGGGCGGCATCAACTCGACCTCGATCATTCTGACCGTGATCGGCGCCGTCGCGCTCTTCTATCTCGCATGGCGCAAGCGGCTGTCGAACGAGAAGCATGGCAATGATGTCGAGCCCTTGGGCTTCTTCCTCGCCCAGAACGCCCTCGTCACCATCGCCATTCTGGCGCTCGGCTACCAGCTGTCGATCTATCGCGGCTTCCCGAACGTGCTGGTCGTCATGCTGGCCCTGGTCGCGGCCTACGCCTTTATTACCCGTCGCACCACGATCGGCCGCCGCATCTACGCCATGGGCGGCAATGAGAAGGCGACCAAGCTTTCCGGTATCAACACCGAGCGGCTGACCTTCCTGACCTTCGCCAATATGGGCCTGCTGGCTGGTCTCGCCGGCCTGATCGTGGCGCTGCGCCTCAATTCGGCGACGGCCAAGGGCGGCTTCGGCCTCGAACTCGACGTCATTGCCGCCTGCTTCATCGGCGGCGCGTCGGCCCAGGGCGGCGTCGGCAAGGTGACCGGTGCGGTCATCGGCGCCTTGATCATGGGCATCATGAACAACGGCATGTCGATCCACGGCCTCGGCACCGACTCGCAGCAGATGGTCAAGGGCGCGGTGCTTCTCGCCGCCGTGTTCTTCGACGTCTACAACAAGAACAAGGGCTGAGCGCTCAAGCGCAGCCCCGCATTCGCAGTCATATGAGTGATCAATTCCGGCTCCTGATGGAGCCGGACAGGCGGAGCTTTTCCTGGTCTTCGCCGGAACGAGAAGGATCGAAGTCGTGCTTATTTCCCAGATCAAGGGTGCCAACGGAGAGATCGTCGTCGCCGTGCGCGAGCAGGGCGGCGCTGCAAGATCGGTGAAGAATGCCGGCAGCGTCTATGCGCTGGCGATGGAAGCCGCCGACGGCGGCAAGTCGCTTGCTTCAGTCATCGAGGCGCATGGTTACGGTGATGCCGTCGATCTTGAGAAGGTCTATGCGGAAGGCCGCTTCCTGCCGCCGATCACCCATCCGGACGCTGCCCACCTGCATCTGACCGGCACTGGTCTCACGCATCTCGGCTCCGCCGCCACCCGTGATTCCATGCACAAGAAGACCAGCGAGGCGGCCGAGGAAACGCTGACCGACTCGATGAAGATGTTCAAGATGGGTCTCGAGAACGGCAAGCCGAAGGCTGGCGAAAAGGGTGTGCAGCCCGAATGGTTCTACAAGGGCAACGGCTACGGCGCTGCCGCCCCGGGCGCCCCGCTCGTCTCGCCCTCTTTCGCGCTCGATGGTGGCGAAGAGCCTGAAATGGCTGGAATTTACGTGATCGCCAGCGACGGCTCACCGTTCCGCATCGGCTTCGCTTTGTCGAACGAGTTTTCGGACCACGTCACCGAGCGGATCAACTACCTCTATCTGGCCCACTCGAAACTGCGCCCCGCCGCCTATGGTCCGGAAATCCGCATCGGCGCCGCCCCGGACGACATCCGCGGCACCTCGCGCATCAAGCGCGGCGACAAGGTGATCTTCGAAAAGCCCTTCCTGTCGGGCGAAGCGAACATGTCGCACACCTTCGCCAATCTCGAATATCACCATTTCAAATACGGCATCTTCCGTGTTCCGGGCGATGTCCATGTCCATATGTTCGGCACGGCGACGCTCTCCTTCGCCGACGGCATCAAGGCGGAAGAGGGTGATGTCTTCGAAATCGAAGTCGCCGAATTCGGCCTGCCGCTGCGCAATCCGCTGAAGGTGGCCGCCGAAGAAGAGATTGCCGTCAGGCAGCTCTAATTTCTCATAAACGGTAAAGGAGGCTCATTCAGCCCATGACCATTTATCAAAACCTGATCGCCGGCGAATGGGTCGGCACCAACGCGACGAAGAACATCAATCCGTCCGATACCAACGAAGTCGTCGGCCTCTATGCCGACGGCAGCGCCGAAGACACCAAGAACGCCATCGCCGCCGCCAAGGCCGCTTTCCCGGCCTGGTCGCGCTCCGGCATCTGGGAACGCCACGTCATCCTGAAGAAGGCCGGCGACGAGATCATGGCGCGCAAGGACGAGCTCGGCGCGCTGCTTGCCCGCGAAGAAGGCAAGACCCTGCCTGAGGCCACCGGCGAGGTCATCCGCGCTTCGCAGATCTTCGAATTTTTCGCAGGCGAGGCCCTGCGGCTGGCCGGCGAAGTGATCCCGTCGGTACGCCCGAACATCGGCGTCGAAATCACCCGCGAGGGCCTCGGCGTCATCGGTATCATCACGCCGTGGAACTTCCCGATCGCCATCCCGGCCTGGAAGATCGCGCCGGCGCTCTGCTACGGCAACACCGTCGTCTTCAAGCCGGCCGAACTGGTGCCCGCCTGTTCCTGGGCGATCGTCGACATCCTCAACCGCGCCGGCCTGCCGAAGGGCGTGTTGAACCTCGTTATGGGCAAGGGCTCGGTCGTCGGACAGGCGATGCTCGAAAGCCCCGACGTTCACGGCATCACCTTTACCGGCTCCACCGGCACCGGCCGGCGCGTCGCCGCCGCCTCGATCGAGCATAACCGCAAGTTCCAGCTGGAGATGGGCGGCAAAAACCCGATGGTCGTGCTCGACGACGCCGATCTGTCGGTCGCCGTCGAGGCCGCCGCCAATTCCGGCTTCTTCTCCACCGGCCAACGCTGCACCGCATCGTCGCGCCTGATCGTCACCGAAGGCATTCACGACAAGTTCGTCGCGGCGCTGACCGACAAGCTGAAGACGCTCGTCGTCGACAATGCGCTGAAAGCCGGCACGCATATCGGCCCCGTCGTCGATGAGCGGCAGTTGAAGACCGATACCGACTATATCGAAATCGGCAAAAACGAAGGCGCCAAGCTCGCCTTCGGCGGCGAGGTGATTTCCCGCGACACGCCCGGCTTCTACCTGCAGCCGACGCTGTTTACCGAAGCGACCAACCAGATGCGTATTTCGCGCGAAGAGATCTTCGGACCTGTGGTTTCGGTGATCCGGGCGAAGGATTACGACGAGGCGCTCGCCATCGCCAACGACACGCCGTTCGGGCTTTCGGCCGGCATCGCGACGACCAGCCTGAAACATGCGACGCACTTCAAGCGCAATTCGGAAGCCGGCATGGTCATGGTCAACCTGCCGACCGCCGGCGTCGATTTCCACGTCCCCTTCGGCGGCCGCAAGGGCTCGTCCTACGGCCCGCGCGAGCAGGGCAAGTACGCCGCCGAATTCTACACAACCGTCAAGACCGCCTACACGCTGGCTTGAGACGAAGTGCGATAGCCCTGATCGTACGAGGCGATCAGGGGGTATCCTGAAGGACAGAGACTATGAAGAAAAAAGCAGAATGGCCGCGCAGGCTGAGGTCGCAGGAATGGTACGGCGGCACGAGCCGCGACGTGATCTATCACCGCGGCTGGCTTAAGAACCAGGGATATCCCCACGACCTGTTCGATGGAAGGCCGGTAATCGGCATCCTCAACACCTGGTCGGATATGACCCCGTGCAACGGTCATCTGAGAGAGCTCGCCGAGAAGGTGAAGGCGGGCGTCTGGGAGGCCGGCGGCTTCCCGCTCGAGGTGCCGGTATTTTCCGCATCCGAAAACACCTTCCGCCCCACCGCAATGATGTACCGCAACCTTGCCGCACTGGCGGTGGAAGAGGCGATCCGCGGCCAGCCGATGGATGGCTGTGTCTTGCTGGTCGGCTGCGACAAGACCACGCCGTCGCTTCTGATGGGGGCCGCCTCCTGCGACCTGCCGTCGATTGTCGTCACCGGCGGGCCGATGCTGAACGGCTATTTCCGCGGCGAACGCGTCGGCTCCGGTACGCATCTGTGGAAGTTCTCCGAAATGGTGAAGGCCGGCGAGATGACGCAGGCCGAGTTCCTCGAGGCGGAAGCCTCGATGAGCCGTTCGTCGGGCACCTGCAACACGATGGGCACCGCCTCGACTATGGCCTCGATGGCCGAAGCGCTCGGCATGGCGCTCTCAGGCAATGCCGCGATCCCTGGCGTCGATTCCCGCCGTAAGGTGATGGCGCAGCTGACCGGCCGCCGCATCGTGCAGATGGTCAAGGACGATCTGAAGCCCTCCGAGATCATGACGAAACAGGCTTTCGAAAACGCCATCCGCACCAATGCGGCGATCGGCGGATCGACGAATGCCGTCATCCACCTGCTTGCGATTGCCGGCCGCGTCGGCATCGATCTGTCGCTCGACGACTGGGACCGCTGCGGCCGCGACGTTCCCACAATCGTCAACCTGATGCCGTCGGGCAAGTACCTGATGGAAGAGTTCTTCTATGCCGGCGGTCTACCGGTGGTGCTGAAGCGCCTCGGCGAAGCGGGCCTGCTGCACAAGGATGCGCTGACGGTCTCCGGCGAAACTGTCTGGGACGAGGTCAAGGACGTCGTCAACTGGAACGAGGATGTCATCCTGCCCGCTGAAAAGGCGCTGACCTCTTCGGGCGGCATCGTCGTGCTGCGCGGCAATCTGGCGCCGAAGGGCGCGGTACTGAAGCCGTCGGCGGCCTCGCCGCATCTCCTGGTGCACAAGGGCAGGGCAGTCGTGTTCGAGGACATCGACGATTACAAGGCCAAGATCAACGACGACAATCTCGACATTGACGAAAACTGCATCATGGTCATGAAGAACTGTGGGCCGAAGGGTTATCCGGGGATGGCCGAAGTCGGCAACATGGGACTGCCGCCGAAGGTGCTGAAGAAGGGCATCCTCGACATGGTGCGCATTTCCGACGCCCGCATGTCCGGAACCGCCTACGGCACCGTCGTGCTGCACACCTCGCCGGAAGCGGCGGTCGGCGGGCCGCTTGCGGTCGTGAAGAATGGCGACATGATCGAGCTCGATGTGCCGAACCGTCGTCTGCATCTCGACATTTCCGACGAGGAACTGGCGCGCCGGCTGGCCGAATGGCAGCCGAACCACGACCTGCCGACATCAGGTTATGCCTTCCTGCATCAGCAGCATGTCGAAGGGGCCGATACCGGCGCCGACCTCGACTTCCTCAAGGGATGTCGCGGAAACGCGGTTGGCAAGGACAGCCACTAACCGGGTGCATCCGAAATTGATCGTTGATGAGGCGGGGCAAAACCCCGCCTTTTCTGTCCGCCGTTCGCGCGGAATGGCGCGCTCAGGCGCTCGAGACTGCCATGCGCCGGAAAGTGGCAATGCAGGCGGATCGAAGTGCGATCCGCTGCAGGCAATTATTTTTGCGTAAGCCTGCTCGACCGGCCAGGCCTGTTACATGGCCGATCGGAGCAGAGCGCTTCGAAGACGTCGGCAACCGCGACGATCGTGCGTCGATGTGGATTGCGTCGCTGGACAGGCCTTTGGGATAGCCGGTTTCCGTCCAGCGGGTCGAAGGGCTTGGCCAAAAAATCCGTGGCGCCGGCCTCCAGCGCTTCCAACCGAACCGACCATTTTGCCTGCGACGTGAACCGCACCCGACGCGCGACGACACGGCCAGCCGAGACGCTTCGGGGAGGCGGGTCAAAGGAAATTCGCTCTGACATCAGAGACGAAAGCGCCGGGTAAAAACGGCCAGTCGAGGCACTGGTGAAAAAACCAGCACGTTTCCAACCAGTACGGCGCAGAGCCCGAGAGCCGCCAATGGACCGAGCTGATAACCTTCGAAAAACACCGAAATCGTCAGGGCAACGATGGGAAAGAGGACGGTCATATAAGCGGCTTTGGCTGCTCCCAGCCGATTAACGACGGTGAGATAGGTGGTAAACCCGATTACGGAGCCGAAAATTGCGAGATAAAGGAGAGAGTCGACATAGGACGCTGAAGGATCGAAGGTAAATTCAACACCCCGAATGGCGGCGAATGCCGAGACGATACCCGCACCGTAGAGCATTCCATATGCGTTTACCGAAGTCACCGACAATCCGTGCTTCCTGTTGCGTACGGACACCAGGTTGCCGACCGAAAAGAACCATGTCCCGAGGAGGGCGAGCATCACGCCGATCACCACGTTGCGGTCGAATGCGGCGGCGGCAGCTTCATTCCAGAAAAGGCAGACAATGCCGGCAACGCCGAAGGCCGCGCCCAGGAGAATGCGCGCCGACGGCCTCTGGCCAAATGCGACCATGCCATTGGCAAGATTGAAGATTGTCGCAGCTGAAAAGATCACCGAAACAATGCCGCTCGGCACCAAGGTTTCGGCGATATAGAAACAAAGAAAATTACAGGAAAAGAGACAGATCGACTGCAGGACCACATAGGGATGATGACGCAAGGGAATGGGCTGAAGCCTCTTCGCAACCGTCAGGCCTACAAATAATATCACGCCGGCGAGGGCGAAGCGGTAGGCGATCGACGCTTCAATCGGAACGACGCCAAGCTGGTTCTTGATGGCGATCCAGGTGGTGCCCCAGATCAGCACGGTTAAAGCATAGCAGAGGCCGGTCATGGTCTTTCACTCCGTCAACGACAATGGGAGGATCGATATCGAGCCGAACAGCCAGGTCTATGCCGCAGACCGTGGAGGCATTGTATATTCTTGGGTTTTTTGCCTTTGGCCCTATTGATCGGCTGCGCCGTCCCATTCAAACTCGTGAGACGAGGCCCCGATGGATCATGGAACAGCAACACCGTCTGACAGTTAAAGAAGCGCTCTCAAGATCCGGCGCATGCCTGCAGCGCTCCGGCTCGGTCGACCGGGGACTGTCGCTTGCGGAGTGGACCAACCGCGCAGGAGAAGCGTTCTACGAGCGCCCCGATCATCACACGCTGAGCATCTATCTTGACGGCGGCGAAAGGGTCATTCGCGAGGATAAGCGGCTATCGGGCGGAGCACCGGGCAAGCTTTGCCTCTTGCCGGCCGAACACAAAAGCCAATGGCATATTGGCGGGCCACTGAGGATGTTTCATCTTTACGTCGATCCCGAGCTCCTCGCTTATGAAGCGCTGACGTCGTTCGACATCGACCCGAGGCATATCGATCTGATGGATCTGACGTTTTGTGATGATCCGGCGATGGCGATGATTGTCCGGGGAGGGGTTTTGCCTTTGAACTGGCAGGAAAAGAGCGACCGTGTCGCTCTCGATGCGGTTTGTAGGCTTCTCATTCATCGGATCTTGAAATCGCACAATCGGCAGGCGCGGCAGGAGGCCGTGCGCGGAGGGCTTTCACCCTCGGTGCGTCGCCGTACTGCTGATTACATCGACGCCAACCTCGAGCAGGCGCTGACGCTTGATCGGCTGGCACGGGAAGCCGGCTTGAGCACCTTTCATTTTGCCAAGATGTTTCGCGTCAGCTTCGGCATGCCTCCGCATCGCTACGTGGCGGCGCGGCGGATCGAGCAAGCAGAAAGGCTCCTTCGCAACCGCGAAAACAGCCTTGCAACCGTTGCCTCCGCCTGCGGCTTCGGGTCACAAAGCCATTTTTCCAAAGCTTTTAAAGCGACCACCGGCGTGCCGCCAGGGGAGTGGCGAAGCCTGCCGTGAGACAGGGCGCCCGCTCCCGCTAGCGAGAGTTCTTGTCTGCCACCCACGGAGAAATGAGAGCCCTCGAATGGCGGGGGATTGTCAGCAGGCGCTCCTTGGCAAGACCATCGCGCGCGCCTTGAGCGAGGCCTTGAAGGATGGCAGCGTAAAGGTCCGACAGTTCCTGAACGGGTGTATCATCCCGAAGTCTGCCGCCGCGCACATCTTCGGTCAGGCGCTCGGCAATCTGCTTCGACCGTCCCTGCCGCAGCTCTTTCAGGGTCTGCTCTATTTCGATCCCGTTCGGCGCATTGCTCGCCACGGAGTTCACGACAAAGCAGCCATGCGGCCTATTCGCGCGGGTGAACAGTTCCACCGCCGCCTCCAACATGGCTTCGATGCCGCCGGCGGCGTCGGGCGCGCTTTTCAGTGCTGCCGGCAGGTCGTCCGCATAAGCTGTGTGATAATGCTGCACGGCCTCGGCGAACAGCGCTTCCTTCGATCCGAATGCTGCGTAGATGCTCGGCGAGTTGATCCCCATTGCCTCGACAAGATCGTTCATCGATGTCGCCGCAAAGCCGTTCTGCCAGAACGCCATCAGCGCCCGGTCCAGTGCCTGCGCGCGGTCGAAATTCCTTGGTCGCCCTCGTTCAGCCATAGGTGCCTCATTCTGTGTCGAGCGACATATAAATCTCTAGACAGGGTCGGTGCAATAGCATATTTCTGTGCTGATTGACACATAAATAGGTGAGCCATGGCCAGCTTAGAGTTTTCCGGCAAGACAGCCCTTATCACCGGCGCCGGCAGCGGCATCGGGCGCAGCATCGCGATTGCCTTCGCCAATTCCGGGGCCAGGGTGGTGTTGGCCGGGCGACGGCAGGAGGAACTGGAAGAGACCGCGCGCCTCATCCGCGAGGGGAGTGGTGAAGCGTTCGCCGTTTCAGCCGATGTGACCTATGAGCGGTCGGTCGGCGCCTTGGTCGACCAGGTAGGACCGTTGCATGTTGCTGTGAACGCCGCCGGTATCGTGCTCAGCGGCGCGGTCGACGAAATGGCGGCTGAAGCCTTCGCCCATGTCTTTGATGTCAACGTGACCGGGCTTTGGCTGTCGATGAAGCACGAAATCCGGGTCATGAAGGCGACGGGCGGCGGCGCGATCATCAACATCGGCTCGAATATCGGCGCGCGGATCGTGCGCCCCACCATGGGCGCCTATGCCGCCTCAAAGGCTGCCGTCAGCAGCTTGACGCGCACGGCGGCGCTGGAAGCCATTCCGCATGGCGTCCGCATCAACTGTCTTTGCCCGGGGCCGGTGGATACACCCCTTTCCATCCGTCCCGGTGAGGATCGAGCGGCGCGTGACGCTCGCGTCGCCGCCACCAATCCTTCCAAACGGGTGGCAACGACCGACGAGGTTGCCGCTGCAGCGCTTTGGCTCGCATCCACAGCCGCCTCCTATATCGTCGGTCAGGATATCGTCATCGACGGCGGCGCCTCAGTGTGATCATCAACACCGGCGACAATTCACCGCCGAAAAAAATGCCGCTCCACTGCCGATATCGTCGACGCTTTCGTCCATGATTTGCAAAAGCGCCGGGGCTGAGGGATATCGCGCCCGCGACGGCTGTTCACGCCAGAAATAAGCCGGCGGCGCCTGCAAGTGTCGCTATGCCGGTCGTGATCGCCAGTCGAACCGCATAACCAGTGCTTCCTGTCGTTGCCGCAAGACCGGTTTTCGCCAGAAGATTGGCAAAGGCGGCGACCGCTATCGCATGTGCGGCCGCGTCCGCAGGTACGGTCTGCGACGACAGCTTGGCGATGGAGAGGGTAATGGCATCGAGATCGCCGAGCCCCGTGATGAAAGCGACCGCGACGAGCGACTGGGTTCCAAAGACTGCCAAAGTTGCCCGCGTCACGATGGTCACGACGGCAAGCAGAAGCGCGAAGCGGATGACGACCATCACTTCCAGCGGATTTCGCGGCGAAAAATCGGAACCGCCATCGGAGCGCCGCGACAATCCGGCGAGGCAACCGCCCACGGCAAGGATCGCGGCAGCCGGGCCGAGCGATGCCGCAAGCTCCTTCAGTATATCAGGCGCGATGACGCCGCAGATCAACAGCACCCGGCTGAGGGATACGGCTCCCGCCAGCATCGCTCCGGCCGAAAGCAGCGGCGAGAGGGCGGGCGTCTGCGTCGACTGGCGGGCGAAGGAAAGCGTCAGCGCCGTCGACGAGACGATGCCGCCGCAGGCCCCGGTCAGCAATATCCCGGCCTTGGCGTCGCTGAGCCTGATCATGACGTAACCGGCGAATGAAACCGCACCGATCAGGATGGTCATCATCCAAAGCTCGAAAGGGTTGATCGTCTGCCAGGGATCGACCGCCTCGTCGGGTAGAATCGGAAGAATGACGACCGTCATCGTCAGCAGAATCAGCGCGGCCCGTAATTCGAGCCAGGTCAGTTTCCGGAGAAATCCATGCAGCGGCTCCCGCGCCGCCAGAAGCGCGGTGATCGCGACGGCACTCGCCGCAGTCGCCGTCATATCCGCAACGACGGCACCGAAGCCCAGCGCAAAGACCGTTATCGCGGCGATGGTGCCGGTCGCGCTGTAATCTTTCTCCCGTGCTGCCTGCATGCCGCTGAAGACGAGCACTGTGATACAGAAGAACACGAAGATGGCCGTCGGCAGGATCGGTCCTGTGATCGGCTGCAGAAAACCGCAAAAGCCGCCGAGGAAGCTCGACAGGCCATAGGTGCGGATGCCCGCCACTCTCTTGCCCGGCGCAGCCTCGCGTTCGCGCCATCCGCGCTCGATCCCGACGAGGATGCCGATCGCAAGCGCCAGGCTGAGACGTTGGAATGCGTCCGTCATCACCAATGAAGTCATCATCCGAAGATCCAGACATTGTCAGCCAGGCCGTCTTCGCGGGAGCTTCTGCCCAATATGCCACGACGACGGTGTATTCCGCTCTGCTTGTTTCTGAAATCCAACCACGGCCATGCGGCCCGGTCATTGCGACGGATCAACGTTGGCTGCGTTCGCCTGATGCGAGCCGGGATGCTTCTCGTTGAGCCATGTCCATGCGTGATACCCGACAGGTGTTGGCGGCGGATATCGGGCCTCGATAGGCTGTCCGAATTCCGCATCGTCTGGCGGCGTGACGTGCTGGTGAAACGGCGCGGCCGAGGCCAATCCATCTGCAGGAGATCGCCGCCGCGCGATGGATAGGCCCAGCCATGGCCCTTCGAGGGGGAAAGGCCGGATGTCGCCAGCAGTTGAGCACATAGATATCAGCCCTGGAAGACCGTCGAAATCCGGTGCGCGCATGCAAGGGAGCCGAGATTTGGATCTCGCTCTTCCGAGCGGCCGATGCCGCTTAGCTCTGGCTCTGGCTTTGCATCTGGCCGCCATCCTCGACCTTCACGGTCACCGACAGCGTTTCACCCGGCGTGCCGATACGCATGCCCGAAATCGGGGCGGCGTCGCGGTAGCAGAGGCCGGAGGCAACGCGGACATAACGCGTATCCGGGCAGATCTCGTTGGCGGGATCGAAACCGACCCAACCGAGGCCGGGAATATGGGCTTCGGCCCAGGCATGGGTCGCCGCCTGCTCGACCTTTTCCTCCATCATCAGATAGCCCGAGACATAACGGGCCGGTACCTGCAGGGCGCGGGCGGCGGCAATGAAGATGTGGGCATGGTCCTGGCAGACGCCGCTCTTCCTTTCCAGCGCCTGTTCGGCCGTCGTCGCGGTGTTGCTGGTGCCGGGCTTATAGTCGACCGTCTCATGGATTGCTGCCATCAGCGCATGCATGCGGGCAAGTTCGTTATCGCCAGCGACCCCCTTGATCAGCTCCTTGACCAGCTTGCCGCCCTTGGTGAGCGGCGTTTCGCGCAGGAAGAGCCAAAGCGGGCAGAAGCCGGTATGCGGGCCGGTGACGCCGTTATTATCAGTCGTTTCGACCTCGCCTTCGGCGAAGATGCGCGTCAGGTGCTGTGCGCCTTCCAGCGAGACCAGGTTGACGTGATTGCCGTACTGGTCGTCATATTCCACCTCGGGCTTGGCGCCCTCGACGTTCAGCGACCAGCCGAGCACCTTCTGGGCGGCTGTTGTCGGCGGCGTCAGCCTGAGGCGCTGCAGCGAGAACTGCGCCGGTTCGTCGTAGCGGTATTCGGTGAGGTGGCTGATTTTCAGTCTCATGTTCTGATCCGCTTAAACGTAGAACCGGTAGCCGTCGGAAATTTCCGCGCCGAGCTGGTTGTTGCGCGAGACGAAATCCTCCAGGAACTCGTGCAGGCCCTGATCCATGATGTCGCGAATCGCCCGCGTCTGCAGCGTGGTGCGGATTGCATCGGCGGTATCGTGGGCAGGCAGCCGCGCCTCGTAATCCTGGGCGAGATAGCCGAGATTGCTGACGATCTTCTCGTAGCAATAGGCGAGCGAACGCGGCATCTGCACGTTCAGCGTCAGGAAGTCGGCGATGTTCATCGCCCGGTATTCGCCGTCATAGGCCCAGCTATAGGCACGGTGGGCGGAGACCGAGCGCAGGATCGATTCCCACTGGACGTTGTCGAGCGAGGAGCCGACGGCCGAGACCGAAGGCAGCAGCACGTAATATTTCACGTCGAGAATACGGCTGGTATTGTCTGCCCGCTCGATGAAGGTGCCGATGCGGGCGAAATTATAGAGTTCATTGCGCAGCGTCGAGCCATGGAAGGCGCCGCGGATGAGACCGGCGCGGCGCTTGATGGTGTCGATGACTTCAGGCATTTCGGCCGGCTTGACGCGCTTTTCGAGCAGCGACTTCAGGTCGATCCAGCATTCGTTGGTCGCTTCCCAGGTCTCTCGCGTCAGCGCAGTGCGCACCATACGGGCATTGTTGCGGCCGGACTCGATGCAGGACATGACGCTCGACGGGTTGGCGCGATCGCGCAGGAGATAGTCGATCGCATCGGCATTGGTCAGCTTCGTGTGGCCCTCGTCATAGGCTTCGCGAACGCCGGCACTTTGCAGCACGCCATCCCAGTTGTCGTCGCCGGCACTGCTGCGGGTCAGCGACATGCGCAGCCCGGCATCGACAAGGCGGGCGATATTTTCGGCGCGCTCGATGTACCGGAACATCCAGTAGAGGCCGTTTGCGGTTCTTCCGAGCATCAGTCCTCCAATACCCAGGTGTCTTTGGTGCCGCCGCCTTGGCTGGAATTGACCACCAGCGAGCCCTGCTTCAACGCCACGCGGGTGAGCCCGCCCGGAATGATCTGAACCTTGTCCGACACGAGCACATAGGGACGCAGGTCGACATGGCGCGGCGCAATGCCCTTGTTGACGAGGATTGGCACGGTGGAGAGCGACAGCGTCGGCTGGGCGATATAATTGTTCGGCTTGGCCTTCAGCTTCTCGGCAAAATCGGCGCGCTCCTTCTTCGAGGCCGTCGGTCCCACAAGCATGCCGTAGCCGCCGGAGCCGTGCACTTCCTTGACGACCAATTCCTCAAGATGCTCCAGCACGTATTTCAGGCTTGATGTCTCCGAACAGCGCCAGGTCGGCACGTTTTCGAGCAGCGCCTTGCTGCCGGTGTAGAATTCGACGATCTCCGGCATATAGGAATAGATCGCCTTGTCGTCGCAAATGCCGGTGCCGGGCGCGTTGGCGATGGTGATGTTGCCGGAGCGGTAGACATCCATGATGCCGGGAATGCCGAGTGCGGAATCGGCCCGGAAGGTCAGCGGATCGAGGAAATCGTCGTCGACGCGGCGGTAGAGCACGTCGATCGCCTCGTAACCGCGGGTCGTCCGCATCTTCACCTTGCCGTCGATGACGCGCAGATCCGAGCCTTCGACCAGTTCGACGCCCATCATGTCGGCGAGGAAGGAATGCTCGTAATAGGCCGAATTGTAGATGCCGGGGGTCAGCACCGCGACGCGCGGCTTGCCGCTGCAGCCGGGAGGGGCGAGCGAAGCAAGGCTCTGGCGCAAGAGATAGGGATAGTCTTCGACGCGCTGCACCTTGTTCTCATGGAAGAGTTCCGGGAACATTTGCATCATGGTTTCCCGGTTTTCCAGCATGTAGCTGACGCCGGAAGGCGTGCGGGCATTATCCTCCAGCACGTAGAACTGGTCCTCGCCGGTGCGCACGATGTCGGTGCCGACGATATGGGTGTAGACGCCGCCCGGCGGGCGGAAGCCGATCATCTCAGGGATGAAGGTGACGTTGTTCTCGATCAGCTCGCGCGGGACGCGGCCGGCGCGGATGATCTCCTGCTTGTGGTAGATATCGTCCAAGAAGGCGTTGAGCGCGATCACCCGCTGCTCGATGCCCTGGGCGAGCTTGCGCCATTCGCGGGCGGAGATGATGCGCGGGATGATGTCGAAGGGGATGAGCTTTTCGGAGCTATCGGCATGGCCGTAGACCGCGAAAGTGATGCCGGTCTTCCGGAAGATGTTTTCCGCATCGCGGGATTTGGCAATCAGATGCGACCGGTCTTGGCTGTTGTACCACTCAAAATATTTTTCATAAGGCGGGCGAGGACTTTCGTCCCCGGTAATCATTTCATCAAATGCCAAAGGTGCGTGCTCCCCTTTTTTGTTCATTTGAATACAACGCAAATTGCAATGCAAGAACCATGCGCAGTTCGAGGAAAAGATTTTGCGTTGCGGGAAACAGGGGAATCCGGGCGGTGGAAGCGAGGTGGCGGATGGCTGCTCCGCGAAGGCTGCGCAAAATTTGGGCAGGTGATGGTTTTTCGTTCGGCGAGTTTGTGGGAGCGCGGCCTTCCCACTTGCTCCCTCATTCCTGTGCTCGTCACAGGAATCTAGCCGACGCGCGTCGGCGCGGCGAATGACTTCTACGGTGAAGTGAGTCTCCTGCGCCCAAGGACTTGGGCGCGCTGGATCCCTGTGACGAGCACAGGGATGAGGGTGGGCGGGGGATGTGTCGGCGATCCTTCTTGGCCATGGCATGGCGTCGAGATGTCGATAGGCTCGTCCACCAAAAGTATCATCTTCAGCATGTCCGTCGTCCCACCATCAGCGAAATTTCAAATAAGCATCAACGCTTCGCCTTTGACTGTGACCGCCCGGTGCCGCTATCAGCACGGCGAACTCTTTTCTCCCGAGCAGCCTCATGTCCCTCGACCGCCTTGCCCCCGCTCTTTTCGTTCTGCTCTGGTCCACAGGCTGGGTGGTGGCGAAATATGCGGCGCTGCATTCCGAGCCCTTCACCTTTCTTTCGATACGCTACGGGCTGTCGGCTTTGGCATTCCTGGCGCTCTGCGTGGTGATGCGGGCGCAATGGCCGACAAGCCGGACGACCTGGCTGCGCGCCATCTATTCCGGCTTTTTCCTGCATGGTTTTTATCTCGCTGGCCTGTGGTGGGCGATCGCCAATGGCGTGCCGGCCGGCATATCGGGGATCATCGCGGCGCTGCAGCCGTTGTTGACGGCGATGGCGGCTCCCTTTCTGGTCGGCGAGCGGTTGCAGCAGAAGCAGAAGCTCGGCCTTGCCTTCGGCTTCATCGGCATTGCCATCGCCATTTCGCCGAAGCTCGTCGATCCGGCGACATCAGATCTCACGCATGCCGCCCTGCCGCTGGCGATCAACCTCATCGCCATGGGATCGGTCACCTACGGCACGCTCTATCAGAAGAAACACCTGCAATCCGGCGACCTCAGGACCATCGCGACGCTGCAATATGTCGGGGCGCTGATCCTCACCCTGCCGCTGTCGCTGATCTTCGAGCACCAGCATTTCGATGGTGCCGCACGGGCCTATGCCGCGCTCGCCTGGTCGGTCTTCGGCCTGTCGATGGGCGGTGTCGGGCTGCTGCTCTATCTCATCCGCCGGGGGCAGGTCTCGCGTGCGGCTTCGCTGATCTATCTGATGCCGCCGGCCGTCGCGCTCGAGGCCTTCATCGCCTTCGGGGAGCCACTGACCCTGCCGTTGATTGTGGGCACGGCGATCGTGGTCACGGGTGTCTACATGACAAACCGCAGGGTCGTTCAGCAGGTGCCCGCGAGCGTATAGGCCGCCGGCCGCGCCAAGGCCGCCGCCGGACGAGGAGCGTCTCTTCGTAGACGCAATCGGCGACGGCTACCGGTGCCGCTAAGAAAGTTTTCTTTCCCGACGACATTCCACTCTTGCCGCTAGAACAGGATGAGTTAAGGCCGGGTCGGCCTTAAATCTGAATCCTGTTCTAAATTAAAGAGTTAGAGCATGATGTCGCCCGAAAACCGCTCGCACTTTTCGGCAGCATGCTCTAGTCACCGAACCCCGGACGGAACGCATTGGAGGTCGCCGACGATTGCCGGTGACCTGTTATCCAGAGCATCTTCAGTTCGACTGTGCGTGATCCGCAGGTTGAAAGCAATGATCAGTTGCGGGGCTGCAGCAACGCCAAGGCAATCGTCGATGCAGCCAGGATCGCCGTCACAGTCAATGGTCCCACGGCGCCGTAGTGGTCGACGATATAGCCGCCAAAAACCGCGCCGATACTGATGGCCACCTGAAAAGAGACGACCATCAGGCTACCCGCCGCCTCCAGAGCGTCTGGGGCTGCGCGGGAAAGATTGGTCGGCAGCACGACCGGCGCCATTCCGAAGGCAAAGCCCCAAAGTGCGACGAGGGCGAACGCAATGCCGGTATGGGCGCCCCAAAGCACCAGAGCGAGCGCTGCAACCGTCATCAGCGCGGCGGTGACAGCGAGTGCCAGCCGGATACTGGCATCGGCCATTCGGCCACCGGCAACATTGCCGATCACGGAGGCGATGCCAAATCCGAGCAGTGCCAGGGCGATTGATCGGGTATCAAGGAGCGTTACCTGTTCGAGGAAAGGACGCACATAAACCGACCCGGCAAAATGCCCGGTCATCAGCAAAAGGATGGCAAGCATTCCCAGTTGAATGCCGCCCCGTCGTGTCAGCCGGAAAACATCAGCGATACTGTTGCTTGTGCTTGCAGGAAGCGTCGGCAAGCTGATCAGTTGCAGCAGCATGGCAAGCGCGGCAAGCCCGGCTGTCATCGCCATGGCGCTGCGCCATCCCAGCCAATCGCTGATCAAAGCACCCATTGATGGTGCAGCTATCGTGGCGAGCGAAACGCCGAGGGTGACGATAGCCATGCCCCGACCTGTCGCATTAGCGCCGACCAGCCTCGCCACGACGGCTACTGAAAGCGCCCAAAAGCCGCTCAGCGCGATGCCCAACCCGGCCCGGCCCACCAACAACAGCCAAAAATCAGTCGCCAATGATGCCAGAACATTGGAGCCGATCGCCAGCGCGCTGAGGCTGACCAGCACGGTTTTGCGGTTCAGTCGGCCGATGAGGACGTTGCTCAATAAGGCCGCCACGGCGCCGACAGAAGCGGTGGCGGTGACGACTTGTCCGGCCGTTCCCTCGGAAATGCCGAGATCGCGCGCCATCGGCGTCAACAGGCCCGCCGGCAGGAACTCAGCGGACACCAGCGCAAAGCTGGTGGCTGCCATCGAAACAACGGCAAACCAGGTCGCCGTGTTCCACGCGGATGGTTCATCCGTCTCCAGGCCAATTGCGATCCCGTCGAACTGTGATGTTGAGTCCGTCATTGAACTATCTCCTATGTTCGGAGATTTGATAGACGAAGTTTTCAGGATGATATGTGTCTTAAAATCCGAAATCTATATCCATTCGTCCGGAACTTGTGCGGCGCACAATCCCGGGTGAAACGTTGGTGACGCGTTTGAAGGCGCGCGCGAAAGACGCCTCGGACTCATAGCCCAGCCGGGAAGCAACTTCCGCGATCGACATGCCGCTTTGACCCAACAAATCGCGGGCAAGCTGCATACGCAGACGGACGAGGTAATGTGCCGCGCCTTCACCCAAGATAGCGCTGAAGCGTTCGGCGAAGATCGAGCGCGACTGGCCAGCCACACCAGCGAGGCTTTCGAGGGTCCAGTTATGGCCGGGGTCCCGGTGCATGGCCGCCAATACACGACCGATATGAGGATCCCGGATGGCGGCGAGCCAGCCGGTGGTCGAAGCTCCGCTGCAATTGACCCAGCAGCGGATAAGCCGCGCCGCGAGCAAGTCCGCCATTCGCGATAGCACGGTCGCGCTTCCCATTTGGGGCTGTGTCGCTTCCGCCGACATGGCGGCCAGAAGGGGGCCAACGATCGGGTCATTGCCGGCCACATCGCAGCCCTTGATGATTGGCGGCATCAGAGCGATCAAGGGGTGAAGCGCATGCGCGCCCAAAGCCATGGAACCACAGAAGAGGGTGCTATTCGCCCCCATTCCCTCCCGCACGACATCGCAGACATTGCTTCCCACCCTTGTTATCTGACAGCTTTTAAGCGAATCTCCTTCAACATCCGGCGCGCTGGCTAACCGATGTGCGATGCCTTGAGGCAGCAGAACCAGATCGCCATCGTTTAACTCCTGCCATCCTTCGACTTCGGTATGGATCCAGCACGGACCTTGGCTGACGAAGTGGAAACGAAGCAGCTGTTGTTGCGGAAAGGCGATGCTCCATGGATGCCTGAGCTCGCAGCGGCCATAGTTGACCCCGCTCAAGCGAAAGTCTTGCAGGACTTCGCTCAGGGCATCCATTGGGATAGTTGACGGCGACAACGGCCGGGACGGATGGTCAAGCATTTAGCCAATTTAGGTCTCAAGCGTCCGACATTCAAGCGGATGTGCCCGTCTCGATGTACGGGCGAAGGACCGGCTGGGCCCCGGACTGCCGTTGCGATGTTGCCACCACAAAGAGAGAAAGGCCGGAGCACCTGTCAGATGCTCCGGTCTCCCAACGTATAAGACCGGAGATATTCGGCCTTTCCTTTAAATCAATCGGCGCTCAGGCGCGTTCGCGACGTTGGCCACCGCCATTGCGGGAGCCGGAGCCGCCCCGGCCGTTGCCGCCATTGCCCTCGCGGCGCGGTTCGCCGCCCTGGGTCTGCTGCGGGCCGCGGTCTTCGCCATGCTTGCGGGCCGGGCGGCCGTGGGCGTGGCGGCCGTTGCCGCGGTGATGACCGCTCGGCTCGCCATTGGCATGATGGCTATTAGGACCGCCATGGGCAGGACGCTGCGGCTTTGCCGAGGGGCGGAAGTCGGAGGTCGAGACCAGGTCGTTGTCGGGGCCGAGATTGGGGGTGGCTTCGCCGCGGCGCTGGCCGCGGAAATCCTCGTTGCGGCTTGTGCGTTCGGGACGCGGGCGGCGCTCCTGGCGGCTGCCGCGATGCTCCGAGCGGTTCTGATCGCCACGGCCTTCGCCGCGACCCTGGCCTTCGCGACCCTGGCCGCCACCGCGATTGCGGTTGTTGCCATTGCCGTTGCCGCGGCGGGGGCCGGCGCTGCCGATATTGGCCGGCGCTTCGCCGCTTGCGACTGCGATGTCGATGCCCATCAGGCGCTCGATATCGCGCAACAGCTTGGCTTCGTCGGGGGCGCAGAAGGCGATCGCGATGCCGTCGCGGCCGGCGCGCGCCGTGCGGCCGATGCGATGGACATAGGCGTCGGGCACTTCGGGCAGGTCGTAGTTATAGACATGGCTGACGGCCGGGATGTCGATGCCGCGGGCGGCAACGTCGGTGGCGATCAGCGTCTTGATGCTGCCGTCGCGGAAGGCTTTCAGCGCCCGCTCGCGCTGGCCCTGGCTCTTGTTGCCGTGGATCGAGGCGACGGAATAGCCGATATTGTCGAGATGCTTCATCAGCTTCTCGGCGCCGTGCTTGGTGCGCAGGAAGACGATGGCGCGGCCATCGGGATTTTCGGTCAGCGACTTGCGCAGCAGTTCCGTCTTGTCGTTCTTGCCGGCGACGAAATGGACATACTGCTCGACCTTGTCGGCAGCCTTGCCGGGCGGAGTGACTTCGACCTTGACCGGATCGACGAGATATTCGCCGGCGAGATCGGCGATCGTCTTCGGCATGGTGGCCGAAAACAGCATGGTCTGGCGCTTTTTCGGCACCAGCTTGGCGATTTTGCGCAGATCGTGCACGAAGCCGAGATCAAGCATCTGATCGGCTTCGTCGAGCACGAGATAACGCACCGTGGTCAGGGTGATGGCGCGGCGATTGACGAGATCGAGCAGGCGGCCCGGCGTTGCGACCAGGACATCGGTGCCCTTTTCGAGCTGCAGCTGCTGCTTGTTGATCGAGACGCCGCCGACGACGACATTGACGCGCAGGTGCGACTTGCGGATGAACTTCTTCAGATTGTCGGCGATCTGGTTCACCAGTTCGCGGGTCGGCGCCAGGATCAGCGTCCGCGTCGTGCGGTTGTCGGGGCGGCGCTCGTCGGCAAGCAGCTTTTCGATGAGCGGCAGGCCGAAGGCGGCGGTCTTGCCGGTGCCGGTCTGGGCAAGGCCGATCAGGTCTCGGCCCTGGAGGAGAAGGGGGATGGCCTGTTCCTGGATCGGCGTCGGCGTTTCGATGCCGAGCTGGAACAAGGTGGCGACGATCGGCTTGGAGACACCAAGCGATTCAAAATTAGTCAAGGCATAACCTTTCGGGGCGCCACAACGACTATCGCCGGAGCGCACCATGCGATCCGGTTTCATTCTGGCGTCAAGAACCCCGCGTGAAGTGGGAACTTGTGAGTTGGAAAAAGCTTTCCAGCGCTTCTGGCCGCTCATGGGAGTGCGGCGCTCTATCGAAATGCGCTTTTGTCCCTTCTTCCTGCGTCCGTATTTTTTAGCAGGGGCACGCTCACGCGGCGGCCGGAAGGGTGAAAGCTGGGCTGCATTTGGGCTAGTTCGCGCGGAAAGTCAAGTGCAGTGCACAAGAAAGCCTCCGGTAGAACTTAGTCGGGCATCACGAGCAAGAAGCTTTGAGATGCGCTTTCCCAGCCGTTGACGAGGATGGCGATGCGGTGCTCGCCGGGGTAATAGCGCCGGGTGGTGATCGGCCGCAGGGCGTGGCGGCGCTCGATTGCGTGGCTTTGCCCGGGTGCGAGCATGATCGTCTTGCATTTGAAGATCTTGGGCGAGAGCGAGCCGTCGGCCTTCACGTGGTGGATGGCGTAGTCGATCATCAGCGATTGCGCGGTCTCGCCGGCATTGTTGACGTAGATTTCGAAATCCAACCCCTCGCCGAACGTGACCTCGCCGTTCAGGAGGCGTAGTTCGCATGTCAGCGCCGTAGCCGCCCCAAAGCCGAAATTGGCGAGCGCTTGCGCATGACCCTTCTTCAGGAGCGTGCGCGAAGCATGTTTCAGCATTCGGCGCCGCTCGGGCGACGCCCCCTCGATACTGCTGGCGATGAAGGCTGCGACCAGATCCGGGTGATCCTTGGCGATGTCGTTCAGACTGTTGGCAACGGAGCGGCGGACATAATCTTCCGGATCGTCGATCAGCGCGGTCAGGATCGGCAGGATCGGCGCGGGGTCTTTCACAGGTTGCGGCAGGCGCATGGCCCAAGGCAGGCGCGGCCGCGTTCCCTCGCTCGCCAGCCGGCGCACGTGCCGATCAGGGTCGCCGACCCAGCGGGAGATGATGGCGAGCGCGCGCTGCTGGTCGCGGTGGATGAATTGGCGGATACCGAATTCGGCGGTGAAATGCGGCGTCAGCGCCTTCAGCAGATCGAGGCCGAGATCGAAATGATCGGGGCCGCGGGCCGCGATGAACTGGTTGACCGGCAGCAGCATCCAGCCGGAAAGCCCGGGCCTGCCTGAGACAGGCAGGCTTGCCTTCAGGATGGCGGCGGCCTTGGTAAAATCATCGGGAAGCGTGGCAAACAGCGCGTCGCGGATCAGGGCCGAGCGCTCCATCAGCTCCAGCGCCCCGAGGCCATCGGTCGCCAGCGCCACGAAACGGCTCGTGTCGAAGGTGGGCGCATTAGCGGCGATGCGATCGGCCATGTCGGCGACCAGCGCCTGATGCAGCAGATTCTTGAGTGGTTCCGGCATGTTTATACCTCTCACGACCCCTAGCGTATCGGCGCTGTCGATTTCCTGGGAATGAGTGTTGGAGCCGAGATCCGAATACGGTCGTCAGCGAGACGGTCAGTACCCGCAAGAAGATCGAGGGCGTTTGAGGCAATTTGGTCGAGCGGCACCCGCAACGTCGTGAGCGGCGTGGGGAGGTGGCAGACGATCGGAATGTCGTTGTAACCGACGACCGAGATGTCCTGGGGCACGGAAAGGCCGAGTTTCGTCAGTCCCGACAAGGCTCCGATGGCGGTATTGTCGTTGACGGCGAAAACAGCGGTCGGGCGAGGAGTGAGAGTCATCAGTGTCTCGACAGCGAGAGCGCCCGATTCGATGCCGAATGTCGAGGGAACGATGTAGGAGGGATCTGTATTCAATCCAGCTTCTTCCAGAGCCTGCTTGAACCCTTCGACTCGGCCCCGAGCGCTGGAAGCATAGGATGGGCCGGCGATGATCCCAATTCTGCGATGGCCTAGATCGAGCAGATGGCGGGCCGCGAGATAACCGCCAAGCCTGTCGTCGCCAACCGAAGAGAGGCTGTGACCATCGGTTCGAAGAGCAAGGACATACGGGACGCCGCGTTTTGCCAACTCGTCCGGAAAGTCGTCGTCCTCCCGGGCCGTTGAAAGAATCAGTCCATCGACACCGCGTTTCAGAAGAGACTCGGCGGCCAGCCGATCTGCCTTCGGCTTGTCGTCGGTGGTGGCGACGATCGCGAAGCGGCCGGTACGACTACAGGCTTTGGCCAGGGCTTCGTAAAGCATGGCCATGACCGTGTCCGTCAGCCTGGGCACGATCACCCCGACCGTCATGGTGTTGCCGCGCCTGAGGCTTGCTGCAGAAACGTCCCTGACATACCCAAGCTCTTCGGCCACCCTGCGCACCCGACGCGCGGTCTCGCTGTCTGAGCGTGGAAGCCGTTCGTCAAGTAGGCGCGATACGGTCGACTTGGAGACGCCGGCTGCGGCAGCCACGTCGTGAATGTTGACGCGGATCTGGCCGGGAATTTCGTCTGCCTTTGAATTCATTGAGCCTTTTCCACTAGAGTCGGGCAATCCGCCCCCGTTTCCGAAGATGCACTAAAAAAGACATTGACTCCAGCAGTTTCGAGAACGATATTGGGAACGTTCCCGTTAACGATCCTATTGCCGGTCGCTGATGTACGCGATCGCATAGAGGAGGAGATCAAGATGCAACCCATGGACATGCGCGGGCTGAGCCCGGCCCCCGTAACCGCTTTCACCCGCGACGGCGAAGTCGATCACAAAGCCAACGCAAAAATCGCCAAATGGCTGGTTTCGATGGAAGGGGTCAAAAGCCTCGTCATTCTCGGCCATGCCGGCGAGGGTACTTTCCTCACGGAAGACGAGCGGCTGGCGCTCGTCCGCACCTATGTCGAAGCGGTTGACGGCGCCGTTCCGATCATTGCCGGGATTACCGGTGAAGGCACGAAGGTCGCCGCCGAAGAAGCCAGGAAGTGCAAGGCGGCTGGGGCCACCGGCGCGCTCGTCTATCCGAACCACGGTTGGCTGCGCTTCGGCTTTCAGAAGGGTGCGCCCCAGGATCGCTACAAGGCGGTCTGGCAGGAATCCGGCCTGCAGTGCATCCTGTTCCAATATCCCGATGCCACCAAAGCATCCTATGATCTCGACACGCAGCTGGCGATCGCCACCCAGGAAGGCGTCGTCGCCACCAAGAATGGCGTGCGCAACATGAAGCGCTGGTATGTCGAGATTCCGGAACTGAAGAGAGCCAATCCTGATCTGCAAGTTCTGAGCTGCCACGACGAATGGCTGTTGCCGACCATGTTCGACGTCGATGGCCTGCTCGTCGGTTACGGCAATATCGCGCCGGAACTGCTGATCGAGCTGATCAAATCAGGCAGGGCGCAGAACTACCCTGAAGCCCGTAAGATTTTCGAACGCCTTCTTCCGGTGACGCGAGCCGTCTATCATCGCGGCTCCCATATGGAGGGGACCGTCGCGCTCAAACTCGGTCTCGTCCATCGCGGCATCCTTGAGCATGCGACAATCCGCGAACCGCTGAAGAATCTTGGCGCAAAAGCCGAAGCGGAAATCTTTGCCGCCTTCGATGCCGCCGGTATCGGCCGCGTCGACCAGCTCCTGGCCGCCGAGTGATTCATTCGACGCTCCTGTGCATTGCGCAGGGGCGTCGCTTCGATGGGCAGGAGGCAGCGTGGGAGCACAGCCTTGGCCAAAGGTGGCTCGCCGTTCAAAGCGCAGCGCATCATCAGGACAAACCGGCACGCAAGAATAACCATCAAGCAGGAGCGCCCCTGGCCGGGAGAGTGGTAGGCCACGGGGCGAGAAGGAGGAACCAATGAATGTCATGCAGCCTATGCCGGCTGAGACGGCGAATGCCGCTGATCCTCAGGCCGAAATCAGCGCTCGTCTGGAGCGCCTTCCCATCACCCGCGAGGTATTCTGGGCGCGCAATATCGTCGGCGCGGCAACATTCTTCGACGGCTACACGGTCATCGCCATCGCTTATGCCATGCCCGTCCTCGTCCGCGAGTGGGGCCTGACACCCTCACAGACAGGCATGATCCTGTCGATGGGCTATCTGGGGCAGTTGATCGGTGCGATCCTGTTTGGCTGGCTTGCCGAGAAGGTCGGCCGGCTGAAAGTTCTTCTGTTCACGATCCTGCTCTTTGTCAGCATGGATGTCGCATGCCTGTTCGCTGCCGGGGCCGGCATGATGATGGCCTTTCGTTTCGTCCAGGGGATCGGCACCGGCGGCGAGGTTCCGGTCGCCAGCGCCTATATCAACGAGTTGATCGGGTCGAAGGGGCGCGGCAAGTTCTTCCTCCTCTATGAGGTCATGTTCCTGCTGGGCCTCGTCGGCGCCGGGCTGATCGGCTACTTCATGGTACCGGTTTACGGCTGGAAGGCGATGTTCATCGTCGGTCTCGTTCCCGCAATCATCATGATTCCTCTGCGCTGGTTCCTGAAGGAATCACCGCGTTGGCTGGCTGCCAACGGCCGCTATGGCGAAGCAAACGCTATCGTCACCCGCATGGAAGAGAGTGCCCGCGCAGCCGGCAAGGAACTGCCCGAGCCGAAGCTCATCCAGGCGCCGGTCCGCCGCAAGTCGGACTGGCGCGAGCTCTTCCAGGGCATTTACCTGAAGCGGACGCTTTCCATCTGGGCAATGTGGTTTACCGCCTATACGGTGGCCAACGGTACGATCACCTGGCTGCCGACCCTGTATCGACAGGTCTTCAATCTGCCGCTTCAAACCAGCATCTTCTATGGTTTCCTGACGTCGGTCGGCGGCGTGATTGCCGCCGTCATCTGCGCGCTGCTCATCGACAAAGTGGGACGCAAGCGCTGGTACACCGGTGCACTGCTTCTCGCTCCCGTGCCGCTGCTCGCTCTCGCATGGCTCGGCGCGACGTCTCCCATTCAGGTTTTGGTTCTTGCCGGTCTCGCTTATGCGATTGTCCAGACCGTTACATTCTCCCTGTACCTATACTCGGCAGAGATCTACCCAACGCGCCTCAGGGCACTGGGAACAGGAACCGGCAGCGCCTGGCTTCGCTTTGGATCATCGGCCGGTCCGATCCTCGTCGGCACGGTGATGTCTTCCATGGGCATCCAGTATGTCTTTGCGAGCTTCGCAGCCATTCTGATCGTCGGTGCGATCATCACGGTGTTGTTTGCGGTCGAAACCAAGGATCGCGTGCTGGAGGAGCTTTCTCCGTAACGATGCAAATGCGATGTCAGCAATTCGTTCTGGCGGGTGAGAACCCGCCAGAACGAGCTTTCATTTACTCCGGGCAGACTTTGACGCGGTAGGCTTCGCCCCAACGGTCGTAGCGCCATTCGAGGTGGCAATAGGACGGCCGGTAATAGGTCCGATAGACAGGGTAGGGGCGGTAATAGGGGTAGGCGGGATAGGCCGGGCGGGCGGCCTCGGACAACAGGGCGCCGCCGACGACGCCGGCGGCAAGGCCGCCCCAGAAGGCATCGCGTGGACGGGCATCGGCGGTGGTGGCGGTGGCGAGTGAGGCGCCGGCAAGGGTCAGCGCGATCAGGCCCGTCGCCATGGTCTTATGAAGAACGGACATGCTATTTTCCTTGATCTAGACTGGCTTCCATAAAGCCGTGTTCAGACTCCGCCCGGATCGCGGCGGCGCGATGGCCGTGCAAGCGGCTCCCGCATTAAATTTTCGTCATGATTTCAACGAAAGTCGGCGCGAAAAGGGAATGTGCGGACGGTAAGGATTGCAAGTCCGGGTGCACATGTACGGCGGCTTAGCTTGATGAGCCGACTTGTAAAAACACTCTGCTGAAATTTATGGTTAAAACCTTGTTAAAAGCCTTGGCGTTATAATCTTTGTAGTTGATATTTCATTCATTGCGGGAGCGACAATTTCTTGAAATCAGCCGGGGACATACTGGAATTGGCTTGCCGCCGGATCGCCGATCTGGACACCCCGGCCTATGTCAAGAACAGCGAACTGCGCTATGTCGCCGTCAACGAGGCCTATGCCGATTTCCTCAGCCGTGAAATTTCCGATTTCATCGGCAGGCGCAGCCGCGAGCTGTTCGACCGTCCCGAGGAAGAGGAGCGCGAGGATAGGGAGCGCCGCGCGCTGGTGTTCGGCACCGAGGAAAACGCCATCTGTTTCGATGCCGCGGGTCTCGGCCACGAGCGCGTCCAGATCGAAAGTTTTTCGCCGTCGCCGGAGCGGGCCTATGTGCTCGGCATTTTCGAAGGGCGCGAAGCGCCGCGGCGCGCGGTGAACGATAGAGGGGCTGCCGGCAACCCCGGCGCTGCAGCGGATTTTGCCCGTGTGCGCGAGGCGCTGGAAAAGCTCGACCATCCGATCGGCATCTTTGCCGAGGACGGACGCCCGCTGGTCGTCAACGCCGCCTACCGCAACGGCGCAAAGCCGGCTGCTGCCGGCGATACGGGCTGGCACGAGAGCGTCAACGAACGCGATCTGCTGCGCACCATCATGGAGGACCTGCCGGTCGCGGTTTTCGTGCGCGACGACAAACATCGCCTCGTCTATGCCAATCAATATTACGAGAGCTTCAGCGGCTATGAACGCTCTCAGGTGTTGGGGATGACCGAGCACGAGATGTTCGGGCCGGAGGGTGGAGAGGCGATCTACCAGGAAAACCGGCTGGCGCTGGAAGATGGGCTGTCGAAGGAGATCGAAAGCCAGATGCCGGGTAGGGATGGCCGCATTCATCCGCTCATCTCGCGGGTCAACCGCGTCGTGACGGCGGATGGGCGCACCTATGTCGTCGGCTCCTTTTCCGATATCGCGCCGCTTAAGGAGCGGGAGACGGCGCTGATCGAGGCGAAGAAGCAGGAGGAGGCGCTGCATCGGGATATCGAGAACATCCTGCGCTCGCTGCCGATCGGCGTGCTTATCCTCGATAACGACCACCGGATTCTCTCCGCCAACGACGAATTTTACAGCATCTGGGAGCTGCCGCTCGACGATCCCTTCGACGGCCGTCATTTCGTCGATGTCATCCGCCGCAATAACGAGCTCGGCCGCTACGACGGCACGCAGACGGCGGAAGAGATCTACGCCTTCCGCAAGCACCTGTTCGAGACCGATGAACCGGAACCGATCGAGCTCGGTTGGGCGGGCGGAAAATCCGTCATCTTCGACAGCCGGCGCATCTCCAACGACCGGATCCTGCTAACCTACGCCGATATTTCGGCTGTGCGCGAGCGGGAAAAGGAAATTCACGAGACGCGCGCTGCGTTGGAGCGGGTCGGCGAAATGATGCGTGATGCCACGCATGCGATGTCGCAGGGGCTTGCCATCGTCCAGGACGGCATCATCAAAATGTCCAACGAGGCAATGGCCGATATCCTGCAGATTCCGGCTTCCTACATCGAGGCCGGGCAAGGCTGGCTCGGCATGTTCGAATTCTGCGCGGCGCGCGGCGATTTCCACGATGCGGCGGACGAGATCCTGCAGGAGTGGCGCGCCAATATCGCCGCGAGGCAGCCGATCTCCACCGTTTTCCATGTCGGCAGCGAGCGCTGGGTGAACATGGATGCGATGGTCAGCGAGGGACAGCATTGGGTAGCGCTGTTCACCGATGTCACGGATCTGAAGAGTCGTGAGGAGGAACTGCGCCAGCTCTTGTCGCGCGCCGAAGCCGCCGACCGCGCCAAATCCGAATTCCTCGCCAATATGAGTCACGAGATCCGCACGCCGATGAACGGCGTGCTGGGGATGGCGGAGCTGCTGGCCAAGACCAATCTCGATACACGCCAGAAGACGTTCGTCGACATCATCGTCAAGTCAGGCAATGCGCTGCTGACGATCATCAACGACATCCTCGACTTCTCGAAGATCGACGCCGGGCAGATGAAACTGCGCAGAGCCGCCTTCGACATCACCGAAGCGGTGGAGGATGTGGCCACGCTCCTCTCCTCGCATGCCGCCGAGAAGAACATCGAACTGCTGGTGCGGGCGTCTCCCGATCTGCCCGCCGCCGTGATCGGCGATGCCGGCCGTTTCCGCCAGATCGTCACCAATCTCGTCGGCAACGCGGTCAAATTCACCGAGCGCGGCCATGTCTTCGTCGATGTCGGGTTCCAGGCGGCCGGGGGCGGCGAGATCATGGCGAGCATCCGCATCGAGGATACGGGTATCGGCATTCCGGCCGAAAAGCTCGAATCGGTCTTCGACAAATTCTCGCAGGTTGACGCTTCCTCGACCCGGCGGCATGAGGGAACGGGTCTCGGGCTTGCGATCACCGCCGGCCTCGTCGATCTCTTCGGCGGTTATCTCAATGTCGAGAGCGAATGGGGCAAGGGCTCGGTCTTCACCGTCAACCTGCCGTTTGCGGTGGCGGCCGCCCGGCTCGAGCCGAAACCGCTGCCGATCAACGTGCAGGGTGCGCGCATCCTTGTTGTCGACGACAATGACGTCAACCGGCGGATCCTGACCGAGCAGCTGTCGCTTTGGGGCTTCGACGGCGTGGCGGCCGAAGGCGGCGGCACCGGTCTGGCGATCCTGGAGGCGGCTGCCGATCTCGGCATCACCGTCGATGCCGTTGTGCTCGACTATCACATGCCCGATATGAACGGCGCCGATGTTGCGCGCCGGCTGCGCGCCGATCGCCGCTTCGTCGAGCTGCCGATCATCTTCCTCACATCGATGGATATTTCAGGCACGGAAAAGGAATTCGCGGCGCTGAACGGCCACGCGCATCTGATGAAGCCGGCGCGCGCCAACGTGCTGCGCAACACCGTCGTCGAAGTGGTGCGCGCCAGCCGCGTCAAGCAGGCTTCAGAGGCCGAGATCGCCCGGCTGCAGGCGCAGGCGGCCGCGCCTGTCCCGCCGCCTGCACCGGCACCGCCGCAGCGGGCCGCCGAATTCGTCGATGTGCTCGTCGCCGAGGACAACGAAGTCAACCAGATCGTCTTCACGCAGATTCTGCAGGGAACCGGCCTCTCCTTCCTGGTCGTCGACAATGGCGAGGAGGCGGTCGCCGCCTGGGAGCGGCATACGCCGCGGATTATCATGATGGACGTGTCGATGCCGGTTATGAACGGCCATCAGGCGACCCAGACGATCCGCGAAAGGGAAAAGGGGCAGGGCCACCGGGTGCCGATCATCGGCGTCACTGCCCATGCACTCGAAAGCGATCGCGAGCTCTGCCTCGATGCCGGCATGGACGACTATATGTCGAAGCCGATCAGCCCCGAACTGCTGGAAGAGAAGATCCGGCAATGGCTCGGCAAGGACGAGGAGCAGCCGGGGCGTACCAGCTACTGATCTGCTTACTTGCCGGATGCCTTGATGCCACAAAGCATTTCGCGTTTGCCGGCGAAGCCTTGGCGGCGCTCGACGGAAAAACCTGCGGCGATGAGATTTCGGCGCACGAAACCGGCGGCCGCATAGGTGGCGAAGGTGCCGCCGGGTGCCGCTTTCTCACAGACCAGCCGCATCAGTTCCTCCGACCACATGTCGCCGTTGCGCGACGGGGCGAAGCCGTCGAGATACCAGGCGTCGAAGCCGGGCTTTGCGGCCGCGACGCCTTCGAGTGCTGCGCCGCAGACGACGCTGAGCCTCGTCTGCTCGTCGAGGTCGAGCGAGACCGTATCGGCAGGCGTTTCCGGCCAGGACGCCGTCAGCGCCTGGCGTTCGGCATCGATCTCCGGCCAGTGCGACAGCGCCCGGCCGATCTCCTCGCCGCGCATCGGGTGGAGTTCGAAGGAGATGAAATGCAGATGCTGGCCGGCTGCGCGATGCTGCGTCCATTGCCGCCAGGTCTCGGCGAAGTTCAGGCCGGTGCCGAAGCCGAGTTCGCCGATCACGAACGTCCGTCGCCCGTTCCAGCGCTCCGGCAGCCCGTTGCCGGCGAGGAAGACATGGCCGCATTCCAGCCGACCGTCCGTCTGGCAATAAAAATGATCGCCAAAGGCGGTGGAATAAGGCATATCGCCGTCGCGCCATTCGAGCGGCTGCGGCGCGCCCGCGCCAATCTGATCGGGGTTCACGTCTGTCATGGAAAAAGCCGATAATCCTCGGCCGGTCTCAGGTCAATCATCCTGCGAATTGCTGATCGTCGGCGGCGGCATCATGGGTCTCTGGGCAGCCGTTCATGCCGCACGCCGCGGCATCGATACGATCGTCGCCGACGCCGGCAGGTTGGGCGGGGGCGCAAGCGGCGGCCTGCTCGGCGCGCTGATGCCGCATATGCCGGATCGGTGGTCTGAGAAGAAGCAGTTCCAATTCGATGCGCTGGTCTCGCTCGAGGCCGAGATCGCGACGCTCGAAGCGATGACGGGGCTTTCGGCGGGCTATCGCCGTTCGGGACGGCTGATCCCGCTGCCGAAGCCGCATCTCGAAAAAATCGCGCGCCGCCATTGCGAGGATGCCGAGCGCCATTGGCAGTCCGGCGCGCGCCGTTTCCACTGGCATGTGCTCGACGGCCCGCCAGTCGGCGGCTGGATCGAGGCCTCTGCCGGCGAAAGCGGCTTCGTGCACGACACGCTCGCCGCCCGCGTTGCGCCCCGCTCGCTGATCGCGGCACTTGTCACCTTGCTGCGGCGGGCCAAACATGTACGCATTCTGGAGCATGCAACGGTTGCCGGCCTTGATCCGGATCGCGGCGTGGCTGAGATAGGCGGCGAAACTATCGCTTTCCGTCACTGCATCCTGGCCGCTGGCCATCAATCCTTTCCGTTGCTGCAGGGCCTGACGCCGGGGCTGAAACAGCCGCTCGGCCAGCCGGTCAAGGGACAGGCGGCGCTGCTGAAAGCCGATCTCGACCCGGCGCTGCCGACGATCTTTCTCGACGGGCTCTATGTCGTGGCGCATGAGGGCGGTTATGCGGCGATCGGCAGTACCAGCGAGAATCGTTTCGACGATCCCACTTCGACCGATGGCCAACTCGACGCGCTGATCGGCGCGGCGCGGGAGATTGTGCCGGCACTCCACGACGCTGCCGTCGTCGAACGCTGGGCCGGGCTTCGTCCGAAGGCGGTCGACCGCGATCCGATGATCGGCCGCCATCCCGAGCACTCGCGCCTCATCGCGCTGACCGGCGGTTTCAAGGTCAGCTTCGGCCTGGCCCACCGGCTGGCGGAAGCGGCGATATGTATCGCAGGCGATAGAGACTGCGGATTTTCGCTTCCGGAAAGCTTCGATATTTCAAGCCATATCGCTGCGGCTTCACGTTAAACGTGAATTCGGCGCCGCTTCGTTTCGTTATTCTGTCATGCAAATCACCTATCTGCTTGCGCATCGACAGCGCCTGAGATCACTGGCGCTCCTTTTCCTGATGGAGGAAATCGCATGCGCTATGCCATTTGCTTCACGCCCCCGGCGAGCGACCCGCTATCGCTTATGGCCGCCCATTGGCTTGGCCGAAACGTGTTTTCAGGTGAGATGCTGGAGCCTCCGGCGGTGCGCGGCTTCGGCATTCATGAGATTGCCTTCCATACGGCCGTGCCGCGGCGCTATGGTTTTCATGGCCTTTTGAAAGCACCGTTCCACCTGTGCCCGGAACTGTCCGAATCGCAACTCCTGCGCGACCTCATGCGTTTTTCCGGGACTGTCCTTCCCTTCCAGATTCCGCGCCTCGAAGTCGCCCGGCTCGGCAATTTCTACAGCCTGCTGCCGAGTGTTCCCTGCGAGCGGATTCAATATCTCGCTTCGGCGATCGTGCAGGAATTCGACCGTTTCCGCGCGCCGCTGAGCGAGGCCGACATCGAACGCAGCGATCCGGATGGCTTGTCGGCCGCGCAGTTCTCAAACCTGCATCGCTGGGGCAATCCTTACGTGATGGAGGAATTCCGCTTCCATATGCCGGTGACAGGCCCGGTCAACGCGATCGACATGCCGCGCATCGAGCCAGCGCTGCGGATGATTTTCGAGCCTGTGCTCAGCGAACCGGTCCTGGTTTCGAACGTGGCGCTGATGATCGAAGAGGGCACCGGCGGTCCTTTCCGCGTTCATTCTCTGCACCCGATGGGCAAGGTCAGCGCGCGCAAGATCGCCTGACAAGAGATAAGCTAACATATTGCGCAGAAAGGATAAAAATCCGCTGCGCAGTTTCCGTCTCGACATTCCGGCTGCGGATGCTACCGTTCTTCGTCTTTTCAGAAGGTGATTTGATGGTATCCGAGACTTATCCGCGCAATCTCGTCGGCTACGGGCGTCAGACGCCCGATCCGAAATGGCCTGAAGAGGCACACGTCGCCGTGCAGTTCGTCATCAATTACGAGGAGGGCGGCGAAAGCTCGATCCTCGACGGCGATCCGGCGTCCGAAAACCTGCTGTCGGAGATCGTCGGCGCGGCGGCCTGGCCTGGGCAGCGCAATCTCAACATGGAATCGATCTACGAATATGGTTCGCGCGCCGGTTTCTGGCGGCTCTGGCGGATGTTCACCGATCTCAAGGTGCAAGCGACCGTCTACGGCGTGACGCTGGCGATGGCGCGCAACCCCGAGGCCGTCGCGGCGATGAAGGAAGCCGGCTGGGAGATCGCCAGCCACGGTTACCGCTGGCTGGAATATAAGGATTTTCCGGAAGACTTGGAGCGCAAGCATATCCTCGAAGCCGTGCGCCTGCACACCGAACTCACCGGCGAGCGGCCCTACGGCATGTATCAGGGCAAGCCCTCCGACAATACGCTGCGGCTGGTGCAGGAGGAGGGCGGCTTCCTCTATTCCTCCGATTCCTATGCCGACGACCTGCCTTTCTGGGTGAAGGGCGTCGACGGGAAACCTTTCCTGATCATTCCCTACACACTCGAAACCAACGACATGCGTTTCGCGACGCCGCAGGGCTTCAACACCGGCGATCAGTTCTTCACCTATCTCAAGGATGCCTTCGATACGCTTTATGAGGAAGGCAAGGCGGGCAGCCCGAAGATGATGTCGGTCGGCCTGCATTGCCGTCTCGTCGGGCGCCCCGGCCGGGCGGCGGCGCTGAAGCGCTTCATCGAATATGTGCTGAAGCACGACAAGGTCTGGATTCCGCGCCGCATCGAGATCGCCGAGCATTGGCACAAGCATCATCAGCCGGACGCGATCTGATGCTGTCGCGCGAGGATTTCGTTTTCCGCTTCGGCGGCGTCTTCGAACATTCGCCTTTCATCGCCGAGCGTGCCTATGACGCCGGCGGCCTGACCGAGCCGCTGACGGCATCAGGCGTGCATGCGGCGCTTGCGGCCGTCTTCCGCGCCGCAAGCCCGGAGGAACGTCTCGGCGTGCTCCGCGCCCACCCCGATCTTGCCGGGCGTCTTGCCATATCCGGCGAACTTACCGAAGACAGCCGCAAGGAGCAGTCCGGCGCCGGTCTCGACCGCCTGAGCCCTGCCGAACACGCCCGCTTCACCGAACTCAATTCGGCCTATGTCGAAAAATATGGCTTTCCCTTCATCATCGCCGTCAAAGGACTCGGCAAGGAGGATATTCTGGAAGCTTTTGAAACACGGATCGGCAACGGCCGGGACGAAGAATTTGCGACCGCGACTGCGCAGGTCGAAAAGATCGCGCTGCTGCGTCTGACCTCGATGCTGCCGGAGGCGGAATGAAGGAGAGGCGTGCCATCGACTATCTCAATGACATGCAAAAGGCGGCATCCGAAGCGCTGTCCTTCATCGGCGGAATGGATGAGGCGGCTTTCGCCGAGGATCAGCTCACTTTCAAGGCCGTTGCCTTCTGCCACTTCACCATCGGTGCCGCGGCATCCCGTCTGCTGGTGACGCATCCGGAATTTGCCACCGAGCATCCCGGCCTGCCGTGGACAAAGATCTGCGGCACGGGCAATCGCATCCTCGACGATGTCTTCGATCTCGATCCTTCGGACATCTGGGAGGCGACCTATCGGACGCTGCCGGAGCTTCTTCGCGAGATCGATGCCGTCCGCAACTGGCATGCCCAAGGTGAGTGAGGCCATGCCCGAATTTCTCGACATTTGCCCGCTCACCAGCGCTGCCTTCGCTGCCTTCGGCGAAGTCATCGAAGCCGATCCGGCCTCGATGCGGCTCATCAATGGTGGCACGACCGAACGGTTTCACGCGCTGGCTGTGGCGGAGGCGGCGGGCGAGGGCGCGCGCGTCATCATCAATCTGTTTCGCGGCCAGCCGCGCAGTTTCCCCTATGATGTCGATATGATGGAGCGTCATCCTTTCGGCAGCCAGAGTTTCTCGCCGGTTTCCGGCCGTCCTTTTCTGGTCGTCGTCGCCGAGGACGAGAGCGGACGCCCGGGCAGGCCGCAGGTGTTTTACGCGCGGGGGGACCAGGGTGTGAACTACCGCCGCAATGTCTGGCATCATCCGCTGATGGCGCTTGGCCAAGTCTCCGATTTCCTGGTCGTCGATCGCGAGGGGCCAGGCAACAATCTGGAGGAATTCTTCTTCGAAACCCCCTTCGTCATCAGAGAGCCAGCCCCATGACCGGACTGACCACGCATGTTCTCGATACCGCCTTGGGCAAGCCAGCCGAGCGGCTCAGGATCGATCTTTTCCAGCTCGATGGCGAAATCCGCAGGCATCTGAAGACGGTCGAGACCAATGCCGATGGCCGGGTCGACGGCGGCCCCATCCTTGCCGGCGAAAATTTCCGGGCCGGCACCTATGAACTGGTCTTCCACGCCGGTGATTATCTGAGGGGGAGCGGCACGCCGCTGCCGCATCCGGCTTTCCTCGATCTTGTACCGATCCGTTTCGGCATCGCCGATATCACGGCGCACTACCATGTGCCGCTGCTGATCTCGCCCTACGGCTATTCCACCTATCGAGGCAGTTAATTATGAAATTCGCCGCGATCGCCGACATTCACGGCAACCATCTGGCGCTTGAAGCCGTGCTTTCGGATATTCGCGCTGAAGGTATCGAGGAGATCGTCAACCTCGGCGATTTCTTCAGCGGTCCGCTCGATGCCGGCCGGACGGCGGAGTTGCTGATGCCGCTTGGCCTGACCTCGGTCTGCGGCAATCATGACCGCTACCTGATCGAGCAGGATCCGGCGACGATGCATGTTTCGGATGCCTCAGCCTATCGGCAGCTGACGCCGGCCCATCTCGACTGGATCCGCGGCCTGCCGTTCGACACGGTCTATCGCGGCGAGGCCTATCTCTGCCATGCGACCCCAAAGAACGACAATCTCTATTGGCTGGAATCGGTCTCGCCCGAAGGATTGGTCTTCCTGAAGCCGATCGAGGCGATCGAGGCGCTGGCTGAGGGTATCGACCTGCCGCTGATCCTCTGCGGCCACAGCCATCTTCCCCGCGCCGTCCGGCTCTCCGACGGCCGCCTGATCGTCAATCCTGGCAGCGTCGGCTGCCCCGCCTATGACGATGTGCTGCCTTACTACCACAAGGTCGAGGCCGGCCACCCGCTGGCGAGCTACGCTATTCTGGAAAAGACGGCGGCCGGATGGATATGGCAGTTTCGAACCGTTGCCTACGACCATGTGGCGATGTCGGCACTGGCCGGCGAAAGGGGCCGTGCCGACTGGGCGAGTGCCTTGGCGGCGGGCTGGGTGAGATAGCCAAGACCCGCCTGCGCTGCGATCAGTCCTTCTTCGGCGACGAAGGGGCGATCGTCTTTGCCGGGGCCGCGGCCGGTGTTGCCGGCGTTGCCGGAGCAGCAGCCGATGTTGCCGGCCTTGCCGGAGCCGTGGGCGGTATTGCCGGCTTTGCCGGTGCTGCGGCTGGTGTTGCGCCATTGAGATTTCCAAGGAGCGACGAGATAGCATCGTCGCCGTCGAAGCCGGCTTCCTTCATCAACCTGTCGAGGATCGGTTTGTTGGCCTGATAGGACAGAAGCTGGCCGGCCAGTCCTTCGCCAAGCCCGATGCCGTTTCCGCCGGTCGCGCCGTTTCCGCGGCCAAGCATGCCGCCGGTGTCGAAGATCCGGATATCGGAGATCTTTTCGATCGGCTTGACCGCCTCGGCAAGCGCCTCGGGAATGATGCGGATACGTTCGCGGGTGATCTCGAACTCGATGATGGCAGCGCTCAGTTTGTTACGCGCGTCGTTGAGCAGGGCTTCGCTCTCGGCCGCGGCCTTGCCGGTTTCGAGAATACCCTTGGCCTTGATGATCGCCGCATCCGCTTCGGCGGTCGCCAGCGTCTTGATGGCTTCGGCTTGGTCGCTTGCGGCCTGTTTTTCAGCCTCGGCGCCGACGGTGACTGCGGTTGCTTCCGTCTCGGCTTTCTTGCGCGCATCGATCACGGCAATCTGCCTTTCGCGTTCGGCGATCTCGATCGCCTTGGCGGTGCCGACTTTTTCCTCTGCCGCAATCGCCAGCGCCCGGGCCGCTTCCGCAGCCGCCTTCGCCTCGGATTCTTCACGGCTTTTGTTGGCAACGGCGATCGCGCTTTCCTGCGCGACGATCTGCAGGTCACGCTTGGCTTCGGTGTCGCGCTGCTGCACGGCGCGGGCCGAATCGATGTTGGCGCTTTCGCGGGCCTGTTTGGCGGCTGCCTCGCGTTCGGCGACCGCCTGTTCGGAGGCGATGCGGGCTTCTTCCTCGGCGCGTTTTGCCGCCTGCTCCTGCTGGGCGGTTTCGGCGCGCGTCGCCGCGGATTTGTTGGCGATGTCGCGTTCCTGGCTGAGTTCGGCTTCCCGCTTGGTCCGCTCGATGGTCAGCGACTGCTGGCGGGCCTCCAAATCTTTCTGGGCGATGGCGACTTCGGTATCGCGAACGATTTCGTTTCGCTCCTTCTTGCGACCCTCGGTGATGCGGGTCAATGCCGCAAGACCTTGCGCATCGAAGAAGTTGTTGGCGTTGAAGTGCTTGATGTCGGTCTGGTCGAGGCGTGTCAGCGACACGGATTCGAGCTCGAGGCCGTTCGACTGGAGATCGGCGCCGACGGCTTCCTGCACGGCCTTGACGAAGTCCATGCGCTGTTCCTGCAGCGCGTCGAGATTCATTGTCGCGGCCACCGAGCGAAGGCCGTCGACGAATTTTGCTTCGATCAGGATACGAAGCGCCTCGGCATCGTTGGTGCGGCTGCCGAGCGTCTGAGCGGCCAGCGCGATCGAGGAGGCGTCGGGTTTGACGCGCACATAGAATTCGGCGCCGATATCGACGCGCATGCGGTCCTTGGTGATCAGTGCATCGCCCTCGCCGCGGCGAACCTCGAGCCGCAGCGTCTTCAGGTTGACGCGGGCGATCGAGTGAAAGATCGGCAGAACGACCGAACCGCCGTCGAGCACAACCTTCTGGCCGCCAAGACCGGTGCGCACATAGGCTTCGTCGCGGCTGGAGCGGGTGTAGAGAGAGGCGAGGACAAAACCGATGCCGAAGATCAGAACGATCGCGATAGCGGCCGGTAGAATAATGTCATACATCATGACTGCTCCCTGAAAGATTGATTGTCCGAGCCGGTGGGGTCCACCAGGGCGGGAATGGCGATAAATACATCTGCGTTGCGATCGACGAGGAGAACCTGCGTGCCGATGCCGAGAGGCTGCTGATCCTTGGCGGCCCTGGCTCTCAGCACATGCCAGTTGCCATGCTGGTCCTTGACGCGGACGCGTCCCGGCAGTCCCTGATCGAGCGGGCCGAGGGACACTTCGGCGGTCCGGCCGACGAAGGTGTCGAGATCGACCGCATAGGTCTCGTCGTGCGGCACGATCCGCGCCACGGTTCTGCTCGATGCCCTGACCATGGGGAAGGTGATCAAAAGGGCCGGAATGACGGCGATGACGGAGGGTAGCGGCGCCCAGAAGGTGTTGGCGACGGCCTGGACGGCAAAGCCTGAAATGGCGAAGAAGCCGAGTGTCAGCATCAGCAGAATGAGCAGGGGAACGCCGCCGAGATTGAGCCAGGAGAGATAGCCAGCAATGCCGTCATGGCCATGGAAATCCGGCTTTCCGAGAAGTTCCGTGATCGAAAAACCCATGACGGTCGCCAGCATCTCGATCGCCGTCAGGCCCGCGAGCACGGCGGCGGCAATGGCAAAGGGAGCACATTCGGGCGCGAAGAAAAGTGCCATCGGCGTTACCGGCTATCCGTCTTGAAGCGTGCGAGGCGTGCCTCGATCGCGCGTTCGCGATGCAACCGGTCGAGTTCGTCCAACTCGGAACTATTGGTATGCTCGGCTGATGGCACGCCGGTCAGCCGCGAGACCGCCGCGGCGGCGCGGGCGGCACCTGCGCCGGGCGTCGGTCTGTTGTGGCCGGCTGCGGCCTCTTCGGGATGCTTGGCGATGCTGCGCTTGAAATCGGCAAGGCGGGCGTCGGCCTCGCGGCGGGTGGCGAGAACGGCCTGGAGGGCTTTCTGGCCTTCGTCCAGCTGCTCCCGGGCGTCGGCCAGTGCCTTGTCGAGCGCGGCGATCTGGGATTCGAGATCGATCTGACGGGCGACGCCGGCCTTTGCGAGATCATCCCGTCCGGAGGAGACGGCAAGGCGGATCTTTGCGTCGAGCGCGTCCATGTCTTCAACGATTTCGTCCTTGCGGCTCTGGATGCGGTATTCCTCAGCGCGCGCCTTGCCGAGGTCGGTGCGGGCTTCCTCGGCCGCCGCATCGATTTCGCGGATCGCCTGTTCGATGACGGCGATCTTGTTGACGCCTTCCGCTTTGTCGATCGCTGCATTGGCGATGCCCGCGATCAGGCGACCCATGCGTGAAAGAATGCCTTCATTCGTCATGTTTTCCTCCATCCGAGCGGAATTCGGCGTGACGCCGATGTTAATCTCGTAGCGATCGTGGTCCGCTACAAGGTATGCGGGAAAAATACTCTCCCATCCCTTGGAATAACCCGCGACATCGAAAGCCACGGCAACACGTCCGTGCACCGTAGCGATCGTGAGATCCGATGGCCCCTTGATGGCGAAAAGCTTGTCGTCGAGCGGCAGCTGCAGCGGATCGGGGATGGCGCCCCGATTGGCGGCGAAATCGCGCAGGCCGAGCGTCACCAGCCGCGCCGGCAGGCCCGTCTGCTCGCGGACCGTCTCGTAAGCAAGATCATGCAGGACCACGAGATTGGCGCCGGCCTTGTCGTCGATGAGTTCGGTCAGGATGCCGGTCATCTTGCGATAGGCGGCAATGGTGTCATCAAGCGCCTGCCGGGCCTGATCGTCAGGCGCCAGCATGTAGCGCAATAGCGAAGGATGCGGTGTCTTGCTCGTGGGTGCCATGGATAAAACATAAAGCACCGCTTTTGTGCTTTCAAGGGGAGGCGCAAAAAATACAACCTTTGCTTAACGTATCGTTAGAAGGCGGGAGGCGTCGAACGATACGCGCTGTAAGCAAGTTGCAAGAAGCAGCGTTTGAGACATTCCGAATTACATTGCAGATGGAAGAACCGGCATCAGATCGGCTCCGCTCCCTATCGAGCGGCCGTGCGCGCCTCGCGAATGCCGGCGCTGATACGATTGATGATGGTCCATATGAGCAGGAGAGCCACCACGGCCCAAAGCCACGAAGTCCATGCTGCAAACGTTCCACCTGCCGCGACGAAGATGCCGAGCGCGCTGAAAAGTACCGCGCGGTCGCTCTTGCCCAGTGGCCCGTCGTAACGCCGGCTTGCGCCGACGGTCTGACCCAGAACGCCGGTAAATTCCGTCAGCGCCGAAAGGAAGATGACGGCCATCGCCAGCACCAAGCCGTTTGGATCGATGAGCGCAAACGGCAAATACAGGGCGACATCCGACACGACATCGCCGATCTCGTTCAGATAGGCGCCCAAAATGCTCTTCTGCCCATGTTCGCGCGCAAGCATGCCGTCAATGGCGTTGAGGCCCATGCGCAGGAGAAACCAGACAGGCACCAGCAGGAACCAATGCGGAAGCGGAGCAACGCTCAGAAAAAGGCCGAGTGCAACCGAGACGGCGGCGGCGATTGACGTCACCTGATTGGCGGTGACGCCTCGCGCCGCAAGGGAGCGCACCAGAGGGCGAAGAATATTCTGAAACCGGGACTTCAATTGATAAACAGACATGCGACCTCAATGGAATTTCGTGGCATCGGATAAATCTAGTCCGGCTCCGGCGGTGCAGATCGTACTTGTGGGGAAGTCCATACTTCATAGCGGTTCTCGCTTAGGACTTACATTTGCGACTAGACTTTTGCAATGAATGCAAATCACTGTTCCGCTAATGGTTGCAACTCATCCATCGATCAGAATTGGAGAAGACCGTGCTGCAAACTGCCGATAGTGGGCATTCGTCATCGACGGCCAGAGCAATGCAAGAATCCGAATTTGTCTCGCATGATGGCACACGGCTCTTTTATCGGATGTGGCCTGCGACCGGCGCTGCACCGAAGGGCGCAATCATCCTTCTCCATCGCGGCCACGAGCATAGCGGCCGCGTCGCCCATCTCGCCACCGAGCTCGGCCTCGATGATTTTGCCTTCTACGCCTGGGACGCGCGCGGCCACGGGCGTTCACCGGGGGAGCGCGGCTATTCGCCATCCTTTGCCGCCTCGGCGCATGACCTCGATTGCTTCGTCCGCCATGTCAGCGAGACAAGCGGTACTGCCGTCGAAGACATCGCCGTCATTGCGCAGAGCGTCGGCGCCGTTCTCGCCACCGCCTGGGTGCACGACTATGCGCCGCCGATCCGTGCGCTGGTGTTGGCCTCGCCGGCCTTCAGCGTCAAGCTCTATGTGCCTTTTGCCAGGGAAGGCATTGCGCTCTGGGAAAAGCTTAAGGGCACATTCTTCGTCAATTCCTATGTCAAGGCGAGGTTCCTGACGCATGACCCCGAGCGCATCGCCTCGTACGAATCCGACCCGCTGATATCTAGGCCAATTGCCTCCAACATTCTTTTGCAGCTCTACGAGGCGGCAGCCCGCGTCGTCGGCGACGCCCGCGCCATCACCGTTCCGACCCAACTGCTGATATCCGGCAGCGACTGGGTGGTGCGACACGCGCCGCAGCACCGGTTCTATGAAAACCTCGGCAGCCGCATCAAGGAGCGGCATGTGCTTGCCGGCTTCTACCATGACACACTTGGCGAAAAAGACCGTACGATGGCGCTCGCCGAGATCCGCCGTTTTGTCGATGCGCGTTTCGCCGAGCCCCGGGCGCCTGCCGATCTCAGCACCGCCCATATCCAGGGCTATACGAAGGATGAGGCCGACCGGCTCGCGAGCCCTCTCGACGCCGCATCCCCACGCGGCATCTACTGGGCGCTCAGCCGCCTCAACATCAGGCTTGGCGCCCTGGTCTCAGAAGGCATCAGGACGGGGGTCAAGACCGGTTTTGATTCCGGCTCGACGCTCGATTACGTCTACGAGAACAAGCCGCGCGGGCTCGGTCCCGGCGGGCGTTTGATCGACAAGGTGTTCCTCGAGGCGATCGGCTGGCGCGGCATCAGGCAGCGAAAGCTGCATTTGCAGGAGCTGATCGACCGCGCGCTGCAGCGCCTGAAAGCAGCCGGCCGCAGCACCCATATGCTCGACATAGCGGCCGGCCACGGCCGTTATGTCCTTGATGCGATCGAGGCGGCTGCCGTGCGTCCCGATAGTGCGCGATTGCAGGATTATTCCCCCATAAACGTCGATGCCGGCCGCAACAGCATCGCCGCGCGGGGACTGGGTGATTTCGTGAGCTTCCGCCAGCAGGATGCCTTTGACGGCGATGGGCTGGCTGCAATCATGCCGGCTCCGGATCTCGCGATCGTCTCCGGCCTGTATGAGTTGTTTTCCGACAATGCGATGATCGCCGCTTCGCTCGATGGGATTGCCCGCGCGATGCGGCCCGGCGGACTGCTCGTCTACACCAACCAGCCATGGCATCCGCAACTGGCGATGATCGCCCGTGCTCTGACCTCCCACCGCGGCGGCCAGGCATGGGTGATGCGACGGCGGACGCAGGAAGAAATGGACCAACTGGTCGCCGCAGCCGGTTTCCGCAAGCTCGAACAGCGCATCGACCAGTGGGGTATTTTCACCGTCTCGCTGGCGGAGAGAGCGTGAGGGCAAGCCGTTGGGGCAGGCACGTTCAACTCTTTCTGAGGCAGCGCCGGTCCTGAGGCGGGCAGGGCTCTGGCTCGTCCTCCTGGCGCCGTTCTTCTATCTGACCTATGGCGGCGCCAATTGGGTGGCGTCGCAACGCGCCCATGTGCCGAACATCGCCTTCGCATGGGAAAGCGCCATTCCGTTCCTAGCGTGGACGATCATTCCCTATTGGTCGATCAATCTGTTCTACGCACTCTGCCTGTTCATCAACACGACGCCGCGCGATGTGGATGTGCTCGCGAGGCGTTATTTGACGATCCAGCTGCTAGCCGTCGCCTGCTTTGTCGCGTTTCCGCTCGAAGCGCTCTTCGTGCGGCCGGCAACGAGCGGCCTGCCCGGTTTCATGTTCACCGTCCTCGGTGGATTCGATAAGCCGTTCAACCAGGCGCCGTCCCTGCATATCGCGCTTCTGATGGTGATCTGGGACCATCTGCGCGGCCGGCTGCCGCGGAAGGCACGGCTTTTTTGGCACTTCTGGTGCTTCCTGATCGGAGCCTCCGTGCTGACGACGTGGCAGCATCACGTCATGGACATACCGACCGGCATGCTGCTCGGTCTGTTCGCCGCCTGGCTTTTTCCGCGCGACGCCGGTTCGCCTCTCGCGAAGTTTGCGATGAGCGGCGATCCGAAGTCGCGCCGCCTTGGCGTCTACTACCTGTGCGGCGCCGTCGCATTCCTCGGTCTTGCAGTGCTCTGCACGCCTCTATCGGCCGCAGCACTTCTGTTGCTCTGGCCGGCCATGGCGCTGGCGATCGTCGCAGTCGGATATTTCGGCGCCGGCCCGCAGATATTCCAGAAACGCGCCGATGGCCGGACCACGCTTGCCAGCCGCTGGCTGCTGGCGCCCTACCGGCTCGGCGCTGTCATCAACGTTTGGCTCTGGACCCGAAAAATGCCGGCATCCGTGGCGATCGCTGATGGTGTCCATCTTGGTCGTTTTCCGCGTCGCCACGAGGCCAATCGTTTTGCCACGGTGATCGACATTACCGGCGAACTTCAGCGCCCGAGCGGGACGCTCGCGGGCTGGTCCAGCTTTCCAACCCTTGATCTGACCGGCCTCGACAAGATCCAGACCCGGGCTGCGGCGAACCTTATCGAGGTTGCGCGCCACCAGGGACCGGTCCTCGTCTGCTGTGCTTTAGGTTTCCAGCGGAGCGCCGGCGTCATCGTGCGCTGGCTGCTTATCAGCCGACGTTGCGACAATCCAGCCGAAGCGCTGCGGCTGATCGAACGGGCGGGGTGGCGTGTTTATCTGCCTGTGGAAAGTCTCCATGCCGTGGCGGAGGGTTTGCAATGACGCAGTGGAATACCGTGGCCTCTGCGGCTGCGCGAAACCTCGGCCGCAATGCAGTCGTCTGCGGGCTCACAGTGTTGTTGCCACTGATTGTCGGCCCGATCACCGCGGACTATCGAGGTTTCGCTCCAATGCTCGGCTGGCTTCTGATGCTCGTTTTCTGCGGGATTATTCTTGCGCTGGCGATCCATCTGCTTTTCGATGCGCTGTTGTTTCGCCTCGCGTCGAGCTACGAGACCGAGACGGCCGGTCTTGCCGCGATCGACGACCTGTTGTCCCGCATGCAGCTTCGCAAGCCTGACGGGACGCCGCGTGGCCTCGAGAAGCGGATTGCCGGATCGCGCCGCATCGTCTGGCAGCAGCGTCTCGCGCTCTCCATCTATCTCGTGATTTTCGCGATCCTTCTGCTCGACGCGACCGATGGGCCGCCGCTCTGCTGAGCGGCTTCTCAAGCAGGGTCACGGCCGCACAGCGATGATCGACGAGTTCACATCCTTGATGTCGCGCTTGCCGCAGAGGGCCATGGTGATGTCCATCTCCTTGCGGAGAATGCCGAGCGCCAGTGTGACGCCCTCCTTGCCCATGGCGCCGAGGCCATAAAGGAAGGGGCGGCCGATATAGGTGCCTTTGGCGCCGAGCGCGACGGCCTTCAAGACGTCCTGTCCGGAGCGGATGCCGCCGTCGAGATGGACTTCGATGCGGTCGCCGACGGCGTCGACGATCGCAGGCAGCATGCTGATCGAGGAAGGGGCGCCGTCCAGTTGGCGGCCGCCATGATTGGAGACGACGATCGCGTCGGCGCCGGTATCGGCGGCGGCCTTCGCATCCTCCGGATCGAGCACGCCCTTGATGATCAGCGGGCCGCCCCATTGCTCCTTGATCCAGGCGACATCGGCCCAGGAAAGCCGCGGGTCGAACTGCTCGTGTGTCCATGCGGCAAGCGAGGTGATGTTGGTGACATTTTTCGCGTGGCCGATAATGTTGCCGAAGGTGCGGCGCTTGGTCTTAAGCATATCCAGGCACCAGAAGGGCCGGGTCGCCATCTGCCAGATGTGTTTCGGGGTAAATCTTGGCGGCGCCGACAGGCCGTTGCGCAGGTCCTTGTGGCGCTGGCCGAGGATCTGCAGGTCCGCTGTCAGCACCAGCGCCGAACATCTGGCGGCCTTGGCGCGGTTGATCAGCCCGAGGACGAAATCCTTGTCCCGCATCACATAGAGCTGGAACCAGAAGGGACGCGTCGTCACCGAAGCGACATCCTCGATCGAGCAGATGCTCATCGTCGACAGCGTGAAGGGGACGCCGAACTCCTCGGCGGCGCGCGCCGCCAGCATCTCGCCATCGGCGTGCTGCATGCCGGTCAGGCCGGTCGGCGCCAGGGCCACCGGCATCGACACTCTCTGGCCGATCATCGTCGTTTCCAGCGAGCGGTTGGCCATGTCGACCATTACCCGCTGGCGCAGCTTGATCCGGCTGAAATCACTCTCGTTCGCCTGATATGTAGATTCCGTCCAGGCGCCCGAATCCGCATAATCGAAAAACATCTTCGGCACGCGGCGCCGTGCGCGCTGTTTCAGATCGGCGATGGTGAGCGGCGTGGCCATGAATTGAACCTTCACATCTGAATGCGGCTACAGGAAATTGGCCCTTTCAGGCTGCAGTTGGGCATCGGGGATCGATAAAGCGAGGTGTCATCCAAGCCCCGCTTTCATAGCCACACCCGCCACATAGGTTTCGGCGACCGCCCGGTCGTCGCCCATCGTCTGCAAGAGGAAGAGTTCTTCGGGCAAGGTCTTTACCGCCTCCAGTTTCAGCGCCATGGCCGGGGTCGCGGCCGCGTCGAGGACGATGAGGTCGGCTTCGGTGCCGGGGTCCAGCGTGCCGATCCGACCTGCCAGTGACAGCGCCTCGGCATTGCCGCGCGTCATCAGGTAGTAGCTTTCCAGCGGGTTCAGCCGTTCGCCGAGCAATTGCTGGATCTTGTAGGCCTCGTCCATGGTTTTCAGCATCGAATAGCTGGAGCCGCCGCCAATATCGGTCGCCACCCCGATGCGCACCGGCTTTTCGCGCCGCGCCAGCGCCTTCAGCGGAAACAGGCCGGAGCCGAGGAAGAGGTTCGAGGTCGGGCAGTGGACGGCGACCGAGCCCGTCTCGCTCATGACATCGGCTTCACGCTCGGACAGGTGAATGGCGTGGCCGAACAGGCTTTTCGGTCCGAGCAGGCCGTAACGGGCGTAGATGTCGGTATAGTCGATCGCGTCGGGATAGAGCTCGCAGGTGAATTTGATCTCGTCGTGATTTTCCGAAAGATGCGTCTGGATGTGCAGATCGGGAAATTCGCGGGCGAGCGCTGCCGTCGCTTCCATCTGCGCCGGGGTCGAGGTGATGGCGAAGCGCGGGGTGATGGCGACGTGGTTGCGGCCCTTGCCGTGCCAGTCGGCTATCACCTGACGGGTCTCGTCATAGCCCATCTCCGGCGTGTCGAGCAGGCCTTGCGGGGCGTTGCGGTCCATCATCACCTTGCCGCCGACCATGCGCATGTTGCGCTTCATCGCCTCGGCGAAAAAGGCGTCGGCCGAGGTCTTGTGCACGGAGCAATAGGCGACCGCCGTGGTCGTGCCGTGGCGGATCAGTTCGTCGTAGAAATGCGTGGCGATCCTTTGCGCGTGTGCGCTTTCGACGAAACGGCATTCCTCAGGAAAGGTATAGCTGTTCAGCCATTCGAGCAGGTTGGCGGCATAGGAGGCGATCACCTGCATCTGCGGAAAATGCAAATGCATGTCGATGAAGCCGGGCAGGATCAGATGCGGGCGATGGTCGATCTCGATCACATCAGCGGCTGCCTTTGCCTTCACGTCGGCATAGGCGCCGGCCGCCGCGATCAGCCCGTCTTCGATCAGCAGACCGCCATCCTCCTCGTAGAGATAGCTCTGGCTGTCGGTCAGACTCAGCGGCGCGCGATGAAAAGAAAGCAGGCGGCCGCGCAGGAGTGTCGTCGTCATTGTTTCTTGCCTTCGACTGCGCTTTCGAACCAGGCGACCAGCAGCTTGCGTTCGTCCGGCGTGATATCGGTCACGTTGCCGGGCGGCATGGCATGGGTGCGGCCCGCTTGTATATAGATCTCGCGGGCATGGGCGGCAATTTCCGCGTCGTTTTCGAGCATCACCTCTTTCGGCGGCCGCACGATGCCCTCATAGACGGGCTCGGCGGCGTGGCACATCGAACAGCGCGTCGCGACCAGTTGCTTGACGGCGGGAAAATGCGGATCGCCGGCGAATTGCTGGAAGGCGGGCGCCACCGCCGCCGTATCCTTATCGCCGGTCAGCAGCTTCGGCACCGTCGAAAGCCACATGATCAGGATGAAAAGGACGAGGGTGACGATCCAGGTCCAGGTCGGCCGGCCTTTCCTGGCATGGGTGGTGTTGAACCAGTGGCGGATGGTGACGCCCATCAGGAAGACAAGCGCCGCGATCACCCAATTGAACTGTGTTCCGAAAGCCAGCGGATAGTGGTTCGACAGCATGAAAAAGATGACGGGCAGGGTCAGGTAGTTGTTGTGCAGCGAACGCTGCTTGGCGATCTGTCCGTATTTCGGATCGGGCGTTCGGCCGGCGATGAGATCGGCGACGACGATCTTCTGGTTGGGGATGATGATCATGAAGACGTTGGCCGACATGATCGTCGCGGTGAAGGCGCCGAGATGCAGGAAGGCGGCGCGGCCGCTGAAAAGCTGCGTATAGCCCCAGGCCATGAAGACCAGCACGACGTAGAGGACTGCCATCAGTCCCCAGGTGTTGCGACCGAGCGGCGACTTGCAGAGCAAGTCGTAGACGATCCAGCCGAAAGCCAGGGATGCCAGCGAGATCGCGATGGCGACCGGCGGGCTGATATCGAGCACATGGCGATCGATGAGAAAGAGGTCGGCGCCGCCATAATAGACGATGCACAGCATCAGGAAGCCGGATATCCAGGTGAAATAGCTCTCATATTTGAACCAGGTCAGGTGCTCCGGCATTTGCGCGGGTGCCACCAGATATTTCTGGATATGATAGAAGCCGCCGCCATGGACCTGCCATTCCTCGCCATAGGCGCCGGGCGGCAGATGTGGGCGTTTCACCAGTCCGAGATCGAGCGCGATGAAATAGAAGGACGATCCGATCCAGGCGATCGCGGTGACGACATGGAACCAGCGCGCCGCGAAGGCGAGCCATTCCCATGCTATGGCATATTCATACATCGAGTTCCCCTATCTTCCTCCGACTCGTAACATTGCGGAAATTTTGGCGGGGAGGGAAGAGGAGATTGAAAGACCGCACATGTGCACCGGTTTCCGCAACGGTGGCGAGGCCGAAGGAGCCATGGAATGATCACCGCGCTCTACAGCGATCAGCTCATCGCCGAAAACGCGCCGATGGACCGGCGGCTCGCGGCGCTCATTCTGTCGCGTGGTAACCGCATCGGCTATATCGCCTCGGCCCCGGAGCCGCAGCGGGCGTTCTTCGACGAGAAGCGGCAGTATTATGCCCGATATGGCCTTTCTCTCGATCTCTTCGTCGATCTCGACGCGCTTGCCGGCGGCGAGGAGATCGGCCGGCTGTTTGCCTGCAACGCCATCCATCTCACAGGCGGCCACACCGGCGATTTTCTGAGACGGCTGCGCCAAAGCGGCATGCTGGAAAAACTGCGCGCATGGGCGCTTGACGACGGCATTCTCGTCGGCACCAGCGCCGGGGCGATTTTGATGACGCCGACGATCGCCGCCGATGCGCTCTTTGAGGGCGGTTCGCCGGAGGCGGTACGGGATGGCGCGGCTCTTGATCTCATGCCCTTCGAGTTCTTTCCGCATCTGAACGACGATCCCGGCTATCTCCCCGCGCTGCTGCGCTACAGCGAGACCACGGCAAATCCCATTCTCGCGTGCCGGGACGGTGAGGGTCTTATTCTCGGCGATGGGCTCGTCGAAATCTTCGGCGCTCCGCTGATGATCGCTGGCGGCTTTGTCGAAGCTGCCGATCGCGGCCGCATCGCCGATCTGCTGTCCCGTGCCTAAAAGCTGCCGAGAATGCTGTGCATTATCTCCGTCTTATACTCGATCTGCTAATATAGTGGATCTTGAACGATGACGACTCGATTGCAGTTATGTTTAAGGCCGCCGGAATAAATAAGAAAAGTTAGATCGTCGGCGGCGCATTCATCAACGGAGAAGATGCCCATGCGCAGCATTCTGACGTGTGTGATGATTGCGTATGCGTCGCTGGCGATGGCTCACGACGCACCGTCGGGGTGGAGTTATGACCCCTATTGTTGCAACGGCGACAGTCATAATGGCGACTGCCAGATGATCCCTTCGAAGAGCGTGGCGGTGACGCCGGGCGGATATCGTGTCACGCTGCTGCCGGGCGACCACCGGCTGGTCACGCATGCCCACGTCTTCCTGCTGCCGATGACGAAGGCGATGCAATCCGGCGACAACGACTATCATCTCTGTTTATTCCCGAACGAGGACACGCCGCGCTGCTTCTATGCGCCGGAGATGGGATACTGAGGCCACGGCGATGCCTGGCTCCAAAGCGCGTCGCAGCAAACTTGATTCATGCTACGCGCTTTAGCTTTTTGTTTTGATGCATGTCGTTATCCCGGAACCGCTACACACTTCCCGGCGACATGCATTAGTTCCCGGCTGCCTTCATCTCGTCGAGGATCCAGTTGCGGAAGGCTTTGATCTTCGGCACGTTGCGGCGGTTTTCCGGATAGACGAGCCAATAGGCCTTGCCGTCGCTGCGGGTCAGCTCGAAAGGTTGATACAGCCGGCCGAGGGCGATCTCGGCCGCGTAGAAGGCCGGATGGAGGATGGCAACGCCATGGCCGGCGATTGCCGCGTCGGCTTCCACCGCCTGGGAGCCGAGCTGGTTGCGCGGGCGGCGATCGAGGTCCGTGTCGGTAACGCCGGCTGCCTCGAACCATTGTTTCCACCAGATGTCGCCGGCGTCGAAGAGATCGAACTTCAGGAGATCGCGCGGCGCCTTGATGCCGCCGGCTGATTCCGCCAGCTTCGGGCTGAGCATCGGGGTGAACTCCAGCCCCATCAGCCGGTGCAGGGTCAGACCCGGCCAGTTGCCGTCGCCCCAGCGGATCCCGACATCGATCTGTTCACGGGTAAAATCGATGATGTCGGAACTCGCCTGAAAGCGCACCGCGATCGCCGGATGCTTCAAGTGGAAGGAACCGAGGCGCGGCGCCAGCCATTTCGAGGCGAACGTATGGGTCGAGCTGATGGCGAGCGTGCCTTCCACACTGTCGCGCGCCGTCGCCATTGCATCGTGCAGCATGGCAAAGGCTTCGGTCACCTTCGGCGCCAGCCGTTCGCCGGTTTCCGTCAGCGCGATTTGGCGGGGACGGCGCAAGAAGAGCGGCTCGCCGACATTCTCCTCCAGCAGCTTGATCTGGTAGCTGACGGCCGTCTGCGTCATGCCGAGTTCGTCGCCCGCCTTGGTGAAACTGCCGAGCCGGGCAGCGGCTTCGAAGACGCGCAGCGCATTCAGCGGGAATTGCTTCGACAGTTTCATGGATAAGTTCTCTTGATGCAGGCAGACGGTCGTTCGATTGGAATTGCAGCATTTTCGGCGGCAAACTGCAACTCATACCATCAATCTATCGAGGTGATGTCATGGATTGCTCCACGATCGAAGAGAACCGGCCGCAACAGAGCATCGGTGCTTTCCGGCGTTTTGCCGGCTGGCTGGCGGGCAGCGCCGACCGTTTCTGCCGTCTGCCTCGGCTCGACTTTTCCGCCATGCCGGACCGCGTCAAGCGCGACCTCGGCTTTCTCGACGGGCGGGACCCTTACTACGAAGACGACCGCATGCGGTAGGCTGAAAGCGCCGTCAGGATTTCGGCGGCGCTCATGGCGGCGATCACTTCGGGGCGCTTGTCCCTGACCGCCGAGCCGCCGATCGGCAGCGTCAGCCGCTCCATCCAGCCACGCTCTCCGCCGCCTTCGCGGGAAAGCCAGCTTGCGAAGGTGGCGCGCTTGGTCGCCGAGCCGATCATGCCGGTATAGGCAAGGTCACTCCTATCAAGCGCCTCGCGGGCGATGAGGAAATCCAGCGCGTGGTCGTGCGTCAGGATGACGACAGCGCCGCCGCCGCGAATATCCTTCACCAGCGCCTCCGGCATCGGCACGAGCCGGGTTTTCGTCTCAGCCGGCAGATTGGTCAATTCTTCCTGTCGCGTTTCGACGATCGTGACCGACAGCGGCAGCGGCGCAAGGGCTGCGGCAAGCGCCCGGCCGACATGGCCGGCACCGAAAAGATAGACCTCGGGCAGGCGCTCGATCTCGCCGGCAATCCTGGCTTCGAGTTCGTCTTTTACCGCCTGCGTCAGCCGGCGAAACCGCAACTGTGTGCGCCCGCCGCAGCACTGGCCGATTTCGGGGCCGAGCGGGATGTCCATCGCGGCGGTTCCGCCGGTTCCTGCGAGCATCTCCCGTGCATTCGCGATCGCCATGAATTCAAATTGCCCGCCGCCGATCGTGCCCCACAGCGCGGTCGGCGAGACGAGCATGTAGGCGCCGGCCTCGCGCGGGGTGGAGCCTTGCGCCCCGGTGATGTCGACGAGGATGCTGTCGGGGTTGGCGGTGAGGAAGGTGGGGAGGTCGGTCATGGAAAGATGGCCGATAGGTAAGCGGCTGTGTTACCCCCCTCTGTCCTGCCGGACATCTCCCCCACAAGGGGGGAGATCCGCATCAGGCGCTGGCCTCCCAAGACACCGAAACGACAGCGTAAAAGCGGATTTTGATAATCCGATGCCAAGGCAATATGGGCGAAGGGCTGCGGTCTTGTCGATCTCCCCCCTTGTGGGGGAGATGTCCGGCAGGACAGAGGGGGGTGCCACCCGCGCCGCCGGTCCCGCTGACGCAATAAACCAGCCGAACGCCTTCTCATCCTAAACCCGCTTCATCCGCTCCACCGCCATCAGCACCCGCTCCGGCGTCGCCGGCGCGTCGAGCCCTGGGCAGACCTTGTAGTCCGCCACGCTGGCAACTGCCATCGATAACGCTTCCAGCACCGAGATCGCCAGCATGAAGGGCGGCTCTCCGACGGCCTTGGAGCGGCCGATGGTGGCCTCTGCGCTCTCCGACCATTCGGCAAGGCGGACGTTGAAGATCTTCGGGCGGTCGGAGGCGAGCGGGATCTTGTATGTTGAGGGCGCATGGGTGCGCAGCCGTCCCTTGTCATCCCACCAGAGTTCTTCCGTTGTCAGCCATCCCATGCCCTGGACGAAAGCGCCCTCGACCTGGCCGAGGTCGATTGCCGGGTTCAGCGAGCGGCCGACATCGTGGAGGATGTCGGTGCGGTCGATCAGGTACTCGCCGGTCAGCGTATCGATCGAAACCTCGGTGCAGGCGGCGCCATAGGCGAAATAATAGAAGGGCGTGCCGCGGCCGGCCTTGCGGTCCCAGTGGATCTTCGGCGTTTTGTAGAAGCCGGTGGCGGACAGCTGGACGCGGGCGAAATAGGCCTGCTTGATGAAATCAGGGAAGGGGATCTCGATTTCGCCGACGCGCACACGGTTCGGCAGGAAGACGACGTCGGAGGGCGCCACATCCCATTTTTCGGCGGCAAAGGCCACCAGTCGTTCCTTGATCTGGCGGGCGGCGTCATAAGCTGCCATGCCGTTCAGGTCCGAGCCGGAGGAGGCGGCGGTGGCCGAGGTGTTCGGCACCTTGGCCGTTGTCGTCGCGGTGATCTTCACCCGATCGATATCGACCTGAAAACTGTCGGCCAGCACCTGCGCCACCTTGGTATAAAGGCCCTGGCCCATTTCGGTGCCGCCATGGTTCAGATGGATCGACCCGTCCTGATAGATGTGGACGAGGGCGCCCGCCTGGTTGAAGGCGGTCATGGTGAAGGAGATGCCGAATTTGACCGGCGTCAGGGAGATGCCTTTTCTGATATAGCGGCTATCGCGGTTGAAACCGATGACGGCATTGCGCCGCGCGCGGTATTCGGCAGTTTCCTCCAACTCCTCGACGATGCGGGCGATGATATTGTCCTCGACCTCCTGGTGGTAGGGCGTCAGCGTGCGCCCGGAGCCCGGCTGGCCGTAGAAATTCAGCTTGCGGATATCGAGCGGGTCCTTGCCGAGGGCGTAAGCGATTTCCTCGATGAAGCGTTCAGCGCCGAGCATGCCCTGGGGTCCGCCGAAGCCGCGGAAGGCGGTGTTGGAGACGGTGTGCGTCTTCAACGGTTTCGACTGCAGATGTACATGCGGGTAGAAATAGCTGGAGTCGGCGTGGAACAGGGCGCGGTCGGTCACCGGCCCCGAGAGATCGGAGGAGAAGCCGCAGCGCGCCGCGTAGGTCGCATTAACCGCGTGGATGCGGCCTTCGGCATCGAAGCCTATTTCGTAGTCGACCAGGAAATCATGGCGCTTGCCGGTGGCGCTCATATCCTCGTCGCGGTCGGGGCGGAATTTGATGGCGCGGCCGAGCTTCTTGGCGGCGATCGCCGCAAGGGCTGCGAACTGGTTGCCCTGCGTCTCCTTGCCGCCGAAGCCGCCGCCCATGCGGCGCACGTTGACGGTGACCGCGTTCGACGGGATATCGAGCACGTGGCCGACAATGTGCTGGATCTCGCTCGGATGCTGGGTCGAGGACCAGACGGTGACCTCGTCGTCCTCGCCGGGGATCGCCACGGCGATATGGCCTTCGAGGTAGAAATGCTCCTGTCCGCCGATGCGCATCTGCCCTTTCAGACGCATTGGAGCATTCGGCATTTCCGTTTCCGGCTCGCCGCGCTGGAGCGTCATCGGGGTGATGACCAGCGGGCCCCCATTGGCGAGCGCGCCGTCGATATCGTGCCAGTGCGGCAGTTCGCGATAGTCGATCTTCGCCAGCCGGGCGGCGCGTCGCGCCGCGTCGCGTGTCTCGGCGATGACGGCAAAGATCGGCTGGCCGTGGAACTGAACTAAGGTTTCAGCAAGCAGCGGCTCGTCATGGCTGCCGTTAGAACTGGTGTCGTTGACGCCGGGCACGTCCTTGCCGGTGAAAACCCAGACGACGCCGGGATAGGCGGCGACAGCGGAAAGATCGATGCTGATGATTTCGGCATGCGCCCGATCGGAAAGGCCGAGTGCGCCGTGCAGCAGGCCGGCGGGTTCGGGAATATCGTCGATATAATCGGCACTTCCGGTGACATGTTTATGCGCTGAATCATGCCGCAGCGAGCCGTGCATGGGGCCCGATATGACGACCTTGGGGTTTTCGAAGGTGGACTTGTCCATTAGATGAGCCCTCCGCAGCCGGTGCTGCCCCTCATCCGGCTGCCGCCACCTTCTCCCCGTTCTGACGGGGAGAAAGGATATGCCGCACCGTATTTCCCTCTCTCAACCATCGCGCAGGGCACGCCCCCTCTCCCCGCAAGCGGAGAGGGGGTTAGGGTGAGGGGCAAAATGGTGGCGGCAGAAGGCCGATTGGTGAAACAAACCATCACGCCACCTCCTCGAACCGCTTCAGTTCCGCCGGCGCTCCAACGGTCTCCAGATAAAACCGCGTCAGCAGGTTCTTTGCCGTCAGCTGCCGGTATTCCGCCGTGGCGCGCCAGTCGGCCAGCGGCTGGTAGTCGGCGTCAAACGCGGGGCGGGCGGCTTCGATCGTCGCTTCCGTCCATGGTTTGCCCATCAGTTCGGCTTCGACCGTGCGGGCGCGTTTCGGCGTTGCGGCCATGCCGCCGAAGGCGATGCGGATGTCCGTGACCACTTCCGCTTCATCGAGCGTCAGCAGGAAGGCGCCGAGCACGGCGGTGATATCCTCGTCGCGGCGCTTGGTGATCTTGTAGGCGGCAAAGCGGCTGGTTGTCTTGGGATAGGGCACGAAGACGCTCTCGACGAATTCGCCGGGCTTCCGATCCTGCTTGCCGTAGGCAATGAAAAAATCTTCGAGCGGCATTTTGCGCTGGCCTTCCAGGGAGCGCAGCGTCAGCGTTGCGCCCAGCGCGATCAGCGGCGGAGGGCTGTCGCCGATCGGCGAGCCGTTGGCGATATTGCCGCCGATCGTGCCCATGTTGCGCACCTGCTCGCCGCCGATGCGATCGATCAACCGCCCAAGCGCCGGGATCTTTTTCGAGATTGCGGCGAAGGCGCCGCTATAGCTGACCCCGGCGCCGATGGTGACGCCGTGCTCGCTTTCGGTGACCGACTGCAGTTCGCTCAAGTGATTGATGAAGACGACGGGGCTCAGCCGCCGCATCTGCTTCGTCACCCAGAGACCGACATCGGTCGAACCGGCGACGACGATCGCGTCGGGCTCCTGCGAGAGGACTTCGGTCAGCGCTTGAAGCGAAACCGGAATGATTAGCCGGTCTTCGTCCTTGGCAATTCTGATCGTGCTGCTTGTCTGTATTGCCCAGAGCCGAGCGACGATTTCCGAACGTGTCCGCTCCAGCGGGTCGAAGAGCGCGCTCGGCCGCATCAGGCTCACCTGCTCGGCGGCCTTGACGATCGGCTCGTAGCCGGTGCAGCGACAGAGATTGCCTTGCAGCGCCTTTTCGATCTCGCGGCGGCCGGGATTTTCCTTCGTCAGCCATAGGCCATAGAGCGACATGACGAAGCCCGGGGTGCAGAAGCCGCACTGCGAGCCATGACAATCGACCAATGCCTGCTGCACCGGATGCAATGCGCCGTCCCGGCCGGCCAAGTGCTCGACCGTCACCACATGGGTCGCATGCAGCGAGCCGATGAAACGGATGCAGGCATTGACGGATTCATAGGTGAGCTTGCCGTCGGCGAGCCGGCCGACGAGCACGGTGCAGGCGCCGCAATCGCCTTCCGCGCATCCTTCCTTGGTGCCCGTCAGGCGTCGCTTCAACCGCAGGAAATCGAGCAACGTCTCGGTCGGGCCGACATCGGCGAGCGCGATGTCCTCGCCATTCAGGATGAAGCGGATGCTGTCGTTCATGATATTCCCGGTTGTTTTTTCCAAATGGTTAAGCCGCAGTCCAGCCACCGTCAATCGAGATATGCGTTCCCGTCACCTGCCGGGCGGCGTCGCTGGCAAGGTAAAGCGACAGCGCGCCGATCTCCTCGGCCTTGACGAATTCACGCGTTGGCTGCGCCTTGAGGATGACCTCGCTCTTCACCTGTTCCTCGGTCATGCCGCGGGCCTTGGCGGTATCGGGTATCTGCTTCTCGACCAGCGGCGTCAGCACATAGCCGGGGCAGATGGCGTTGACCGTCACGCCGAATTCGGCAAGCTCCAGGGCGGCCGTCTTCGTCAGACCTAATATACCATGTTTTGCTGCGACATAGGCGCATTTGAAGGGAGAGGCGACGAGCCCGTGCGCCGAGGCGATGTTGATGATGCGGCCGTGCTTCTTCGCCTTCATCAGCGGGATGGCGGCGCGCATCGTGTGAAAGGAGCTCGACAGATTGATGGCGATGATCTGATCCCATTTCTCGATCGGGAAGTCCTCGATCTTTTCGACATGCTGGATGCCGGCATTGTTGACCAGGACATCGACGGTGCCGAAGGTCTTTGCCGCCGTTTCGATCAGGTCGGCGATCTCGGCGGGCTTGGTCATATCGGCCGGATGGTAGATCGCCCGGGCCTTGGATACTGATTCAAGCCGTGCGACGATCGCCTTGATTTCATCGGCATTTCCGAAACCGTTGATGACGACGTTGTCGCCGGTTTCGGCAAAGGCGGTGGCGATCGCAAGGCCGATGCCGCTGGTGGAACCGGTGACGACGACTGATCTGCTCATATTTTTCTCCTGACAGGCCGATGCTGCGTTGCAACGTTAGTGGCGAGGTTATGCCCAAAGCCGGCAGGCTGGCAATTCCGCTTTATTCGCTTTTCTCACCCGCATCCGTGTCTTATTGATTTGTCACGATAATCGACATGCTAGAGGAGGGAATTGCATGAGTGGATATGTTCTGGCGATCGATCAGGGAACGACATCGACGCGGGCGATCGTCTTCGACGGCGAAATGCATGTCGCCGGCAAGGGCCAGAAGGAATTCACTCAGATCTATCCGCGATCCGGCTGGGTCGAGCACGATCCCGAGGAAATCTGGGACTCGGTCGTCTCCACCGTCAACATGGCGCTGCGCGACGCCGGGATCACAGCCAAGGATATTGCCGCGCTCGGCATCACCAACCAGCGCGAGACGGTGGTCGTCTGGGAACGCGAGACCGGCCGGCCGATCCAGAACGCCATCGTCTGGCAGGACCGGCGCACGTCAAGCTATTGCGACAATCTGAAACGGCAGGATCTGGAGCGGTTGTTCACCAAGAAGACCGGCCTGATCCTCGACCCGTATTTTTCCGGCACCAAGCTTTCCTGGATGCTCGCCAACGTCAAGGGCGCCCGGGCGCGCGCCGCCAGGGGCGATCTCTGCTTCGGTACGATCGATACCTTCCTGATCTGGCGGCTGACCGGCGGCAAGAGCTTCGTCACCGACGCCACCAACGCCTCGCGCACGCTGATGTACAATATCGCCGAAAACGCCTGGGATGAGGATCTGCTCGATATTTTGCGCGTGCCGGCCGCCATGCTGCCTGAGGTGAAGGATTGCGCCGCCGATTTCGGCACGGTCGATCCTGATATCTTCGGCGCCGCGATCCCGATTCTCGGGGTTGCCGGCGACCAGCAGGCGGCGACCATCGGTCAGGCCTGTTTTGCACCGGGCATGCTGAAATCGACCTACGGCACCGGCTGTTTCGCTTTGCTCAACACCGGAGCCGATATGGTCCGTTCGAAAAACCGGCTGCTGACCACCATCGCCTATCGCCTGAACGGCGAGACGACCTATGCGCTTGAGGGGTCGATCTTCATCGCTGGCGCGGCGGTGCAATGGCTGCGGGACGGGCTCGGGATCATCGGCAGCGCCGCCGAGACCAATGCGCTTGCCGAAAAGGCCGATCCGACGCAGGAGGTCTATCTCGTGCCCGCCTTCACCGGGCTTGGCGCACCGCATTGGGATGCCAAGGCGCGCGGCGCGATCTTCGGGCTGACACGCAACAGCGGCCCGGCGGAACTGTCCAGGGCGGCACTCGAAGCTGTCTGCTACCAGACCCGCGATCTGCTCGACGCCATGCAGAAGGACTGGAAGAACGGTGGCGACGACACGGTGCTGCGCGTCGATGGCGGCATGGTCGCCTCCGACTGGACGATGCAGCGCCTGGCCGATCTGCTCGACGCCCCGGTCGACCGCCCGGTGATCCTGGAGACGACGGCGCTGGGTGCTGCCTGGCTTGCTGGCAGCCGGGCAGGGGTCTGGCCGGACAGGGACGGTTTTTCAGCGACATGGAAGCGGGACCGGCGGTTCGAGCCCGACATGGATGAGAAGGTGCGGGCGGCAAAGCTCAAGGGCTGGAAGAGCGCGGTCAGGCGGACGCTGAGCGAGGGGTGAGGAACGCGATGTAGGCCTAGGGTGTCTCCACGCAGCATCCGGCTATTTCTTCCGCCGGAGCGTTGCCGTGCTCCGGAAGATCACGAATCCTATCCAGAATTTTTTGATGCGGCCTGTCGGCTAAGCGGCTACTCCTTCGTCATTCGGAAAGAGGAGTGAGCAATGCTTTATGCAATCCTTTGTTACGCCCATGAGGAAACCGTCTTCGCCTGGACGAAGGAGGAAGAGGCCGCCGTCATGGAGAAGCTCTATGCCGTGCAGGAGCCGCTTGCCGCATCCGGCAAGCTCGGCCCCGTCGGCCGGCTGATGCCGACGACGGCTGCGACCACCGTGCGCAAGGGCAAGGACGAGCCTTTGGTCATCGACGGGCCTTTTGCGGAAACGAAAGAGGCGCTTCTCGGCTTCTACGTGGTCGACTTCGAAACGCTCGACGAGGCGGTCGCCTTCTCGAAACAGCTTTCCTCCGTCAATCCGGGTTCCACCTCTTACGAAATTCGGCCGTTCTACGTCTTCAGGCCGGGAGATGCTTCATCATGACAGACATTGCCTGGATCGACCTTGCCCTTGCCTCGGCCCGCCCGAAGGCGCTCGGTGCGCTGCTGCGCTATTTCCGCAATCTTGATACCGCGGAAGAGGCTTTTCAGGAGGCATGCCTGAGGGCGATCCGGACATGGCCGGAAAAAGGGCCGCCACGCGATCCCACAGCCTGGCTGATCTTCGTCGGCCGAAACAGCGGGATCGACGCGGTGCGCAAGCGGTCAAAGCTCCAGGCCCTGCCGGACGAGGATACGATCTCCGATACCGAGGATGCCGAAAGCGATATTGCCGAGCGGCTGGACGATTCCCACTATCGCGACGATATCCTGCGGCTTCTCTTCATCTGCTGCCATCCCGATCTGCCGGCGACCCAGCAGATCGCGCTGGCGCTGCGCATCGTTTCCGGTCTTTCGGTGACGCAGATCGCCCGCGCCTTCCTGGTGTCGGAAAGCGCCATGGAGCAACGCATCACCCGCGCCAAGGCACGCGTCGCCAAGGCCGGCGTGCCGTTCGAAACGCCGAGCCCTGAGGAAAGGGCCGAGCGTCTTACGATCGTCAGCACGATGATCTATCTCGTCTTCAACGAGGGCTACAGCCAGGCCGATCCCAGGCATGAAGCGGCCGCCTTCAGCGACGAGGCGATCCGGCTGGCACGGTTGATGCTGCATCTCTTTCCGTCCGAACCGGAGCTGATGGGGCTGCTGGCGCTGATGCTTCTGCAGATCTCGCGCCGGCCGGCGCGCTTCAGCGCGGAAGATGAAATCGTGCTGCTCGAAGATCAGGACCGCTCGCTCTGGAACCAGCCTTTCATCAACGAGGCCCTGGCGCTGCTCGACAAAGCGCTGCGACACCGCCGGCCAGGCCCCTATCAGCTGCAAGCGGCGATCGCCGCCATCCATTCCCGGGCAAAACGCGCCGAAGACACCGACTGGATGGAAATCGATCTGCTCTACCGCGCGCTGGAACGTGTGCAGCCTTCTCCTGTGGTGACACTCAATCGCGCGGTCGTTGTTTCCAAACTGCACGGGCCGCAGCAGGCGCTCGATCTGATCGATCCGCTGGGCGAAAAGCTCGGCGGCTATTTCTACTATCACGGCCTGCGGGGCGGGCTGCTGAAGCAGCTTGGCTTGACCGGCCAGGCGCGCGAAGCCTTCGACCGCGCCATCGCGCTTGCCCATTCGGCGGCGGAGGCCGCCCATATCCGCCGGCAGATCGACAAGATGCAGGAAGAGGCGACGCAGCCGGTCGCGAAATAATCAAGAAAAAATCGGCGCTTTGTCGGAACGGCGAACTTCGGCACGTCCTTGTAACAACCTGACAGAAACAGGTTTATTCAAATGGAGAGATGTTGAAATGACCGCCATCACCCAACATGAACTCGTCCTCGTTCGCGAATTCGACGCCCCGCGCGAGAAAATCTACAAGGCGTGGACCGATCCCGATCTCATGAAGCAGTGGTTCGTTCCACGCCCCTGGGGTGTTGCGGAAGCAACGCTCGACGTTCGCCCCGGCGGTTCCAGCGTGATCGTCATGCAGGATCCCGAGGGCAATCGGTACCCGAACCGCGGCGTCTATCTCGAGATCATCGAGAACGAGAAGATCGTCTTCACCGATGCCTATACCAGCGCCTGGGTGCCTGCCGAAAAACCTTTCTTCACCGGCGTCATCCTGCTCGAAGACCTCGGCAATGGCCGCACGAAATATACCGCCAAGGCGTTGCACTGGCGCGCGGAGGACAAGGAAACGCACGAGAAGATGGGCTTCCATGAAGGATGGGGCAAGGCCGCAGATCAGCTGGCGGAATTGCTGGCGAAGGCGCCGTCCTGACGCTTCAGTGCGAGTTGAGGTGGCTCGAAAGATGATTCCGCCGGCGCCTTCAAGTCGTTGAATTGAGAGTCGAATTGGGGGCTGAGCGTGGCCGTGTCTCTGTCGACGTCGGATGTGTCCTGTGCCAATCTGCGGAGATAAAAGGATACGTCTACATCCTCGCATCTGGACGCAACGGCATGCTCTATACCGGCGTGACGCGGGACCTAGCCGGGCGGTTATACGAGCATCAGAATGAGCTGACGCCGGGCTTCACATCGAAATATGGCGTCAAGACGCTGGTGTGGCTTGAGGAGCATGATCTGCTGACGACAGCGATCACACGGGAGAAGACGATCAAGAAATGGCCGCGGCAGTGGAAGCTTAATCTGATCGAGCGGGATAATCCTGCGTGGGAGGATATTTCGTTTCATCTTCTCGGTCTGTGACGAGTCTCTCGTCGCGCGGACGCGCGACTGCTGGATTCCTGTGACGGGCACAGGAATGAGGGAGTTGCGCTTTGTATGATAGGCGATATGGGAGCACGGCGTGCACCCCTTGCTCCCTCATTCCTGTGCTCGTCACAGTCCAGCAGCGCCGTGTCTACGGCGCAAAGACTCTTACCACGCTGCAGAAAACATCACGCCACTATCGAAATTCTCGAACATTCCGTTCCAGAGTTTGTATTTGCGCTCGGTCTCGGCGATCCTTATCTCCGGGCGGAATTCAACAGGATGCCGACGATGGAACTGGGTCTTTATACGTTTGCGGATGTCAATCCCAATCCCTCCCGCAGCAAGGGTGCGGAAGGGGCTGAACGGCTGAAGCATCTGATCGAGGAGATCGAGCTTGCCGATCAAGTTGGGCTCGATGTCTTCGGGCTCGGCGAACATCATCGGCCGGATTATGCGGCGTCGGCGCCTGCCGTCGCGCTGGCGGCGGCGGCCGTCAAGACGAAAAACATCCGGCTGACCAGCGCCGTCACTGTGCTTTCCTCCGATGATCCGGTGCGCGTCTTCCAGCAGTTTTCGACGCTGGATTTGATTTCGAACGGCCGGGCCGAGATCATGGCGGGGCGCGGCTCCTTCATCGAGTCCTTCCCGCTGTTCGGCTACAATCTCGAGGATTACGACCAGCTTTTCGAAGAGAAGCTCGATCTGCTTTTGGCGCTGCGTGACGGCGAGACGGTCGACTGGAGCGGCGAGCTCCGCGCGTCGATCCGGGGGCGCGGCGTCTATCCCAGGCCGTTGCAGGATCCGCTGCCGCTGTGGATCGCCGTTGGCGGCACGCCGCAGTCGGTGGCGCGGGCGGGTGCGCTCGGTCTGCCGGTGGCGCTGGCGATCATCGGTGGCGAGCCGCGCCGTTTCGCGCCACTCTTCGATCTCTACCGGGAGGCCGCGCGCCGAGCCGGGCAGGATCAGGCCAAGCTGAAGACCAGCATCAATGTCCACGGGTTCATCGCCGATACGACGACGGCGGCAGCGGAGCAGTTTTACGGGCCGCAGGCCGAAGTTATGAACCGCATCGGCCGCGAGCGCGGCTGGGGGCCGACGAGCCGGGCACAGTTCGACATGTCGCGCGGACCGAACGGTGCGCTCTTCGTTGGGGATCCCGAGGTGGTCGCCGAAAAGATTATCGCCCATCACGCACTCTTCAAGAACGACCGCTTCCTGCTGCAGATGGCGATCGGCCTGATGCCGCATGCCGAGATCATGCGCGGCATCGAGCTCTACGGGACGAAAGTCGCGCCGATCGTCAGAAAGGCATTGACTGAAAGCGGCGAAGGGGCGAAAGCCACCGCCTAACCAAGGCGGCTGCGGTCGCCCCTGCGCAAAGCCGGAACAGACGAATGGTTATCGCAAACGACGACGAACTGACAAAGCTCAAGGAGATCGGCCGGATCTGCGCCAACGCCATCCAGGTGATGGCGGCGGCGATGGAGCCCGGCATGACGACGCTGGAGCTCGACCGGATCGGCCGTAAGGTGCTCGAGGATTCGGGCGCGCGCTCGGCGCCGGAGTTCTGCTACCAGTTTCCGGGTGCGACATGCATCAGCGTCAATGAGGAAATCGCCCACGGCATTCCCGGGCCGCGCGTCATCCGCGCCGGCGACCTCGTCAACATCGACGTCTCGGCTGAGAAGGACGGCTTCTTTGCCGATACCGGCGCTTCCTTCGCGATGCCGCCGGTTAAGCCGAAGATCGACAAGCTCTGCCGTGATGGCAAGCGTGCGCTCTGGGTCGGGCTCAATCAGGTGAAATCGGGCGAGCCGTTGGCAAAGATCGGCACCGCCGTCGGCGCCTTCGCGCAGAAGAACCGCTATACGCTGGTCGCCAATCTGGCGAGCCATGGTGTCGGCCGCTCGCTTCACGAGGAGCCGGCCGAACTCTCGACCTGGCCGGACCCTTCGGAAAAACGCGTCATGACGGATGGGCTCGTCTTTACCGTCGAGCCTTTCCTGTCGCTCGGCGCGACCTGGGCGGAAGGCGGCGACGATGCATGGACGCTTTATGCCGATCCGAAGGCGCCGACCGTTCAATATGAACATACGGTTGTGGCAACGCGCAACGGGCCGGTGATTCTGACTTTGCCGGACGGGCGGGCGTAGGGAAACGCGCAGAGGCGGAGCTCCCTTACGTGCGGCATCCTCCGACGCTCCTTACGCCGAGGTGCGCAGCCCGTGGGGCGGAGCCTCGAATGATCATACTGCAACTTCGCTTCTTGCATTCATCCGGCATCAGTGCGCCCGCCCCGTCCTTCGAGGCCCCTGCGGGGCACCTCGGGATGAGGCTCTCTTGAGTGTAGGCGGCGGCATCTCAGGGGGCTTGAGTGTCGGCACGGCATCCTGCAACGCCCGCTACTACAAGCGCGGCATCCACCAACGTTCCTCATGCTGAGGTGCGCAGCCCGTAGGGCGGAGCCTCGAAGTACGCCACAACGTCGCTTCTTGCATTCATCCGGCATCGGTGCACCCGTCCCGTCCTTCGAGGCTCCTGCGGGGCGCTTCAGGATGAGGCCCTCTTGGGCACCAGTGCGGTATCCTCGAGCGCCTCATCCTTGTACCTTGGCATCACCCGTCTTCACCCCCGCGTTTGCGGCCTGCCGCCCTGCAGGATTTCCGTCGCCGCACGTTCCAGTATGTCGGCAATGCGGGCGGCCTCGGGCTTTGACCAGGGATAACGCATGCGCAGTGCCGAGCGCAGCAGCATGCGAGCGGCGCGGATATCGCCGCCGTCCTGCATGAAATCGCCGTCGTCACCCTCGTCGGCGCCGTGGCGGTCGGTTTCGAAGACGCGCTTCACATAGGCCATCTTCTCACCGATGCGTTCCAGCTTGGCGAGTGTGTGCAGGATCATGTCGCGGTTTTCCTCGACGCGGCGGCGGCCGGCGTCGGTGATGCTGTAGAGTTTCTTGGTGCCCTCGTTCTCCACCTCGGCAAGACCGGTTTCCTCGAGATAGGTGAGCGCCGGGTAGATAACGCCGGGGCTCGGCACGTAGAAGCCGCCGGAGCGTTCCTCCAGCAACTTTATCAATTCATAGCCGTGGCGGGGTTGCTCAGCGAGCAGCGCCAGAATGACGAGCTGCAGATCGCCGGCCGCAAATTTGCGGCCCATGCGGAAAGCGTCGCCGAACATGCCGCCTTTAAAACCTCTCATGACTTTTCCTTTCATCGTTGGATGTATCGTTGGCTATGTCTTAAAACATATATCGTAAGATAATTGCTTTCAAGGGAGGCGAGGAATTTTTCATGTTTCCGGAAATTGATCGACCGATCAGAATTACTTGATTGTCGCGCAGGTGCTGCGGCGCGATAAGCGCTGCATGCTTGAGCGCATCCGTCATTCCCCGCCGAACCTTGTTTCCACTGCCGCTGCCGGCGCCGTTGCGATGGCGGCGGCCATGGGCTTCGGGCGTTTCTCCTACACGCCGATCCTGCCCGGCATGATGAGTGGCGTGCCGCTTTCGGCGGCGGATGCCGGTTTTATCGCTTCGGCGAATTTCGTCGGTTATCTCGTCGGCGCCGTGCTTGCCGCCTATGGCTGGGCGGCGGGGCGCGAACGGCTGGTGGCGCTCTCGGCACTGCTTGCGACCGCAATCCTGCTCGCCGCCATGGCCGCCACAAATTCCGTCGCAGTCTTTGCCGTCATCCGGTTCCTGGCCGGCCTCGCCAGCGCCTTTGCGATGGTCTTCACCTCATCGATCGTGCTCAGCCACGGGGCTTCCGCCGGCAACGACCATGTGCAGGCAGCGCATTTCGGCGGGCCGGGAGCGGGGATCGCGCTGTCCTCGATCATGGTGTTTCTCATCGGCCTCGGCTTTCACGGCCGCCCGGACAGCTGGCGCGCCGACTGGATCGGCGGCGCGCTCTACTGCGCGGCAAGCCTCGTCATAGTCTTCCTGCTCTTGCCGTCGGCGCCGGCGCAATCGGGGCGCGCGGGCAAAGAGCCGGCCCTCGTCTGGAGCCGGCCGATGGTGCTGATCACGCTGTCCTACGGCCTGTTCGGCTTCGGCTATGTGATCACCGCGACCTTCCTCGTCACCATCGCCCGTCTGTCCGCCACGGGTGCCTTTGTCGAATTTCTCTGCTGGTTCATCGCCGGCCTGACGTCGGCGGTGGCGCTGTTTGCCTGGAAGCCGCTGGTCAGGCCGCTCGGGCTCGGGGGCGTCTATGTCGCATCAGTTCTGGTTGAAGCGGCCGGCGTACTCGCAACCGTCATGCTGCCGCACTCTGCCGCACCGCTGATCGGCGGGGCGCTGTTCGGGGCGACCTTCCTGGCGATCACCGCTTACGGGCTGCAGATCGGCCGCAAGCTTTCCCCCGAAAGCCCGCGGCGGATCCTGGCGATGATGACGGCCGCCTTCGGTGTCGGCCAGATCGTCGGGCCTGTCGTTGCCGGCTGGATCGCCGAACGCTCGGGCAGTTTCACCGTTCCGACGGTGATTGCTGCGGCGGCACTCGTTGCCTGCGCGGGACTGGTGATGCCGGTGATCAAGAAAATCGCTTAACCCGTTACATCTGCGTAACAATCGGCTAAACCCATTGCTGCTTCCTTCGAACTGCCTTAGTTTCCGGCACAATCAGTGTTCGACGACACTCCCGAGACTCACAGTTCAGGAAAGCAAAGCTCCCCGTGTTTCATTCCTTTTTTCCCCAGCCGAAGGCGTTTTTTACTTCGCTCGTCATTTGGACCCTGATTTGCATCGCCGGCTGGTATCTGTTCGCCGCTCATCTCGGTGTATCGCTCGGTTATGGACCTGTTCCGGAAGACCAGCAGCCGATCGATCTTTCGTTCTTCCTGCTGCCCGAAAACCTCTGGTTCTATAGCTATTTCTTTCTTTCGGCGGTGATCTTCTGCGGCGCATGGCATCTGAAGGCGCTGCACCATCCCTGGAAGCTGTGGTCGATCTGGGGTTCGGCACTCATCATCTTCGTGACCTATTTCGGCGTCCAGATTACCGTCGTGATCAACAACTGGCGCCGGCCGTTCGGCGATCTTTTGCAGAACGCATTGTCGAAGCAGCCGGGCATTAGCGTCGATAATTTCTACGACCTGATGTGGGTCTTCTGTCAGATCGCATTTCTCAGCATGTTCGTGTCGATCATGACCGACTTCTTCACCAGCCACTACATCTTCCGCTGGCGCACGGCGATGAACAATTTCTACATGTCGAAGTGGGAAAAGCTGCGCCATATCGAGGGCGCCTCACAGCGCGTTCAGGAAGATACGATGCGTTTTGCAAGCACGCTCGAAGTGCTCGGCATCAGCCTCATCAACTCGGTGATGACGCTTGTCGTCTTCCTCCCGATCCTGCTGGCGCTCTCGCATTACGTGACCGCGCTGCCGGTCATCGGACCGGTGGCGAATTCGCTCTTCTGGCTAGCGCTCTTTTGGTCGGCTTTCGGCACCGTGCTGCTGGCGGTTGTCGGCATCAAGCTGCCGGGTCTGAACTTCCGCAATCAGCGCGTTGAAGCGGCCTATCGCAAGGAACTCGTCTACGGCGAAGACCATGCGGAAAGGGCCCAGCCACTGACGGTGCGCGAACTCTTCGACAATGTTCGTCGCAACTATTACCGGATGTATTTTCACTACATGTATTTTAACGTCGCCCGCAATTTCTACAGTCAGGCGGACGCGCTCTTCGTCATCTTCATGCTGGTGCCGACGATCGTGGCCGGCGCCATCACCTATGGCATCTTCCAGCAGATTTCGACCGCCTTCGGTCAGGTCAGCAACTCATTCCAGTATCTCGTCAACGCCTGGACGACGATTATCGAGCTACTTTCCATCCACAAACGCCTGAAGGCCTTCGAGGCGGCAATCGATGATGAGCCGTTGCCGGAGATCGATCAGCGCTATCTGGAGCGTGAAGCCGGCGCCGTACACGCGGATGGCTGATGGGTGAGATTGTCCGATGGGGAGGCAGGCGGCAACGGGAAATACCTCACCTGCCGTGTCGCCCCGTCATCCGCCCTACGGGCGCCTTCTCCCCGAGGGGAGAAGAGGGAGTCGAAATTCTGCGGCTTATCCCTTTTCCCTAGCGCGCCGAGCGCGGAGAAGGTGCCGGCAAGCGGATGACGGGGCCGCACGGCACCTCGTCTCAGTCTCGAAAAGTACTGTCACAGCCCCGACGTCTGCTGCAATCTCCCCCGCGCCTCGATCATCGGGATCGCTTCGGAATAGCTGACACAGGCGACGTCCTCTCGGTGGCAGACGTCGCCGACCAGCCGGTCGAGGGCGCGCCAGTAGGCGCCGCCGTTCATCTCGACGAAGTGGAAGCCAAGCTGGAGCGGGATGCGGTTGCCGTTGTACTGGCGGTCGAAGGCTTGGGAGAAGGCGGCATAGGCGCGGTCCTCGAATTCTTTCGAATCCGCGCTGTCTTCCTCGCCCTTGGAGTGGCGCACGAAGAGATTGTAGTCCATGCCGATGATCGGTTTTTCGCTTGGGCCTTCAGGGATCAGCGGCAGGCCGAAGCGGATAATGCCGTCCTCCTCGACAGGCATAGCCGGGCCTTTGGTGACGAGGCTCGCGTCATAGCTGAAGCCCGCCTTCTTTTCGGCGGCGATCATGTCGTCGCCCGCGGTCGCGGAGAGGTAGGGGGCGCGGAAACCCTTGATGCCATGATCGACCAGATCCCGCCAGCCGGCCGGCTCGTCCAGACCGACGCCTTTCCAGGCATTCTTCAGGGTTGTGTGGAAGGTGGCGTATTCGGCCGACCAGTCGGCCTCGCTCCATTCGCGGCCATCGAAATGGCCGCAGGCGTGGCTCGATATGTCGTGACCTTCGAGATGGGCATGCCAGATATTGCCGAGGCGTTCGCGGATTTCGTCGTCGCTCTGGGCGAAGCCGACATTGGACTTTCCGCGTCTCTGGTGCGGCGCCTGGTAGGCCTTCTTCGCCGCCTCGTTCATCAGGAAGGTGCAGGAGAGGAAATAGGTGAAATGGGCGCCGTTCTTTGCCGCCATCTCGCGGCTTTTCAGCCAGAGCGCATTGTCGTGGGCGCCGTCGAAAGAGATGATGACCAGCTGTTTCGGCCGGTCGGCCGCCTCTGCCGTGACAGGCAGAATGAAGGAGGCAGCCAGACAGGCGGAGAGGAGAGGACGAGACATGGGCACCGCGACAATTTGTTCGCGGTTTCCCTCCGATAGAATTGCGGCGAAGCTGCGGTCTCAACTGGTATTTTTTCCCGCTAGCCGCTAAGCCATGACAAACGGCACGGAAGGGATCCGCCATGGCATTGCTTATCGTCGGCATCATACTTTTCCTCGGGGTGCATCTTTTGCGGGTGGTCGCCCCCGGCTTCCGCGCCTCGATGATCGCAAGCCTTGGCGAGAAGGGCTGGCGAGCGGCTTATTCCGTCGCGAGTCTCGCCACGCTGATCCTGTTGATCTACGGATTCGGCCAGGCCCGGCAGGTGACCGGCGTGCTTTACAATCCGCCGGTCTGGATGGCGCATATCACCATTACCTTGATGCTGATCGCGATGATCTGTCTGGTCGCCTCGCTGCTGCCGGCGGGGCACATTGCGACCAAGACCAAACATCCGATGGTGCTGTCGGTGAAGATCTGGGCGCTGGCGCATCTGCTCGCCAATGGCGAGACGTCGTCGGTGCTGCTGTTTGCAGCCTTTCTCGCCTGGGGCGTCATCCTGCGCATTTCGCTGAAACGGCGGCAGCGGGCGGGCGAGATCGTGCTCCGGCCGTTCGTGTCAGCCAAATACGATCTCTATGCGATCGTCATCGGCATCGTCGTCTGGGCGCTGATCATCTGGAAGCTGCACGAATGGCTGATCGGCGTTTCGCCGCTTGTGATGTAACGAATCTTTCATATCCCCCTTACAACTGCGGCAAAATGGGGTAGAAGGCCCGGCAATATGCATCTTGCATAGTATTGGGTATTTCCGCGGCCGGAGACGAGAATGGCATTCAACGACGACAGCTTCATCCGTGAAGTCAATGAGGAATTGCGGTCCGACCAGATGAAGGGTGTCTGGCGCCGCTTTGGCCGCTATATCATCGTCGTCGCCATCCTGATCGTCGTCGGCACCGCCGGCAAGGTTCTCTATGAATATTGGGACGATACCCGCTCCTCCGGTGCCGGCGACCAGTTCCTGGCGGCGATGAAGCTTGCCGACGAGAACAAGAACGACGAAGCGCTGGCCGCGCTCGATAAGCTGGAAAAGGAAGGCCATGGCGCCTATCCGGTGCTGGCGCGCATGCGGGCGGCGACCGTTCAGGCGCAGAAGGGCGACGCTGCCACGGCGATCGCCGCCTTCAACGAGATCGGCAAGGATAATGGCGTTCCGGCCGCCGTGCGCGATGCCGCAAAAATGCGGGCCGGCTGGCTGCTGATCGAAAACGGCTCCTACGAACAGGTTTCGGCCGCGATCGAGGAAATGGCCGTGCCGGGCAACGCCTTCCGTCATTCGGCACGCGAAGCGCTCGGCCTTGCTTCTTATAAGGCCGGCAACATGGCGCAGGCGCGGCAATGGTTCCAGTCAATCGTCGACGATACCGACAGCCCGCGCAATGTTACCAATCGCGCTCATATGATGCTTGATCTCATTACCGCATCCGGCAAGGCGCCCGCCGCGCAGGGCTGAGTTTTAAGGAAAAAGAATGAGTTTCACGGTCGCGATCGTCGGTCGTCCGAATGTCGGCAAGTCGACGCTTTTCAACCGCCTGGTGGGAAAGAAGCTGGCGCTTGTCGACGACACGCCAGGCGTGACCCGCGACCGCCGGCCGGGCGATGCGCGGCTGATGGGCCTGACCTTTACCATTATCGACACGGCCGGTCTGGAAGAGGCCGACGAAGAAAGCCTGCAGGGCCGGATGCGCGCCCAGACGGAAGCGGCAATCGACGAGGCCGATCTTTCGCTTTTCGTCGTCGATGCCAAGAACGGACTGACGCCCGTCGACACCGCGCTTGCCGAAATGCTGCGCCGGCGCGGCAAGCCGGTGGTGCTGGTCGCCAATAAATCCGAAGCGCGCGGCTCCGACAGCGGCTTCTATGACGCTTATACGCTCGGGCTCGGCGAGCCGACACCGATTTCGGCCGAACACGGCGAGGGCATGCTCGATCTGCGGGACGCGATCGTCGAGGCGATCGGCAAGGATCGCGCCTATGCCAAGGAGGATGTCGCCGTCACCAACGTCGATATTTCCGAGGCCGCGGGTGAAGGCGACGACGAGGACGAAGAGCCCGTCTATGACGACACCAAGCCGCTCCGGGTGGCGATCGTCGGCCGGCCGAATGCCGGAAAGTCGACGCTGATCAACCGTTTCCTCGGCGAGGACCGGCTTTTGACCGGGCCGGAGGCAGGCATCACCCGCGATTCCATTTCAGTCGAATGGGATTGGCGCGGCCGCACCATCAAAATGTTCGATACCGCAGGCATGCGCCGCAAGGCGCGGGTGACCGAGAAGCTGGAGAAGCTTTCCGTCGCCGACGCGCTGCGCGCCATCCGTTTTGCCGAAACCGTCGTCATCGTCTTCGACGCGACGATCCCTTTCGAGAAGCAGGATCTGCAGATCGTCGATCTCGTGCTGCGCGAAGGCCGCGCGGCCGTGCTCGCCTTCAACAAGTGGGACATGATCGAAGACCGGCAGGCAGTGCTTGCGGATCTCCGCGAAAAGACCGACCGGCTGCTGCCGCAGGCGCGCGGCATCCGCGCCGTGCCGATCTCCGGCCAAACCGGCTGGGGGCTCGACAAGCTGATGCAGTCGATCATCGACACGGACAGGGTCTGGAACAAGCGCATTTCGACGGCGAAGCTTAATCGCTGGCTGGAAACGCAGCAGATCCAGCATCCGCCACCGGCCGTGTCCGGCCGCCGGATCAAGCTGAAATACATGACGCAGGTCAAGGCCCGCCCGCCGGCCTTCATGATCTCCTGCACCCGTTCGGACGCACTGCCGGAATCCTATACGCGCTATCTGATCAACGGCTTGCGCGCCGATTTCGACATGCCGAGCGTGCCGATCCGTATTCATTTCCGTTCAGCTGAGAATCCGTTCGAAGGCAAGAAGAGACGGACATAGGGTTATTTTGGGGGCGTTGCCGGGGCCAGGGGCACCCCCCTCTGCCCTGCCGGGCATCTCCCCCACAAGGGTGGAGATCGCCGGCGGATAGTATCTCCCCGAACAATCGATGTTGGAGCAAGCGGGTACCCCAGCCGATCTCCCCACTTGTGAGGAAATGCCCGTCAAGGCAGAGGGGGCGCCTCATGCGCACCCTATGTCGGTCGTCCTGAACCTAAGCCGCGCTCTTATCCTGCGCTTCGCGCAGCGCCACGATATCGGCCTGTAGCGGGGTGAGATCCGCCGCGTCGTGGTCGCTCGCCGGCGTTCGCGTCACGTCGATGCGCTACAACGGCACGATCCACGATTTTGTGCCTTTGAACGCCATCGCCGAAATATCTGCTGCGCGCAGCGCGATTGCCGTCGGGAACGGCACGAGCAGGGGAGATCAGTCTGCGGAGGGGAGAGGCCCGGCGGTTTCGCCAGGCTTTCTGGTTCTAGGCAGCGATTTGGCAAACTGCCAGGCCTTTTTCCATTTCGGCGTAATGACGCCGTTGGCGGCGCGGATATTGTTGATGAACTGCAGCGTCGCCGCTTCCCAGGAATATTGCATGGCAAGCTCGCGCGCCTTGATGCGCGAGGCGGAGAGGGCGGCAAGGCAGGCGGCTTGCAGGTTCTGGTCGAGCGCGCCGACCTCGCTGTCTTCGCCGATGATATCGAGCGGGCCGGTGACCGGATAGGCGGCGACCGGGACACCCGATGCCAGCGCTTCAAGGATCGTGTTGCCGAACGTGTCGGTGAGCGAGGGAAAGACGAAGACATCGGCCTGGGCATAGGCTTTGGCCAGATCCTCGCCGAACTTCACACCGGTAAAGTGCACATCGGGATAGCGCTGCTCCAGTTCGGCTCGTGCCGGGCCGTCGCCGACCACTACCTTCGAACCGGGCAGGTCGAGATCGAGAAAGGCCGGTAGGTTCTTCTCCAGCGCCACGCGCCCGACTGTCATGAAGATCGGGCGCGGAAGGCCGAATGGCTGTTCCTCAAGCGGCATGGGATGGAATTGCGTGGCGTCGATACCCCGGGTCCAGGGCATCAGGTTCTTGATGCCGCGTGACGAAAGCTCGCGAGCAAGACTCGGGGTGGCGACCATGCAGCCGGCGCCGCCATTATGGAACCAGCGCACGAAGGCATAAAGCCAGCTTTGCGGAATCGGCAGGCGGGCGGAAACATATTCGGGAAAGCGCGTGTGGTAGCTGGTGGAGAAGGGCATGCCCTTGCGCAGGCACCAGCGGCGGGCAGTCAGCCCCAGCGGCCCTTCCGTGGCGATATGCACGTAGGAGGGATTGTGTTTTTCGATCTCACGGGCGATGCGGCGGTAATTGGCGATCGACAGGCGGATCTCGGGATAAGTCGGGCACGGGATGCTGTTGAAGCGCTCCGGCGTCACCATGGAAACAGCCACGCCCATCTTGGCCAGCTCGCGATTGGTGTTCTCGATCGAGCGCACAACGCCGTTGACTTGCGGATGCCAGGCATCGGTGATGATCACCAACCGTTCGGGCAGGTTGCCGGCGGCTGTGGCATTGGCCCAGCTCTCGCTGTGATGAGTGTTTGCCGGACGTTGCAGCATGTCACGATTTCCATCCGCGTTGCATCGATATGCCAACGCTCAACCCCAAAGCGGGGTTCCGGAACGGCGATTCCCGCTTGCCTATTTTGAGGCATGACCATGATGGAAATATTACAGCCGCATGCCCGCGCTTGCAGGCCTTTCAGCGGCTCGATCCTCGCGAATATGTCAGCGGCCGATCGCGGTTTTCATGCGGAAAGAAGGACGGCGCCGGTCGTGGACCGGCGCCGTTTGGGAGGTTAAGCGGCAGCGGAAGCCGAGCTTGCAGTCGGAACTTCCGAAATCGTCTTCAGAACCTGGGAAGCGATCTGGTAGGGGCAGCCCTGCGAGTTCGGGCGGCGATCTTCCAGATAGCCCTTGTAGTCGTTCTTGACGAAGGAATGCGGGACGCGGATCGAGGCGCCACGGTCGGCAACGCCGTAGGAGAACTTGTTCCACGGAGCCGTTTCGTGCTTGCCGGTCAGGCGCTTGTCGTTGTCAGGACCGTAAACGTCGATGTGGTCCATCAGGTTCTTTTCGAACTGCGCCATCAGTGCTTCGAAATAGGCCTTGCCGCCGACTTCGCGCATGTACTTGGTCGAGAAGTTGCAATGCATGCCCGAACCGTTCCAGTCGGTGTCGCCGAGCGGCTTGCAGTGATACTCGATGTCGATGCCGTATTTTTCGGTCAGGCGCTGCAGCAGGTAGCGTGCCATCCAGATCTGGTCGGCGGCCTTCTTGGAGCCCTTGCCGAAAATCTGGAATTCCCACTGGCCCTTGGCCACTTCGGCATTGATGCCTTCGTGGTTGATGCCGGCAGCCAGGCAGAGGTCGAGATGTTCTTCGACGATTTCGCGGGCGACGTCGCCGACGTTCGAATAGCCGACGCCGGTGTAGTAGGGGCCCTGCGGAGCCGGGTAGCCCTGCTCGGGGAAGCCGAGCGGACGGCCGTTCTGGTAGAAGAAGTATTCCTGTTCGAAGCCGAACCATGCATCTTCATCGTCGAGAATGGTCGCGCGAGCGTTGCTCGGGTGCGGCGTGACGCCATCAGGCATCATGACTTCGCACATGACGAGCGCGCCGTTGGTGCGAGCCGGGTCGGGATAGATGGCGACCGGCTTCAGCACGCAATCGGAGCTGCGGCCTTCGGCCTGCATGGTCGACGAACCGTCGAAGCCCCAGAGCGGAAGCTGTTCCAGCGTCGGGAATACGTCGAATTCCTTGATCTGCGTCTTGCCACGCAGGTTCGGTACCGGAGTGTACCCATCGAGCCAAATATACTCGAGCTTATATTTTGTCATCGTGACTCTCTCAATGCTACGAAGGTGAGCAAATCCGGAGACGATCTCGGCGCGCAAGCGCACCCAACCGCCAGGGGATGCACCTTCAAAAGCACGTAGCGTGCCAGTTCGGCCGCCGGGACAAGAAAAATCGCAGGTCAGCCGGTCGGGATGAATTTTGCTTTTGCAAAAACCACCCCGTTTTGACGGCTGAAGGCCGTATCATCAGCAGGAAACTGAGTTTTCCGCTTGGAACCGGATGAAAATTTCGGCGTTAGCCTGGCGTGATGAAGTGTTGAACAAATAGGCGGGCGCTTTCGCTGGAGACAGCATATCGATCAATCATAATATGGATATGCATATAATTTGTGCAATTTGCATAAACTATGTGCATCGTGTTATGGTCCTGGCGTTAAATGTCGATGCGCCGAACTGAATGGAGGCGATCTCATGCCCACCGGTTTCCATCGTGAATCCGCAACGATCTATCAGTTTCCTGTCAAGCCGCCGCGGGCCGCCAGCCGGTTCGAACGCGCCAAGCTGATGGAGCGCGAGGCCGCCGATATTTGCGACGCGGCGCTTGACAGTTGCTGGTACCATGACGAGGCGGTTCGCGAGACCGATCGGCCGACGAAGTCCTGAGGTCCTACCCATTTTAACGGGTCAGCCGAGGAGGCGGGGGAGCGCCTCGTACATGGCATTCGTACCGAATTTCTATGCGCGGGCTTAGCCGCCATCCAATCCGAGTTTTTCCTTTGCCACCAATGCGCCGTGTTCGCTGACGACACGGGCTGCGACGCCTGCGGCGAAGCGGGCGGCGGCGGTCGCATCCGCTGTTTCCAGATAGTGCGCAAGGAAGGCGCCGTTGAAGCTGTCGCCGGCACTGGTGGTATCGACCACTTGCTCGACCTTCTCGGCCGGAACGAAGCTCTCCTCGCCGGCGAAATTCAGCCTGACCCCGTCCGCGCCATTCTTGACGACGATATGGACAGCGCCCAGCGCGCGATAGCGGTGGACCGTCGCTTCAATGGAATCGTCACCGAAATGGGCGGCTTCGTCGTCGAAGCTCGGCATGATGAGGACGGAGGAGCGTGCGCCCTCGCTGATCGTCGCGTGCATGATGTCATAGCTCGACCACAGGCGGGGCCGGATGTTCGGGTCGAACACCACAAGCTTGCCGGCGGCCTTGGCGCGGCGGATTTCGGCGAGCAGCGTTGCCGCGTCCTCCTGCGGCAGGATGGCAAGGGTGATGCCGGAGAAATAGACGAGGTCAGCGCTCTCCACCGCCTCGCGCAGGCTGTCGGGATCGGCGGCCAGGCTGCGGGCGGCCGAACTGTCGCGCCAGTAGCTGAAGGAGCGTTCGCCGTTCTTCAGATTGATCATGTAAAGGCCGGGCGTTTTACCCCTGATGCGGCGGATGAGGCTTGTGCCGATGCCCGCCTTGTCGATGAAGGCCACCATTTCATCCGACATGGCGTCGTCGCCAAGCGCCGTAAAATAATCGACCGACCAGTCGGGGCCAAGGCAGGCGCGGGCATACCAGGCGGTGTTGAAAGTATCGCCGGCGAAACCTTTGCGCAGCAGGCCGTCGCCTGCCTGCGAGAGTTCCACCATGCATTCACCGATCGATAGAAACCGTCTGCTCACCTTGTCCTCCCGGCACTGCTCTTTATCGCTGATACGCGGAGCCAGGCGGAGTGACAAGCGTTGATATATGGATGCCGATATCGCAGGAGGTAAAAGCCCGCCTTCGCGAACATGGCGAAGGCGGGCGGCGGCGGGGGCTGCTTATTCGTGGATGGTGTAGCTGCCCATCTGGCAAAGATCCTGCGTATCTTCGGTGGTCGCGAGGTTTGAGCCTTCCTCGAACTCGAAGCGCATATCGTATTTGCAGACGGTGCGGCCATCGGCGATGGTGATATCGATGCTTTCGCCCGGATCGAGAACGTCTTCGCCGAAGACGTCTTCCTCCCAGTCGGCGACGCCGGTCGGCGAGCTGTAGAAGCGCGTCAGGACGGAGTCGGTGCCGTTAGTGAGCTTGAACTTCAGATCTTCGGCCTGTGCCGAAATGGCGGAGGCAGCGATGATCGCAGATGCAACTGCGATCAATCCCGATAGTCTCGATTTCATATATGCGTTCCCCTAACCCATGATTGGGCGGGAAACAGTTAGCACGTGCTCAGATAAATCTTTCTTATCGGGGACTTTAGAACCCAAAATAAGTCCGCTTTTCCAAGCGCTTCATCCTGAGATTGCGTCGCCGCTCATTGGCCTGTCCATATGATAGCAGGCTGCCTTCTGGCCGGGACGGACCTCCTCGGTCGGCGGCATTTCGGTGCGACAGATATCGGTCGCCTTCCAGCAGCGCGGCGAGAAGACACAGCCTTTCGGTGGGTTGAGCGGCGAGGGCGGATCGCCCTGCAGGCGGATGCGGGTGCGCAGGCGCGCAAGCTTCGGATCCGGGATCGGTGCTGCGGAAAAGAGCGCCTGCGTATAGGGATGGGCGGGATGGTCGAAGACGGTGGCGCAGTCGCCTGCCTCTACCACTCGGCCGAGATAGAGCACCAGCACATCGTCGGAGATCAGGCGGACGACGGAAAGGTCGTGGCTGATGAAGATCAGCGTCAGGCCGAACTCCTTGCGCAGTTTACGCAGAAGCGTAATCACCTGGCCCTGGATCGAGACGTCGAGGGCCGAAACCGGCTCGTCGCAGATGATCAGCTTCGGTTTGGTGACGACGGCGCGGGCAATGCCGATGCGTTGCGCCTGGCCGCCGGAGAATTCGTGGGGATAGCGGTTGATCATCTCCGGCACCAGCCCGACGGCGGTCATGATCTCGCGGACACGTTCGGTGCGCTCGGCCTTGGAAAGCTTCGGCTCGAAAACGGTGAGCGGTTCGGCGATGATGTCTCCAACGGTCATGCGCGGGTCGAGCGAGGCGATCGGATCCTGGAATATGATCTGCATGTCGCGGCGGGCGGCGCGCATTTCCTCCTCCGAGAGGTCGAGAAGATTGCGGCCCTGCCATAGGATGCGGCCCTTTTGCGATTTCAACAGCCGTAGGATGGAGCGGCCGAGCGTCGACTTGCCGCAGCCGGATTCACCGACGACGCCGAGGGTGCGGCCTTCGGCGAGATCGAAGCTGACATTGTTGACGGCGGTGAGGAAAATCGGCGGCTTGAACAAGCCCTTTGCCGGCAATTCGAACTGGGTCGTCAGGTTCTCGACCCTTAGCAGCGATCGGTCAGCCATGGTTCAGCAACTCCTCACGACGCGGGAACGGGTGGTAGCAGGCGGCGCAGTGGCGCGGTGCCAGGGTTTCGAGCGGCGGCGGACGGTCGATGCAATCGTCCTGGACCTGCGAACAGCGCGGCGAGAAATTGCAGCCTTTCGGCAGGTGCTGCAGGTTCGGCGGGCGCCCGGGGATGACGACGAGCTCGTCGACATCCTGATCCGGGCGTGGGATCGAGGCGTGCAGCGCCGCCGTATAGGGATGGGCGGGATTGTCGAAGAGCTCGTCGACGGGCGCCTCCTCGACGATGCGGCCGGCATACATGACGGCGACGCGGTCGGCGAGGCCGGCGACGACGCCGAGATCGTGGGTGATCATGATCAGGGCCGTGTTCATCTCCGCCGTCAGGTCGTTGAAGAGATCGAGGATCTGCGCCTGGATGGTGACGTCGAGCGCCGTCGTCGGCTCGTCGGCGATGAGCAGCTTCGGTTTGGTGAGCAGCGCCATGGCAATGACGATGCGCTGGCGCATGCCGCCTGAGAGTTCATGCGGATAGAGGTGAAAGCGCCGCGTCGGGTCGGGGATGCCGACGCGTTTCAGCATGTCGAGGGCAGCGTCCGATGCGGCGCGAGCCGTCAGGCCGCGGTGAACCTCAAGCTGTTCGGTCAGCTGCCGTGAAATCTTGAGCGAGGGATTCAAGGCGGTCATCGGGTCTTGGAAGACCATCGCCATGTCCTTGCCGCGGATCTGGTCGAGCTCGCGCGGTTTCAACGACAGTACATCCCTGCCTTCGAGCAGCGCCTGTCCAGTCGTTCTCCCGTTCTTGGCGAGAAGGCCCATGATGCCCAGGAAGGTCTGGCTCTTACCCGAACCGGATTCGCCGACAATGGCAACGCGTTCGCCGGGCCGGACGGTGAGGTTCATGTTCGAGACCGCCTTCACCTCTCCATCCGGCGTTTTGAAGGTGATCGAATAATTCTTGAGTTCGAGGAGGATGTCTTTTTGTGTTTCGTAGGGCATTCTTAGCGATCCTTCGGGTCGAACGCGTCGCGCAGGCCGTCGCCGATGAAGAGCAGACTGAGCAGCAGGGCCACGAGGAAGCTTGCCGGAAAGATCAGCAGCCAGGGCATGCTTTCCATGGCGTCGGTGCCCTCGGCGATCAGGGTGCCGAGCGAGGTCAGCGGTTCCTGCACGCCGAAGCCGAGATAGGACAGGAAGCTTTCGGTGGCGATGATTTCAGGCACGGTCAGCGCCGCGAAAATGACTACCGGTCCGACGAGGTTCGGAATGATGTGCTTGACGATGATCTTGAATGGCCGCTGGCCGGAGGCACGGGCCGCCTCGATGAATTCTCGATGCTTGATCGACAGTGTCTGGCCGCGCACGATGCGGGCCATGGTCAGCCACTCCAGCGCGCCGATGGCGGCAAAGAGCAGATAGACGTTGCGGCCGAAGATCACCATCAGCAGGATGACGAAGAGGATATAGGGAAGCGCATACATGATATCGACGAAGCGCATCATGATCGCGTCGAGTCTGCCGCCGATATAGCCGGATATGGCGCCGTAGAGCACGCCGATGACGACCGAGACGACGGTTGCCGTCAGCGCTACGGCCAGCGAAACGCGAGTGCCGTAGAGCACGCGGGCAAGCAGGTCGCGCCCGTTCGGGTCGGTGCCGAAATAATGGCCGGTCTCGATCGACGGCGGGATGCGGAAGGCGGCCCAGTCCGGATCCTCGTAATTGAAGGGAATGAACCAGGGGCCGAGGAAGGCGGCGAGGACCAACAGCGCCAGGACGGCGATTGACAGAACGGCCGCCTTGTTACGCCCGAGGCGGCGGAGCGCATCCCTGGTGAGCGAGCGGCCTTCAGGTGCGAGGCCTTCCGCCTCCAGAAGCTCCTCAGCAAGCAATTCGCGTTTTGCGGGGTTGAGGATCATCGGTTTCTCACTTTCGGGTCCAGCCAGGCATAGGCGATGTCGACTAGAAGGTTCAGAAACACGATCAACACCATGTAGAAGATGACCGTACCGAGAACCATGCCGTAGTCGCGGTTCAGCGCTGCGTTGACGAAATAGCGGCCGATGCCGGGCAATCCGAAGATGCTCTCGACAACCAGCGAGCCGGTGAGAAGGTAGCTTGCCGCCGGACCGAGATAGGAAACGACAGGCATGAGCGCGGGCTTCAGCGCATGGCGCATCACCGTCAGCCGCGGGCCGATGCCCTTGGCCTTGGCCGTGCGGATGAAGTTCTGGTTCATCACTTCGATCATCGAACCGCGGGTGATGCGCGAGATGCGGCCTGCATGCGGCAGGGCCAGAACGACAATCGGCAGGATCAAGTATTTGATTGAGCCGTCACCCCAACCGCCGACCGGAAACCAGGCGAGGTGGATGCCGAAGATCAATTGCAGGATGGGCGCGATCAGGAAGTTCGGCAGCACGACACCGACCAGGATAAGGGCGCCGAGAATATAGTCCGGCGTCTTATTCTGGTAGAGCGCCCCAAGGCAGCCGACGGCGATGCCGACGATGATGGCGATCAGGAAGGCGGCGGTACCGATGGTGAAGGTATAGGGCAGACCGATCATGATCTGCTGGGCCACGGAAAAATCCTCGCTGGCGAAGGAGGGGCCGAGATCGCCCCGCAGCAGGTCACCGACATAGATCAGGTACTGCTGAATCAGCGGCTTATCGAGATTGTAATGAACCGCGAGATTTTTCAGGATCACCGGCGGCAATGGCCTTTCGCCATCGAAGGGGCCGCCGGGGGCAAGGCGCAAAACGAAAAAACAGGCTGTGACGGCGATCCACAGAACCGGGATCGTCGATAGCAGGCGACGGAGGGCGTATTTGATCATGGTCGTGGGCCGGTCCTTGCCGCAGAGCGCGGCAAGGACCGTTTTCCCTTACTCTTTCATCGACAGCCAGCGGGTGCGGTGGATGTCCTGAATGTTATCGACGAAACCTTCGATCTTCGGTGAGACGACGTTCTTCGAAACATAATAGTAGATCGGAAGGGCGGCGGAATCGTCCAGCGCCAGCTGTTCGGCTTTCTTGAAGATTGCGGCGCGCTTGGCGAGATCGGTCTCGGCGTTGCCGTCCTTGATCATCTTGTCGTAATCAGGATTGGACCAGCGGCCGTAATTCATCTGAACGCCTGTGACCAGGAGGTTCAGGAAGTTGTCTGGGTCGTTGTAGTCGGCCAGCCAGCCGGCGCGGCCGATCTGCACTTCGCCGCGCTGCAACTGGTCATAATGGACTTTAGTCTCGGCGTTGACGAGTTCGACATTAACGCCGAGCGGCTTCCACATCGAGGCGATCGCCACGGCGATGCGCTTGTGGTTGTCGTTGGTGTTGTACTTGAGCTCGGCGGTCAGCGGATGATCCGGACCGAAACCGGCTTCCTTCAGCAGCTTCTTGGCTTCTTCGACCTTGTCCCTATAGGGAAGATCCTTCCAGGAGACGTAGGCCGGTTCGCCGTAATTTGCCGTGCCCGGCGGGACCCAGGAATAGGCCGGCAGTTCGCCGGTGCCGAGAATCTGCGGGCCGATGACTTCGCGGTTAATCGCCATGGAGAGAGCCTGGCGAACGCGCTTGTCGGCGAAGGGCGGCTTGGTCGAATTGATGACATAGTAATAGAGGCCGGAGAAGGGAGCGACATGCGCCTGGCCCGGAAGGTTCTTCTTCATCCACTCGTATTGGTCGGTGGGGAAATCGGTCAGGATATCGAATTCGCCGGCGCGGTAACGTTTCAGTGCGGCTTCCTGATCCTCGAGCACGAAGAACTTGGCGCCGTCAATCTTCAGGTCCTTGGTGCCGTACCACTGGTCGTTCTTGACCGTGGTGACATGCGAGCCCGGAACCCATTCGACCGGCTTGTAAGGTCCGTTGGTGACGATATTGCCGATCTTGACCCAATCCTGGCCCTTCGCCTCGACGACGTGCTTCGGCAGCGGATAGGCGGTGTAGTGCATCAGAGCGTTGAGGAAATAGGGCGTCGGGTTTTCGAGGGTGATTTCCAGCGTCTTGTCGTCGATCGCCTTGACGCCGAGCTGGTTGAGGTCAGTGATCTCACCCTTGTTGATCTTTTCGGCATTCTTGATGGTGAACTGCAGATAGGCATAATCGGCGGCGTTCTTCGGGTCGACGAGGCGCTGGAAGGCGAAGACGAAGTCTCCTGCCGTTACCGGCTGGCCATCGGACCACTTGATGCCGTCGCGAAGCTTGAAGGTGTAGACTTTGCCGTCAGGCGAAATCGTCCAGCTTTCGGCCTGGCCGGGGACCGGATTGTCCTTGGCGTCTTCCGTGACCAAGCCTTCGAAAATGTCGCCGGCGATACGATTCTCCCAGTCGCCGGACAGCTTCTGCGGATCGAGCGATTGCGGGTCGCCGCCATTGTGAATATTCAGCGTGGCCGCATGCGCTGAAAACGCCAGCAATGTGCCAAACATTGCGGAGGCGAGAAATTTTTTCGTGAACTGGTTCATGGTGGGTCCACCTTTCTAGGCTTTGCGCCTTTATTAGACATCTGTTCCCGAGATTTTGACCTCTTACGTGCAGGTCAGTGCGCACCTTATCGCAAAGGAATCGCGTTGCAACCCCAAATCCGGAGGCTGGAAACGGGTTGTGGACAAGCCTATATACGTCTCCCCTTTGTTGGATCGCGACGACACATTGCGACATCTCCAGCACCTCCATGACGGTCTCACATGTTGTCTTTTGTTTCGTCCGCTTTAGTGTGGCGGGCGCTAACGAGGCAGGAGATGTAGCCGATGGCATTGCAGGCAGGCAGGAATGCGGACTGGTGGCGCGGCGCGGTAATCTATCAGGTCTATCCGCGCTCGTTTCAGGACACCAACAGCGACGGGCTCGGCGACCTCAAGGGGATCACCCGCCGGCTGCCGCATATCGCCAGTCTCGGTGTCGACGCGATCTGGCTTTCGCCCTTCTTCAGGTCGCCGATGGCCGACATGGGCTATGATGTTTCCGATTATTGCGACGTCGACCCGATCTTCGGGACGCTCGCCGATTTCGACGAGATGATGGCGGAGGCGCACAGGCTCGGCATCAAGGTCGTCATCGACCAGGTGATCTCGCACACATCGGACCGGCATCCCTGGTTCGTCGAGAGCCGGACGAGCCGGACCAATGCGAAGGCGGACTGGTATGTCTGGGCCGATCCGAAGCCGGATGGCACCGCGCCGAACAATTGGCTGTCGATCTTCGGCGGGCCGGGCTGGGAGTGGGACGGCGTGCGCCGGCAATATTACCAGCACAATTTCCTGACCTCGCAGCCGGACCTCAATTTCCATAGCAGGGAAGTGCAGAATGCGGTGCTGGAGACGGTGAAGTTCTGGCTCGACCGCGGCGTCGACGGCTTCCGGTTGGATACCGTCAACTATTATTTCTGCGACAAGCAGCTCAAAAGCAATCCGCCGCACGAGCCCGATGAGGATGATGCAGGCCTCGATGCGCCCGACAGCAATCCCTATGGCATGCAGAACCATCTCTATGACAAGACGCAGCCGGAAAACGTCGATTTCCTCAAACGCTTCCGAGTGCTGCTCGACCAATATGAGGATCGTACCACCGTCGGCGAGGTTGGCGACGGCGCGCGTTCGCTGAAGACGGTGGCGGCCTATACGAGCGGCGGCGACAAGCTGCACATGTGCTACACCTTCGACCTGCTGGGACCGGATTTTACCGCCGAGCATATTCGCGGCTGCGTCGAAGCTTTCCAAAAATCCGTGACAGACGGCTGGGTCTGCTGGGCTTTCTCAAATCACGACGTCATGCGCCATGTCAGCCGTTTTGCGGTGACGGAGGAAGAGCGACCCGTCATCGCCAAACTGGCAATCTCGGTGCTTTCGGCGCTGCGCGGTTCAATCTGCCTCTATCAAGGCGAGGAGCTCGGCCTGCCGGAGGCGGAGCTTGCCTTCGAAGATCTGCGTGACCCCTACGGCATCCGCTTCTGGCCGGCCTTCAAAGGCCGCGACGGATGCCGCACGCCGATGCCCTGGGAGGCGGGCAAGGCGCATGCGGGCTTTACCTCCGCCGAGAAGAGCTGGCTGCCGGTGCCTTACGAGCAGGCGGCACTTTCCGTGGATACACAGGAGGGGAGCGACAGCTCGGTGCTGCATCACTATCGCAAGACGCTCGCATTCCGGAAGAGCCATCCGGCACTGATCGACGGCGAAATGACCTTCATCGGCACCAATCAGGATCTGCTCGTCTTTATCCGGCAAAAGGACGGCGAAAAACTACTCTTCGTTTTCAACCTGACGCGCAAACCGGCGGAATTCCGTCTGCCTGAAGGCATGGTGTTGGGCGAACCGCTCGAGATGCCCGGGTTCGAGGCGGTGTCGGTTTCGGGGCTGGTGAAGCTTGCGGCGCTGGACGGGTTCTGTGCGCGGCTTTGAGGATCAATCAGCAGTTTGTCGTAATCCCCATGGGAGCGGATCCAAAACCAGATGAGGTCGTCGCTATCGCGGACGGCTAAAGCTCTCCAGGACGCGCCAACGCGTGCCAACCAAAAGCGGCCGACGCGCTTGAAATGCAGGGATGGATGTCTGGGATCTTGTTTGCGCCGATCGAAATTTTCGTCGGCAGCTTCCGGATCTGCTTACGCAAGCCGTCATAGGCCACTCAGAAGGAGGGAGTTGCATGGTGTTTCAGAGCGGCCTTGTTTTTTCGGCGCGAGAATCTGCCAAGGCCTTCTCCGCGAAACGATCGAGCTTGCCGCTCGCGGCGTCCGCTTCCATCCGTCGATCCCAGCGTTCGGCCTTAAGGGCTTCAAACCACGCTGAAAAGGCCTGGAACTCCTGCTTGTCGAGTTCGGTCACGGATTTTTCAATCTGTTCCAGCTTGGTCATGATTTGCTCCAGCGATATCGCAAAATAGGTGCTGGCGCGGAATTTGCTATGGATTCCATCACCCGATCAGCGCGAACTTGTCCACATCGACCATGCCGCGGTCGGATATTTTCAGGTGTGGGATGACCGGCAGCGGCAGGAAGGCGAGCTGGAGGAAGGGTTCTTCCAGCGTGGCGCCGAGCGCGAAGGCGGCCTTGCGCAGATGGTGCAGGGTGTCCCGGACTGTCTCGTAAGGCTCAAGGCTCATCAGGCCGGCGATGGGCAGGGCGATTTCGCCCGTGACCTTGCCGCCCTCCACGACGACGAAGCCGCCCTTGATTTCGGTGAGGCGGTTTACGGCGCGCGCCATGTCGTCCTCGTCGACGCCGACGACGCAGATATTGTGGCTGTCATGGCCGACGGTGGAGGCGATCGCGCCCTTCTTCAGGCCGAAGCCCTGGACAAAGCCGTTGGCGTGATTGCCGTTCTTGCCGTGGCGCTCGATGACGGCGACCTTGATGATGTCGTTGGCAAGATCGACCGCCGTTTCGTTGCCTTTGACGGGCAGCCGGTAACGGCGATGCTCGGTGATGATCTTGCCCGGCATGACGCCGATGACCGATGTCTCGCCCTCCCTGGCCGGCACGCCGAAATGGGCCGCGTTGACCGGTCTGGCCTTGACGCTGTCGAGGCCGATCGGAGCGACCGGCTTGCGCGTGGAAAAGAGCGCGTCGGTGACGCGGCGGCCAGCGGAGAAGACCATGTCGGCACGGCAGTTTTCCAGACTGTCGAGAACCACGAGATCGGCGCGCCAGCCCGGCGCCACCAGGCCGCGGTCTCGGAGGCCGAAGGCACGGGCGGCCGAGATCGAGGCGGCGCGATAGATCGCCAGCGGCTCGACGCCGTTAGCGATCGCCGTGCGGATCATGTGATCGAGATGGCCCTGTTCGGCGATATCGAGCGGATTGCGGTCGTCGGTGCAGAGCGCGAGATAAGGCGATAGCCGCTCGGTGATGATGGGGATCAGTGCAGCGAGATCCTTCGACACGGACCCCTCGCGCACGAGGATATGCATGCCCTTGCGGATCTTTTCCAGCGCCTCGGTGGCGGTCGTACATTCATGCTCGGTGCCGATGCCGGTTGCGAGATAACCGTTGAGGTCGTTGCCGCACAGAAGCGGTGCATGACCGTCGATATGGCCGCCTTGGAAGGCGTCGAGCTTAGCCATGCAGACGGGATCCTTGTGGATCACGCCGGGGAAATTCATGAATTCGGCAAGGCCGATGACCTTCGGGTGATGGCGGAAGGGCAGGAGGCGCTCGATCGGCAGATCGGCGCCAGAGGTTTCAAGATGTGTTGCCGGCACGCAGGAGGAGAGCTGGACGCGGATGTCCATGATCGTCTCGAGCGCGGACTGGAGAAAGAATTCGATGCCGGCGGCGCCGAGCACATTGGCGATTTCGTGCGGATCGCAGATCGCGGTGGTGACGCCATAGGGCAGAACGCAGCGGTCGAATTCGTGCGGCGTGACGAGCGAGGATTCGATGTGCAGATGCGTGTCGATGAAGCCGGGAACGACTGTTTTTCCCGATATGTCGATCTCAGTTTCGCCCTGATAATTGCCTGAGGTGCCGACGATGCGATCGGCTCCCATGGCGATATCGGAGCGGACGAGTTCGCCGGTGACGAGGTCGAAGAAACGGCCGCCCTTCAGCACGATATCGGCCGGCACGCGGCCGACCCCTTGGTCGATGAGGCGTTCGAGTTTGCTGGTCATGGCCTTGCTCACATTGCAACCGATTCCTAAACTTTATAGCCGATCTGCCGCCACAAGCGAGTGCCACAAACGAAACCGGGCGCCACAGGGGGCGCCCGGTCGATGGCGATCAGCGATAGTTTATTCAGCGGCGACGATCTTGCCGCCTTCCCATTTGTAGAGCGAGAAGCTCTGCGAGGTGAGGTCGCCGGTTTCGCCGTAGGTGACCTTGCCGATAGCGGTCTGGATTTCCTTGCCGTCTTTCAGCGCGGCCGCGACGGCTTCGGCATCCTCGGCGCTGCCGGCCTTCTCGATGCCGGCTTTCAGCACTTCGACGGCGGCATAGGCGTTGAGCGTGAAGGCCTCGGCCGGGATGTTCTTGGCAGCGAGCGCATCGGCGGCAGCTTTGGAATCCGGGTTCTTGGTGGCGTCGGAGGCATTGGTGAACAGCGTGCCTGCCGCCGCATCCGTGCCGATCGCCCAGAACTCGGTGTTGGAGAGGCCATCGCCGCCGATGATCGTCGCGTTGGCGGCGAGGTCATGCAGCTGGCGGGCGAGCAGGCCGCCTTCCGGGTGATAGCCGCCGAAATAGACCAGGTCGACCTTTTCCGATTTGACGCGGGTGGTGAGCGCGCTGAAATCCTTGTCACCGGGAGTGATCGCGTCATTGACAACTTCGGTCATCCCACCGGCGTTCAGCGTCGCCTTGAAGGCGTCGGCAAGCCCTTTGCCATACGCGCCCTTGTCGTTGACGATGGCGATCCGCTTGTCCTTGAAATTCTTCAGCACGTATTTGGCGGCGACTTCGGCCTGCTGGTCGTCGCGGCCGCAGGTGCGCAGCACATTGGTGAGGCCGCGCTTGGTGAGGTCGGGGGCGGTCGCGGTCGGGGTGATCATCAGGACGCCATTTTCAGCCAAAACGTCCGAAACGGGGATCGCAACACCCGAGGTCACCGGGCCGACGACGAAGCGAATGCCGTCGCCAACGACCTTGTTGGCGGCGGAAACGCCCTGCTTCGGTTCGCCGGCATCGTCGGCCAGCTCGAGGACGACCTTCTCGCCGAGAATGCCGCCTTTCTTGTTGATCTCGTCGATGGCGGTCTGAGCGCCGTTCTTCACCTGGTCGCCATAGGCGGCGACGGGGCCCGTCAGCGGCGCAATCAGGCCGATGGTGATATCGGCATGGGCAAGCGGCGCGAAGGCAAGCGACGCGACGAGTGTCGCCGTCAATGTCTTGAGGGTCATTGTCTGTCTCCTTGGGTGGGGTCCTTCGACCCGCGATGAGGTGCCGCGCCGGTTTTTCCGATCATTCCACGGCCCTTTGGGCGGTGCCAAGGACGATCGACACGGGCGCGATCAGTGAGCTGCCGGCCATATTTGACTCGGGAAGGCTCATGACGAGATTTCTAGGAATTTTGACGGGATTGCGCAAGTTTATAACAAATGGGAAGCGAAATGCGATCGATGCGGCCGGAAACTCGTTCGAAGGCGGTTACTTTCTCTGCTTTTCGGTGATTTCTCATCGGCAAAGCTGCAAAGGGAAGCGCCTCCGCCTAAGCGAAACCACCTCGTAGGGTTGTCTTTATCTTTCCCATTAACCGTTAGTTTGGCTGATGGCAGTAGTATCCCCCGATACCCGAAATACCGCAGTATTGAAAAAGAGACCCAGACAGATAATTAGATAGACACATCGGGAAACAGAGACTGGATGCTCAAGCGTATCGACGCCAGCCAGGTGCGTATCGGAATGTTTGTGGAGGCCGTCGAGGGCCTGTGGCAGGATCCGCTTTTGTCCAAGCGCAGGTTTTCGCTGCGGCGCGAGGTTGATGCCGCGAAAATTCGCAAATGCGGCACTGCCAGCGTCGTCATCAACACCAGCAAGGGGCTCGATACCAACGGCCTGCCGGGACGTGACATCGAGATCGATATCCAAGCCGCGCGCGAGACCGTCCAGAAATCCGTGCAGGTGCTGGACGAGGCTTTCGCCAGGCTGCGGAATGGCGATGCGATCAGTGTCGCGCATGTGGCGCCGGTGATTTCTTCGGTCTCCAAGTCGATGGAGGAAAACCCCTCGGTTTTCCTGAACGTCACGCGTTTGAAATCGAAAGACGAAGTGACCTTCCTCCATTCCATTTCGGTGAGCGCGCTGATGATCCTGTTCAGCCGCCATCTCGGACTCGACGAGCAGACGGTCCAACTGCTCGGCACCGCGGGGTTGCTGCATGATGTCGGCAAGCTTGAAATTCCGCTTGAGGTGCTCAACAAGGCCGGGCCTCTGGAAAAGGACGAGATCACCCTGATCCGCGGCCATCCGGAGAAGGGACACGCTTTCCTGTCGCGGCAGGAGGGCATGTCGGAGATCGTTCTCGATGTCTGCCTCAATCATCATGAGCGCATCGACGGCAAGGGCTACCCGCATCGGCTGTCCGGCAGAGAGTTGAGCCTCCATGCGCGAATTGCCACGATCTGCGATGTCTATGACGCCATCACCTCGGTGCGGTCATACAAGGCGGCGTGGAACGCGAGCGAGGCACTGAAGTGGATGTTCGGCAATGAAGGGCACTTCGATCGCCGGCTCCTGAAGAAATTCGCCCTCTGCCTTTCCGTCGCCTCCGTGACCTGAGGTTTTTTCTGCGCCGAAACGAAAAGACCCGCGGGGATTTTGTCCGCCGCGGGCCCGAAGCGCTTATGAACGCGTCTTCAGATGTTGTTCTGCAGGATCGTCCGCAGCTTGCCGAAGAGTTCGTCGATATGGTGTTTCTCGATGATCAGCGGCGGGGAGAGCGCGATGATATCGCCGGTGGTGCGGATCAGCAGGCCGCTTTCATAGGCTTTCAGGAAAGCGGTGAAGGCGCGCTTGGTCGGCTCGCCGGCGATCGGATCGAGCTCGATCGCGCCGATCAGGCCGGTGTTCCTGATGTCGATGACGTTGGGGCAGTCCTTGAGTGAATGCAACGCGTCGGCCCAATAGCCGGAAAGCTCGGCGGCACGCGTCAGCAGCCCTTCTTCCTTGTAGGTATCGAGCGTGGCGAGGGCGGCGGCGGAAGCAATCGGATTGCCGGAATAGGTGTAGCCGTGGAAGAACTCGATCATGTGCTCCGGGCCGTTCATGAAGGCATCATGGATCTCGGAGGTGACGAAGACGGCGCCCATCGGAATGACGCCATTGGTCAGGCCCTTGGCGGCGGTGATCATGTCGGGCTTGACGTCGTAATATTGCGCGGCGAAGGGGGCGCCGAGGCGGCCGAAACCGGTGATGACCTCGTCGAAGATCAGCAGGATGCCGTGCTTGGTGCAGATCTCGCGCAGCTTCTGCAGATAGCCCTTCGGCGGAATCAGAACGCCGGTGGAGCCGGCCACCGGCTCGACAATGACGGCCGCGACCGTCGAGGCGTCATGCAGGGCGACGATGCGCTCCAGTTCGGTGGCAATGTCGCCGCCATGCTCGGGTTCGCCGCGGGTGAAGTTGTTCTTGCCGGGCTGATGGGTGTGCGGCATGTGATCGACGCCGGTCAGCAGCGTGCCGAACATTTTGCGGTTGGTGACGATGCCGCCGACGGAGATGCCGCCGAAATTGACGCCATGATAGCCGCGCTCGCGGCCGATCAGGCGGAAGCGTGAACCATTGCCCTTCACGCGGTGATAGGCGAGCGCCACCTTGAGCGCCGTCTCGACGGATTCGGATCCGGAATTGGTGTAGAGAACGTGGTTCAGGCCTTCCGGCGCAATGTCAACCAGCCGGTTCGCCAGCTCGAAGGCCTTGGGGTGGCCGAGCTGAAAGGCGGGGGCGTAATCGAGCTCGCCGGCCTGCTCGCGGATCGCCTCGGTGATCTTCGGGCGGCAGTGGCCGGCATTGACACACCAGAGGCCGGCCGTGCCGTCCAGCACCTGGCGGCCGTCATGGGTCGTATAATACATGTCCTTGGCGCCGACGAACATACGCGGCTCCTTCTTGAATTGGCGATTGGCCGTGAACGGCATCCAGAAGGCGCGAAGATCGTTCGGTGCGTTGAGGCGATTGGACATGCTGTTCTCCTGGCCGCTGACGGCCCGTTCCCGGGGCTTCACGCCCATATTTTGACTGCCCGGTCAAATTATCAGGGCTTCTTGAAGCGTCAACGGTAAAACGCCCGAGAGCCACTCGGGACAGGAAGCCTTGAGTTTGAGCATATCCCGGGACCGGCAGGTGCAGAAAAAAAGGGCACGACCGGCAAATCGCAAGATTTACCGGTCGTGCCATAAGGTTCAGGTGCTGAAATATCGTTGCCGCGCCTCCGGGAACATCCCCTTGCGGCATGGCATCGGCCGACATTCATGTCAGCGCTATCATCAAGCGGCGGATCTATTCCTGTTTGCCACCAGGTAGATGTCTTCGAGCGTTGCCAGGATCTTCATGACCGGCTCGGAGGTGCTGGAATAATAAATGGTCTGTGCGTCACGCCGGGTCTTCACCAGCTTCTGTGCGCGCAGCTTCGACAGGTGCTGGGAGAGTGCCGACTGGCTGAGGCCGACCTGCGTTGCAAGCACGCCGACGGCCACTTCGCCCTTCACCAGGCTGCACAGGATCAGCAATCTCTTGGGATTTGCCATAGCCGACAATAGAGCTGCCGCCACATTGGTGTGATCGGCCAAATCTGTGGTTTCCATATTGTTATCTTCCTAATGCGAAACGTACATCATGCTTGTTGGCACTGGCCGTCAGTCGGATTTTGACCGACGCCCAAAAACTAGCAATTGGGGTCGAAGATTGTATATACCTAAATTTAAGGTATCGAGTATGCTATTTTAGACATGTTTGAACAAATGTGATCGGCATCCCGAGCGAGGGTTTCGAATTCATACCGCAGCAGAAAATCGCCGGAAATCATATCGAAACCTGAGGGATCGATACCACAAATGCGCCAGGAAGCCGATTCCGGCGCTTTCAGCCTGGCAGCAAGGGCCTCGGCCACATCGGGGTGCCGTTCTACTAAATCTCGCACTGTTTCTGCCGCGCCGGCGGCAATCTCCTCATTGGCAGCCGACTGGATGATGAGGTCGTTCCCATTGAGCTGGTAGGCGCGGCCGAAGCCGCCATTGAGGCTGGCCTGCTCCGGCTTGAGGCGGAAGAAGAGGAAATCGGGAAAGTCGATATAAAGCTTTGCCTTGGCGTGGCGAGCGAGAAAACGCGTGCGCAGACGCTCGTGGAAGGCGTTGTCGCGCTCGACGGGTTCCGCCAGGCATTGGGTCGTCAGGCGAGGGTGGGCAAGCGGATCGCCCTTGCCGGCCTCGCCGGTCAGGAGCGAGGCGCGCGCGTCATGGCCGAGCGCTTTGGTATGGGCCGAGAGTTTCGAAACGAGAATGACGGGGGTGCCGTCAATATCGGTCGCGACGAGCACGCGGCTGGCGAAGGGAAAGCCGGTCTCGGGGTCGAGAACGGCAATCGCCGCGTGCCGCGCGGAGCGCAGAAGCACGCGGGCGAGTTTGCGGGCATCGTCGTCGGTTTCGCGTATGGGCGAGGGCTGATCTTTCATATCCGCTTTGTGGCAAAGCGGATTGAAAACATCAAGCGTCCTGCTTGCGGCGATGGCGGGTAAGGCCGGCGACGATATCCTGGGCCGAGATGGTACCGACGATCGTGCCGTTCTCGACGATGCCGATGCTGCCCGGCTGGCGGGCAAGGGCATCGAGGATATCGACGAGCGGGGTCTCGGCGCGGGCCGTGGCGCTGACACTCATGCCGGCGGCTGTCTGACCGAGTCCGGACTGCATCACGTCGGCCGCCGTCAGCATGCTGATCGGATTGAGATGCTGCACGAAATCGGCGACATACTGGTCGGCGGGGTTCTTGACGATGTCGTGCGGCGTTCCGCACTGGATGATGCGGCCGCCCTCCATGATGGCGATGCGGTTGCCGATGCGGAAGGCCTCGTCGAGATCATGGCTGACGAACAGGATGGTCTTCTTCAGCCGCCGCTGGAACTCCAGAAGTTCGTCCTGCAGGCGGGTGCGGATCAACGGATCGAGCGCCGAGAACGGTTCGTCCATCAGCAGGATCGGGGCGCCGGTGGCAAAGGCACGGGCCAGTCCAACGCGCTGCTGCATGCCGCCCGAGAGCTCGTTGACCTTGCGGTCGGCCCATTTCGCCAGGTTGACAAGTTCGAGCTGCTCGCCGACGCGCTGTTTGCGTTCGGCCTCCGGCATGCCGGCGAGTTCGAGGCCGAAGCCGACATTCTCGGCGACCGTGCGCCAGGGCAGAAGAGCGAATTGCTGGAACACCATGGAGACGGTGTGGGTGCGCAGCTCCCGCAGGGCCTTGGCATTGCATTTGTAGGGATTGACGGAGCCGGTGGCCGTGGAGACCGCGACATCGCCGCGCACCACCGGGGCGAGCCCGTTGACGGCGCGCAGCAGCGTCGACTTGCCCGAGCCGGAAAGGCCCATCAGCACCAGAATCTCGCCTTCCTCGATCGTCAGCGAGGCATTGGCGACGCCGAGCACGAGGCCGGTAGCAGCGCCGATTTCGTCACGTGTCTTGCCCTGATCGGCCATGGCAAGCGCTGTTTCCGGCCGGTCGCCGAAGATGATGCTGACATCCTTGAAGTTTACCGCGGTCATGCTCCGTCTCCTTCACCTGCCGCGCGGAACATGCGGTCGAGAATAATGGCCAGGATGACAATGCAGAGACCGGCTTCGAAGCCTTTCGCAACATTGACGGTGTTCAGCGCCCGCACGACAGGCACGCCGAGACCATCGGCGCCGACGAGGGCGGCGATGACCACCATCGACAAGGACAGCATGATGGTTTGGGTGAGGCCCGCCATGATCTGCGGCGCGGCGAAGGGAAGTTCTACCTTGCGCAGCACCTGCATCGGCCGCGCGCCGAAGGCGACGGCGGCTTCCACAAGCGAAGGCGGCGTCGAGATGATGCCGAGGCGCGTCAGCCGGATAGGGGCGGGGATTGCGAAGATGACGGTGGCGATTAGCCCCGGCACCATGCCGAGGCCGAACAGGATGAGCGCCGGAATGAGATAGACGAATGTCGGAATGGTCTGCATGAGATCGAGCGCTGGGCGCATGGCGGCATATATCCAGGCGCGGCGGGCGGCTGCAATCCCGAGCGGAATGCCGATCACCATGCTGACGAAAGTGGAGGCCAGCACAAGAGCGAGCGTCTCCGTCGTTTCCTTCCAGTAGCCCTGGTTCATGATCAGCAACAGACCAAGACAGGTGAAGAGGGTCACCGCAATCGATCGGCGCAGCCAGAAGGCGATGGCGGCGATGACGGCGATGACGATCAGCGGGTGAGGCTTCTGCAACACGAAAAGCAGCCCGTCGATAACGTGCGACAGCACGGAGGCGAGTTGGTCGAAGAACCATGCGCCGTTCGAGGTGAGCCAGTCCACAAAGGATTTTGCCCAGGGGCCGATGGGAATCTTAAAGTCGGTGATCCAATTCAAGAGCGCGCGCCTATCCAGAAAAAATCAACAATGGACAAAATGTAACGGGGCGGCTCGCCGCCCCGTTCATAACATCAAAGGCCGAGACCGGTCTTGGCGGCCGCCAGCGCGTCGCCCTTGCCGTCGCGGGTCTTGACCCCTGCGAGCCAGGGCTCGAGCGCAGAAGGGTTCGCCTTCAGCCATTCGGAAGCGGCAGCTTCCGGCTCCTTGCCGTCATCGAGGATCTTGCCCATGATCTGGTTCTCCATGTCGAGGGAGAACTTCAGGTTCTTCAGCATCGTGCCGACATTCGGGCATTCATCGAGATAACCGGCGCGGACATTGGTATAGACCTTGGCACCGCCGAAGTCGGGACCGAAGACGTCGTCACCGCCGGTGAGGTAGGTCAGCTTGAAGTTGGTGTTCATCGGATGGGGCTCCCATCCGAGGAAGACGACGGGCTTGCCTGCTTTCTCTGCACGGGCGACCTGAGCGAGCATGCCCTGTTCCGAGGATTCGACGACTTCCATCTCCTTCATGCCGAAGGTGTTCTTTTCGATCAGGTCCATGACCAGACGGTTGCCGTCATTGCCGGGCTCGATGCCATAGATCTTGCCGTCGAGATCGTCCTTGTGGGCGGCGATGTCCTTGAAGTCCTTGATGCCGAGTTCGGCGCCCTTGGCGTTGGTGGCGAGTGTGTACTTGGCGCCGACGAGGTTGGGGCCGAAGGATTCGACTGACTTGTCATCGAGATAAGGGCGGACGTCCTTTTCCTGCGTCGGCATCCAGTTGCCGAGGAAGATGTCGATGTCCTTGTTCTTCAGCGAGGTGTAGGTGACCGGCACCGAGAGAACCTTGACGTCGGTCTGATAGCCGATGCTCTTCAGGACGACGGCTGCGGTGGCGGTGGTGGCGGTAATATCCGTCCAGCCGACATCCGAGAAGTGGACCGTGGAGCAGCTGTCAGGATCGGCGGCGAAGGCGGCGGTCGCAACGGAGAGGGCGGCGACGGCAGTTGCAGTAACCAGTTTGAACGTGCTTGTTGTTTTCATTTTAGACTCCCAGTCTTTAAGTTCCCAAGCCAACCACCAATAGCCGAGTTTGACAAGCGACCTCAGTGCGTTTGCGTCGTATCGACCCATGCGATTGCGACGTCGGCGGATTTTTCGCGGCACCTGGTTTTCAGGCGGCTCGGCGATTTTCGGGCTGGGATTCCTGTGATTATCGCCGCCAGGGGGCTTTTCTTTGCCATTATGAGCTTCAATAAACCGATCAAGGAGAGATCGGATGGCAAAACTCTATTTCAACTACTCGACGATGAACGCCGGCAAGTCGACGATGCTGCTGCAGGCCTCCTATAATTACCAGGAGCGCGGCATGCGCACGGTGCAGCTGATCGCCGCCTTCGACGAGCGCACCGGCCGGGGCGTCATCGGCTCGCGGATCGGGCTGGAGGCAAGCGCCATCCCCTTCGAGGCGCATGAGGACCTGTTCCGGCTGATCGCGACGCTGAGCGGAGAGGGGGCGCCGATTGCCTGTGTTTTCGTCGACGAGGCGCATTTCATGACGCCCGTCCATGTCTGGCAGCTTGCCCGCGTCGTCGACAGGCTCGGCATTCCTGTGATGGTCTATGGGCTCCGAACCGATTTCCAGGGCAAATTGTTTCCGGCCTCGCAGGAACTATTGGCGATCGCCGACGAAATGCGTGAGGTGCGGACGATCTGCCATTGCGGGCGCAAGGCGACGATGGTGGTGCGGCTCGACGCGGAGGGGAAAGTGCTGCACGAAGGCGCGCAGATCGATGTCGGCGGCAATGAGAAATATGTCTCGCTCTGCCGCAGGCATTGGGATGAAGCGATGAACGGGGCCTGGATTGCCGAGCCGGTCTGAAGACGCGGCTGCCGCCTGTTTCTTTGGTGCCGCAAGCGACCTGCTTTCCATTTTACGCAATTCCGGGCGGAAAACCGCTTCACACTTTTCGGCATCATGCTCTAGCTTGGGCGATATGAGATTCCCTGGAGACGCCTGTGCGCAAACCTCCGACATTCCAAAGCCAATACGAAGCTGCCGGCAGCCTTGCCGAGAGGGTTGCGGTCGACGGAGCCTATTGTGTGGGCGCGATCAGCGCGTATAGCGGCGATGAAGCACGGTCGGCCGACGAGGTTTTCCTCGAGCAGAACGCTCGGTTCCAGGCGCATATCGCCGATGCTGAAGCACTCGACGCGCTGCAGGCCGAGCTGGTCTTTTCCCTCGACCGGCTGACGGCCGAGGTTTCCGCCGATCTCGACAGCTTTCGGGGGCTGACGCTGCGCGAGAAGATGGCCGGCTGGACGTCGCGCCAGCGGATGTGGCGCATGTACACCGAACGCGTGCGCGAGGCTCCGGTCATCGAACGACTGCTCGAGCTTCTGACGAAATCGGATGCGCTCGCTAGGCTGATCGCCGGCCAGCGCGCTGCGATCATAGGGCGGCATAGGGTCGCCGAACGCGGTCTCGTCGACATCGTCGAGCAACGGCGCCGGCTGGTCGATTCCATCGATATCGCCCGTCTCAAGATGAAGGAGCTCAACGCCAAGGCGCTGACGACGCAGGGCCGTATCGGCGTCTACGGCAACAGGGCGCATTGGGAGCAGATGGAGGCGGAGCGGCGGGCGCTGAAGGCGGAGGCCGAGCAGATTTCCGCCGGAGAGCACGAGATGCGCGACGACAGCCAGCGGCGCGAGCGGTTCATCGGTCTGTTCCAGAGCTTTGTGGATTCGCTGAACGGCCGGATCGCCGCCTGCAACGTGCTGCTGCGCAAATTGATGATCGACGTCGAGGAGCTGTTGATCATCTACCAGGCGCAGGTCGATACCGACAGGCCGGGCATGAAGATGCGGATCAAGCCGGAACTCTTTCCCGATATCGCCGCGCCGATCGGGCTGTTCGAGAAGGGCATGCTGGTCGCCCAGGATCTGGAGCGGCGCAAGAGCCGCGCCGATCTGGAATTCGCCGGCAGGTTTCCCGCCTATGCCGAACCGCTGCCGGAGACATCGGGAGCGCCTCTGATCGACACGGCACGCAGGTCCTTCCGTTTCAGCCTGCCTTTCCTGCGTTCCTGACCCGCGAGGCCGTTCGCGCCGCTGTCGCGATGCATTCATCCGAAAAATCGAGGGCTCGTGTTGTGCTCGGCCCGTCGAGCGCATATGTGGGGATGGCAATGTCCCGCTGCAGAATTCCTTAAATCGGAATCGATTTAAGGAATTCTGCAGTAATTGAAAGTGTTACAGCGTCCTTAGCGCGTCTGAAAAGACGCGCGGCGCTGTGGCGTTTGCCTCGCCTGACAGGAGACGACGATGCTTGATCGGATAGCCGGTTTTTTCAGGCTGATCGGCCAGACGATCGGTCGCCGGGCCCGCCTGTTTTCCGCCTGGGCCTTCTGGCCCTTTCTTGCCGCGCATGGCTGGTATCAGCGCCGGAGCTGGATGATCCGGCTGCCGGTCATCGCGCTCGTGGCGCTCTTCGTCGTGCTCTACGGCTATTTCTTCTGGCAGACGCAGGTCTGGTCGAATTTCAACACCGCCTTCGTCGACCAATACCGGCTTTCCGAGCGCAAGGTTGCCGCAGGACAGGACGTGCCGGTCGCGGAGGGAAGCAACAGCTCAGCCGCCAAGACCTGCCAGCGTTCCGCCATCGTTGACGTCACGGCCGACCTGACCGACTTCAACGTCAATCAGAACGCATGGATCTCCTCGATGCTGCTCTATAAAATGGGCTTTTTCGGCATCGACTGGGATCACACGCCTTTCCTTGATAATAAGGCGTCGTTCCAGCGCGGCATCAATCAGGCGGTCCGCCGGACGTCGGCGGAGCTTGTCGATACGCTGGGGCGGGTGCGCGGCACGTCGGGCATCAACAACGATCTGCAGAGCGCCCGCGGTAACTTGCAGTTCGACGAATACAGCTGGTATTTCGGGCTCAATCCCTTCGGGCCGAAGACGCCGACGCCCTCTTACTACCGCTCGGCGATCGGCAGCCTGCGCAAGTTCAACACCGATCTTTCCGCCTGCAGCGTCATTTTCGACGGCCGCGCCGACAACCTCATGCAGTTCATCGACCGCATCGCCAACGATCTCGGCGGTACGTCCGACATGCTCGCCGAACGTTCGGAAAATCACAACCGCGGTTGGTTCGATACGCGCGCCGACGACCGGTTCTGGTTTGCCTATGGCCAGCTCTACGCCTACTACGCCATCCTTGCCGCCGCGCAGGCGGATTTCTCGCAGGTGGTGCAGGAGCGCAATCTCGGAGCGGTGTGGGGCAGCACGATGCGGCAGTTCCAGGCAGCGCTGCGCATTCAGCCGGCGATCATCTCGAACGGGCGCGAAGACGGCTGGATCATGCCGAGCCATCTCGCCACCATGGGTTTCTATATTCTGAGGGTGCGCTCGAACCTCGTCGAGATCCGCTCGGTGCTCGACCGCTAAATTTTCGGGGGTCAGCGCGGTCTCGTATCGTCCTCGAAGCCGACGACGCGCAGCCTCTCGACGAACTCATAGGTGACGCCGACGATGCCGCCGCCGCTTTGACCGTCCCGGAAGCGGCCGACGCTGCGCACCAGCTTGTGGCCGCCAAGCCGATTGCAGACGCGGTATACGAAATGGAACCCGACGCCGTGAAGGCTCGCTTCTTCGAAGGTCTGGGCGATCAGGCTGCGGTCGTCCTCATGGATGCGCGACATCAGCTCGGCCAGATTGACGGGGCCGTCGCTGTAGGGGAGGTCGAAAATCGCGTGCACGTCCTCGCTTGCAAAGAAATGTCCCGCCTCGATGTCGATGCGCCAGAAGCCGAAAAGGCGATAGGCAGCAAGCATCTGGACGATTTCCGCATCAGTGATGCCGATGTGGGCGCGGGATTGCTCAGTCTTGTCGCTGACGGGCTGTTCGAAGCGAAGAGACACGTTTCCCCCAGATCACGGGTCCCCAGATCACGGGACGACATCCAGACTCTCTTCCGATACCTCAGTTGATCAGCTTCAATCGAATTGCCTTAGCGACCAACTGGGTGCGGTTGACGCAATCGAGTTTTTTGATCGCGTTGGTCATGTAGGCGTTCACCGTATGATCCGAGAGCGCCAGGATCTGGCCGATTTCGATCGAGGTCTTGCCCTGGGCAGTCCAGCGCACAACTTCCAGTTCTCTGGTCGACAGCGCGTTATGCGCGCATTCCTCATTCCGCTTGACTGCATTATATGCATCGAGCGCATGCAGAATGATCATTGCCAGCTCGTTGACCTCGCTCTGGCCGAGTGCGGCGCGCTCGCCACAGAACCAGAAGACCAGGCGCTGGCCATTGGCAGCAATGGTCGGCATGGCAACGCCCGCCGGTATGGCATGGCGCAGCATCAGTGCGCGCAGTTCGGCGGGGAAGGCTTGACCATTGGCGGCGTCGTTCAGATGCCATGCCGGGGGGACGGCGGATTCCCTCAGCCGTAAGCCGAAAGGACAACCGCGCATCATGTGGGCGCGGTCGAACTCCTTGATATAGGCGGCCGGAAGCGAGCTCTCGATCAGCAGGGGTTTCAGTAGGAGGTCTTCCGGGGAGGGCGCGTGCATCAGGGTCGCATGCGACAGTCCGAAGGCGGCGGAGACCCTGCCGAGCGCTTGCGCAAACAGGCTGCGCGTCCGTGCAGTGGCAAGCTCTGCCGAAAGCGATGATTGTCTTTCAGAGGTAGTCATATAAGACATCTGTACGCCCCCGGCTGACCCAATGTTAACGCTATCAAACACAGAAAGCCGGCGGGATGCTAGTCCCAATTGACTTAGCGCAAGCTGATTTACTCGAATTGTGTAAAATTATTGAGGGGCGATCGCGCTTTAGTTGAGTTTTGACTTGCAGATATACCGTTACGGTATCTTCGATCTCCTTCACGCCGCATAGCCATGGGTCTTGCGCAGTGATGCACTGAGAGAATCACTTGGGGGAGGCGGCGGCAACAGGTGCTGAAATCCGGCTTGCTGGCGATCAAGGCAATTGCTAAGCATCTTGCCATGTATAATTGAGGCAATTTAATCGTGCGCTCTGCGATTTCTTTTTTCGTGCAGTCCCTGCTTTCCCCGATACTACTTGTTTTAATATTTTTGACTCTGCCGATCGGAGCTGCAACCTCGCAGGCTGCCGGAGAGAAGAAGCAGGCAGGGCAGCCGCCAATGCGCTTCATCCTCGTGCACCATCCCCTCTGCACGGAAGACTGCCCGGGATGGGTGTCGGCAGAGGGTCGCATAACTTCTGATACACCGGCCCAACTCCGAAAAATGCTGAAGAAGGTCGGCGGCCGGAAACTGCCGATCGTGTTCCGGTCCGAGGGCGGTGATGTCGAGGCCGCTTATGCGATGGGCCGGATGATCCGCAAAGCCGGTCTTGAGACGGCGGTCGGTGGCGCACGGCTGAAGGATTGCCCGGCCGACGATCTGCGTTGCGATGCCGCTATCACAAAGGATGGGACCGCGCTTGGCTACGCCTATTCGGAAGGTGCATATTGTTTTTCCGCCTGTCCGCTTGTATTGGCCGGCGGTACGTCGCGTGTCGCGTCGCAATGGGCTTTGATCGGCGTTCACCAGATCACGACAGTTTATAACAAGGTGCGTGTCTCCTACCGCATCGAATACAAGATCGTGAACGGCAAGAAGAAGGAAATCTCCCGCAAGGAGGTTGGACGCAAATCAGCAGGGCAGAGCAGTTCCACCAAGCTCGGCAAGAAGGCCGGTGCTGCGTTGACAGCCTATTTGAAGGAAATGGGCGTCAGCCAGGATGTGATCGGCCTGATGATGAGCGCCACGCCTGAGAATATCAACATCGTACTGCCCGCGGAGGCACTTCGGACGGGTCTCATCACCGATATGCTCTCCTACAATGAGTGGCCCGGCATGCCGCTCTGCGCGAGGGATGCAGCGGCCGAGGCAGTCTGTCACGGCCACCCGGTCGCCCAAGCGCCCGTGGTGGCTGCGACGCCTGTATCCAAGGCGCCGGCGCAGGATGTGGCCGCGGTCACAAGCGAGACTCCACCGGAAAACCGGCCGATGGATTTTCTGCTGATGTACAACGGCAATTGCCAGGACGAGTGCACCCAATGGATTTCTGCCGAAGGAGAGATTACGCCGGAGACACCGGCTCGGCTGCAGGCGATCTTGAAAACGCTTGGTGAACGAAAGCTGCCGGTCGTCCTGCAATCCTATGGCGGAGACATGGACGCGGCTTTTGCGATGGGGCGTGCAATCCGGGCTGCTGGTCTAGAGACTTCGATTGGCAGAACGCGGTTGCCCCACTGCCCGACGCTGGACCCGCGTTGCAAGGCGAGCATGGTCAAAAGCGGACCGACTGGAGGCGAGGTCTCTGCCGGCGGTGCATACTGCCTTTCGAGCTGTACTCTTGTCCTGATGAGCGGAATGCCGCGGCTTGTCGGATATTCCGATATCGGCCTCGTCCGGCCCACGACAGCTGAATATACGAAATTCTTCGCCTATTTCGAAGAGATGGGCGTCGGTCCCCAGACATATGAGACGATGATGTTCGCGACGTCGATCGAGCGAGACAAGATACTGCGTTCGCAGGCATTCGATCTCGGCATCATCAATGGTATCATTCCTTACGGTGAAGAGCCCGGCCTGCATTTCTGTGGGCCAGACGCGAAGGAAAGTCTCCGATGCCTCGGAAATCAGAAGGCCGGGATCGTTCCTGCCACAGCGTTGGCAAATTGATATCGGACTGCGGAAGAACATTTCCTGATGGCCCATCGCTGTTGCCCGTGGGCGACTGCTTGTTGCCGGTCTGAAATTGTTTTTCTTCCGCCGGCTACTCCTTATCCTTCAAATCATTCTTCGACGTCACGCTCATCAGCTTCTCCAGGAAGCCGAGCATGACGGCGGAGGCGACGAAGGCGAGGTGCATGAGCGTCAGCCACATGATCTTGCCGTCGGCGTATTTGTCGGCGTTGAGGAAGACCTGCAGCAGGTGGATGGAGGAGATGGCGACGATCGAGGAGGCGACCTTGATCTTCAGGCTGCCTGAATCAAGCTTGCCGAGAAAGGAGACTTCGTTGTCGGCTTCGCTCGCTTCATCGAAGCGGCTGACGAAATTTTCATAGCCCGAAATCATCACCATGACGATCAGGCTCGCGACGAGAGCCGCATCGATCAGGCTGAGCATGGCAAGGATCATCTCCGCCTCGTCGAGGGCGAAGACGCCGGAAGCGATCTTCAGCAGCTTGTAGCCGAAGGAAACGGCATAGACGGCGAGTGCCCCAACCAGGCCGATATAGAAGGCGACGAGTATCCAGCGGCTCGACAGGATGATGCGCTCGATGATCAGTTCCAGTGCCTTCATGTCTTCACCCTATAAAACCGCGATCGTTGACCGCCACATAAACATCCGGCGTGGCCGCCGCAAGGCGCAGTGCTATTCACACCTCGCCGATATTTCGCTATCCCGATGAGAGGGAAAACGCCTCCGCGCCCCGCGGTAGGCCGGGACGGGGAACATCCATGCCATCAATCAAATCCGATATCGAAATCGCGCGCGCTGCGGCCAAGAAGCCGATCTTCGAAATCGGCGCGAAGCTCGGCATTCCGGTCGGGCAGCTCGTCCCCTACGGTCACGACAAGGCAAAGGTCAGCGCCGAATTCATCGCCGGGCAAGCGGACAAGAAGGACGGCAAGCTGATCCTCGTCACCGCGATCAATCCGACGCCGGCGGGCGAGGGCAAGACGACGACGACCGTGGGTCTCGGCGACGGGCTGAACCGGATCGGCAAGAAGGCCATCGTCTGCATCCGCGAGGCTTCGCTCGGCCCCTGCTTTGGTGTCAAGGGCGGCGCGGCCGGCGGCGGTTATGCCCAGGTCGTGCCGATGGAAGACATCAACCTGCATTTTACCGGCGATTTCCACGCGATCACCTCGGCGCACAATCTGCTGGCGGCGATGGTCGATAATCACATCTACTGGGGCAACGAGGAAAATATCGACATCCGCCGCATCACCTGGCGGCGGGTGATGGATATGAACGACCGAGCGCTCAGGAGCATGGTCTCCTCGCTCGGCGGTGTCGCCAACGGCTTCCCGCGCCAGGGCGGGTTCGACATCACCGTCGCCTCCGAGGTGATGGCCATCCTCTGCCTCGCCACCGACCTCAAGGATCTGGAACGGCGTCTCGGCGACATCATCATCGGCTACCGCTTCGACAGGACGCCGGTGCATGCGCGCGATCTCAAGGCAGATGGCGCCATGGCGGTGCTGCTGAAGGATGCGATGCAGCCGAACCTCGTGCAGACGCTGGAGAACAATCCGGCCTTCGTGCATGGCGGGCCGTTTGCCAACATAGCCCATGGCTGCAATTCGGTGACGGCGACGAAGACGGCGCTGAAGCTCGGCGACTATGTGGTGACGGAAGCGGGCTTCGGGGCCGATCTCGGCGCCGAGAAATTTTTCGACATCAAATGCCGTAAGGCCGGGTTGAAGCCGGATGCGGCGGTCATCGTCGCAACCGTGAGGGCGCTGAAGATGAATGGCGGGGTGAAGAAGGAGGAGCTCGGCACCGAGGATGTCGCGGCGCTGAAAAAGGGCTGCGCCAATCTTGGCCGCCACGTCGCCAATGTCCGCCGGTTCGGTGTGCCGGTGGTCGTGGCGATCAACCATTTCATCTCCGATACCGACGCCGAAATCGCGGCAGTGAAGGAATTTGTTTCGAGGCTCGGCGCCGAGGCGATCCTTTGCCGCCACTGGGCGCTGGGTTCGGCCGGCATCGAGGAACTGGCGCACAAGGTGGTGGAGCTCGCCGAATCCGGCCAGGCGAAATTCCAGCCGCTCTATGGCGACGATGTTTCGCTGTTCGAGAAAATCGAGATCGTCGCGTCGAAGATCTACCATGCCGGCGAGGTGACGGCCGACAAGGCGGTGCGCGACCAGTTGCAGATATGGGAGGAGCAGGGTTACGGCAAGCTGCCGGTCTGCATGGCCAAGACGCAATATTCCTTCTCCACCGATCCGAGCCTGCGCGGCGCGCCGGAAGGCCACATCGTTACCGTGCGCGAGGTGCGGCTTTCAGCGGGAGCTGGCTTCGTCGTCGCCATTACCGGCGAGATCATGACCATGCCCGGGCTGCCGAAGTCACCGTCGGCGGAACGGATTTTCCTGAATGAGCAGGGTTATATCGAGGGGTTGTTCTGATCCAGGGATGGCTTTCCAGCGCTCGAGCAGACACCGCTCGCGACGCTTTTCAAAGTCTGGGTCGATGAACAGCCAGATGAAAAGGCTTTGCAGCGCGCCGAGGAACAGCATTCCTATAGCAGGAAGCCAATGCAATCGACCCGTAAAAATGAAGCCGACGGCGACGATCAGGAGAACCGAAATGATACTCGCTATGATTTTCATTGGCCGCTGACCCCATTCCCCAAGTCGCAGCTTCCATTTGGTTATTTTCGCTGCACGATTCAAGCGAGGATCGCGGCCATTGAATGATCAGTGGCAGTAGCGATAGCCGCCTTTTCTTTCGATCACGTCGAGGTGGAAATGGGTTTCGTGGGCGGCGTCGCTTTCGGGATCGAGGACGGTGGTGAAATAGAGGCAGCCGGCGGCGCTGACGGTGCGTTGGAAGGCGCCGGTCAGCGTCGCGTCCTCGCGGCGGGAGCGGACGGCGACGTCTTCGCCTTTCTCGAAATGGAAGCTGGCAATGTCGATGGCATTGCCACGGGCATGTTCGGAGATCTTGCCGGTGCCGGCGCTGTTGCGCAGGCGGCACATATAGGAGGTTGCCTGGTTGACTGTCGTGAGGCGGCCCTGCTCCGGCAGAGCGGCAGAGGCTGCCGGAATAACATTCTCTTTCATCCAGCGGGCAAGGGCGAGTGCGGCCGGGCAGCGGACCGTCGCCTCCGGCTTCAGCGTGATGCCGGGCAGGGCTTCGGAAACGATGATCGGCTTGTCGATACCGCAGCCGTTGCCGTCGTCGATGCGTGGGACATCCTTGAAGACGACGCCCAAGGCCTTAAGCGCAGCGGTGCATTCGGCGTGCTCGGCATCGCTTTCCGGTTCGATCGTCAGATGCTGCTCTTCGAGCGTCTGCTCGGCGGGCGGCTTGTTGTCTTCCTCCGGCGTTTGCGGGCCTTGGCCCGGCGGGAGCGGCGGGCCCTGCATTGGTTCCGCCGGTTCGGGTTTTGCCGATTCGGGTTTTTTCGGTTCGGTGGACGGCGCCGCCGGCTGGTCTGGTGCAGGGGTCTCCGGTTCCTTCACATCAGGTTTTGGCTGAGGTGCCGGCACATCATTCGGTGCCGGCGGTTCAGCCTTATCAGGGAGTGGAGAAGGGCTGGTCGAACCGGCAGCATCCGGTCGAGGCTGGGGTAGGGGACCGTGCGGGGGCAGGCGGGCACCGGCAAGAAAGGTGGCTGCGGCGAGAAGGATCGCCAGTATCGAAAGTTTTCTCAACGCATCCGTTTCCGTCATGTCGATTGCGTAGGGGTAACGCATTATGGCGATTTTCGTTGCAATTGCGCAACGTCAGGAAACATCGTTAAAACTTGATCAATTTATTCAACATATTTTGCCGGTTTATGTTGACAGAACTTGTCATGTTTTTTATGCGGCAAAAAGAGGGCGGAATTCTGCATCGCCTTCATCCGCAAAAGCCCAGCCAGCCCCTCGAGCGTTCGACGCGCCACGACCAGCCAGCCCGGTAATCATCATTTAGAGGGTAGGTTATGATCGTCCGGTATTGGCGCTCGGTGCTATTGGTCTGCACGGCAGCCGCATATGTTCTTCCAGTTTCGCAGTCTTTCGCGCAAAGCGCCGCGGCAACCACGCCGCAAGCGACGACGGATGACAGCACCGTCCTGCAGAAGATCGTCGTCAAAGGCAAACGCGTGGCGCCGGGCAGCGTCGCCGACACGCCGCTTGCAACGGAGATCACCGACAAGCAACTCGACGAGAAACAGGTCACCAATCTCGAAGACCTCGGACGCAGGGTCGATCCCGGCGTGAACTTCTCCCGCGGCGATGCCGGCGTCAATCTGCGCGGCCTCTCCGGCGCACGCATCCTGACCGTGGTGGATGGCATTCCAATCCCCTATCTCTCGAACAGCGCACGCCAGGGTGCATTTGCGCCGGCCAACGCCAACGGCGGCGGTGACACGTTCGATTTCAACTCTCTGTCGTCGCTCGATATCGTGCGCGGCGCGGATTCCAGCAAGGGCGGCTCGGGCATGCTCGGTGGTGCGATCGTCGTCAACACGCTGGAGCCGGAGGATATCATTCCGGAAGGCCGTGACTGGGGTGCGATCGTCAAGTCTACCTATGACAGCGAAGATAGCAGCCTTTCCGGCTCGGCGGCCGCGGCGAAGAAGATCGGCGGCACGTCAATCCTGTTTCAGGGCGGCTACCGCAAGGGCCATGAGCGGGCGAACATGGGCAACACCGACGTCTATGGCCGGTATCGCACCGAGGCCGATCCCGCCGATTTCGACCAGCACAACCTGCTCTTCAAGCTCCGCCAGGACCTGGAAGGCGGTCATCGCATCGGCCTGACGGCGGAACGGTTCCGCCGGGATCTCCAGACAGACCTGAGAGATCTGCAGGGAACCGGACGCACCTACATGATCGACAACTATGACGGCCGCGAACTGCGCGACCGCGATCGTGTATCGCTCGACTATGACTATGAAGCACAGTCCTCGGATGCATTCTTCACCAGCGCACGGGCCGTCCTTTACTGGCAGGATCTGAAAAAGGAGTCGGGCAGCAAGGGACGCACAGCGGCCAATGTCGCCTACGGCCGCAACAACGAGATCGAAAATAAGACCTGGGGCTTCCACGGCACGGTCACCAAAGATTTCGAATATTCGAACGTCCGCCATTCGGTAAAGGCAACGCTCGACGCGACGACGTCGGCCTGGAGCCAGTACAGCTCCGCGCTTTGCCCGACGCCGACCACGTGCCCCTCGCTCAACAACCAGTCGGAAGTGCCGGATGTTGACAGCAAGACGATGGGCCTGTCGATCGAGGACAAAATCGAGTTCGGCGATACGAATTTTGCGCTGACGCCGGGCATTCGTTTCGACTGGTTCAGCTATGATCCGTCGACGGGTGGCGGTTTCGCCAGCAACCCCGCGCTTGCAAAATTCGGTGCGCTGTCCGATCGCAGCGATCAGCATGCTTCGCCGAAGGTGCTTGCCACCTACGAGCTGACACCCGATGTGCAACTCTACACCCAGTTGTCGTCGGCCTTCCGCGCCCCGACTGTCGACGAACTCTATAGCCGCTTCTACAATGCGGGCGGCAATTATGCCCAGCTCGGCAATCCCGACCTGAAGCCCGAGACCGGCTACGGTGTCGAAATGGGCGCCAATTTCGACACAGGCGATTTCAACGGTCGTCTGGCGCTCTTCCACAACCGGTACCACAACTTCATTGAAACGGTGACGAGCGTCAACGCCTCCACCGGTATCACCGAGTTCAACTATACCAACATCAGCAGTGTGACGATCTCGGGTGTCGAAGCGAGCGCCGACAAGACGTTCAATAACGGCATCAACCTGCACGCCGCACTTGCCTATGCTTACGGCAGGAACGAGGAAACCGCCCAGCGCCTGCGCTCGGTGGCGCCCTTCAAGGCGATCGTCGGCGGTGGCTGGAGCAACGAGACTTTCGGCTTCGACCTTTCCTCGACGCTTGCGGCGGGCATGCTCACCGATCATCTCAAGACTGTCGGCTCGACCGCCGATACGACCTTCGATGCGCCCGGCTATGCAATCGTCGACCTGACCGGCTGGTGGACGCCGGAACAGGTGCCGGACCTGCGCGTTCAAGCCGGCGTCTACAACATCTTCGACCAGGAATATTTCAATGCGCTCGCCGTGCGGGACGTCAATCTTGTCTCGACGGCATCGCAGCCGCGCGATTGGTATTCCGAGCCTGGCCGTACCTTCAAGGTCTCGCTCACCAAGACCTTCTGATTGTCGATACGCCTTCGAGGCTGGGGAGAGGGCGGCTTTCGGGCCGCCTCTTTCATTCGCGCAATCGCCTCTTGCGCGGCGGCTGATCTCAGGCTAACAATTTTTCCATGATCAAGTCCTTGAACATTGCTGTTTGGTGGTGGGCTCGCTAAGGCGGCCTCGACCAATCGTGTCCAAAGACGACGACGAGTGAGCCGCCCGAAACTTCGAGGCGGCTTTTTTATTTATCGCCGCCTGTCGTCCGGGCCCCGATAACGGAGTGGAACAATGGTAACGATCCTGCGGGATGATGGTGCGGAAATCTACGAGACCAAGGGCGGGATATCGGTCACGCGGCAGCGGCGTGCGATCCCCTACGGCGACGCGGTCTCTTCCTATATCGACAAGCTCGATGAGCGCCGCGGTGCGGTGTTCTCGTCGAACTACGAATATCCGGGCCGTTATACGCGCTGGGATACCGCCGTCGTCGATCCGCCGCTCGGCATCTCCTCCTTCGGGCGCGATGTCTGGATCGAGGCCTATAACGAGCGCGGCGAGGTGCTTCTCGGCTTCGTGACCGAGCGGCTGAAGACGGTCTCCGACCTCGTGCTCGGCGCTTCCTCCGCCCGGCGCCTCGACCTTTCCGTCAAGACGCCGGACCGGGTGTTCACCGAGGAAGAGCGCTCGAAGATGCCGACGGTCTTCACCGTGCTGCGCGCCGTTACCGACCTCTTCTATTCGCACGCGGATGCGAGCCTCGGGCTCTACGGCGCCTTCGGCTACGACATCGCCTTCCAGTTCGACGCAATCGATCTGAAGTTGACGCGGCCCTCCGACCAGCGCGACATGGTGCTTTACCTGCCCGACGAGATCCTCGTCGTCGACAATTACGCCGCCAAGGCCTGGATCGACCGTTACGATTTCGAAAAGGGCGGCGTGACGACCGAGGGCAAGGCGCAGGATATTGCGCCGGAGCCTTTCAAGCACACGGATGCCATTCCGCCGAAGAGCGATCACCGGCCGGGCGAATATGCCGAGCTCGTCACCAAGGCGAAGGAAAGTTTCCGCAAGGGCGACCTCTTCGAAGTCGTGCCGGGGCAGAAATTCATGGAGCGCTGCGACAGCAAGCCTTCCGACATTTCCAGGCGGCTGAAGGCGATCAACCCGTCGCCCTATTCCTTCTTCATCAATCTCGGCAGCCAGGAATATCTGGTCGGCGCATCGCCCGAAATGTTCGTGCGCGTGTCCGGCCGCCGCATCGAGACCTGCCCGATTTCGGGCACGATCAAACGCGGCGACGATCCGATCGCCGACAGCGAGCAGATCCTGAAGCTTTTGAATTCCAAGAAGGACGAATCCGAGCTGACCATGTGCTCCGACGTCGATCGCAACGACAAGAGCCGCGTCTGCGAACCCGGCTCGGTCAAGGTGATTGGCCGCCGGCAGATCGAGATGTATTCGCGCCTGATCCATACGGTCGACCACATCGAAGGGCGGCTGCGCGACGATATGGATGCCTTCGACGGTTTCCTCAGCCACGCCTGGGCCGTCACCGTCACTGGCGCGCCGAAGCTCTGGGCGATGCGCTTCATCGAGAGCCATGAAAAGAGCCCGCGCGCATGGTATGGTGGGGCGATCGGCATGGTCGGCTTCAACGGCGATATGAATACCGGTTTGACGCTACGCACCGTGCGCATCAAGGACGGCATCGCCGAGGTGCGCGCCGGCGCGACGCTGCTCAACGATTCCATTCCAGAGGAAGAAGAAGCCGAAACAGAATTGAAGGCCTCCGCCATGCTTTCCGCCATCCGCGATGCCAAAACGGGCAATTCCGGCAAGATCCAGCGCGACGTCGCAAGCGTCGGCAAGGGTGTCAGCATCCTGTTGATCGATCATGAGGACAGCTTCGTTCACACGCTCGCCAATTATTTCCGCCAGACCGGGGCGACGGTTTCGACCGTGCGCACGCCGGTGCCGGACGAGATCTTCGACCGGCTGAATCCTGACCTCGTCGTGCTGTCGCCGGGACCCGGAACGCCCAAGGATTTCGACTGCAAGGCGACGATCAAGAAGGCGCGGGCGCGCAACCTGCCGATCTTCGGCGTCTGCCTCGGCCTGCAGGCGCTCGCCGAAGCCTATGGCGGGGAACTGCGCCATCTGGCCCTGCCGATGCACGGCAAGCCGTCGCGCATCCGCGTGCTGGAGCCGGGCATCGTCTTCTCCGGCCTGTCGAAGGAAGTGACGGTCGGCCGTTATCACTCGATCTTCGCCGATCCTTCGACGCTGCCGCGCGAGTTCATCATCACGGCGGAAAGCGAAGACGGTACGATCATGGGCATCGAACATGAGAAGGAGCCGATCGCCGCAGTGCAGTTCCATCCGGAATCGATCATGACGCTCGGCGGCGATGCCGGTATGCGGATGATCGAAAATGTCGTGGCGCATCTGGCCCGCAAGGCGAAGACGAAGGCTGCTTGATGGCTATCCGCCCCGCCCTTCCTTGTCACGGGAAGGGCGGGCGGCCATTCAGCGGTTGACTTTATCGTGCAAATCAGAACATTTCAGGAACGATTAACCGGGAATTATCGCCGTGGCCAATGCTGAAAAGTTCATCGTGCTCCCTTACCGCAAGAACCGCGGCAATCTTGTGCCCGGCGAAATGCGCCAGGCGTCGAACTCCGTCAGCGCTGAAAAGATCGCCTCGGCGATGGCTGAGCGGTTCGTCGGCGTGGCGGCCTATGCCGTGATCGTCGACGAAGAAACCGGCGACATGTCCTCACCGCGACTGCTCGCCCGATATGGCGAGATTGCTGATCTCAACGCCGCCTGAGTCGCCGTTTTCGCTGTGGAAACGTCGCTCTACCTGCCGGTCAAAACTTTCCTCGAAGCGGCCGGTTATGTCGTGAAGGGCGAGGTCGCCGGATGCGATCTCGTCGGCTTGAGCGAGGGCGAGCCGCCGGTCGTGGTGGTCTGCGAACTGAAACTTTCCTTCAACCTCGAACTGCTTCTCCAGGCAGTCGACCGCGCCGCCATCAGCGATGAAGTCTGGATCGCGGCCCGCGTTTCGGCCAAGGGGCGTGGGCGGGAGGCCGATAAACGTTACCGCGACCTCTGTCGACGGCTCGGCATCGGCATGCTCGGCGTCTCCGACGGCGGTGAGGTCAGCGTCATCGTCAGTTCCGTCTCGCCGATGCCGCGCACCAATCCGAAGCGGCGCACGCGCCTCGTCAAGGAGCATCAGCGCCGCCGCGGCGATCCTGCCGTTGGCGGCGGCTCGCGGGCGCCGATCATGACCGCCTACCGTCAGCAGGCGCTGCTTTGCGCTTCGGCACTCGATCGGGGAATCGTAAGGCCTCGAGATATGAAGGCGCTGACGTCAAAGGCCGGTCCGATCCTGCGCGACAACGTCTATGGATGGTTCGAGCGCCAGGAAAAGGGCGTCTACGCGCTGACGCCGCCAGGGCAGGCCGCTCTCCTGCGCTGGCCGCAGGCTGACCTTTCCTACCCGATCGGCTGAGTCGCGCCGCAAGGCAGCTTTCCGGCGAGGGGCGGCAACGCCTGTGAACGGAGTGGCATTCTCCTTTGACAAATCCATCATCATCGCCCATATCACCCTCAACTGGGCCGCCTGCGCGACATTCGCGTGGGCGGTTTTGCGTTTCAATGGCTTGGACCCTGCAATTCATTCGCAACCGCAGGAGGACGATATGAGTGACAACGGCGATCTTACGGTTAGGACGCTGGCGATGTGGGGCATTCCGCTGTCGCTCGGCGTCATGGGCCTGAAGATGGTGGCTTGGTGGGTCACCGGATCGGTGGCGCTGCTGTCGGACGGGCTCGAATCGACGGTCAACGTCGTTGCCGCCTTCATCGCCTTTTTCGTCATTCGCTATGCGCAGAAGCCGGCCGATCACGACCATCCCTTCGGCCATCACAAGGCGGAATATCTGTCGGCGGTCACCGAGGGCGTACTGATCGTGGTCGCCGCACTCCTGATCGTCAACGAGGCGATCGGCTACCTCGCCGAGCCCCGCATGCTCGATGCGCCGGTGCTCGGGCTTGCGATCAATTTCGCGGCCGGTGTCATCAATGCGGTCTGGGCGCGGCTGCTGATCCGGACCGGGCGCAAACATCGCTCGGCCGCACTTGCCGCGGACGGGCAGCATATCTTGTCGGATGTGGTGACCTCCGTCGGCGTGCTCGCCGGCCTGCTGCTGGCGCTGGCGACCGGTTATGCGATCTTCGATCCGGTGCTTGCCATTCTGGTTGCCGTCAACATCATCTACCAGGGCTGGAAGGTGATCTCGCAATCGATCGGAGGGCTGATGGACCAGGCCGTTGAGCCGCGCGAGGAGGAGGCGATCAAGCAGGCGATCGCCACCCATGCGTCAGGCTCGATCGGCGTACACGACCTGAAGACCAGGCGGGCCGGCGCCGTCACCTTCATCGATTTTCACATGGTGGTTCCCGGCACTATGTCGGTGCGGCAGGCGCATGATATATGCGACCGCCTTGAGGATGCCATCAGTGCGGTGCACGAGGGCGCCAAAATAGCCATTCACGTGGAGCCGGAGGGCGAAAAGGCCCATGGAATCCGCGTCAAAGTCGTCAAGGAGGCATGATGCCGAATACCGATGTTTCCAGCCTTTCGATGCTGGGCCAGCAAACCGAAACCGCACAATCGCCGGAGCAGGCAGTGCTTGAAAAAGTGCCGTCCAACCATGCCGGCACCGATTACGTCGTGCGCTTCACCGCGCCGGAATTCACTTCGCTCTGCCCGATGACCGGACAGCCGGATTTCGCCCATATCGTCATCGATTACATTCCGGGCGAATGGCTGGTGGAATCGAAGTCGCTGAAGCTCTTCCTGCATTCCTTCCGCAATCACGGCGCTTTCCACGAGGATTGCTCGATCTACATCGCCAAGCGCATCGTCGAGCTGCTTGATCCCAAGTGGCTGAGGATCGGCGCCTACTGGTATCCGCGCGGCGGCATTCCGATCGACGTCTTCTGGCAGACCGGCAAGCCGCCGGAAGGTGTGTGGCTGCCGGAGCAGGGCGTCGCCACCTATCGCGGACGTGGGTGAGCCGCGGTCGGGCGCAGCCCGAGCAATCGATCCAGTGAATCGATTGCAGCGGCGAACGCCCTGAGCCCAAGCGAAGGGCCGGGATACGGTGCGGCAATCGAATACCAATTGCCACCCATCCTTGTCGGTTGAACCTCAAACATCCGTAACGTCGTCACTAGACGAGTCATCGCTGTAATCGTCGCCGTCGTCATAATCGGCCTGCTGCACATTGTCGTTGTCGTTATTATCGGCCGCATTGTCGGACGCCTGGCCAGTGTCGTCATTGCCATAATAATTGTTGATGACGGTTTCCTCGGTAGGCGCGCTGGCATTGCCGAAAGGGTTGGCGCCGAAGGGCGAGCCCCAGCCGAGCGAGGACATGTGATTGCCGAAGATGCCGCTCAGCGAATTGGCAAGCAGCATGCCGCCGGCAACGCCGGCTGCCGTGCCGAGCGCGCCGCGCAGGAAGCTGCCGCCGGCGGACGGCGCATAGGCCTGCTGGCTCCAGGGGCCGGTTGGTTGTTGCTGCTGCGGCTGGCGACCATCGCGGTCGTAGCCGCGGGAATCGTCGTAGGCGCGGGACTGCTGACCCCAGGGACCGTGATTGGAAGGGACGGGTGCCGGCTGCTGCGTCTGGGTGTTGCCGAAGATCGAGCTCAGGAAGCCGCCGCCCTGTTCGGCCTGGCGGTGCTCACTCGCGCCGGCTTCCAGCTGGCGGACATGCTCTTCGAGTTCCTTGATATGATTGGCGGCCGCTTCCAGTCCCTTTTCCTGAACGATGACGGCCTGGGCGAGATAATAGGTGGCGGAGGGCTGTTCGCGCGTTGCCTGGTCGATCAGGGCCTCGGCGTCGCGGTCGCGCGGCTGGGCCGCTGCTGTGCGCACACGGTCGAAGAGGGCGGTCAGCAATTGGCGTTCTTCGGGTGACATGTCTGCCTCCTGTTGGTCCGAAGCGCTCTCGTATCCGACCGGACGCGTAAAGCGCTCCATGGTTTTTCGGTGCAGCTATCGCTGCGTGAGGTTGAGGTAGGAACCGATTCAGGCTTTTCAAAGCCTTTCACCGTTACATTTCAGTAAGGCTTGCAGAACGGCCCGCGGCTTCTTAAGGATATCTCCATCGCTTCGGTGCCTTGTGTTTTTCCCACATTGTTTTAGGCATTGAGTCGCACTATGTGCGGGGAAGCCGAATTCATCTCCAAGAGGTTCGAATGAACGACGAAGACCAGGACGACAAGACGAAGGAACTGCCGCTCGGCAAGGAAACGGAGGCGAATCTTTTCAAGTCGCGTTCGATCTTCATCTACGGACCGATCAATCAGGAATTGGCGCAGAAGGTCTGCTCGCAGCTTGTGGCGCTTGCCGCGGCCAGCGACGAAGACATCCGCATCTATGTGAATTCGCCCGGCGGTCACGTCGAATCCGGCGATTCCATTCATGACATGATCAAGTTCATCAAGCCGAAGGTCTGGATGATCGGCACGGGGTGGGTCGCCTCCGCCGGCGCGCTGATATATGTCGCCGCTCCGAAGGAGCAGCGCCTGTGCCTGCCGAACACCCGCTTCCTGCTGCACCAACCCTCGGGCGGCACGCGCGGCATGGCATCCGACATCGAGATCCAGGCACGGGAGATCATCAAGATGAACGAGCGCCTGAACAAGATCATGGCGGCAGCCACCGGCCAGCCGCTCGAAAAGATCGCCAAGGATACCGATCGCGATTACTGGCTGTCGGCCGAAGAGGCGAAGGACTATGGTCTCGTCTCGCGGATCGTGACGTCGCAGGCCGATATCTGAGTTTTCTCATGTAGTGTTATTGAACGCCCTCGCCTGCAGCAGCAGGCGAGGGCGTTTTGTTTCTGCCGGAAGACACAGGTGCTGAACGGAAGGAGCTGAATTCGGACTTGCGCGGGCGGCAACCGTCATGCTCCATGCGTCATTCCCGCAGTTCGAGTTCCGCCATGCTCAAAGATTTTTCCGTCCAGGCCTTGTTCATGGGGCTGCTGACCGCCTTCGTCGGCTCCGCCAGCTCCTTTGCCGTCGTGCTGCACGGGCTCGAGGCGGTCGGCGCCACGGATGCGCAGGCGGCTTCGGGGCTGATGGCGTTGTCTATCTCCATGGGCATCTGTGCGATCGTGCTCAGTGGGGTGACCCGATTGCCGATCAGCATCGCGTGGTCGACGCCGGGTGCCGCACTGCTCGCAAGCACCGGGGCGATCGAGGGTGGCTTCAATGCGGCGGTCGGCGCATTCCTGATATGCGGCGCGCTGATCGTCGTCGCCGGGCTGTTCAAGCCGCTCGGCCGGGCGGTCGCCGCCATTCCGGCGCCGCTTGCCAATGCGATGCTCTCCGGCGTGCTGATCGGCCTCTGCTTCGCGCCGGTGAAGGCGATCAGCTTCAATCCCGTCCTCGGCCTGCCGATCGTCGTCGCCTGGATCGTCGTCGGCGCCTTCAAACGGCTCTGGGCGGTGCCGGCGGCACTCGCGGCCTTCGTGCTGGTGCTCACCTTCGGCGTCGATATTCCGGACGGCTCTCTCAGTTCGCTCGAACAATCGCTGGTGCCGGCGGCTGAAATCGTCCGGCCGGTGTTCAGTCTCGCCGGCCTTGTTTCGTTCGCGCTGCCGCTGTTCATCGTCACCATGGCCTCGCAGAACATTCCGGGTATCGCCGTCTTGAAGGTCAACCACTACGATCCGAAGCCCGGTCCGCTCTTTGCCGTCACCGGCTTTTTCTCGCTGCTGTCGGCGCCGTTCGGCGGCCACGCCGTCAATCTGGCGGCGATCACCGCGGCAATGTGCGCCGGACAGGATGCCCACGCGGATCCGAAGCGGCGCTATTGGGCGTCGCTGACCGCCGGCGTCGGGTATGTCATCCTCGGGCTGCTTGCCGGCGCGGTGACGGCTTTCGTCGCGCTTGCGCCTCCGATCCTGATCGAGGCGGTGGCCGGGCTGGCGCTGGTCGGGGCTTTCTCCTCCTCGGCGATGTCGGCCTTCCAGGCGCCGGAGTCGCGCGAGGCGGCGGCGATCACCTTCCTCGTCACCGCCTCAGGCGTTTCCTTCGGCGGCATTTCCGGCGCTTTCTGGGGCCTGATCGCCGGCGGGCTGATGCTGGCGCTGTCGCGGCTGGTGAGCGTTTGGAAAGACCGACGCCAGCCGCGGTAGCGGAATGGCGCTGCGCCTTCGGCGGCCAAAAGCCCGAGCAAGGGCTTGCCAGTTTCCCGGCCCAAGGTTATAAGCGCGGCCATGAAGACCACTGGCGCCAGAATTTCAGACACGATTGCACGCGGCCGCATCGCCCTGCGTGACAATACGCGCGCCTTGACCTCGCTTCTTCTCCTCGGCCTTACGCGCGGTTGCCGGGTCCTTTGAGGAGCGCCCGGCGGCCGAAAGCCCGCCCGGCGATTGCTCCTCGCGATTCATTTTCAAAATTGACCTAACGACCGACAAAGGTCCGCATTTGTTTATCGCCAAGCCTGACATGATCGGCTAAGAGCGGGCAAATGCCGGGACGAGGAGACGATACGATGAATGCAAAGACGCAATTCTCCGAGGGGAAAACGGCCTCCGCAAAAGGCATGCCGGACGCTGCGGTGAAATACCGGGCCTATCCGCAGGTAAACATTCCCGACCGCACCTGGCCGACGAAGACCATCACCAAGGCGCCGGTCTGGTGCTCGGTCGACCTGCGCGACGGCAACCAGGCGCTGGTCGACCCGATGGGCCACGACCGCAAGGCCCGGATGTTCCAACTGCTGCTGGAGATGGGCTTCAAGGAAATCGAGATCGGTTTCCCCTCCGCTTCGCAGACCGATTTCGATTTCGCCCGCTGGTGCGTGGAAGAAGGCAACGTGCCCGCCGACGTCTCCCTGCAGGTGCTGGTCCAATGCCGGCCGGAACTCATCACCCGCACCTTCGAAGCACTGGAAGGCGCAAACCGGCCAATCGTACATTTTTACAACTCGACCAGCGAGCTGCAGCGCCGCGTCGTCTTCGCCAAGGATGTGCAGGGCATCAAGCAGATCGCCGTCGATGCTGCCAAGATGATTACCGACATGGCCGTCAAGGCAGGCGGCGGCTACCGTTTCGAATATTCGCCCGAGAGCTTTACCGGCACAGAACTCGAAGTGGCGCTGGAAATCTGCAATGGCGTCATCGAGGTGGTCAAGCCGACGCCCGATAACAAGCTGATCATCAACCTGCCGTCCACCGTCGAGATGGCGACGCCGAACGTCTATGCCGACCAGATCGAGTGGATGTGCCGCAATCTCGACAATCGCGAGAATCTGATCATCTCGCTGCACCCGCATAACGACCGCGGCACCGGCATCGCCGCTGCCGAACTGGCATTGCTGGCAGGCGCCGACCGTGTCGAAGGCACGCTCTTCGGCAATGGTGAGCGCACCGGCAATGTCGACATGGTGACGATGGCGTTGAACATGTTCACGCAAGGGGTCGATCCCGAGATCGACTGCTCGAACATTGAGCGTATCAAGGAAGTGTTCGAATATTCCAATCAGATGGCGATCGGCGAGCGTCATCCTTACGTCGGCGAGCTGGTCTATACGGCCTTCTCGGGCTCGCATCAGGATGCGATCAACAAGGGTATGAAGGCGGCGCAGGTCGCCAACCACCCCGTCTGGGAAGTGCCGTACCTGCCGATCGATCCGCGTGACGTCGGCCGTTCCTACGAGGCGATCATCCGCATCAACTCGCAGTCCGGCAAGGGCGGCATCGCCTATATTCTGCAGCAGGATTACGGGCTGAACCTGCCGCGCAACCTGCAGGTGGAGTTCCGCGAGGATATCCAGCGCATTACCGACGTCGAGGGCAAGGAGCTTCCTTCAAAGCGGATCTACGACCGTTTCATCGAGCGCTACGTGACGCAGCCCGATGGACGCCTCAAATTCGTCGACCACCACACCTATCCCGATACCGAGCACAAGGGCCAGCGGATCGTGGCGGCCGAGATCACCGACAATGGCGAGATCAAGCGCATCGAAGGGCGCGGCAACGGTCCGATCGACGGCTTCATCAATGCACTGTCGCATTATCTCGGCACCGAGATGTCGGTAGAGGATTATTCCGAGCATTCTCTGCAGCACGGCTCGAACGCGGCGGCGATCTCCTACGTCGAGACCTCCTATCCCGGCGGCAAACTCTTCGGCGCCGGCATCAATACCAACATCGTCGCGGCATCGCTGGAAGCGATCGTCTCGGCGGCCAACCGCGTGCTCGATGTGAAGGCCGGCAAGGGTTGATCTTCGACGGAATCAGGCCGCGATCGCTTCGGTGCGGCGCGGTCTGATGAGGAGATTGGCTTCGTTGAGTCTTCGGTGAGCGCTAGCCAATGAAAGGCGTGCCATGCGGCCCCCTCATCCGCCCTACGGGCACCTTCTCCCCGAGGGGAGAAGAGGGAGCAGCAAGCTTTCTGCCCTGCCTTCCCACTGCAGACGTCTTAAGAGCGAGAGGTTGCCGCATGTCTCTTCTCCCTTGGGGAGAAGGTGCCGGCAGGCGGATGAGGGGATGCTGATTTGCCATGGTGCCACCTCAGCTCCGCAGGCGGTAATTATTCGCCACGGACGACAGCCGGCATCATATCGCCGTAGCGATCTTCATGGCGAGCTGGCCGAGGGCCGCCTCGGCGGAGGGGCCGGCAAGCACGTAGGAGGTGCCGGCATTGTGCCATGTCACCAGACCGATCTCGTCCTTGATGGTTTCTTTGAAGTCGTCGGTCTCCGGTGGCTGCGCGTCCTTGCGGAAGCAGATGGAGATGACGTCGCCGTCGGCGTTGGAATAGACGAGCTGGCCGACAGGGCGGCTGTCGCCGAGGATGACGCGCGCGCCCTGGAAGGTCCAGGCTTCGGCGCTGAGATCAGGCACGCGGAAGGGCACGCCGATCGCGGTCGTCAGCCAGCTGGAGATTTCCTCGGCCTGCGAGGCGGGCACTTCGACGAGATGGCGAGGCTGGCGGATCAGCAGGCGCTGATAGGCGGTGACGTCGCCCAGCCAGTCGCTGGTATTGGCCGGCGCCGTCGCGGAGTTCGTGGTGGCGATTTCGTCGGCATCCGGGCTAGTGCCGACGAAATAGCCGATACCGCAACCGACGGCGAAGAGAATAAGCGCGGCGGCCAGCGCCTGCGGGCCGCTCGGCGCCAGTTTCACCGGCGGGCGCGTGGCGCGCTGCGCGATCGGTGTCTTCGGCGGCTGCGTGCTCTTGATCGAGCGGACGAGGGCGAGAGGCACAGGCTCCTTCAGGATGTCGTCGAGACGGCGGCGGCCGAAATCGGCGCCGTGGCGCAGTTTCTCGTGCAGCCGTCGCGCATTCTCGTCGGTTGCCAGGCGCTGCTCCAGTTCGTGGCGCTGTTCGGGCGAGACCTCGCCATCGAGAAGGGCGGTAAGCTGGGCTTCGAGCGGCAATTTCCTAAGATCGAGCAATTCAGTACCTGTGGATCGGGTGGGTGCCGGAAAGTCCGGCAAAATGCAGCCTTGCCGTCGCGAGCTGTGAGACGACATTTGCCACTGGCGTGCCCATGATGTCGGCCGCCTGCTGGTAGCTGTGGCCTTCGACGTCGACGAGCAGGAACATGCTGCAAAGGCCGTCCGGCATATCGGCGATCATGCGATGAATGGCGTCGGGATCGACTGCAGCCGAGCGCTCGCGCGCGGCGTCGCGAATATCCGTGACGTTGCCGCGGACGGAAGCCTTCGGCTTGCGCTTGCGGCTATCGTCGGTCCATTGCTGGCGAGCGAGCGTGTAGATCCAGCTTTCCAGGCGGCCTTCACCACTCCATTGATGGCCCTTTGCGATGGCGCGCTGACAGACGGCCTGGACGAGTTCGTCGGCCACGGCGGCCTCACCCGCGAGCGTGATCGCGAAGCGGCGAAGGCGGGGCAGAAGGCCGACGAGATCACGCCGGAGATCGATGGTCGTTGCGGGTTGACGCATTGTCTATCCAAGAAGCATTCACAATGGTTTCGCGGACGATGGGTTCGCCTCGGCCGCGAAGCCGGCCTTATCGACGCCGCATGTGCTTTATGAAGCAAGTCTCCTGCACTTCGCAAGCATCCGGCTGTCTTCATCCCCTTTTCTCAAGGGATTTTCGTATTGTGGCCCACAAAACTTGCGTCAATATGTCTTGTAGCCGTTCAAGCTTTGCAGCAGAGCGCGATAGGCCCATGTCCCTTCGCCGCCGCGATCGCGGATTTCGACGAGCTGGACACGGGCGCCCTGGATGTCTCCCTGTTCCACCAGCGCCATGCCCATGTAGGAGCGGGCAAGGATGTAGTTCTCATCCGCCTGCAGCGCCTTGCGGTAGTAGGACATGCCGAGTTCCATGCGGCCAGCCTTGCGATTGGCGTAGCCAAGATAGTTCAGGATGCGCGGGTCGTTCTGGTTGCGGGCGAGATTGAGCACGGCAATGGCATTGTCATACTGGCCGGCATAGGCAAATTCGCGGCCGAACTTATAGAGATCGTCGTCGTTGAAGCTGCTCTTCTTCGGGTTGACGCATTCCTTCTTGGCTTTGTCCCAGACCTTGCCGCCGGTGCAGGTCTTGGTCGTCTGGGTCTTCGGCGGCGGATTGGTGTCATCGTTGTTGTCGCCCACCGCGAAAGCAGCTGTGGCGATGCCGAAGGCAAAGCCGGCGGCGAGCGAAAGTCTGGACAGGTGACGGAAGGAAGAAGTCATTGGCGGGCTCCGTTCTGAGGCGATGCGTTGGCCGGATTGTACGCTTACCGCTAAAAATACCAAGAGGGTAAGCGGCCGCCATGGCAATTGCTGCGGCGATGGCCGGGCCTCCTCTGATATCGGTTCAAGTGTTGGAGGAAAAGAGTCCGGAGCCGGCGCTAACGCGCGAAAATATCTGCGCTTTCCGCCATCACGGCATCGCCGGACCGGTTGACGCTGAAGCGTTCGCCGCTGAGTTCCCAGGCGCCGGGAGATCCGTCGATGGAGAAGAGGTTGTAGGCGGCGGGTGGCTTGATGCTGCCCGGTCCTTGCGAGGCGGAGGCGATGCCGACGACGGGCACCGGCTGCACCTGGCCGCGCAGCCAGTGCAGCGTGTTCAGGTGCGTGTGTCCATGCAACACAAGTTCGGCGCCGCCGGTCGAAATCACCGCGGCGAAGCGGCGGATGCCGATCATCCGCTTGTAGAAGGTCGTGGCGCCGCGGATCGGCGGATGATGGATCATCACGACCCGGAAGAGACCGGCTTCGCCGGCCGCTCGCAGCATGTTGACGGTATCGCGGGCCTGGCGCGCACCGAAAAAGCCGGAGGCGGCAAAGGGAGGGGTGGCGACCGCCGTCGAGCAGCCGACGATCGCGACTTTGTCGCGGATGCGCAGATAGGGAAAAATATGGCGGTCTTCCTGCCATTGCGGCGGGGAGAGATCGCCGCGGACATACTCGTACCAGGCGCGCATCGACTTCTCGTAGGCCCCGGGCACATAGGCGTCGTGATTACCGGGAACCACCGAGGTGTCGGCCGGATCGCCAAGCGCGCGCAGCCAGGCGGCGGCGGCGCGGATCTCGATACCGCTCGCGAGATTGACGAGGTCGCCGGTGACTGCCAGATGATCCGCCTCGTGGGCGCGGATGTCGTCGAGCAACAGATCCAGCGTGCTGCCGAAAAGGTGCTTGCGTCGATTTCGATGCCAGTTCACAAAGCCCGTTATGCGTTTTGAAAACAGCTCCTGGATGGAAAGACGGGGTAACGGCCCGAGGTGGACGTCGGAAATATGCGCGAGCTTGAACATGCTACGAGACATAGACCAGCTTATTGACAAATCAAACACATCCGGCGCGATGAAGGGCTGAAACGGAACGATGGTGGATAAAGAAAAGCGGCCTCTTCATATCAGAACGGCCCTGCGCCTTCTGCATGTCTATTTCTCCTTCGCCCGCGGCATGACGATGGGCGTCAGGGCCGCCTGCTTCGATGCGGAGGGGCGGATTTTTCTGGTGCGCCACAGCTATATCGGCGGCTGGCACATGCCGGGCGGCGGGCTGGAACGCAACGAGACGGTCGAAGAAGCGCTGGCCAAGGAATTGCGCGAAGAGGGCAACCTCAGGATCATCGGCAAACCGCAACTGGTCCAGGTCTATTTCAACACCACGAATACTCGCCGCGACCATGTCGTGTTCTACCGGGCGAATGTCGAGCAGACGGCGCCGCGCCCGCCTGACTGGGAGATCTCCGACAGCGGCTTCTTCCGGCTCGACAGCCTGCCTGAGGGTACGACCAAGGCGACGCATCGCCGCCTTGCCGAGCTTCGAGGCGAGCAGGAGCCCGACCACCGCTGGTGAGGGCTCCACATTTTTTAAGCCGCGGCAAGCTTCGCACGTCCATGCGGGCTGTCGAGATCGAGCGCCGGGCCGACGGGAATGATGCCGGTCGGATTGATGGTCTTGTGGCTGCGGTAATAGTGCTGCTTGATATGCGTCAGGTTCACCGTCTCGGCAATGCCTGGCGTCTGATAGAGATCTCTTAAGTAGCCGGGCAGGTTGCGGTAGTCGGCGATCCGGCGGATGTTGCATTTGAAATGGCCGACATAGACCGGGTCGAAGCGCACCAGCGTCGTGAACAGGCGCCAGTCGGCTTCGGTCTGACGGTTGCCTAGGAGATAGCGGCCTTTGCCAAGACGTTCGTCGAGCATGTCGAGCGTTTCGAACAGCTTGCCGACATTTTCCTCATAGGCTTCCTGCGTGGTGGCAAAGCCCGCCTTGTAGACGCCGTTGTTGACGGTGTCGTAGACGGTGGCGTTCAGCGTGTCGATTTCGGCGCGGAGATCCTCGGGATAAAAATCGGTCTTCGAGCCGGTCAGCCCGTCGAAGGCGCTGTTGAACATGCGGATGATCTCGGCGGATTCGTTGCTGACGATCGTGCCGGTCTTTTTGTCCCACAGAACGGGAACGGTGACGCGGCCGGAATAATGCGGATCGGCCTTGACATAGATCTGCCAGAGCGTGGCTGAACCGAAGAGCTGGTCGCCGGTGGCGCCGTCGCCGACTTTGAATTCCCAGCCATTGTCGAGCATCAGCGGGTCGACGACCGAGACTGAGATCAGTTCCTCCAGCTTCTTCAGCTTGCGGAAGATCAGCGTGCGGTGCGCCCATGGGCAGGCAAGCGAGACATAGAGATGATAACGCCCGGCCTCGGCCTTGAAGCCGCCGCTGCCGGAAGGGCCGGCCTCACCGTCCGATGTCACCCAGTTGCGGAACTGCGAGGGCTGCCGCTTGAACTGGCCCTTGCTCTCCTTCGTGTCGTACCAGACATCATGCCAGACGCCGTCCACCAGCATTCCCATGATCTTCATTTCCTTTGGTTGCGTGTCGAGATCGAAGTTAGCTGAGATAGCGGGGCTTTGCAGGCGGTAAAGGTTGAACAGTGTGTCACGTTGTTTTGGCGCTGCATAATTTCCAGTGCTGTCGTGTGCATTTTGCGTTGGACGGCGGAAATTTTTCCTGCTATCGGCCTTTCACGGTTTTAGGATTCCTGCCTGATGTTCATTGCCAGAAACCCGCGACGACGCTGATGCTCCCGAACGCCCAAGGCGTGTTCGAGACCCATCAATCTGTCCATCCGGTTTCTGCCATCATGTACAAGCACGATCTCGTCTACCTCACCGAAGACGCGTCTCATGACGCCGCCATCGAACATATCAACGAAGAAGCTTTTGGGCCGGGCCGCTTCACGCGGGCGGCAGCGCGCATTCGCGAGCAGGGGCCGCACGATCTGTCGCTCTCCTTCATCTGCACCGATAATGGCGAGACGATCGCTTCCGTGCGCATGACGCCGGTGCTGGCCGGCACGGTGAAGGGCCATCTTCTCGGCCCGCTCGCCGTCCGTCCCTCGCACAAGAATCAGGGCATCGGCCGCGAACTGGTGCGGATCGCGGTGGAGGCGGCCAGACGCAAGGGCTCGGAAGCCGTGATCCTCGTCGGCGATCCGCCCTATTACGGCCCGCTCGGCTTCCAGAAGGTTGCCTACAACGCGCTTTCCTTTCCAGGCCCCGTCGATCCCGGCCGCGTGCTCGTCGTGCCGATCGCCGAGGATGCACACGAGCGGCTGAAGGGCATCATCGCCTGGCACGGATGATTTACAGACGTTTGCGGAGGAAGCTGCGCGTGCGGCCTTCCGGGAAATCCTCAAGCTCGCCGAAAACTTCATAGCCCTGGCGCAGATAAGCGCTGAGAGCCTGCGGGCTGAAGGTGTCGATCCAGGCGCCGCGGCATCCCCGTGCTTTCGCTTCTTCTTCGGCTTTTGCGAGGAGCTTGCCGGCGAGACCGGTGCCGCGCAACGTGTCGGGAATATAGAGCATCTGGGTGAAGAGCCAGCCCCAGGCGGTAAAGCCCGACAGGCCGCCGGTCAGCTTGCCGTCGGTATCGCGGATGAGAACGGCAAGCGGCCGGCGATCGGAGGGGCCGACATCACTCGCGTTGAAGGCGGAGAGCGCATCGGTGATCGCCGCCAGTTCCTCCGGCGAGGGTGAGGCGGTCAGCTCGAATTCCGACATCAGATTACCGCCCCTCGCGCCACCACATGGTTCCGAAGGCCAACAGCAGGATGCCGACGCCGGCAAAACCGGCAAAGAGCGGCAGCGTGTTGATGCCCTTCAAGACCGTCTCGCTGGTCATGCGAATCATCATGCGATCATTGTCGGCGACGCGGACCTGGCCGCGTACCGGCAGGATCGGCGGCACGCTGATCCTGCCGTTTTCGTTGGCGACGCGGGTGACGAGACCCTTGCTTCTCTCGGTGACCGGCTTCAGCACATCGGTCGTCGAGATCATCGCCTTGAATTCCGGTGCGTCGACGGCGCCGATATGGACAAGCGTCGACAGCTTGCCGTTGCGGATTTCGAAGAGGCCGATTTCATCCATCCGCTTCTCGGCCTTGTAGAGCCCCGGTTCGGCCTGGGTGAGCGGCAGGGTTTCGGTCTTGCCCGAGGGGTAACGCACGGTGGCGTTGCCCGGATTGTCGCCGATCGTCTGGCGCGTGACTTCAAGCGTTCGGCCGGCGGCGCGCGCCGTCAGCGCTTCTTCCTCCAGCGCCGGCTCCTTCATCAGCCAATGGGCGATACGGCGATAGAGCGAAACGTTCGGTCCGCCGCCTTCGAAGCCGCGCGCCCAGAGCCAGCCCTGATCGGAAAGCAGCATGGCGACCCGGCCCTGGCCGGCGCGGTTCAGCACCAGCAGCGGGTGGTTGTCTGCACCGAGCATGATCGTCTCGCCCTGCGGCCGATCGACATCGACGCTGCGGAACCAGCGGCCCCAATGCGGCGGATCCTCGCCCGAACCGTCCAGGCCGCGGGTGACGGGATGCTTGCGGCCTTCCTCGGAGAGGCGCGGGTAGAAGGCCTTTTCGATCATCTCTCCGGTGGGCGTTGCCGGCAGGACCGAGGAAAGCGGCGTCAGTGCGATGGAGTCGGGGCCGGCATGCTCGGGACCGGCGGCGATCAGCAGCGCGCCGCCATTGTCGACATATTGGGCGATGTAATCGTAATAAAGCAGCGGCAGCACGCCGCGGTGCTGGTAGCGGTCGAAGATGATCAGGTCGAAATCCTTGATCTTGTCGACGAAGAGTTCGCGCGTCGGGAAGGCGATCAGCGACAGCTCGTTGATCGGTGTGCCGTCCTGCTTTTCCGGCGGCCGCAGGATGGTGAAATGGACAAGATCGACCGAGGCATCGGATTTCAGCAGGTTGCGCCAGGCGCGTTCGCCGGCATGCGGCTCGCCGGAGACGAGAAGGACGCGGAGATTCTGGCGGATGCCGTCGATGACGTGAACGGCGCGATTGTTGGCAGTGGTGACCTCGCCCGGAAGTGCGGCAACGGAAAATTCGAGCACGTTGCTGCCGCCGGCCGGCACCTTGAAGGAGAAGGGCGTATCCTGACCGGGCGTCGCCTGAAGGGTGGCGATCTCGTCACCGTTCAGCTTTACCGTGACATTGGCCGTGCTGCCGGGGCTCGGGCCGTCGTCGAAGACGCGCAGAACGACCTGCTGCTCCTCATTGACGATGCCGAAGCGCGGCCCCTTGATGACTTCGATGCGGCGATCGAATTCGTTGGCTTTGCCGGTGATGAGGCCATGGATCGGCGCATCGAAACCGAGCGCCTGATTGGCGGCCGGAACATCGTGAACTTCACCATCGGTCAGCATGATGGCGCCGCCGATGCGGGCAGGCGGAACATCGGCGATGTTGGCCGACAGCGCGTCGAACAGGCGCGTCGACGGCACATCGGAATTGACGTCGCCTTCGACATCGACGAAGCGGGGCTCGATCTGGGGGAAGCGGGCGAGCTGCCCCTTCAACGCCGCCAGCGCATCGTCGGTCATCTTAACGCGATCGGGCGTCTGCTGGCTCTGGCTTCGGTCGACGAGAACCGGGACGATCGTCGACAGCTGATCCCTATCCTCCTGCAGCAGCACCGGATTGGCAAGGGCGGTCAGCATGGCGAGCGCCGCCAGCGTTCTGATCCAGGCGCCGCGAATGCCGCGCCAGATCGCGAAGGCGGCGATGATGACGCTGACGGCGGCCAGTGCGGCCAGAACCGGCCAGGGCAGGAAAGGCGAAAAGTCGAAGGTCATCTCACTGTCCTAACCGTTCGAGAAGGTCGGGAACATGGACCTGGTCGGTCTTGTAGTTGCCGGTCAGCATATACATCATGATGTTGACACCGGCACGGTAGGCATATTCGCGCTGCGCTTCATCGGACGGCACGGTCGGCAGCATCGGCACGCCGTTATCGTCGACTGCCCAGGCGCCGGCGAAATCATTGCCGGTGATCAGGATCGGCGAAACGCCGTCGGCCGTCGCAGCCGATTTTTCGGTCGCTTCGCGGCCACCCTGCCGAGCCTCGATCCAAAGCGGGCTGCCGGTGTAACGGCCGGGAAAGCTCGACAGGAGATAGAAGGATTTCGTCAGCACGTGGTCCGATGGCACCGGTTCCAGCGGCGGAATGTCGAGATTGGCGAGGATTGCCTGCAGCCTCTGGCCGTTGGCGCTGATATTGCCGCCATTGTCCAGGGCGCTAATCTGATCGCGCGTATCGAAAAGCACGGTGCCGCCATTGCGCATATAGGCGTCGATGCGGCTGATCGCCGCCGACGGCGGCATCGGCGCCGTTGCCGAAACCGGCCAGTAGATGATCGGATAGAAGGCGAGTTCATCTTTGGTGGGGTCGATGCCGACGGGCGGCGCCGGCTCCAGCGTCGTGCGGAACGTCAGGAACTGGGTAAGGCCCTCGAGTCCGCGCTCGGATATCTCGTCCACATCCCGTTCGCCGGTGACGACATAGGCGAGATGCGTATTGTCGAGCCTCTGGAGAATGAGGTCGTCGCCGGGCTGCGAGTCATCGGCATGAAGCATGCCGGGTTGCACAAGGAAGCCGACACTGACCGCAATGGCGATCATCGCCGCTGTGCGGGCAGCCGGGCGCAATCGTGAGAACGCGCCGTTCATGAAAAGGACGACCAGACTGTCGGCCAGCAGCAGCAGAAAGGCTGCGAGAAAAAGCACGGGCTTTGCCGACCAGCTCTCGCCGCCAATCAGGCCTTCGCGCACGGCATTGGTCCCGATTGTGCCGAGCGGCGTCAGTTCGGCGTCCTCAGGCAATACGTTCAGGGAGGTGAAACCGTCTTCCGAACCGTAGAGCCCGGGCGGGTTGTCGAAATTCGCCGTCGGTTCGGCTCCGGCCTGTGGAATGAGGGGTCGCGCCGCGCCCGTCTCGGAGACGAGCGTGCCCTTGGCCGTCAGCATCCGGAATGGCGGCAGGGTTTCGGAGACACGCGCATTGCCGCGCGCCTCCGACGTGACGCCGCCCGAGCGCGATATTTGCAGGAGGTGGCGCAGCATGTCGACGAAAGTGCCCGAGATCGGCAGATCGGACCAGGTCGCTTCCGCGGTCACATGAAACAGGACGATCTGTCCAGATGCGAGCTGCTTCATCGTCACCAGCGGCGTGCCGTCAGCCAGGCTCGCCCAGGTGCGTTCGGCAAGATCGGGCGTCGGTTCGGCAAGCACCTGCCGCTTGACGACGACATCGGCGGGACGCGCTATGCCGGCGAAAGGCCCGAAACTCGGAAATTCGGCGAGCGACTGCGGCTCGCTCCAGGACAATGTGCCGCCCAGCGCCCGCTCTCCCTGGCGCAGGATGACGGGGATCAGCGGATCGTCGGCAGGGGCTGCGGCCATGCGCGGACCGGCAAAACGCAGCAGCATGCCACCATTCGATATCCAGCGCGTCAGCGGTTCGTAGGTTTCTTCAGGCAGACGGCCGATATCGGCCATGATGATGATGGAGGGATTGCTGGCGAGAAGTTTCGGTATGGCGACCGAAAGGTCGGAATCGCTGGGCTGGATCAGATCCGCATAGGGCTGCAGCGCCCGCTGGATATAATAGAGCGGCGAGAGCAGCGGCTGGAACTCATCCCCGCCTTCACCAGACAGCAAGACAACACGGCGGCGCTTGAATGCATCGTCGAGCAGGTGAACGGCGCCGGCCGTTGCGCCGTTGTCGACGCTGACGCGGGCGAAATCGTTGCGCATTTCGAAGGGGGCCGTGATCGAACTTGTCGCCACGCTCTGGCCGGGGCGGAAATCCACCCTGCCGTTGGCAATCGAGCGCCCCTGGGTATCGACCGCATTCAGCGCCACGGATGCGGCGCGCGAACTGTTAAGCCGTGTGACCTTGACGGTCATGGCATCGGCCGCATTGTTGGCCGCGGTGATCGCGACCGTCCGTTCGGCATCGCCCTCGATCAGGCGGAGATCGGCGGGCTGGAGTTCCGCGAGCCTTTGCACCGTCGCGTCGTTGGCCTTGACAGCGGCGCCGTCGGTCAGGAAGGCGAGGGTCCCGGGTTTGACGCCGTTCAACGCCGCGCGCAGCGCCTGGAAGGCGCGCTCGCGGTCCGGCACCAGCGGTCGCGGCTCGGCGGCGCGCAGCTTGTCGCGGGCGGCCGCGGCGGTGCCTGGAACGGCGTTGTTGGTCGGATCGGCGGTGAAGGCGATCGACACCGGCGTGCCGGCGGATTCGGCGTCGTCTATCAACGCGTCGGCCGTCTGGATGCGGCGCTCCCAGTCTGGGGCCGCCGCCCAGCTGTTGTCGACGAAGAGGACGAGCGGGCCGCCTGAGGCGAGCGAACTGGTGCGCGGATTGAAGACCGGATCGGCGATCGCAAGAATGACGGTGGCGGCGAGCAGCATGCGCAGCAGCGTCAGCCACCACGGGCTCTGCGCCGGCGTCTCCTCGCGCTTCAAAACGGAGGCGAGGATTTTCAGCGGCGGGAAGACCTCGGTCTTCGGCCGCGGCGGCGTCAGCCGCAGCAGCCACCAGATGACCGGCAAGGCGACGAGTGCGCCCAGAATGGCGGGAAAGGCGAAAGCGAAAGGAAGGGCGTTCACAGCTGCCCTCCATGCGTTGCCTTGGCCGGCATGCCGGAAAGGTACATGTGCACCGCGACCAGCGCCTCCGAGGCAAGATGATCGGTGCGGTGCGTCGCAAAGGTCCAGCCGAGATGGCGCAGCGACTGGCCGAGGCTGTCCCTGCGGGCGAGGTAGGCATTGCGATAGGCTTCGCGGATGTGTTCGGCGCGGCCGGAGATGAGCTTGGCGCCGCTCTCCGGATCGGTGAATTCGGTGCGGCCGCTATAGGGGAATATTTCCTCGGCGGGATCCGATATCTCGACCACGTGGCCGCGCAGGCCGCGGCGGGCAAGCGGGCCGAGGCGTTCCATGATCGCCGGTGCATCATCGAGGAAATCGCCGATGAGGACGAGGTCGCTCCAGCCGCGAATCATTGCCGTTTCAGGCAGACCGCCGGTCAGCGGCGTGTGCATGAGCGCGGCCGCAAGACGCTCGGCGGCATTGCGGGTGGAGGCGGGATCCATGACGCCGGGGCAGCCGATACGCTCGCCGGAGCGGGCGAGTATCTCGGCCAGCGCCAGCATGACGACCAGCGCGCGACTTTCCTTGGAGACGCTGCCATAGCTCGACTTGTACATCATCGAGGGCGACATGTCGCACCAGAGCCAGATCGTGTGGGCCGCTTCCCATTCGCGCTCGCGCACATAGGTATGATCGTCGCGGGCGGAGCGGCGCCAATCGATGCGCGACAGGCTTTCGCCCTCGGCATAGGGACGGAACTGCCAGAAATTTTCGCCGATGCCGCGCTTGCGGCGGCCATGCCAGCCGGCGATCACCGTATTGGCGATGCGCTTGGCTTCCACCAGGCAGTCCGGCACCAGGGCGGCCCGCTGCCTGGCGCGGGAAAGGGCATCGCTGCCTGACGTCGGATTGACGATCTGTCCGATAGATGCCACGCGTCCGGCTTCCTTATCCCTTTGCCTGCTTGACCAGTCCGGCGATGACGTCGCGCACCGACATGCCTTCGGCGCGGGCGGCGAATGTCAGCGCCATACGGTGCTGGAGAATGGGTTCGGCCAGCGCAAAAATATCGTCGAGCGAGGGCGCCAGGCGGCCTTCATAGAGCGCCCGGGCACGGGCGCAAAGCATCATCGCCTGGCCGGCGCGAGGACCCGGACCCCAGGCGACGTTCTTGTCGGTCGATGCATTGCCCTGGCCGGGGCGGGCGGACCGCACCAGCGCCAGGATGGCGTCGACGACCGTGTCGCTCACCGGCATCTGACGCACCAGCGTCTGGATCTCGATCAGCCGCTGCGCGTCGATGACGGCTGCCGGCCGGGTTTCCCCCAGACCCGTCGTCTCGAGCAGGATTTGGCGTTCGGCGGCGAGCTCGGGATAGTTGACGTCGACCTGCAGCAGAAAACGGTCGAGCTGGGCTTCGGGCAGGGGATAGGTGCCTTCCTGCTCGAGCGGGTTCTGGGTGGCGAGCACATGGAAGGGCGCCGGCAGGTCATAACGCTGGCCGGCGATCGTGATGTGATATTCCTGCATGGCTTGCAGAAGCGCCGACTGGGTCCGCGGCGAGGCGCGGTTGATCTCGTCGGCCATCAGTAGCTGAGCGAAGACAGGACCCTTGACGAAGCGGAAAGACCGGCGTCCACTGTCGTCCTGATCCATCACCTCGGACCCGAGAATATCCGAGGGCATCAGGTCGGGCGTGAACTGGATGCGGTTGGCGGCGAGGCCGAGGACTTCGCCGAGTGTCGTCACTAGTCTGGTCTTGGCAAGGCCGGGAACGCCGACGAGCAGGGCATGACCACCGGAGAGCACGGCGAGAATGGTGTTCTCGACGACGCTTTCCTGACCGAAGATCACCTTCGAGACCTCTCCGCGGATGGCGGCGATATCGGAGAGCGCCTTTTCGGCGGCGGCGACGATTGCCTTTTCATCGAGGCTGGCTTCGGTCTTCATCATACCCATAGGCATCTCCAACGGCTGAAATCATTCGGCAGCGAATCGGCGGACTTATACATGTGCCTCATACCCGATAGAGTTATGGAGATGTGACGGGCTGACAAGTTCGTTGCGAATGACTATCTCGTGACATCACTTCGTTAAGGACAAACCGGGACGGAAGAATGGCAGCCGAGGAAATCAGCGGACAGGCGGATGCGGCAGGACTTGCCGCCATGATTTCGCGCGCCTCTGACGAAAGCGGCGGAAAAAAACGCGGCTTACCGCCGGTTGAGCGGTGGAATCCGCCTTTCTGCGGCGATATCGATATGGAGATCAGAGCCGACGGCACTTGGTTCTACATGGGCACGCCGATCGGCCGGCCGGCGCTGGTGCGGCTGTTTTCGACGGTTTTGCGCAAGGACGAAGATGAGAAGACCTATCTTGTAACTCCTGTGGAAAAGGTCGGGATCAGGGTCGCCGACGCTCCCTTCATTGCCGTGGAGATGAGTGTGACGGAGCGGGAGGGTAAACAGGTGCTGACATTGCGAACCAATGTCGGCGATGTCGTGGAGGCGGGAGGACAGCATCGGCTGCGCTTTGCCATTGCGGACGGCAACGCCGAACTTAAACCCTATCTGCATGTACGCGGGCGGCTGGAGGCGCTGGTGTCGCGTGCGGTAATGTATGAACTGGTCGCGCTTGGCGAGATTCTCGACGTGCAGGGACGGGCGATGTTTGCGATCCGCTCCGCTGGCGAGGTTTTTCCTGTCATGCCGGCCGACGAACTGGATGCTCTTTGCCGATGAATGATGCGATCACCCACCGTTACCCCCTGTTTTCCGCAGCCGAATTCCGCCGCCGCGCGCTCAACCAGAATGGCGGGCCGGTCGACCATGCCTGGCGCGATCACGGTGATCATGTCCTCAATCCGGATATCGTCGCCGAGGTTGAGACCTTCAAGCTGCGCGACGCGGCCGTGCTCGTGCCCGTCGTCGATGCCGGTGACGAGGCGCACGTGATCTTTACCAAGCGAACGGCGACGCTGCGCAAACATTCCGGGCAGATCGCTTTTCCCGGCGGTTCGATCGATCCGGCCGATATCTCACCTGAGATGGCGGCAATCCGCGAGACGGAAGAGGAGATCGGTCTTTCCGGTTCCTTCGTCGAGACCGTCGGGCGGCTGCCGAATTATCTTGCCTCGACCGGCTTTCGCATCACACCGGTCCTCGGCGTCGTCTCGCCGGGCTTCGCACTGACGCTGAACCCGGCCGAGGTGGCCGACGTGTTCGAGGTGCCGCTTTCTTTCCTGATGGACCCTGCCAACCATGCCCGCGACAGGCGTGTCGTCGACGGCGTCGACCGGCATTTCTACCGGATGCCCTATGAAACCAGAATGATCTGGGGCATCACCGCCGGCATCGTCCGCACGCTTTACGAAAGACTTTATGCATGACCGGTGTTGCCGACCAAGCATGGTTCCGCGACCCGGCGCTCGGCCGCATCCTGGAACTCCTCAATGCCAATGATGGGGCCGAGGGCGGAGAAGCGCGGGTGGTCGGCGGCTCGGTGCGCAACAGCCTGATGGACCTGCCGGTCAGCGATATCGACATCGCCACCACACTCAGGCCGGAGGCGGTGATGGAGCGGGCGGGCGCGGCCGGCATCAAGGCGGTGCCGACGGGCCTGCAGCACGGCACAGTGACGCTCGTCATCGATGGCAAGCCTTTCGAAGTAACGACGCTTCGCACTGACGTCGAGACCGACGGCCGCCATGCCAAGGTTGCTTTCAGCACCGATTGGAAGGCCGATGCCGAGCGGCGGGATCTGACCATCAATGCGCTTTATGCCGATGCCAAAGGCGAGGTGGTGGATCTGGTCGGCGGGCTTGCCGATATCGAGAGACGTAACATCCGCTTCATCGGTGACGCGGCAAAGCGTATTGCGGAAGATCATCTGCGCATCCTGCGCTTCTTCCGCTTCTTTGCCTATTACGGCTCCGGACGCCCGGATGCCGAGGGACTGAAGGCGTGTTCGGCGGCGCGTTCGAAGCTGAAGACGCTGTCGGCGGAGCGGGTCTGGTCGGAGCTGCGCAAGCTGCTCGGTGCTGCCGATCCCGGCCGGGCGCTGCTCTGGATGCGGCAGGTGGCAGTGCTGACGGAAATCCTGCCGGAATCGGAAAAATGGGGGATCGATGCGATCCCTTCGCTGGTCGCCACTGAAAAGGCGCTCGGCTGGACGCCGGATCCGCTGCTGCGGCTTGCGGCGATCGTGCCGCCCGATGCGGCGCGGCTGGAGGCACTGGCAGCCCGGCTCAAGCTTGCGAACGCGGAAGCGGCTTTCCTCAAGGCCTGGGCAATGGCAGCTCCTGTCAATGACGACATGTCGTCGGCCGCCTTCGAACGGTTGCTCTACCGCAACGGTGCCGACGGCATCACGACGCGGCTGAAGCTGGCGCTCGGCGTTGCGCGGGGCAAGGCTGAAGGGGATTTCGACGAAATGGCGCGGTCGGCCCGGCTCACCAAGCTCCTGGATCAGGCCGCGAACTGGAAGAAGCCGCAATTTCCGCTGAACGGCGGCGACGTGATGTCTGCGGGAATTCCGTCCGGCCCGCGCGTCGGTGAGCTGCTTGCCGGCCTGGAAAACCAGTGGGTGGAAGAAAATTTCGTTTCCGACCGGGCGGCGCTGCTCGCCCGGCTGCAGGAACGAGTGCAATAATCAGGCTGCGTTGACCTCGTCTCGGATGCGAGACTTGATATTATCCACCATGTTCTCGCGGATCGTGGTTTCGCCGTGAGCATTTTTCAGGTGCTCGACGGCGCGGCGGACCACCTCGGCGTCGCTATCCGCCCGTGTATGCCAGGCGCAGCCCGGGACGAGAGTGCCGCATTCGAAAAGTCGCATGGTCTTCTCCTCTGTTTAAAACACAAAGACGATCGCGCTTCTCACGCGATTTATGAATGTGCGGGGGGAGGGAAGGTTCCGGCCGGCATCGATATGCCGGCCAGTAGAGGCCGTGTCAGTCGGGCATCGCCCAGGCTTTGTAGGTATCCGAAAGCTGGCCGGGCATGTTGCTATTGGCGGCCGCTGCTTCGTTCTGCAGCTGTTCCGGGGACTTTCCGCCGGCCAGTTGCAGCTTGACCTGCTCGATGAAGCAGGACAGCGGCAGATCCGAGCCGCTCTTGGCCCGCAGTTTCTCGGCGATGCGTGTCAGAAACTCGGATGTGTCGATTGTGCGGGATGTTTCCTGGACATCCGTGGACGCAGGCGAACCACTTTGTATCGTCATGACAATCCTCCTCCGATTGTTACGCACATACATATAAAGTTAGGACGCGCTTAATTTTCTTGAAGGTCAATCAACTCGAATTTATCGACGAGATATCACAGTCTCATGGCCAGCGGACGACGGGGGGCAAGGACGAGAGAATGGATTCAACGTTGCCGCCGGTCTTCAGGCCGAAGATCGTACCGCGATCATACAGCAGATTGAATTCGACGTAGCGGCCCCGGCGGATCAATTGTTCGTCGCGATCGGCCTCTGTCCACAGCTTATTGAAGTTGGACCGGACGATTTTCGGATAGACCATGGCGAACGCCCGGCCGACATCGCGGGTGAAGGCGAAATCGGCGTCCCAGCCGCCGGCATCCTCGCTCGAATACAGCCAGTCATAGAAAATGCCGCCAATGCCGCGGGCCTCGTTGCGATGCTTCAGGAAAAAATATTCGTCGCACCAGGCTTTGTAGGCATCGTAATCGGCGACGGCATGATTGCGGCATGCGATCTCCATCGCCTTGTGGAAGAGCTGGCTGTCCTCGTCCTCCTGGGTGCGGCGGCGCGACAGAACCGGCGTCAGGTCGGCGCCACCGCCGAACCAGCGGCTGGTGGTGACCACCATACGGGTGTTCATATGCACGGCCGGAACGTTGGGATTGACGGGATGGGCGATGAGCGAAATGCCCGAGGCCCAGAAACGCGGATCGTCCTTGGCGCCGGGTATCTGCGCCCGGAAGTCCGGGGAGAATTCGCCGTGAACGGTGGAGGTGTGGACGCCGACCTTCTCGAAGACCCGGCCTTCCATCATCGACATGCGGCCACCGCCGCCGGCGCCGTTTTCGCGCGACCAGTCCTTGGCGGTGAAGCGGCCGGGCTCCTGATCGGAGAGCGGGCCTTCCAGCTCGTCTTCGAGGGCTTCAAAGGAGGCGCAGATCGTATCGCGCAGTCCTTCGAACCAGTTGCGGGCGGCGGCCTTCTTCTCTTCGATATCCTCAGGCAAGCCGATCGGCAGTTCCGGTCTTTCCATGTCGCGCCTCCGGCGGTCGGCATCTGCATAGGAAGCGACTCGCTCATTCTCGATTACCCGCCCCGTTTAGCAGGTGGCCCCGCGTCTCGCCAAGCCAAGGCGGCACGCCCACGCGCTTCCAAGATTCGACTCGCAAATCCCGAATTTCGATACTACCTTTTCCGAAGAGGTAGGTTTGATGAAAAAAGTTCCAGGGCCTCCGTCCTTCGACGGCCTGAAGCGCAGGATAGCGAGACATCGGGCGGAAACGTCCTCCCGGCGGAAAGACCATTTCGTGCGTGAGACATATTGCCTCGGCCTTCTCGATGCACGCGCCAAGGCGCGCGAATGGTTCGACGAATATCCGAAAGCCGCCTACTGGACCGAGGTGGAAAGCTGGCGTCAGCTCGACGGCGACCAGATCGAATTCACCATGCGCCGCCTGCCTTCGGCCGATTGATCGTCACTCAGCCGCCGGCCGCACGCGACTTTCGATCAAGAGGCCGCTCTCATCCATGATCGGATGCGCCACCGAGACGATGTGGGCATTGATGCGCTTCAGGTCGCGCAGCATGTCGAGATGCAGCGAGCTCGTCTGCAGGCTGTCGGCGCGGCCGTCGCGCAAGCGTTCGAGATGGCGCTCGGCCGACTGCTTCTCCATCCGGCGCACTTCGACCTTTACCTCCATCATCTGCCGCGCCAGATTGAAATCGCGAGTGACGAAGATCGTCTGGGCGACGCGCAGATTGTCGATCGTCAGATCGAACAGCTTGCGCAGTTCCTGATGGCCGTCGTCGGAAAATTTCAGGCCGAGCGAGATCTTCTTCGCCACCTCTTCCCGCAAGCCTTTCTCGATAATGTCGCCCATATGTTCGAGATTGATCGCGTAGTCGATTACGACGATTGAGCGGCGGGCGTTTTCGTCGCTGAGACCTTCGCGGCCGAGCTTCGAGAGATAGATCTTCACCGCCTGCTGCAGCCGGTCGACGCGCTCCTCGAGCGCGGGGATTTCAGCAAGTTTGCCGGAATCGTTCTGTTCGAAGGCTTCTGAGACCCTGACCAGCATGCGCTCGATGAGGTCGCCGACGCCGAGCACTTCGCGGGTCGCGCTGGTGAGCGCGATGACGGGTGTCGAAAGCTCCTGCGCATCGAGATATTTCGGGGCGTTGTCAGGCTCCGGCTGATCCGGCACCAGCCGAGCCATCAGGGTGGCCAGCGGCCGGGAAAAAGGCCAGGCGAGTGCTGCGAGCAGAAGGTTGAAGGCGAGATGCGCGTCGACCGGAAGCTTGGCCGGACCAAAGGGCAGCATCTGGATGAGTTCGGCGCCATAACCCGCCAGCGGTAGGGCGATGAAGCATCCGAACGCGCGCACTGCGAGATTGCCGAGGGTGACGCGCCGCGCCGAAACCGGGCCGGACAATGTCGCGATAACGGGCGGGATCGCACCGCCGAGGTTGGCGCCGAGCACGAGCACGATGACGAGTTCAGCCGAGACGAGGCCCGCTGAGGCGAGCGACAGGATAAGCACCACCACTGCCAGGCTCGATGAGGAGAGAAAGGCAAGGGCCGCCGAGAAGAGCAGCGCTACGGGCAGCGCGCCGTCCAGCAGGCCGATAAAGGCGGCGAGAGCGGGGGAGGCGCGCATCGGTTCCGTCGCGAGGCCGAGCAGATGCAGCGACAGCAGCATCAGCCCGATGCCGATCAGCGCTGCGCCGCCGCCCTGGCGGGTGCTGGAGCGGCCGCGGTAAAGCACGATGCCGGCCAGGATCAGGAGGGGCGAGAGCCATTCGATGCCGGTGGCGACGATCCAGGCGGTGATCGCAGTGCCGACATTGGCGCCGAGCAGGACGATCTGCGCCATGCGCGGCCTGATCAGATCGCGCTCGACGAAGGACGCGGTCATCAGCGCCGTCGCCGTGGAGCTCTGCAGTGCAATAGTCGCGACGAGACCGGACAGGAAGGAACGGAAACCGCCACGCGTGCCGGTCGCCAACCCCGTTCTCAGCCGTGCGCCGAAGGCCCTGGACACACCGTCCTTCACCTGCGCAAGTCCGAACAGCAGCAATGCCACGGCACCGAACAGGTTGATCATGATAATTGTGGAATCCATTTTCTTGTTTTTATTCTTCCTTCCAAAGAGGCGAAGCTAACGAGATTTGGGCTGTTCCAACCGCTTGGAATCGTAGGAGCAATGCGATCTTTTTGATTGCCCGGCTAATAAATATACGCCGCTTTGGCGGATTGGCAACGTCGTTTTGCGACATATTCGGGAGCTGATAGTCGTGGCGTCGAACCGATACAGTTATGCCCAGACCGTCTGGCGCATCGCTTCGCCGACGATCATGGCAGCCGAGACGGCGACGTTGATGGAGCGCTGTCCGCCGACCATCGGGATCAGGATGCGGGCATTGGCTCTATCGTGCACATGATCCGGCACCCCGGCGCTTTCGCGCCCGAAAAGCAGGATGTCGTCCGAACGGAAGACCAGATCGGTGTAGCGATCGGCCGCCTTGGTCGAGGCGAGGATCAGGCGGCGGCCGGTCGTGGCGCGCCACGCCTCGAAGCGGTCCCAGTCGACATGGCGGGTCAGCGCGGCGGCGGCGATATAATCCATGCCGGATCGTTTCAGGTTGCGATCGGAAACGTCGAAGCCGGCGGGCTCGATCAGATCGACCGCAAAGCCGAGGCAGGCGGCAAGACGCAGGATCGTGCCGGTATTGCCTGCTATATCCGGCTGGTAGAGTGCCAATCTGAGGTCGGTCATCACACGCTGCTTATTTCGCTAGAACGGGCAAGACCTAAAGCAACTGCCATTTCGCCGCAACTGCGCGTTTTGGCCGAGAAACGTTCAATTTACGCCATTATAGGGCTGGAAATTTCGCCATTTTCGCGTTATCCATGCACATCTTTAATCGCCAGCAGGGAGGGCCGTCATGAATATTTTGCTCGATATGCGCTTTCCCGCCGTGATGCCGATTAGGGCGACATGGCGCCGCTAGAGCGCTTTTCTTCTTGAATCCCCCTTTTTGATCCATTGTGCGGCTGCTTCAGCCTCGCCCCTTGAACGTTCGGTTCCCATATGTGCTTGCGTAACGCCGGGATGGCGCGAAGCCGGGAGCCGAAACGCTGACGTTTCGGAGCAATTTCATGTTTGGCTGGTTCGAACAGCGACTCAATCCCTTTCCGAGCGAGGAGCCCGTCGCTCCGCCAAAGGGTCTTTTTGCCTTTTGCTGGCACTACAGCAAGCCGGCAGCGCCCTGGCTCTGCCTGATGGCCGTGCTGACGGCGCTGATCGCCGTCGGCGAAGTGGCGCTCTTCCAGTTCCTCGGCGATATCGTCGACTGGCTGACGAATGCCGACCGCGCCACCTTCCTGCAGACGGAAGGCCACAAGCTTTTCTGGATGGCGGCGCTGGTGCTGATCGGCCTGCCTCTGACGGCGGGCCTCGATTCCCTCATCATGCACCAGATGCTGCTCGGCAATTATCCGATGAGCGCCCGCTGGCAGATGCATCGCTTCCTGCTGCGCCACAGCATGACCTTCTTCGCCAACGAGTTTGCCGGGCGTGTGGCGACCAAGGTGATGCAGACCTCGCTCGCCGTGCGTGAGACGGTGATGAAGATTCTTGACGTCTTCGTCTATGTCGTGACGTACTTCCTGACGATGATCATCGTCATCGCGGCTGCCGATTGGCGGCTGATGATCCCGATCCTCGTCTGGCTCTCCGTCTATATCGGCATCGTCTCCTATTTCGTGCCCCGGCTTCGCAAGATCGCTGCGGCGCAGGCGGATGCCCGCTCGATGATGACGGGGCGCGTGGTCGACAGCTATACGAATATCGCCACCGTCAAGCTGTTTTCACATGCCGGCCGCGAGGAGGTCTATGCCAAGGAAGGCATGGACGAGTTCCTGCAGACCGTGCACAAGCAGATGCGCAAGGTGACGCTCTTCCATATCAGCGTCTACCTGAACAACTGCGTTGCGCTGTTCGTCGTCTCGGGCATGTCGATCTGGTTCTGGTTGAACGGGGCGATCTCGGTCGGCGCCATCGCCATCGCCATCGGTCTTGCCATGCGCGTCAACGGCATGTCGCAATGGATCATGTGGGAAGTCTCGGCGCTGTTCGAGAATATCGGCACAGTCTATGACGGCATGGAGATGATGAGCAAACAGCACGACATCGTCGACAAGCCGGACGCGCCTCCCATGACGGCAAAGAAGGGCGCGATCCACTACGACCGCATCCGCTTCCACTATGGCAAGAGCAAGGGTGTGATCGACAACCTGTCGCTCGATATCAAGGCAGGCGAGAAGGTGGGTCTCGTCGGGCGCTCCGGCGCCGGCAAGACGACGCTGATGAACCTGCTGCTGCGCTTCTACGACTTGGAGGGCGGCCGCATCACCATCGACGGGCAGGATATCGCCGGCGTCTCGCAGGAAAGCCTGCGCTCGCTGATCGGCGTGGTGACGCAGGATACTTCGCTGCTGCATCGCTCAATTCGCGACAACATCGCCTATGGCCGACCCGACGCCTCGGATGCCGAGATCATCGAGGCTGCCAAGCGTGCCAATGCCTGGGAGTTCGTCGAAGGGCTCGTCGACATGCAGGGCCGCCAAGGGCTTGATGCGCAGGTCGGCGAACGCGGCGTCAAGCTCTCCGGCGGTCAGCGGCAGCGCATCGCGATCGCCCGCGTCTTCCTGAAGGACGCGCCGATCCTGGTGCTCGACGAGGCAACCTCGGCGCTCGATTCCGAAGTCGAAGCGGCTATCCAGGAAAACCTCTTCGCCCTGATGGAGGGCAAGACGGTGATCGCGATTGCCCACCGGCTGTCGACACTGACGGAGATGGACCGGCTGATCGTGCTCGACAAGGGCCGGATCATCGAGGCCGGCTCACACAGCGAACTGATCGAGAGCGGCGGCATCTACGCCGACCTCTGGAACCGCCAGTCCGGCGGCTTCCTCTCCGATCACGCCGAGGAAGCGGAAGTGGCGGCGGAATGATAAAGGGCCCTCCCGGCGGAGGCGGGGAGGGCCGGTAATTCCTATCCTGGCTTTACAGTGTGGCTGCCAGCGGTGCTGCGGACTGCTGGCGGCCGCGCTATCTATTCACAGACTGTCGGCCCAGTCGATCACGCGGTCATGTTCGACGAGGATGATGGTGTTGGCGGCGGCGAGTGTGCGCAGCGTGGCGATGCGGCGGCGCTCTTCCTGGTCGAGCCAGGCGGTAACGGCCTCGGTAACAATTACGTCGCGCGGCAATGCCAGGTCGAGCGCGAGGGCGTCGAGCCTTTCCGCGAGCGGAAGCGGAATATGCGCATCGAGCATTTTCGTTTCCATGGGCCTTCTCTCCGGTGAAGCGCGATCGTATCGTCAGATTGTGACCGGTTCGGGGGTAATCAATGGCGATGCCGCCGATGTTATCGATTATTACCAAAATATAAGGTTGAGTCCGCTTTTCATTCCCTTTGCCGCTCCTCCCAATCCGCCTATATCGCTTCCATGTTCCTGCGCCCCATCCTTCGCCTGTTCGAAACCTGGATCGATCCGTTCCGTCCGCGCGCCAACCTTCAGCCGCCGGGCTCGACGCTCGGATTCATCCGGTTCTATATCGGCCAGGCGAAGATGCCCTTCGTCGCCATGCTCGTTCTCGGCGGCACATCGGCGGCAATCGAGGCGGCACTTTTCTGGTTCGTCGGCCGGCTGGTCGATATCCTCGGCAGTATCACGCCCGGCGCCGGCTGGAGCGGTCTTCTGGCGGCCCATGGCGGCGAGCTGTTCGGCATGCTCGCTCTCATCGGGCTCGTGCGTTTCGTCGTCGCCTTCCTGATCGCGCTCGTGGATCAGCAGGTGATCACGCCGGGCTTCTATAATCTAGCACGTTGGCAATCCTATCTCCATGTCTCCAGGCAGTCTTTATCGTTCTTCCAGAGCGATTTCTCCGGGCGCATCGTTACCAAGGTCTGGTCGGCCGGGCAGGCGACCGGAGATCTCGTCACTTCGCTGATGGAAAGCGTCTGGTTCGTCGGCATTTATGCCGTGACGACGCTCGTGCTCGTCGCCCGGCTGGACTTTTCCCTTGCCGCCGTCGTGTTGTTCTGGCTTGGCGCCTTCAGCCTGCTTGCCCGCCATTTCGTTCCGAGGATCCGCCAGCATTCCCGCGAAACGGCGGAGGCCGGATCGATGCTGAACGGGCGGATGGTCGATTCCTACAGCAACATGCAGACGCTGAAGCTGTTTGCCCGCGACGAGGAAAGCGACCGCTATATGCGGCAGGGCTTCGATATCTATCAGGATACGGTGCTGCGCTTCACGCGGTTCATCACCGGGGTCAGGGCCTCGATGGCGCTGCTCTCCGGCCTGATGATCGTGACGATGGCGGGGCTGAGCGTCGATCTCTGGCTGCGCGGCATGGTGAGCTCCGGAGCCGTGGCCTTCTCGCTGGCGCTGGTGCTCAGGCTGAATTTTCTGCTCGGGCGGCTGATGACGCAGTTCAATGGCATCATGCGCAATCTCGGCACCATCCAGAACGCCGCCGAGCTGATCTCTCAACCGCTGGCGCTCGTCGATCGGCCGGATGCGAAGAGCCTGGTGATCCGGCAGCCCGGCATCCGTTTCGACAATGTTTCCTTCCGCTACGGCAAGGGTCACCTGCCGGTCGTCGAGAATTTCTCCCTGACAATCCATCCCGGCGAAAAGGTCGGGATCGTCGGTCGTTCGGGCGCGGGCAAGTCCACACTGATGAACCTGCTGCTGCGCCTCTACGACATTCAGGACGGGCGCATTCTCATCGACGGCCAGGATATTGCAGCCGTGACGCAGGAATCGCTCAGAATGCAGATCGGCGTCGTCAGCCAGGACACCTCGCTGCTGCATCGTTCGGTGCGCGACAATATCCTGTTCGGACGGCCAGATGCCGGTGAGGAGCGGTTGGTCGAAGCAGCCATACGCGCCGAAGCCATCGACTTCATCGAGCGTCTGCAGGATCAGCAGGGGCGCAGAGGCTTCGATGCGCATGTCGGCGAACGCGGTGTCAAACTGTCAGGTGGCCAGCGGCAGCGCATCGCCATTGCCCGCGTCATGCTGAAGGACGCGCCGATCCTCGTCCTCGACGAAGCGACGTCGGCGCTCGATTCGGAAGTGGAGGAAGCGATCCAGTCCAATCTCCACCGGATCATGGAGGGCAAGACCGTGCTTGCGATCGCCCATCGGCTATCGACGATTGCAGCACTCGACCGGTTGATCGTCGTCGATCTCGGCCGCATCATCGAGGAGGGCAGCCATGATCAGCTGCTTCGCCGCGGCGGGCTCTATGCCGAGCTCTGGGCGCGCCAGTCTGGCGGGTTCCTCGCGGCGGACGGCGATGCGGTCTCAAGGGTCGACGGCGAATTCCGCCATGAGGCCAAAATGATTTGAACCGAAGCTGTTCTCGATGCGGCGGACCGACTTCAGCCGCAGAGGCGCCCGGCTGAAAACGTGATCAATCGGAATGCCGAAGGCGCCTGCCGCGATCGGCCATGTCGCCGGCTCCAGCGAGACCGTGCCCAGCCCTTGGCTGCGCATCAGATACTGCACGTCGGGCGCCAGAATCGACGTGTTGAAATCGCCGGCAAGGACGAGCGGCCCCGGCAGGGACGGAATAACTTCCGCGAGATCTTCGATTTCCAGGCCGTGGAATTCGTCGTAATAGGGCTTGGTCAGGTGCGCGGCGAGGAAATTGACCTTCTGACCGTCGAAATCGATCGTCGAGATCGTCAGCCGGTTGCGCCAGAGCAGTCCGAGATTGCGGATGCGGGGTTCGATGAGCGGGCGCTTCGACAGCACCAGCGTGTCGCATTCCTGCATGCTGACTCCGCAGCCGATATAATAGGGATAAGTCTTCAAGAGCCGAGGCAGTTCCGGCAGCAGCGGCTCGGCCTCCAGGATGCTGACGACGTCGGCGCCTGAGGTGATCGCCATGTCGGCGATATCGGCGCCATTGGCGAAATTATCATTCTCGATATTGAAGGACATCAGCTTGAAGAGGGCCGGACGGTTTTGATCGACAGCCGGCTCGACGAACTCGCGCATCATCGCGACGCCATGGACGGCAAGGACGACGGATACGCCGAGCGTCAGCAGCGCATACCAGTGCCGTTTGACGAGAAGGGCCGCAACGGAGGCGGCTGCCGCGGCAACGGCCAAGTGGACCTGGAAGCTGTAAAAGAAGGAGAGCAGATAAAAATCGGTGACATACCGCAGCGAGACGATAGCGAGGACGAGGGTGGTGAGAACGCTGAATACGCAAAAAATCGTGTCTCTCATCCGCTCCGGTCCGGCTCGCTGGCTTGGCTGCGACTGCGCCTATCACGGTGGCTTTTTTGTTGCAATGCAACATGAGGGCAAGCTCGTGTTTGCCTTAAAAAATTCATCGGAAATTCCCGCGACATTGTGCCCTCGTCCCCTTGCCAAGGCTGGACATAATTTGCGATCAAGCTTAGAACGCGCCGGATTGCCGGGGAATCTATGGCCGAATTGTGTCCAGATCGATTCGCCGGCAGAGGGGGCAGGGCGGAATTCCGCAATATTTGCGCAGAGGATGGTTAGGCCGTGAGCGAACACGTAACGACAAGCGAGGCTTCGACAGAGCCTACTCGCCGTGATTTCCTTTATCTCACCACTGGTATGGCGGGCGCTGTCGGCGCCGTCGCGGTTGCCTGGCCGTTCGTCGACCAGATGCGACCGGATGCGTCGACGCTGGCACTGGCCTCCATCGAAGTCGATGTCGCGAGCCTCGAGCCCGGCATGTCATTGACGGTCAAGTGGCGCGGCAAGCCGATCTTCATTCGTAACCGTACGCCTGAAGAAGTGAAGGCCGCCGCCGATGTTCCGCTGGCGGATCTCAAGGATCCGGTCGCCCGCAATGCCAACCTGCCGCCCGAGGCCCAGGCAACGGGTGTTGACCGTTCAGGCGGGAAGGACAAAGAAAACTGGATCGTCATGATCGGCACCTGCACCCATCTCGGCTGCGTTCCGCTCGGCCAGGCCGGCGAATATAATGGTTGGTTCTGTCCCTGCCATGGCTCGGTCTACGATACGGCCGGCCGCATCCGTAAGGGGCCTGCGCCGCAGAATCTGGCGATTCCGACCTTTTCATTTATATCCGATACCAAGATCAAGATCGGTTGAGGGGAGACTGATTAATGAGTGGCCATTCCAGCTACGAGCCATCAACCGGCCTTGAGAAATGGGTCGATGCGCGCCTGCCTTTGCCGCGCATGGTCTATGACAGCTTCATTGCATATCCGGTTCCCAGAAACCTGAACTATGCCTATACCTTCGGTGCCATGCTCGCCGTCATGCTGATCGTACAGATCCTGACAGGCGTTACGCTCGCCATGCATTATGCCGCCGACACGTCGCTTGCTTTCAACTCTGTTGAAAAGATCATGCGTGACGTCAACCACGGCTGGCTGCTGCGCTATATGCATGCCAACGGCGCTTCCTTCTTCTTCGTCGCCGTTTACCTGCACATTGCCCGCGGCCTCTATTACGGTTCTTATAAAGCGCCGCGCGAAATCCTCTGGATTCTCGGCGTCGTCATCTACCTCCTGATGATGGCGACCGGCTTCATGGGCTATGTTCTGCCCTGGGGCCAGATGTCCTTCTGGGGCGCGACCGTCATCACCGGCTTCTTCTCGGCCTTCCCATTGGTCGGCGAATGGATCCAGCAGTTCCTGCTTGGCGGCTTCGCCGTCGATCAGCCGACGCTGAACCGCTTCTTCTCGCTGCACTACCTGCTGCCCTTCATGATCGCTGGCGTCGTCGTCCTGCACATCTGGGCGCTGCACGTCACCGGCCAGACGAACCCGACCGGCATCGAGGTCAAGACGAAGACGGACACGGTGCGCTTCACGCCTTATGCGACGATGAAAGATGCGCTCGGCGTCTCCGTCTTCCTGCTGGTCTATGCCTATTTCGTCTTTTACCTGCCGAACTTCCTCGGCCATGCCGACAACTATATCCCGGCAGACCCGTTGAAGACGCCGGCCCACATCGTTCCGGAATGGTATTTCCTGCCGTTCTACGCGATGCTGCGCTCGATCACCTTCAACGTCGGCCCGATCGACTCCAAGCTCGGCGGCGTGCTCGTGATGTTCGGCGCGATCATCGTGCTGTTCTTCCTGCCCTGGCTCGATACCTCGAAGGTCCGCTCGGCCGTCTACCGTCCCTGGTACAAGCTGTTCTACTGGCTGTTCGTGATCAACGCGATCATCCTCGGCTGGCTCGGCTCGCAGCCGGCGGAAGGCCTGTTCACGACGATTTCACAGATCTGCACGCTTCTCTACTTTGCTTTCTTCCTGGTCGCGATGCCAGTTCTCGGCCTGGTGGAAACACCGCGCCGCATCCCGAACTCGATCACCGAAGCGGTGCTCGAAAAGCGCAACAAGACAGTTGCTGCCAGTGCAGCGGCCAATGCGTAAGCGAGCGGCGGAAGGAAACAGAAATATGAAAACGCTTGTTGCAAGCATTCTTTCGCTCGCAGTCGCTGCCGTTCTCGGCAGCGCAGCCTTGGCCCAGGAAGCGACGCCCGCCAATGGAGCAGCACCTGCCCATCACGAGGAAGGTGCGACGCCGCACTATCCGCTGAAGGAGCCGAAGGAGGAGGAATGGACTTTTGCCGGTCCGTTCGGCCATTACGACAAGGCTCAGCTTCAGCGCGGCCTCAAGGTTTACACCGAAGTCTGTTCCGCCTGCCATTCGATGAACCTCGTGCCTTTCCGCATGCTCGACGAGCTCGGCTATAACGAGGCGCAGGTGAAGGCTTTCGCCGCGAACTACGAAGTCCAGGACGGGCCGAACGCGGCCGGCGAGATGTTTACCCGCAAGGCGGTCCCTTCCGACCACTTCCCGGCGCCTTTCGCCAATGCGGAGGCGGCTGCCGCTTCCAACAACGGCGCGGCTCCGCCTGACTTTTCGCTGATCGCCAAGGCCCGCGAAGTCGAGCGCGGCTTCCCGCAATTCGTCTTCGACATCTTCACGCAGTATCAGGAGAACGGCCCGGATTACATCCACGCGCTGCTGACCGGCTACGAAGAGCCGCCGGCCGGTTTCCAGGTGCCTCAGGGCGGACACTACAACCCGTATTTCCATGCTGCCGCCGTCCTCGCCATGCCGAAGCCGCTCTCGGACGGCCAGGTGACCTATGACGACGGCGCGCCGCAGACCGTCGACCAGTATTCCAAGGACGTCTCTTCCTTCCTGATGTGGGCTGCCGAGCCGCATCTCGAGGAGCGCAAGCGCACCGGTTTCATGGTCATGGTCTTCCTGGCGATCTTCACTGTGCTGATCTACCTGACGAAGCGCTCGGTCTATGCCAACAAGGAACACTGATCGATCCCGATCAACATTCAAAAGGCGGCCTCGGCCGCCTTTTTTGTTGGTTCCGCCCCTGGCAATTGATAGGGTGCGGCCGATTTAAAGCGCTCGCAGATATGGACTTTCCATGGACAAGAATATGACTTCGGAGCTTGCTGCAAGCATCCGCTCCATTCCCGACTATCCCAAGCCGGGCATCATCTTTCGCGACATCACCACGCTGCTCGGCAATCCCCGCGCTTTCCGCCGAGCGGTCGATGAACTCGTGCAGCCCTATGCCGGCACGAAGATCGACAAGATTGCCGGCATGGAGGCGCGCGGCTTCATCCTCGGCGGCGCGGTGGCGCACCAGCTTTCCTCCGGCTTCGTACCGATCCGCAAAAAGGGCAAGTTGCCGCACGATACAGTGCGCATCGCCTACAGCCTGGAATATGGCGTCGACGAAATGGAGATGCATCGCGATGCGGTGCAGCCTGGTGAGAAGGTGATCCTCGTCGATGACCTGATCGCCACCGGCGGTACTGCGGTGGGTGCTACCAAGCTGTTGCGGCAGATCGGCGCCGAGGTGGTCGGCGCCTGCTTCGTTATCGATCTGCCGGACCTTGGCGGCCGCAAGAAGCTGGAAGAGCTCGGCGTCGTCGTGCACACGCTGGTCGAATTCTCCGGCCACTGACCCGGCATTGCTCTTGCGGCGTCAGTCGAATTCCAAGACGCCGCTTTCGAAGCGCATGACGGCTTCGCCGTTCTGATTGACGCCCTCGCAGAGAATGGTGTTGAGGTGCCAGCCCGGCCGGGATGCGAGCGGCCGGCTGGAGAGGAGGGCGACGGAATAGGTCACGACGTCGCCCGGAAAGATCGGCCGCAGCCATTGCAGTTTCTGGAAGCCCGGCGAAGGGCCGAGATTCGGCGCCTTCAGGCCCCTTTGCGTAAGCGCGACGCTCTGGCTTTTCCAGAAGGCGAGGAAGGTTCGCATCCAGCCGGCGGTGGTGTGCCAGCCCGACGCGCAAAGGCCGCCGAACATGGTATCCTTGGCTGCTGCCTTGTCGACGTGGAAACGCTGCGGATCGTAGCGCTCGGCGAAACTGATGATGTTTTCCTCGGTGAAGGTGTAGCTGCCGATCTCGGCCTTTTCACCGATGGGGTAAAGTTCGGACATTCTCATGTTGCAATCTCCGGGCGCATGCGGATCATGACCGAATTTTCCGAGAGGCAGACGAGTTCGCCGCGCTGGTTTTCCACCTCGTGGCGGAACTTGACGATGCCCATGCCGGGGCGCGAGCGCATCGGCCGGGCTTCGAGCACGGTCGATTGACCCTGCAGCGTATCGCCTGACAGCACCGGCTTTCGCCATTCCATCAGGTCGATGCCCGGCGCACCCTCGCAAAGCGCATGTAGGATGTAGCTGTCGGCCATCATCCGCATCAGCATCGCGGACGTATGCCAGCCGGAGGCGGCGAGGCCGCCGAGAATGCTGGCGCGGCCAGCAGCCTCGTCGAGATGCATCGGCTGCGGGTCGAATTCCCGCGCGAATTCGACGATTTCCTCGGCGCTCACCGGTTTCGGGCCGAGGGGAAAGCGGCGACCGGGTTCGAAATCCTCGAAGGCTAGCTTTTCTGCCGACATTCGCTCCTCCGCCATATCAAGCGCACAATGCTTACAATAGCATCCGCGTGGGCTCAATGATTCCGGGGAGATAAACCGGCATGACTGATCTGAGGTCGATACTCGACGAGGCAGCGCGCCAGGGGCTGATTTCGCCGGAGGCGGGCGGGCGGCTTCTGCCGTTTCTGACCGAGCGTGGCGTGGCTGTCATTGAGCCACAGCCTGCACAGGCAGCCGAAGAGCAGGCTTGGTCTGATACGGAGACACCGCGCTTCGTGCGCGGGTTTCACGACGTGCTGATCACCATCGGCGTCGTCGTGGCGCTCGTCGGCCTCTGGGGCCTTGCGCCGCTTTATGCCGTGCCGCCCGCGATCCTGGTGCTTTCGGAAATCCTGGTGCGCCGCCAGCGGCTCGCTTTGCCGGCCGTCGGCCTGACGATCGCCCTATTCTGCTGGACATTCTTGCTGATGTCCCGCGTTTTCACGCCGTGGACCTCCGAAATCGGCGCGGGGCTGACGCAATTCGTTGCCGGCTTTCCGATCCTTCTCGGCGTCTACTATGCCCGCTATCGCGTGCCCTTGTCGCTGGCGCTTGCCATTATGTCGGCGCTTGCCTTGGCACTCACCCTGTTGTTGCGTCTCGTACAATGGATAAGCGGCAATCCGGAATTTTTCGTCGATCATGTTGCCCTGCTGGCGGCGATCTCTCTTCTTTGCTCGCTCGGCCTCTTCGCCACGGCGCTCTATTTCGATTTCGGCGACCGGCTGCGCCGGACTACGCGTTCGGATATTGCGTTCTGGCTGCATCTCGGCGCGGCGCCGGCGCTGCTCTATAGCACTGTTTCCCTCATGTCTTTCGGAGAAGGCGGCCGTATCTTCGACCTGGCGAACATGTCGGCCCGGACGCCGGTGGTCGTCGCGACGGTGGCGGTGCTGATGCTGATCGGCTTGGTCATCGACCGGCGGGCCTTTGTCACTTCGGGACTGCTGTCGCTCGGCGTTGCGATCTTCAGCGTCTTCCGGTAGGGAAGCGCCACGGTCAACACCTACATCTTCACGACGCTGATTGTCGTCGGCGCGATCGTCTTGATCATCGGCACCGGCTGGATGCCGCTTCGCCGGCTGGTGTTGCGCGCACTACCGCCGGCCATCGCAAACAGGCTGCCGCCGGGTTAAGGCGGCAGCGCTCTTTTATTTAAGTGTTGAAGCGGAAGTGGATGACGTCGCCGTCCTGGACGACGTATTCCTTGCCTTCGTCACGCGCCTTGCCGGCATCCTTGGCGCCGACTTCGCCGTTGTATTTGATGTAATCGTCATAGGCGATGGTGTTGGCGCGGATGAAGCCGCGCTCGAAATCCGAATGGATGACACCGGCGGCCTGCGGCGCCTTGGTGCCGCGCTCGATCGTCCATGCGCGTGTTTCCTTCGGGCCGACGGTGAAATAGGTGATGAGGTGGAGCAGCTTGTAGCCGGCACGGATCAGCCGGTCGAGGCCCGCTTCGTCAAGGTCGAGCGCGGAGAGGAATTCCTTGGCCTCATCTTCGGGAAGCTGAGCGACTTCAGCCTCGATCGCCGCCGAGATGACGACGGTTTCGGCACCTTGTTCCCGAGCCATGGCGGCGACGGCCTCGGTGAATTCATTGCCTGTGGAGGCCTCGGCCTCGGCGACGTTGCAGACGTAGAGGACCGGATGCGAGGTCAGGAGATTGAGGCCCTTGAGGATGGCGATTTCCTCGGCATCCAGCGTCGACAGCAGCGTGCGCACCGGCTTGCCTTCGTTGAGCAATTTCAGCGACGCTTCCATGATCGGCAGCATCGCCATCGATTCCTTGTCCTTGCTGGTGGCGCGCTTGCGCGTCTGCTCGGTGCGGCGCTCGAGGCTTTCGAGGTCGGCGAGCATCAGCTCGGTCTCGATGGTCTCGGCATCGGCGACGGGATTGATACGACCCTCGACATGGGTGATGTCGCTGTCTTCGAAGCAACGCAGCACATGCACGATGGCGTCGACTTCACGGATATTGGCAAGGAACTGATTGCCGAGACCTTCACCCTTCGAGGCGCCGCGCACGAGGCCGGCGATGTCGACGAAGGAGATGCGGGTCGGGATCAGTTCTTTCGACTTGGCGATGTCGGCGAGCTTGCGCATGCGCGGATCGGGCACGGCGACTTCGCCGGTGTTCGGCTCGATGGTGCAGAAGGGATAGTTCGCCGCCTGTGCGGCCGCCGTCTTGGTGAGCGCGTTGAAGAGGGTCGATTTGCCGACGTTCGGCAGTCCGACGATGCCGCATTTGAAGCCCATGGCTAAAACCTGCTGTTCTTGAATTTCTTGCTGGTGCCTATGGGATAAAGGAGCAATGTGGTCAAGTCTTCGCGAGCTTTTAGCGTTGCTCACTTGCTCACGGAACAGTGGCGCCCTATTTTGGAGGGCGATTTCGGTTTCGATGCATTGCGGATTTCGTCAGATGCAAGGTTGCTCTTGCCTGGCCGCAATAACGGTAGGGTCTCAAGCCAGCGGGCCTTTCCTCCTGATTGGTGGAAGCAGCGACCGGGGACCGTCGAAAATTCGTCATCGACAATGATTAGTTGTTTTGAAGATTCTTGACCATGTCATCGACGGGTGGATTTTCCGATGAGTGACAATGACGTTGCCCTGAAACCGAAGACCAAGGTGAAGCCGAAGCTGGACAAGCCGAAGCTCTACAAGGTCATCCTCGTCAATGACGACTATACCCCGCGTGAGTTCGTCATCGTGATCCTGAAGGCCGTCTTCCGCATGAGCGAGGAGACCGGCTATCGGGTGATGATGACCGCCCACAAGCTCGGCTCCTGCGTGGTCGTGGTCTGCGCCAGGGACATTGCCGAGACCAAGGCCAAGGAGGGCATCGATCTCGCCAAGGAGATGGGCTTTCCGCTAATGTTTACGACGGAGCCGGAGGAATAAGCTCTGCTTCAGGCCGGCGGATCTGTAAACCGGTCTTATCCCGCACGAAACCGCAATTTTCGTAGAAGCGCAGCGTTGCCGGGTTCTTCGAGCCGGTCAGCAGCATTACCTTGTAACAGCCGGCCTTCCAGGCCTCGGTCACTGCATGACCGATGACGGCGCCGGCATAACCGCGCTGGCGGTGATCGGCGTGGGTGACGACGTTTTCAACCAACGCATAGGAGGCGCCGTTGCGCGTAAGGTTCGGCACGACGATCAAGGTGGCGGTTGCGGCGGCGATATCGCCGGCAAAGCCAATGAATACGATCATGCCGGGCTGCGCGAGGATGGTGGAGAACAGCTCTTCGGCCATGGCCTTGTCGAGAACCGGATCGGCCGGGTTCAAATGCTGGTAGAGGGTGGTCAGCCCGGGAAGGTCGCTGGCGGCGGCCGGACGGATGGCGAAATTCTGATCCGGCACCGGCCTCATTCCCCCTTGTTGCCGAACATCTTCTTCAGAATATCGGCCATCGGGCCGGTGGCCAGCACCTTCGGCTGATTGTGATTGCGCGCCTGGTGTATATGCGACTGGTCGACCGGCTTCTTTTCGGTAGTCTTGTTGTCCTTGCGCTGCTTCTCCTCCTCGGCCTTGCCGCCGAGTGCCAGCGCGATCTTGTTCATCAGCTGCGAATCCTCGTTTCGCACCAGCATGTCGGCATTGTCGGCGAGCGTATCGAGAAGCGGCTCCAGCCAAGCCTTGTCGGCCTTGGCGAAATCGCCGAGCACGTGGTTCTGCACCATTTCCTTGATGCCGGGGTGGCCGATGCCGAGGCGCAGCCGCCGGTACTCCTTGCCGCAATGAGCATCCAGCGACTTGATGCCGTTGTGGCCGCCATGGCCGCCGCCGGTTTTCAGCCGTGCCTTGCCCGCGGGAAGGTCGAGTTCGTCATAGATCGCGACAAGATCGGCGGGCTGGAGCTTGTAGAAGCGCATCGCTTCGCCGACGGCCTCGCCGGAGAGGTTCATGAAAGTTTGCGGCTTGATCAGCAGAACCTTCTCGCCGCCGAGTTCGCCCTCGGCGATCTCGGCCCTGAATTTCCTCGACCAGGGCGAGAAGCTGTGACGCCGATGAATGGCGTCGACGGCCATGAAGCCGATATTGTGGCGGTTGCCGGCGTATTTGCCGCCGGGATTGCCGAGACCCGCGATGATCAGCATGGCCTGTCGTCCTCGCTTAACTTTTGCCCACGTTCACCACCCGGAAACGAGACCAAAGTCAAGCGGAAAGGGCAAGCCCGCCGGCAGCGTTACTCCGAGAGGTTCATGCCGTATTTCTGGAAGATCTGCTTCTGGTCGCCATCGGCGATCAGCTTGTTAAGGGCTGCCTGCATCCTGGCGCGCAGATCGTCCGGAAAACTCTTCTCGCAGGCAATGCTCATCGGCTGGGCGGAGAGCACGGTCACCATTTCCACCGGCTGGTCGGCCTTGAGCTTTTCGAAATAAAGTTCGGAAATCGGCATCATGTCGATGCGCCCGCCGAGCAGCTTGCGCAGCGTCGCGTTGAAATCGCTGGCGACATCCAGCTTGGTGAAGCCCTTTTCCTTCAAGATCGTCTCGGTATAATCCTCGCGCTGCGTGCCGATCGTATATTTCTTCGCCTCGTCCAGATTGCTGGCGATGACGCCCGAGCCTTTGCGGGTAATCAGGATGTTGCGGTCGATGAGCAGCGGCTCCACCCATTTGAACAGGGGGTCGCGGGCGCTGTTGTGAGCGGTCGCGAAGACGCAGGTCATCGGTGCGGTGCGGGCGAGGCCGAAGGCGCGCGCCCAGGGCATGATCTCGATGGTGTAGTCGACGCCGATCGCGGCCATTACCTTTTCGACCTGCTCGACGGTCGCGCCTTTGATCTCCTTGCCGTCGCGATAGTTGAAGGGGGCATAATCCTCGGTGGTGAAGGTCACCGTTTGTGCATGCGCGGCGCAGGGCATCGCCAGGCATGCGAGAAGCAGGAGCTTTTTCATCATCTCGTCTCCTTCGTTATGAGGCGCGGGCGACGGCCGATTCCGAGGCCATCAGTTCTTCGATGAGTACGGCTGCGTGTTGCGGACGATGGAAGAGGTAGCCCTGGCCATAATCGAGACCCATCTGATGGAGCGTGCGGCATTCCTCTTCGGTCTCGATACCCTCGGCGATGACGGTGCAGTTCATCTTGTGAGAGAGCGTGGTAATGCCTTCGATCAGCATGCGGCTCTTCTGGCGCACGTCGTCGTCGCCATCGTTGATCGCGCGGGTGAAGGACTGGTCGATCTTGATGATGTCGACAGGGAAGCGGTTGAGGTAGCTCAACGACGAATAGCCGGTGCCGAAATCGTCGAGCGCGATACGGCAGCCGAAGTGGCGAAGCTCGGTGACGATCATGCGGATCTGCGGGTTGTCGTGCATCAGCACGGCTTCGGTGATCTCGACGACGATGCGCTCCGGCCGGATGCCATGGCGACCGACGATGGCTGCAAGCCGGGCCGGCAGCGCCGGCTCGAACTGCAGGGGCGAGAAGTTGATAGCGAGATAGGTATCCTGCATGCCTGATATGCGGGAGATTTTGGCGAGATTGCAGATCGCCTTTTCCATGATGACATTGCCGACGCGGACGATTTTTGCCGTCTCTTCGGCGACGCTGATGATCTCGGCCGGCGGCATCAGGCCTTTCTGCGGATGGTTGAGGCGCATTAGCGCTTCGAAACCGGCAATGCCACGGCCGTTCAGATTGACGATCGGCTGCAGGAAGGCCTCGAACCAGTTGTCGACGAGGCCGGATTCAATATTGGCCTCGATCTCGGCGCGGCTGCGGGCACGGTCGAGCATGGCGTTGTCGAAAAGCTGGGCGCCGTTCTTGCCGTCGCGTTTCTTGGCATACATTGCCAGGTCGGATTTCTGCAGCAGTTCGGCGGCGGTTGCGGCATGATGCGGATAAATGGCGATGCCGACGGAAGCACTCAGATGCATGTCGGGCGTAAACGGCGTTTCGAAGATCGAGGCGATCTGCTCGCACATTATCCTGGCGCGTTTTTCGGCGTCCTTCGCCGGCAGCAGGATGGCAAATTCGTCGCCGCCGAGACGGGCCGCCTCATCGGAGGGAGCGAGATAGGTCTTCAGGCGCTCGACGAGTTCGATCAGCGCCATGTCGCCGGCGGCATGACCCATATTGTCATTGATCCACTTGAAGCGATCGAGATCGACGAAGAGGCAGGCGAGTTCCTGGCCGGCGGCGTCGGCAGCGGCGATCTTGCTGTCGAGCACGGCTTCGAAGCCCTGGCGGTTGAGCAGCCCGGTCAAATGATCGGTAATCGCCTGGCGGTGGTTGCGGTCCTCGGAGGCCTTAAGTTCGGTCACATCGGTCATGACCGACAGCGAGAGGCGGTCGTGAGCGCCGGCTTCCGCCTCCGACTCCATGATGAGGACGTCCATGGTGCGGCCGTCCAGGCAGACGAACTTGACGGTGACGGCGATGCCGCTTTCGGCCTGGCGGCGCTTGACGAACTTGTCGCGGGTCGTCGATGTCACGAGATCGGCGAAGTTGCGGCCGATGACGGCGGCGCGGTTATAACCCGTGGCAAGCAGCCAGTAATCGCTGACGGCGGTGATGCGGTCTTCCTCGTCGAGCGAGAAGAGCATGGCAGGCGTCAGATTATAGATGTCGGTGGCGCGGCGATGGGCGAATTTCAGCTCCTTCTCCTCGCTTTCGAGCTTGGTCTGCATCTCGTTGAAGCTGCGGGCAAGCCGTCCCATCTCGTCGTTCGACTGCCAGTCGACATGGTGGCGGGAGCCGAGCTGCCGGGTGGCCTCGATCGCTGCCGTCAACCGCATCAGCGGCTGGATGACGAAGAACCGGTTGCCGATCAGCGCGGTGCCGAAAACGGTCAGCACGGCGAAGATGAAGATCGAGATGAAGACGACCTCTTCCTGCTTCAGGCCGGAAAACAAGCCGAGCGCGGGATAGTAGACGCTGATGCTGCCGAGATTCTTCGGGCCGTCGACAGTGTTGTAGATAATGGCGCGCGATACCTGGACGAGCTTGCCGTCGAAGGAGCGCGGAATGGTGGACTGGCTGATGTCGAGCTGACCCGACTGGTCACGCACCTCGACCTTGACGATGGCGCCCTGGGAGACGACCGTCGCGCTGATCTGGGTGACGCTCTCCTCATCAAGATCCCAGAGCGGCTTTGCCAGCGCCTGGGCATTGGCGACAAGGAGAACGGAAATGTGATCGCGGATTTCCTTGTCGGCCCGTTCCGAGGAAAGAAAAAGGAAGAGAACAAAGAGGGGAGCGACAAAGACGAGCAGCGCTCCGCAAACAATTCCAAAAAATCTGTTCTCAACGGAATTGTTCATGGTTCCGTCTACTCCCCCAGGCCGACCCTTATCTGCTGTCGCGCGCTAAGGCGGGCTTCTTTGCAGCTGACGAAGCATGCTTTCATGAATACGTTAAATGTTGCTGAAACAGGGGCTTGCCGGGCAATGAAAAGCCCGCCTTCCCAGTTCACGGGAAAGCGGGCCGTATGCTTTGCAAGTTGTCGAAGCTATCAGGCTTCGGCTTCGCCTTCCGCGGCGCTCTCGTCGATGCCGGCAGCCGGAGCGATGATGGTCGCGATCGTGAAGTCGCGGTCGATCACGGTGGTGACGCCCTTCGGAAGAGTGACTTCCGAAATATGGATGCTGTCGCCGATCTTCTTACCGCTGAGGTCAACGTTGAAGAATTCCGGGATCGCATCGGCCGGGCAGTGAACTTCGACTTCATGGCGAACGATGTTCAGAACGCCGCCGACCTTGAGGCCCTGGGACTTCTCTTCGTTGATGAAGTGAACCGGGATTTCAACGGTCACCTGGGTGTTGCCGGAGACGCGCAGAAAATCGACATGCATCGTGAAGTCACGGACCGGATCGAGCTGGTAGTCTTTCGGCAGAACCTTGTACTTCTTGCCGTCGACTTCGATCGTCGCCACGGTGGTCATGAAACCACCGGCATGAATGCGCTTCGTCACCTCATTGGTGTTGAGAGCGATGGCAATGGGGGCCTGCTTGTCACCATAGATGACAGCGGGAATCAAACCGTTGCGGCGAAGTTCACGGGCGGACCCCTTACCAACCCGTTCGCGCGCCTCGGCCTTGAGCTCGTAAGTTTCCTGGCTCATGGCTATTCCTTTCGAGGTTATTTGGAGAGTTCGTCGGCGGGCAAAAGCCTTGTTCCGTCGAACCGGAGGCGGGTTTCCCCATCCTCATCCGCGTTGCCTCCAAGGGTGTCTACACGGACCGGTGGCCTATATTATAAGTCGCTCGGAAACGCAAGTTGCGGATCAGGCATGTTTGCGGCAAGCCGAATGCCGCGTTCGGGAAGGCGATGTTTGCGCCTGCTGCGAATTCCGCAGCCCCGCAAAGCGGCGAAATCAGCAGTCCCGCTATAGCTGAGGTTGACATCGGCGCGCTTCCCCTCTTTGGATGCCGCAATCAAAAAAGCGGCTGAGGAGAAATCGGACTATGCGTCTTAAACTTGTCACGGCAACGAGCTTGCTGGCACTTTGCCTTGTCACCACCGCCCAGGGTGTCGAGATCAACCAGAACGGCGCCGATGCGCTCAAGGGCAACCTGACGAAGCTGCTTCCCGAGGATCTGGCAAAGAGCGGCCTAATCACCGTCAATCCGGCGGGCACGCGCTACGAAATCATCTACGATCTGGCAAAGCTGCTTTCCAAAGCTGACCCTTCGAAATTCACTATCAACGGTTTGACGCCGTTCTCGACCTTTGCCACACCGCTCGACAGCGGCCTCTGGAACATCGAAGGCGACAATAAGTTCGATGTCTCCGGCCATTTCAAAGGACCCGACGAAAAGCCGACGGATTTCTCCTACTCCATCGCTTCGCTTGTCTATGCCGGAGTCTTCGATCCGGCGATCAGCTATCTGCGCTCCAGCACCGCCACGGCCAAGGACATCAAGCTCACCAGCAAGTCCGAGACCGAAGAAGTCAGCGCCAGCATCGCCAGCATGGATCAGAAGCTGAGTTCGACCGACAGTGCCGGCGGCAACGGGCGTATCGATATCGTAGGCAGCGGCTCGGCATCGACTTTCGTCGAGCAGGTCTCCGGCGCGCAAATGCCGCCCGTCGAAATCCGCGCCGACTCGATCGATGTCGAAGCCAAGATAAACGCTCTGCCGGCCAAGCAGATTCGCGAGATGGTCTTATTCATTCTCGATCATGCCGACGAGAAGGAACTGACCCCCGAAAACAGCGCCAAGGTGAAGGGGATACTCAAGGACGCCTTTCCGCTTCTCGCCTCCTTCAGCGAGACGATTGGCGTCAACAATCTGACCGTCAGCACTCAGATGGGCAATGGCGGCGTCAAGCAGTTCGGCTATAACGTGGCCATGGACGGGCCGAGCGACGCGATGCGTTTCGGCTTCGGCATGAATGCGCATGACATCAGCCTCGACAGTCCGCTGATGCCGCCAAGCTATTCGACATTCATGCCGACCAGCTTCGATCTGCAGCTTGCCGTGCCGAATCTGGACTTTGCCAGCTTTGGCGATGCCTTGATGGCGATGGATTTCAAGGAAAATGCGCCGGAGGCGAGCGGCGAGGAGATGGGCAAGAAGCTCTTCCGCGACGGCCGGGTCACGGTCGAATTTCCGATGATCAGCGCCAAGTCGAATGTCTACGACATCGACATGACCGGCAAGATCGAGGGACGGGTCGACACCGAGAAGGACTATTCGATGGAGGCGACCATCCTTGCCCGCGATCTCGACAAGACGATTGCCGCGGTTCAGGAACTTGCCAAGACGGATCCCGACCTCAACCAGGTTTCCTTCGGCATCATGATGGTGAAGGGCTTCGCCAAGACCGATGCGGACGGCCGCTCGCGCTGGGATATCAGCGTCAGCCGCGACGGCGCGGTTGCCGTTAACGGACAGGTGGTCAAGGGGCCGGACGCTCCGGATCAGGATCAGGGGCTGGAGCAGGACCAGGAGCAGGATCAGGGCCAGGATGCGGCACCTGCGTCGCCGCAGCAGCCTTGAGCGTTGTCTGTCATGATAACAAACTAATGAAGCCGGCCTTGTGCCGGCTTTTTACGCCTTATGTGACAAGCTTCGCCGAATGATCGGGGCGGTTTATTCTGGGTAATTCATACTGTTCAGCGAGCATGCCCGGTAATAGCCAGGTCCATCCGATGTAGAAATTGAAAGAGCCGGTCGAATGCCGGCTCTTTTCAATCGAAGAGGCTGGAGACGGACTCTTCCTGGGCCGTTCGGCTGATGGCTTCGCCGATCAGCGGCGCCGTCGTCACGATGCGGATATTGTGCGCCGAGAGCACGGCCGTCGTCGGCTGGATCGAATCCGTGATGACGAGTTCGCGCAGCTTCGAGGAGGTGACGCGGGTGACCGCGCCGCCGGAAAGGACGCCATGGGTGATATAGGCGGTGACGCTGGCTGCGCCCTTGGCGAGCATCGCGTCGGCCGCGTTGCAGAGCGTGCCGCCGGAATCGACGATGTCGTCGATCAGCAGGCAGTCCTTGCCGGCGATATCGCCGATGATGTTCATGACTTCGGATTCACCCGGCCGATCGCGACGCTTGTCAACGATGGCCAGAAGACAGTCCAGCCGCTTGGCAAGCGCGCGGGCGCGAACCACGCCGCCGACATCGGGCGAAACGACCACAACGTTGCTGAGGTCGTAATGGCTCTTGATGTCGCGCGTCAGCACAGGCAGGGCGAAGAGATTGTCCGTGGGTATATCGAAGAAGCCCTGGATCTGCCCGGCATGGAGATCGAGCGTCATCACCCGGTCGGCGCCGGCTTCGGTGATGAGGTTCGCGACCAGCTTCGCGGAGATCGGTGTGCGGCCTGAGGCGCGCCGATCCTGGCGCGCATAGCCGAAATAGGGAAGCACCGCGGTGATGCGGCGGGCTGAAGAACGACGCATCGCGTCGATCATGATCAACAGTTCCATCAGGTGGTCGTTGGCAGGGAAGGCGGTGGGCTGCACGAGGAAAACGTCCTCGCCGCGCACATTTTCCTGGATTTCCACGAAGATTTCCTGATCGGCAAACCTTCGAACACTGGCTCTCCCCAAGGGAACGTTGAGATAGGTGCAGATCGCTTCGGCGAGTTGCCGGTTCGAATTGCCTGCGAAAACCTTCATTTTGGTCCGCCCGTTATGCGCTGATAGCCGCGCTTTTTAGCCAGCTTCCCCGTGAATGCAAGGGCAAAGGCGCCACAGGCTTTCATATTTGCGAAAAGTTTGTGACTAACCACCCCGCGTCTGCCGCCAGGAGGAGAATTCCGCGATGGTTTTCGAGCCGATCTGCTGCATCACCGAGGCAGGAACGCCAGCCCAGGGATCGGCCGCCGCCGTCGGCACGCTTTCCTGCCCCTGGATGCGGTGCAGGCGGCCGCCGGCGCTGTCGAGAATGTCCCAGACATAGACCACGGTGACCTTGCCGTCGTCGCTGAAGGCTGAGAGGTAGCCTTTGAGGATGTAATCGCTGCTCGCATCGGTCGAGCTCTTGATGGAAAGCCCGTGCGCGCGCGCCTCGGCGCCAAGCTGACGCGACAGCGGGGTCACCGCCTGAACCGGCGCGCCGATGATCGGCAAGAAGCGCACGGTGTTGCCGCGCACAGAGGAGGCGCCGGTGTTGAGGGCGGCGGTCCGTTGCGGCTGTTGTACGGCGGGCGGCTGAGCCGGTTGTGCGGGAAGCTCACCGCTGGAAGCCGGCGGTGGCAGCGATTGTTCCTCGATCGGGGCGGAGGCGGCCGGCGAGGAACTGCTCCTCGACAGGGCGTCTGCCTGCTGCTGCATTGTCGTCGGCGGCGCGCCGGTGCCGGGCCTGTAGGCCTGCTGCGACTGATCGTAAGCTGGATGGTAGCCGCCCGGCTGGGAGCTTTGGGCGAAGGCCCGCTGGCGAGAACCAGCCAGACGCTCGGCCTCGTTCTGTGTCACCGGGCTCGACGACGCGCGCGCGGAGGAATCGCCGATATCGACCTGCGGTGTCAGTGCATCGGTTGTGTTGCAGGCGGTCAGCAGGGCCGTGAAGACCAGGAGCGTGGGCACAATCGCAGCTCGCGTCATCCCTTGATCCGTCCTTCCCACAATCGCATCAGCCCCGCCCGAATTTATGCGGGCGGCGGCGGGCGTCTGTCAATTCCGGATTCTCATCGGTCAAAGACCGATGAAATCGAGCGGATGGCGGGATAGCGCGCGCGGCGCATCCGCCGTCGTCAGATAGGTCTGGCCGAGCGTCATCGCCGTGCCCGTGTCGGAATCGGCGATGATCATGTGCACGAAGAGCGACATGTTCGGCTCGATCGGCTGCGGATTGCCGACATGGAACATCTGATGCTCCATCCAGGAGGGCGAGAAGCGGGCGCCGAGCGAATAACCGCAGGCATTCAGCCGGTGGCGGGCGAGGCCGCGCTCGTCCATGATCCTGGCATGCATGTCGAAGACGTCGCCGAAGCTGTTGCCCGGCTTCAGCACCGTCTCGATCGCCTCGATGGTTTCGCGGCAGGCATTGTAGAGCTCGCGGTGGCGTTGCATCGGCTCGCCGATGACGATCGTGCGCATCATGGCGGCATGGTAATGCGCGTAAGCGCCGGCCCATTCGAGCGTCAGCTGGTCGCTGGCGTCGAGTTTGCGGCGGCCGGCCTTGTAGCGGCAAAGCAGGGCATCGGCGCCGGAGCCGATGATGAACTCGTTGGCGGGATAATCGCCGCCGCCGGAAAAGATCGCGCCCTGCATGGCGGCGAGGATATCGGCCTCGTCGGCACCGGGCTTCGTCAGCCGGATCGCGGCGTCGAGTGCATCGTCGGCGAGAACGGCGGCGCGCTCGACATAGGCAACCTCGGTCGGGCTTTTGACAAGGCGCAGGCGACTGACGAGATAGGACGCGTCGGTGATCTGGCCGAAGGTGGTCAGCTGTGCGTCGAGCAGGCGGGCGATACGGCCGGTCATGCCGTGCGTGTCATATTCGACGCCGATGCGGGCACCGAGCAGATCCATCTCGACCAGCAGGTTCTTCAGGTCAAGCGTCGGATCGGCGTTGACCCGGTCGACCCAGATATGGATGTCGTCGAGGATCGAGGTATGCCTGGCCTGGCGAAGATCGGCCGAGCGGGTCAGCAGCGCCATGGTGCCGTCGCTCTTGACGACCAGCGTCTGGAAGAAGCAGTAGCCAAAGGTGTCGTAGCCGGTCAGCCAGTACATGCTTTCCTGGGCGAAGAGCAGCAGGGCGTCGAGCTTTTCTTCCTTCATCTTCTCGGTGAGGCGCGCAAGCCGGCTTGCGAATTCGGCCTTTTCGAAGTGCAGTGCCATTCTGCTCACGTCTCCCTGATTGATATCGCGGAAATCTGCCGGCCGTAGTCCGGCTCCTTGCGATGCGTCGTCCTGCGGTAGGAAAAGAAGCGCTCGCTGTCCGGATAGGTGCAGAGGCCGAGGCTTTCGGCCCGCACTCCGGCTTTCGTCAGCCGGTCGACAGTCAGCGCCGGCAGGTCGAACATGGCGTGGCCGGAGGTTGCGGAAGGCACGAAAAAACGCGCATCTTCCGGGTTCCCGGCGACGAAACGCTCGACGAATTCAGGACCGACCTCATAGCTTGCCTGGCTGATCGAGGGGCCGAGGCAGGCGATAATGCGTGTGCGATCCGCCCCCAGCGCTTCCATGGCGGCGATGGTATTTTCGAGCACACCCGTCAGCGCGCCTTTCCAGCCGGCATGGGCGGCGCCGACGACGCGATTGTCCGGGTCGGCGAACAGGATCGGGCCGCAATCGGCGGCAAGCACGCCAAGCACAATGCCGGGGGTGCGCGTTACCATCGCATCCGCCTCGGGGCGGGCGCCGTCGTAATCGGCATCGATGGTCACGACGTCAGGGGAATGGACCTGATGCACAGTCGCCAGCCGCTCGACCGGCAGGTCGAACCACGCGGCGACGCGGCGACGGTTTTCCAGGACCTTGTCGCGTTCGTCGTTGGAGCCAAGGCCGACATTGAGGCCGCGATACAGCCCTTCGGACACGCCGCCGGCGCGGGTGAAATAACCGTGGCGGATAGTGCCGCCTGCCGCTTCATTCAGCAGCGCGCTTTCGATCGGTGCGGGAGAGGCCGCTTCCTGCATCTGTGATTCCGGGGTTTTTTAAGGGGTTTGTTATTATCCCAAGCGCATCGCACAGGCGGCGCGCTTCAAGTTCTTGTTCGCGCGGATGTTGAACCAGCCGCGTGCGCCCTGTCAATCCACCGGGCGAAAGGGCATGAGGTCGACCGCGGGATGAGAGACCGCCATCACCTTGAAGAGTTCGCCCATCCGGCCTTCACCGGCGCCGGCGAGCCGGTCGACCGCCGCCTGGATAACCTGCTGGGTTTGAGGCTCGCGGTCGTGGCCGAGGGCGGCGGCACGTTCGAGGATGCCGAGACCGGTCAGAAAATCACCCTGATGCAGGGCGCCGTTCAGATGGACGCCGGCCGCAAGTGCAGTTTCGGCGAGCTGCTGGAAGTCGACATGGCTCGTCAGATCGGCTTCACCGGGATGGGCGAGCGGCGGATCGAATTCATGCATGCGCACGGCCTGCAACGTATCGCCGAAGCCGGTGACGAGATGGCCATAATCGATCGCGAGCGCCGTGCCGCCGAAAGCGCGCAGCCGCTCGCAGATCGCAATCATGACAGCCTGGCGGGCAGGCGAGATCTCGAAGAGCGTGCCGAGCGGCAGGTTCTGCACCGGTTCGGGCAGAAGCGCCGGATCGAGGCCGGCGACGCCGGCGGAGAAGGTCAGCTCGCCATCGGCATCAATTCCGATCATGCGCTCGCGGAAACCCGTCGGCATGCGGACGAACTGGCGGATCGGGATGGCGTCGAACAATTCGTTGGCGGCGATCAGCGTGAAGCCCGGCGGGACTTCGTCGAAGCCGTCGTGCCAGGCAATCTTATCATCGTAAGCTTCGAGCGTCTGGCTCTGGACGTCGCGCAGGCGCTCGCTGGTTTCGACGAGATGCACGGTCATAGCATCCAGCAGCCGCGGGGCGATGCGCGAGATGACGCGCAGCATATCGGCCATCATCGTGCCGCGGCCGGGTCCGATCTCGACGAGACGGACGCCCGCCGGCGTGCCGTGGCGCTGCCAGGCATGAACGATGAAGACGCCGATCATTTCGCCGAAAATCTGGCTGACCTCGGGCGCGGTCACGAAATCGCCCGCACGGCCGAAGGGCTCGCGGGTGCGGTAGTAGCCGTGTTCAGGATCGGCCAGGCAGAGCGAGAAATAATCGGTGACGCTGATCGGGCCGTTGGCCTGGATGATCGCCTTGATCTTTTCGCCTAGAGCGGTGGTCATATCGCGCGTCCTGCCGTTTTCAGAGCTGCAGCGCAGCCTGGCGGCGGGCCCTGAGCATTGCCCAGATGCCGAGCAGGATCATTGGGGAGGAGAGCACCATGCCCATGGTCAGCCAGTTTGTGCCGAGGAGGTAACCGAGCTGGGCGTCAGGCTCGCGGAAGAATTCGACGAAGATGCGCGACAGGGCATAACCGCAGACGAAGACGCCGGTGATGAAGCCGGGGCTTTTCAGAGCGCGCATGCCATACACCAAGGCGGCCAGCACCAGCAGAAGAACGATGCCTTCGAGGCCGGCTTCGTAAAGCTGGCTCGGGTGGCGGGCGAACGGGCCGCCGGTCGGGAAGACCACCGCCCAGGGCACGTCGGTCAGCCGGCCCCAGAGCTCGCCGTTGATGAAATTGGCGATGCGGCCGAAGAAGAGGCCGAAGGGAACGACGGTGGCGACGATGTCGAACAGGCTCCAGATCGGGATGCCGTTGCGGCGGGCAAAGACGATCATGGCGATCGTCGTACCCGTCAGGCCGCCATGGAAGGACATGCCGCCGTTCCAGATCTCGAGCGCACGGATGGGACTGCGAAGGACGGCGGGGAGATCATAGAAGAAAATATAGCCGAGACGGCCGCCGAGGACGACGCCGAGGGCCGCCCAGACGATGAAATCGTCGAGCTGCGTCTTAGACATCGGCGAGACGTTGCCGGGCCAGAGACTGTCATTGGCGGCGAGGCGGCGCGCATAGGCCCAGCCGAGCAGGATGCCGGCGACATAAGCGAGACCGTACCAATGAATCGCCAGCGGGCCGATCGAAAAGGCGATCGGATCGATGTCCGGAAAAGGCATGATAGCAAGGAGATTGGCTGCTGTCGGCAAGGTTTTCCCACCTGTTTGGTCGCGCGGAACATGCCGCTGCGATCCCGGACGGTCAAGTCCATTGTTCGTGATGGCTCTTTCCCGGCCGGGTACGGCAAGCCGATCCGATGCAAAGCGCTTGCATCGCGGGTGGCGAAGCCCTACCTCAATCCTTGGGGCCCAAAGGGCTGAAATTCACCTCATGCGAAGGGAGAAAAACGCCATGGCGACCGGAACGAACCGCATCATGGACGAATTCGCCAAGCTGATGACCGATGCGGCAGGTGCTGCCCAGGGCGTCCGCAAGGAGATCGAGACCGCCTTCAACGCCCAGGCCGAGCGTTGGCTGAACAGCATGGATATCGTCAAGCGCGAGGAGTTTGAGGCCGTGCGCGAGATGGCGATCAAGGCGCGCGACGAGAACGAGGCGCTTGCCGCCCGCATCGCGGCGCTCGAGGCGAGGCTTGCCGGCGAAGGGCACTAAAGCGAGCCGCGGTCTTTTTAGATTCGCCCCTTGCGCTGCAGGTCTTCGTTTTCCCGCATGTCGCGCAAAAGCCGCTGAACACTTTTGCGCGACATGGCTGAAAGTCCCGATATGACGCAGACGCGGCGTTGCCTTCATGCCACACGCCGCATCCGTCACAAAAAAATCAGGTGAGTTTTTCCACCTGTGGACACTGCCAAAAAAGCCAATTCGCAGAGTCGCTTATTCTCCCTTCTGAATTGAATTTCGAAGAGCCTTTCCACAGTGGTCCGGCCTATTTTCCCCTCAGGGGGCTGGCAGGGGGCAAGGCGCATTATACACTGATTTTAAATGATGATTCGAAGCGACTTGGTAAGCTCCGGGCAGGTTATCTGCGTTAAGTCTGGCAGCGGTTCAACGATCATCCGAGTGGTGGTTCCGGTATTTGCGTGTGTCTTTCTTGTGTGCGTACACAAAGTTAGGTCGCATTCGTTCCGGTCAAGAAGGTGCTGCATGAACCTGATGGAATTGGAAGTCGAGCGTCAGTCGAACCCGGTCGATATGATCGAGTACGTTGCCTCCAACAACGACTGGTCGTTCGAACGCTCCGGCGAGGACGAGATCGCGATGACGGTCGAGGGTCGCTGGACGGACTATCACGTCTCCTTCTCCTGGATGGAGGAATTCGAGGCGCTGCACCTTGGCTGCGCCTTCGATATCAAAGTTCCCGACATCAGGGTCAACGAGGTGGTCAAGCTGCTTTCGGCGATCAACGGGCAGGTGCTGATGGGGCATTTCGACCTTTGGCGCCAGGAAGATGTCGTCATCTTTCGCCAGTCGCTGCTGCTCGCCGGCGGCGCGGAGCCCACCAACCGCCAGGTGGAAGTGCTGCTTTCCAGCGCGCTCGATACCTGCGAAGCCTATTTCCAGGCATTCCAGTTCGTCGTCTGGTCCGGCATGGAAGCGACGAAGGCGATGGAAGCCGTATTGTTCGAAACAGTCGGCGAGGCATAAGATGCCCGCGAACGCTTTCTCCTCGACAAATCCCGTCGTCCTGATCGGTGCCGGCAACATGGGCGGGGCGATGCTCTCCGGCTGGCTGAAAAGCGGCGTGCCGGGCTCGGCCGTTCTTGTCGTCGATCCTGGCCCGTCGCCGGCGATGCTGGCGACGATCAGCGAGGCCGGCGCGACCCATGTTACCGCGGCTCCGGCGGATTTGAAGGCAAGCGTGCTGTTTCTCGCGGTCAAGCCGCAGGTGATGGAGACGGTGCTGCCGGCGGTGAAGAGCGCCGTCGGGCCGGAAACGGTCGTCGTCTCTGTGGCCGCCGGCAAGACGCTCGCTTTCCTCGAGAAACATCTGGGCAAAGCCGCCATGGTGCGGGCCATGCCGAACACGCCGGCCATGGTCGGGCGCGGCGTCACCGGCGCCTTTGCCAATTCAGGGGTCAGTCATCAGCAGCGCGAACGTGTCCATTCTCTTCTCAGCGTCTCGGGTCCTGTGGAATGGGTGCCTGCAGAGGCCGATATCGATGCCGTGACGGCGCTTTCGGGCAGCGGTCCTGCCTATGTGTTCTATCTCGTCGAATGCATGGCGGAGGCAGGCCGTAAACTCGGCCTGCAGGCGGACCTCGCCATGCGTCTTGCGCGGGAAACAGTCGCGGGGGCTGGTGAACTTTTGCACCAGTCCCCCGACGACGCTTCGCGGCTGCGGCAGAATGTGACCTCTCCTGGCGGCACGACGGCGGCTGCGCTCGCCGTGCTGATGGCCGAAAACGGCATGCAGCCTCTGTTCGACGCAGCACTGGCAGCGGCGCGCAAGCGGGCCGAAGAACTGGCCGGCTAGAGCGCCGCGCGTCTATAAAGACGCGCTAAGGACGCTCTGACATTATGAATTTGCGCATTAATCCTTTGCGAAAACCGATCGCGATTTTCGCAAAGGATTAATGCGCTAGCGGAGACGATATGTCCGAGGAAATTGCCTACGCCGATTTCGAGCGCGTCGACATTCGCGTCGGCACGATTATCGAAGCCAGTCCGTTTCCGGAAGCGCGCAAGCCGGCGATCAAGCTGGTCATCGATTTCGGTCCCGAGATCGGCACGAAGAAATCCTCGGCCCAGATTACCGTGCATTACACGCCGGAAAGCCTGATTGGCCGGCAGGTGCTCGGTGTCGTCAACTTCCCGCCGCGCCAGATCGGGCCGTTCCGCTCGGAAGTGCTGACGCTTGGATTCGAGGACGAGAACGGCGCGATCGTGCTTGCTGATGTCGAGCAGCCCGTGCCGAATGGCCGGAAGATGATGTGAGCCCGCGCCGAACGCTCAGCCGGTTCTGATTTCCTGCAAAAATGGATTGCTGCGCCGCTCATCGCCGATGCGGCTGCCGGAGCCGTGGCCGCAGATGAAGCCGACGTCGTCGCCAAGCGGCAGCACCTTGTCGCGGATCGAGTCGAGAAGCTGCTGATGATTGCCGCCCGGCAAGTCGGTGCGGCCGATCGAGCCGTTGAAGAGCACGTCGCCGAGATGGGCGAAATTCTGCGCACGGTTGAAATAGATGACGTGGCCCGGCGCATGACCGGGCGCATGATAGACCTCGAATTCGTGATCGCCGAAAGAGATCTTGTCGCCATCCTTCAGCCAGCGGTCGGGTAGGACGTTGCGCAATCCCGATATGCCGTATTTTTCGGCCTGGGTCTCGATCCGTTGCAGCAGCGGCAGGTCGTCCTGATGCGGGCCAACCACCTCGATGCCCAGGGCTTCCTTTAGCTCGCTGGCACCGCCGGCATGGTCGAGATGGCCGTGCGTCAGCCAGATCTCCTTGATGATCAAGCCGTTTTGCGCGATCGCCTGAAGGATCAGCGGCACGTCGCCGCCCGGATCGACGACGACGCCTTCCTTGGTCTCGGGATCGAAGAAGATCGTGCAGTTCTGCTGGAAGGGTGTCACCGGAATGATGCCGGCCTGGAGCATGCCCATAAGTGCCTCGCTTGGTGTCTGGGATGCTCAGGGTATAGTCCGAAACCGCGTCAAGGACAGCCGGAATTTTCCGTGTTTGCTGCCTTGCCTCACGGCAAGAAGACGGGCTGCAACAAGAATTTATGCCTTCCGATGGTGTCGTCAGATGCCGAAAAACCTTGTTTTATTGAATTTTTTCAATTGCTTATGAAGTGCATTCTGCAAGCGGTCTTTGATGCTAGGCAGTCGATGGGAACATCGTGGAACGCCGCGCGTTGTCAGCCCATCGAAACCAAGGAGACGCTCAGATGACCTTGAAGAGAAACATTCTATTGGCCGGAGCCGTGCTCCTGGCGAGCGGCGGTCTGGCGCAGGCGGAGATGATGGCGACGACCGTCAACGATCTCAATGTCCGTGCCGGCCCCGGCCCGCAATATCCGGCGGTCGGTCTTGCCACCCGCGGCTCGACCGCGGTGCTCGACGGCTGCATCGAAGGCAGCCGCTGGTGCCGCGTCGACGTCAACGGGATGCGCGGCTGGGTCTACGCCGACTATCTGCAGGTCGACCGCGGCGGCAGCCAGGTCATCGTCGAACAGCACCGCGACGAGATCGGCGTTCCTGTCGTAACCTACGAGTCGACCGCCAGCGTCGTTCCCGTTGACCCGCAGCCGGCCCCGGGCGACGAGTTGCTCGGCCCGGTCGGGGCTGTCGAGACCATCACGCCGCCGGAGACGGTCCGCACCTATATCGACACCAATCCCGGCCAGACGGTGCAGCTCGGCGGCGATGTCGTCGTCGGTGCAGAGGTGCCCGCCGATGTTACCTTCCAGTCGATCCCGGATTACGAGTACCGCTATACCAGGATCAACGACCGACCGGTTCTGGTTGATCCCGGTACACGCCGGATCGTCTACGTTTATCAATAATCGAACCGGGAAAAATACAACGAGGCGGTCGAACTGGCCGCCTCGTTTCACGTCTGTCAACTTCTTCCCTTGCCTCCCGCATGGGTTGATTTTTTCTTAACGCTTTCCTTCGTAATATGATAAAATGCTAATATGCTGAAGGTTCGGCATATAAAGCGGCGATCGGGGAGATCGCCAGAGGAGGAAAGTCATGGAAGCGCTACTTCCGCTCGTCATACAATTGATTGCCGGTGCCATTGGCGGCAATGCCGCGAGCGCCGCCTTGAAGCAGCATGCGATCAATGTCGTCGCTCGAACGATCGCAGGCGCGATCGGCGGTGTCGCCGGCGGCATGCTGCTCGGCATGGTCGGTGGGGAAGCGGCTATGACCGGCCTGATCGCTGCCGGCATCGGCGGCCTGATCGGCGGCGGCATTCTCTCGACGCTCGCCGGTCTGGTCATGGCACGGGAACATCGGTAAATGCCCGCGGGCGTTCAGCCTAGCGCCGCGCGTCTTTTCAGCCGTGCGGCGCCGTAACGCTTTGAATCACTGTGTCGACCGCATGACGCATTTTACCCGGCCGCGACTGCGGCTGGTAGCCGTTCATCGGCCTTTCGGAAATCGTCGTCACCTCAGCAGCCGAGCCGGTGAGGAAGCATTCGCTGAAGCCGGGGAATTCTTCCGCGGGGTTGCGCGCTCGATGACCTCGATGCCGCAGCGCTTGGCGAAACCGTTTGGTTATATAGGTGAGCTTGAACATCCGGCCAGCGCGCTCGCCCTTAAAGCCGGCGCTTCAAGCGCCAAGCCTGTTGATTGTTGTCCCCATTACGTTTTATCCACAGACGCAAGGGGAAATCGCGTATTGCGTCGGAGTGCCGGGCGGGTCTTGGTTTTCATGGAAATGCTGAGGAAAAAAGTCCGTGCGAGTCTCCCGTAGAGGTCGGAAAACTCACAGTGACGCAATTTATGTCAATAAAGCTGGCATATTTTGGCGAAATTTCCCGCGGGGGCGGGAAGAGAAAGGAAATGCCGCGTGTCACGACAGACCGGCCCGAAAGTAGGCAAGTCAGAGCCGCTGGCCACGCCGATGGAAGATACCGACATCATCGATTTCGAGATCATCGAGCTGTTCTTCTTCGCCTATCGCGACTTCGTTTCCGATCCTGACGCCATCCTCGAAACAAGCGGCTTCGGGCGGGCGCATCACCGCGTCGTGCATTTCGTCAACCGTAACCCCGGCATGACGGTGGCCGATCTTCTCGATACGCTGAAGATCACCAAGCAGAGCCTTGCAAGGGTGCTGAAACAGCTGATCGATTCAGGCTATATTCGCCAGGTGGCGGGGCCTGAGGACCGGCGGCAGCGCAAGCTTTATCCAACGAAATCGGGACGAGAGCTGGCGCTTGCTCTTGCCGAGCCGCAATCGCGCCGCATTGAGCGGGCATTCGAAGGGGCTTCTGCGGAGGTGCGGGAGGGCGTAAAAGCTTTCCTTAGAGGCATGCGGGACAGACAGAAGGCGGATTGAATGGCGGTCAAGACAGGTATTTCCGACGATGCGGCGCATCTGCTGGTGGTCGACGACGACTCGCGCATCCGCGCGCTGCTCAATCGCTATCTCGCCGAGAACGGCTTCCGCGTGACCGTCGCCGCCGACGGCGCCGAGGCGCAGCGCAAGCTCGCGGGTCTCGATTTCGACCTGATCATCATGGATGTGATGATGCCGGGCGAATCCGGCATCGACGTCACCCGCGGGCTTCGCGCCATCAAGAATGTGCCGATCATCATGCTGACGGCGTTGGCAGAGTCCGGCAACCGCATCGAAGGCCTCGAGGCAGGCGCCGACGACTATCTTTCCAAGCCCTTCGATCCGCGGGAACTGGTGCTGCGCATCAACAATATCCTGCGTCGCAATGCCGGCGGGGAGGGACCGAAGATCGAACAAGTGATGTTCGGCCCCTACACATTCTCGCTGACCCGCAAGGAGCTGAAGAAGGCCAGCGAGGTGATCCGGCTGACCGACCGCGAGCAGGAGATCATGCTGCTCTTTGCGCGGCGTGCCGGCGATACGATCCCCCGCCATGAGCTGATCGGCAACGACACCGAGGTGGGCGAACGGACGATCGACGTGCAGATCAACCGGCTGCGGCGTAAGATCGAGGATGATCCGGCCAATCCCGTCTGGCTGCAGACCGTGCGCGGCATCGGATACAGGCTGAGCATCGACTAATGCATGTCGCGCAAAACTGTGCAGCGGTTTTGCGGCAACGACATGCTGAAAACAAAGACCTAAAGCGCAAGGAGCGAATCTGAAAGTCGCGACGCGCTTTAGGTCTAAGGATAGAGGCCAGGACCGGCGCTGATGGTGACGATCGACAGCTTGCGGCGGGAAGACCGCAATTCTGCGCCAGGCTGGCGCTCGGTTGTCCGCTGGCTGCGCCGGCGGCTGCCGACCGGGCTTTACGCGCGCTCGCTGCTGATTATCATCATTCCGATGGTGCTACTGCAATCCGTTGTCGCGGCCGTCTTCATGGAGCGCCACTGGCAGATGGTGACGGAGCGGCTGTCGCTTGCCGTCACCCGCGACATTGCCGCGATCATAGAGATCATCGAGACCTACCCGCAGAATTCGGACTATAGCGAGATCGTCCGCATCGCCCGCGATCAGCTCAGCCTGCAGATCTCGATCGAGCCGGACGGTGATCTGCCGCCGCCGCGCGTCAAGCCCTTCTTCTCGATCCTCGATGGCATCCTCAGCGACGAGATCACCGACGAGATCCACCGGCCTTTCTGGATCGACACGGTCGGCAACTCGAACCTCGTCGAGATCCGCATCAAGCTTGACAACAAGATCCTCAGGGTGCTGACCAAGCGCAGCCAGACCTATGCCTCGAACACCCATATCTTCATCGTCTGGATGGTCGGCACCTCGCTGGTGTTGATCGGCATCTCGATCCTCTTCCTGCGCGGACAAATCCGTCCGATCCTGACCTTGGCGCGCGCGGCCGAAAGCTTCGGCAAGGGGCAGAAACCCGACAATTTCTATCCGCGCGGGGCCGACGAGGTCCGGCGCGCCGGCCTTGCCTTTATCCTGATGCGCGAGCGAATCGAGCGGCAGATCGAGCAGCGCACTGCGATGCTGTCGGGCGTCAGCCATGATCTGCGCACCATCCTGACCCGCTTCAAACTGCAACTGGCGCTCGCCGGCGACAATCCCGATCTGCATGGGCTGAACGACGACGTCGACGATATGCAGGCCATGCTGGAGGCCTATACGGCTTTCGCACGCGGCGAGGTCGAAGAAGATGTCGGCGAGTTAAGACTCAGCGAGGTCTTCGCAAAGCTGGAATCCGATTTCGCCCTGCACGGCAAGACATTCAGCTATACGATCGAAGGCGATGACGACATATCGGTCAGGCCGAACGCCTTCATGCGTCTCGTCACCAACCTTGCATCGAATGCGCGGCGTTACGCGGGCAGGCTCGACATTGAGGCCAAGCACAGTGCCAAATGGTTGACCGTCATCTTCGACGACGACGGGCCGGGCATTCCGGAAAAGAATCGCGAGGACGTGTTCAAGCCGTTCTTCCGGCTGGACGCGGCGCGCAATCTCGATGCCTCGGGCACCGGCCTCGGCCTTGCGATCGCCCGCGACATCGCCCGCAGTCACGGCGGCAACGTCACCCTTGGCGACAGCCCGCTCGGCGGACTGAGGGCAACGATCCGCATCCCGGCCTAAACGCCTGTCACGGTCAGCTTCACGGCCTTGCGCGCATCGAAATCGCCCAAACGTTCGACGATCCAACGCCAGAGGGCGGCAACCTGCGTGAGGAGGTCGCGTCCGAGCGGCGTCAACTCATATTCGACGCGCGGCGGCACTTGCGGATAGAGGGTGCGGATGATGAGACCGTCTCTTTCGAGGGTGCGTAGCGTCTGCGTCAGCACTTTCTGGCTGATGCCCTCGACCCTTTCCATGAGGCGCGAGAAGCGCAAGGGTGCACCGGCATCGGCGAGCACGTGCAGGATGCGCAGCGGCCATTTCGCCGCCGCCCGCTCGATCAGTTCGCGGGCGCGCGCATCCTGTTCGTCCGTCATGGAGCAGCAGAAGTCGAACATGTCACTGGTCATGTCAGTTACCTCAAGGTGTGTATAGATCGTCTGGGTACCTTCTTTCGATTGGATACAACAGACCATACATCAGCCGGGAACCAAAGAAGGGAAAGGTTTCCGATGTCCAGGGTCTGGTTGATCACAGGAAGTTCGCGCGGTCTCGGCCGGGCGCTGGCGGAGGCGGTTTTGGCCTCCGGCGACAATCTGGTGGCGACGGCGCGCGATCCCGCCCGCCTTGCCGATCTCTCCGAGCGGTATGGCGGCCAGGTGTTGACGATAGCGCTCGATGTGACCGACGAGACGGCGGCAGCAGTGGCGGTCGAGGCTGGCGTGAAGAGGTTCGGGCGTATCGATGTGCTCGTCAACAATGCCGGCTACGGCAATGTCTCCTCGATCGAAGATACCAGTCTCGCCGATTTCCGGGCACAGGTCGAGGCCAACCTGTTCGGCACGATCATCATGACCAAGGCGGTCATCGCCTTAATGCGCGGGCAGGGGGCGGGGCACATCATCCAGTTCTCATCGGTCGGCGGCCGTATCGGCCCTGCCGGGCGCGGCGCCTATTCGGCGGCGAAATTTGCTGTCGAGGGCTTTTCTGAGGTGCTGTCGAAAGAGGTTGCGCCATTCGGCATCAAGGTGACAGTGATCGAGCCCGGCGGCTTCAGAACCGATTTCGCCGGCGCCTCGACGGTGCTTGCCGAAGGGCGGCAGGACTATCAGGAGACGGTCGGCGCTACCGTGCGCTTCCAGCGTGAGTATAATGGCCGCCAGCCCGGCGATCCCGCCAAGGCGGCTGCGGTCATTATCCATATCGCCGGTCTCGACCAGCCCCCGTTCCGGCTGCTGCTCGGCAGCGATGCGGTCAGCAATGTCGAAAAAGCCGATGCCGCGCGTATTGAGGCTGATCGGGAATGGCGCGCCGTCAGCGTCTCGACCGATTTTGAGCCCGATGCCGAGACCCTTTAAGAAAATCGGCTGACGGATGGGCAAAAAGAAAGCGCCGCGAAAAAGCGGCGCTCGGCATCAGCGATGAAGAGAGATCAGCCGGCGGTGCAGAAATGGCTGCGGCCGTCATTGCCGATATAGGTGCCGCTACGCGGATCGAAGGAGCGGTAGCGATAAGAGCAGTAACGCTCCCATTGCGGCGACCAGGGCTCCACTGCCGTGCGGACCGGCGCATAATAGCGCGGCTGTTCGACATATTGCGGCTGCTCGATATATACGCGGCGCGGGGCGCGATAGACCGGAGCCGGTTCGTAATATCCGGGTTCGTAGGGCGGGTCGATGTAGCGAGGCTCGTCGTAAACAGGGCCGTTATTGGCATTGGCGATGGCCGAGCCGACGATCAGGCCGGTGGCAAGGCCGACTGCGCCTCCGACGAGCGCGTCGTTATTGCCATGATGCCGCCAATGGCGGTCGCCGGCCGATGCCTCGCCGATAACAGAAAGGGTAAGCGCAGCAGCCGTTGCCGTCAGCAGAAGAGTTTTGGCGAGCCTGTTCATAAGCATAAATCCCAATCCCGGGAACCGAACGCCGGTTCCTCTCTCGATGATGATGGTAGTAGAGATCAGTAGCTGAACGAAGGCTGAACGACAAAACCCGGCATTGCTGCCGGGCTTCAACTCGAAATTCGACAGCCTTGTTAAGGGTTCAGCCCGCAATCTGCAGATTGACGGCCTTTGGGCCCTTGCCGCGGCGATCCGGCTCCGTGTCGAAGCTTACCTTCTGATTTTCCGTCAGGCCGGCCAGCCCGGAGGCTTGAACGGCAGAAATGTGAACGAAGATATCGGCGCCGCCCCGGTCCGGCTTGATGAAGCCGAAGCCTTTGTCGGTATTGAAGAATTTTACAGTGCCAGTCTCTGCCATGCGTCAGGTCCTTTTCTCTCCGCCCGCCATCCACACGGGCAGCATCATAGCATTGCCTCCTTGCGGGAGGCGTTGGCAGGCAATTCTTGAAATGTGAGAAAAAGGTCCCCTCTACCTCGGCCTGCTCCAGACAGGACTTTCGCCCGCCATAATCGGAACCGGCTGACCGGGATAATTGGCGTTCCCGGCGCGCAAATACTTTAGGACTTCCCATGCTCGCAAAATGCCCGAACGCGCTGAGAGTGCTGCGTTAAACGAATTTTGGCAAGTAAAAGTTTTTTGCCGTGTCGTTCGAGGCACACCTGCCCGGATATCCAATTTGCGCAAAAACGCAAAATTTCCTTCGCCGATAGGGAATGATTAACGTTTTACATCGTCTGCAATATAAGTTTCGAGCAGATTTTCCCAAAAATGCAACGTGAACGCGTCTTGCCGCTCTCGTTAATTTTTTTTCGGATTCGCCAATCGCCCATATTTGGACGCGTGTTCAGACGGCTGGCAAGCGTCGCCGGGCAAATCCGGGCACGAGTTCGACCACAAGCATAGCGATAAACAGGAGCGCGCAACCTGCATAACCCGTCGCCGGCATCGTCTCGCCGAGCACAAGGGCCGCAAGCGACGAGCCGAAAAGCGCTTCGGAGGAGAGGAAGATCGCGGCCTGCGAGGGCGTCGTGTAACGCTGGGCGATCACCTGCAGCACGAAGGCCAGGCCCGAGGAGAAAATGCCGACATAGAGAATCTGAGGTCCTGCGGCCCATATTGCCGACAGCGTGATCGGTTCAAAGGCTGCGGCAATGGCGAGCGCGCAGACCGCGGTGACGGCGAATTGCGTGGCCGAGAGTGCAAGCGGCCTTCCGGTCGCAGAAACGGTCGTGCCGGCAAGGGTGATCTGGATTGCCCAGAAGACGGCGCAGGCGACTGTCAGGAGATCGCCTGAGGTGAGGGCCGAGAGATGACCGCCGGAGAGGAGATAGATGCCGGCGACGGCCATCAGCGCGCCCGGCCAGATGATCCAATGCGGGGCACGGCGCAGGAAGAACACGGCGATCAGCGGCACGAAGACCACATAGAGACCGGTGATGAAGCTGGAATTCGTCACCGTGGTCGTCTGCAGCCCGACCTGCTGTGTGGCTGCGCCGCTGAAAAGGGCAAGGCCGGTGAGGATATAGAGTTTCGCATGGCGGGCGCTTGTCTTCGCCTTGGCTTTGCGCGCTTCGAAAACGACGAAGGGCAGCACGGCCAATGTGGCGACGGTAAAACGCAGAGCGATGAACCAGAAGGGGCCGATCGCCTTCATCGCCGTCGACTGGGCAACGAAGCCGCCGCCCCAGATGGCGGCTGCGAACAATAGCAGGAGGTTCGCCTGAGCGCGCGTCATGTCGTCCTCTATGGGGAAGGGTAGGCCGGAGCGGTTAGCAGTTGCATTTCCTCCAGGCAAGGGCAAAGACTTCTATCGGCGGAGATGACAGGATGGGACAGGAAGAAAGCCGGCCGGCCGGCGATACGGCTGCAACGTCCGGGACGGCTGGCTATTCAGGCAGGCCGCTCGCCAGCAAGCTCGGCCTTGGGCGCGGGCAGGCGGCTGCTCTTCTCGGCGTTCCCGAAACGATTGGCGATATCCATGGCTTCGATGGTTTTGCCTCGGTCGCCCTTGCGCTGCCGGAGACGCCTCGGCGGGCTTTCGACTACGTGCATCTGTTTGTGACCGAACGGGCAGCGCTGGAGGCTGTCGCGGTTAGGCTCTTCGGCGTTCTCAAACCGGATGGCATGCTCTGGATCTCCTGGCCAAAAAAGAGTTCGCGGGTGCCGACCGATGTCACCGAGGACGTGCTCCGGAAGATCCTCCTTCCGACCGGTCTTGTCGACGTCAAGGTCTGCGCCGTCGACGAAATCTGGTCCGGGCTGAAATTCGTTATCCGCAAGGAACTTCGCGGGACCTTGTGATCTTTCAGCCGTTGTTGGCCTCAGCGCGCGAAACTCTGAGCAGCGCGCCGTTATCCTCGTCCGTCACCATCAGCAGCGCGCCGTCGGGCGCGACGATGACATCGCGAATGCGGCCGTATTCGCCCTCGAACAGCCGCTCCTCGGCGACGAAGGCGCCGCTTTCGTCGCGCTGCATGCGCGATAGCAGCTGGAACTTCAGCGCCGCGACGATGAAATTGCCGTCCCATTCCGGAAACATGGCGCCGCGATAGACAGCGAGCGCACCGGGCGCGATCGACGGATCCCAGTAATGCAGCGGCTGTTCCAGTCCCTTCTTCGCTGTACCTTCTCCGATCTCGGCGCCGGAATAGTCGCGGCCGTAGGTGATGATCGGCCAGCCGTAATTCTTGCCCGCCTCGGGCTCATTGATCTCGTCGCCGCCGCGGGCGCCGTGTTCGACGGTATAAAGCTTGCCGTCCTTGCTATCGAAGGTGATACCCTGCGGGTTGCGGTGGCCTTTCGACCAGATTTCCGGCAGCGCTTTGCCGCCGTCCTTGAACGGATTGTCGGCCGGGATGCTGCCATCGGCATTGATGTGGATGATCGAGCCGGCATCGTCCCGCCAGTCCTGCGAGCGGTCGCGGTCGCCGCGGTCGCCGACGCTGATGAACAGCGAACCGTCACGGGCAATGGCGATGCGCGAGCCGTACTGGATATTGCCCGTGGTGAAGCGCTGCATGGTGAAAACAGGCGTCACCGCATCGAGTGCCTTCTCGTCGGCGGAAAGCGTGGCGGTGAAGGCCTCGGTGCCTGAGCCCTGTTTATTGGCGATGGCAGCGGTGAAATAGAGCTTTCTGGACGTCGCAAAGTCCGGAGCCAGCGCCACATCCATCAGGCCGCCCTGGCCGCGGGCGCTGACCTTGGGCACACCGCCGATCGGGCCGGAGACTTTGCCGTCGCGGACGATGCGCATCCGACCCGGCCGCTCGGTGACGAGGTAGGCGCCGTCGGGCAACACCTCGACCGCCCAGGGATGTTCGAGGCCGTCGGCAAGCTTGTCGACACGGACCGCCAGATCCTGCGTGTTGACGGTGTCGGCCGCACCGGCTGATAAGGCGCCGATCAGAAGCAGCGCTGCGGCGATTTGAAAGGCGGATATTCTGGTCATCTTGCTTCCCCGTCGTCTGTCACGCTGGAACGTGGAGCGGGCAGGGGAGAGCTTCAACCCTCATTCGATCCGATATAACGGCTTTGTGTTTACCGGTTGAACGGAACCTGTCACTTGCCCATCGACCAGTTCGGCTTCGAGGATATAGCGCAACGGCCCGCGTTCGGTCGCATCGAAGGGCCAGCAGGTGGTCAGCACCAGATGGCGGCCGTTGGAGGCGGGATCGATGCCGCTGGCATCCCAGGCGGCGATACGGCCTTCGCCGGCCTTGAAGGTCAGGACCTTGCCGTCACGACGGGTGACCTCGATGGTGTCGCCGGGCTTTATATATTGCAGCCAGCGAAAATGCGTGTCGCGATGGGCGGCGATAACCGCGGTGCCTTCATCGCCTGGCTGCGGCGTGTTGGCGAGCCAGGCAGGACCAAAGGCGAGAGCTTCGCCGGAAGCGCCGGAAAGCACGATCGCCTCCTTGCCGAGGCGCGGTGCGCGCACCTTGGCTTCCGTAGTGAAATCAGCCCAAGGCCAGGGTTTCGTCGCTTCGCCCCTGAGTTCGGCAGCGAAGGCGCGTTTCAGCAGAACCTGGGAAAGCTCCGCCTTCGCCTTCAGCAGGAAACCGTCGCCGATCAGCGCCAAGCCGTAAAGGGCAAGGCCGGCGATACCGACGGCGATCGCTTTTTCGATCGGGGAAAGACGCCAGAGGAAGAAGCCTTTCCTCTGGCGCACCTTGGGCCTGTCGTGGGCCGTGGCGGCCGCCATGGCGAGTTCCAGATAGGTCGGAAGCGGCTCGAATTCGGCCGCTTCCTCGTTCCGGCTTGCTGCTAGCCTAGAGACCATTTGGCTTGGCTCCCACCGCGATCAACCGCTTGATGCGCCGGCGCCAGACGGCCAGCCCGCTTGCCGCCGTCAGCGCCAGGAGCAGCATGGTAAGCCCGCGGATGATCTGCTCGTCGGCGCGCGTCGCCGTCTGCGGCAGGTTCACGGTCGAGCTCTTCTGCGCGATCAGGGTGGCGGCCTTAGCGGTCGGGGCCGCGGCCATCATGTTGGCGAGCTCAGGCGATGCGGCGAGATCCGGTGTTTCGACCACGGCCTGTTGCGGTCCGGCGTTTGCTGCAGGGGTGGCTGCGCCATGACGTTCTCCGCCACCGGAAGGAACAACGTTTTCGCCGAAGACCTTATCGAAATCCCAACCCTCAGGCAGGTTCAGCGGCAGCTTTGCTGAGCCGAGCGGTTCGCTTGCCGGTCGCGACGGCGTGACGTCGACGGCGACCAGGCTGGTGAGGCGGGAGACGAGATGGTGGGCGAGCGCCACCGTCTCGATATCCTTGTCGAGCGCGGCCGGATTCTGACGCTCATAGGCGCGGGCTTCGAAATCATCGATCTTACGCCGCGCCCAGAGCTTGGAGACGCCGTTGCCGTCGGCGGCATTGGCGATATCCATTTGGACGCGCCAGGGCTGGTCGCCCGTCTTGCCGATGATTTCAAGCTTGCCGGCGGGCTTATCCCCCGGCAGTTCCGCTGTGAGAACGACAGGCTCGCTGCTATAAAGGTCCGGCATCGGGTTCGGCGTGATATCCTCGGCCGCGATGCCTTCGAAATTTGCGGCGATATCGATCATGGCGGGGTTCTGCAGCTTGGCGAAAAGCTCGCCCATGCGGCTTGCCACCTGATCGGTCGAGCCGATCTGAGTGAAGGTGCCACGGCCGATTTCGGCGGCCTTGGACATGAAATAGGTGTTCGGGGCCGAGCCGATCCCGACGGTGAAGACGCGGGCATCGCCGCGGCTTGCGGTGATTTCCTGGAAGAGCTGCTGTTCGTTGCCAATCGCACCATCGGTCAGGAACACGACCTGCCGCAGCGCTCCGGTTGCAACCGGTCCCTGATTGCGCAGCGCATCCTCGAGTGCGGGCAGCATTTCGGTGCCGCCGTCGGCGGTCAGGCCCCTGACGTAGGCGATCGCCTTTTCGCGGTTATCCGGGGTGGCGGCGACCAGGCCCTTGAAATAGTCGGTCATCGTGTCGTCGAAACGGACGACGTTGAAGCGGTCGTCGGGGTTCAGCCTGGAAATGGCAAGCGCCAGGCTCTGCCTTGCCTGCTCGATCGACGGCCCGGACATGGAGCCGGAATTGTCGATGACGAAGACCACTTCACGTTTGGCTGGCGGCGCTGCCGCATCCGGCGCCGTCGGCGGGGTGACGAAGGCGAGCAGATAGGTCTTACCATCAATCACTTCGCGGAAGAGTCCGGCGCTCGGCAGTTTGCCGGGCGCGGCCTGCCAGGTCAGTTCGAAATCCTTGTCGGCGGGGACGGCGTCCCCCTTCAGGCTGATCGTTCTCGTCTGGTCGCCGTCCTGGTGGATATCGACCTCGTGGAAGGAGGATTTGACCTCGCCGAGCCGAAAACCGGCCTTGAGGTCGACGGTCAGCGAAACCGGGTTGATCTTGGCATTGTCGCGCGGATCAAGCACCGGGGCTTCGATCTTATCCCGGTTTCCCACCGGGTCGCGCGGCGTGGCGAAACCGGCGCCGTTGTTGAACTCGACGGTCTGGACGATCGGCGCAGGATTGTAGCGCGGGGCGACGACCATCGGGAAGCGCAGCGAGAACTCGCCGCCCGACTGGTGGACGGTTTGCTGATATTCGATCTGCACGACGATCTCTTCCCCGGGCCCGATATTGGCGACCTGGTTGGTGAAGATGTTCGGCCGCTGCTGTTCGAGCAGCGCCGTCTTCTTGCCCTCCGCCTTGGCCTGCTCGTAGATCTCGCGGGCTTCCTGGCGCGGCTTGATCTGGCCTTCGATGAAGCGTTCGCCGATCTGCATCTTCAGCGCATCGACGGCGGAATTGTCCGGCAGTGGGAAGACGTAGGTGCCCTCGACCCAGCCCTTGCTCGGGTTCTGGAAACGCTGCGTCACCTTCACCCTCGCGATCGGGCCGGAGACATCGATCGCGACGTCGCTCTTCAGCCGCGGCGCTTCGACGTAGAAGCCCGGCTCCTTCGAAGGAAACAGCAGCGAACCGCTGTTGACGTCGTTCGGCCGCACCAGTGCTGCAAGCTGGCTGGGCGCCTGCTGCGTCTCGGCGCGAGCGGCGGAGACAAGCCCCAGCATTGCCGTGACACAGGCGACAAAGGCGGTGGCGGCGACAAGAAATGAAATGGAAATCCGGCGCGCACGTATGCGCCCTATGGCATATTCGTCTTCCAGAAACATTGGCATACCCTCAATAACCAATTTTGGATAAGTCAATGATGCGGCTTCGATCTCGGCGCGCTCGCGACCGAATTACGGCGCGGCCCGGCATTTGTTGCGGCTTATTCGTGGCGGCGATGAAATCCTGCGATCTCTCTGATTTCAAAAAGACATAGGTGAGGAAAAACGCGATCATCGCAACCGCGAAGGTGCCGGACGCTGTGGAGATGTCGCCGACCGTCCGCCGCTGTCTTTGTGACAACAACCCTCGCTGATCGGCATAATGACGAAGGTCAGGTCGCGCCAGTTGCCGGCGATAATCCTGATCTTCTCGACATGCCCGCGAATGACTTCGAGGAAACGGAGAACCACAATGGTCTCAGATCTCAGTGCAAGAGTTGCGCCGCGCACTTCGACTGCTGTCCGAAGCGCCGGCAAACTGGGGGGTCGGTGCGGCAAAAGGATCAATAAGAATCATTGCCCCCATCACGCCTTTACGCTTGAAATGCCGTCATACATTGGACATAGAGCTAACCGCAGAACTCCGGTCGCGGCTTTCTGCCCGTATCAACCATTAGGACCGATATCATGGCCTTCCTTGCCGATGCTCTTTCCCGTGTGAAGCCTTCAGCCACCATCGCCGTTTCCCAGAAAGCGCGTGAGCTGAAAGCAAAAGGACGTGACGTCATTGGCCTCGGCGCAGGCGAGCCGGATTTCGATACGCCGGAGAATATCAAGACGGCCGCCATCGAGGCGATCAACCGCGGCGAGACCAAGTACACGCCGGTTTCCGGCATTCCCGAACTGCGCAAGGCGATCGCCGCCAAGTTCAAGCGCGAGAACGGCCTGGAGTATTCCTGGGAGCAGACAATCGTCGGCACCGGCGGCAAGCAGATCCTGTTCAACGCCTTCATGGCGACGCTGAACCCCGGCGATGAAGTCGTCGTCCCCGCACCCTACTGGGTTTCCTACCCTGAGATGGTGGCGCTGTGCGGCGGCACGCCGGTTTTCGTTTCCGCGACCCAGGAGCATAATTTCAAGCTCCAGGCCGCCGATTTGGAAAAGGCGATCACGCCGAAAACCAAGTGGTTCATCTTCAACTCGCCGTCCAACCCGACGGGTGCGGCCTATACGAATGCCGAGCTGAAGGCATTGACAGACGTGCTGATGAAGCATCCGCATGTCTGGGTGCTGACCGACGATATGTACGAGCACCTGACCTATGGCGACTTCAAGTTCGTTACGCCCGTCGAAGTCGAGCCGAAGCTCTATGACCGCACACTGACGATGAACGGCGTTTCCAAGGCCTATGCGATGACCGGTTGGCGTATCGGCTATGCCGCAGGCCCGATCCAGCTCATCAAGGCGATGGACATGATCCAGGGCCAGCAGACCTCAGGCGCGACGTCGATTGCCCAGTGGGCCGCCGTCGAAGCGCTGAACGGCACGCAGGACTTCATTCCTGAGAACAAGAAGATCTTCGAAGGCCGCCGCGATCTCGTCGTTTCCATGCTGAACCAGGCCAAGGGCATCGTTTGCCCGGTGCCGGAAGGCGCCTTCTACGTCTATCCCTCCTGCAAGGGCTTGATCGGCAAAACCGCACCCTCCGGCAAGGTCATCGAGACGGATGAGGATTTCGTTTCCGAGCTTCTGGAATCGGAAGGCGTCGCCGTCGTTCATGGCTCGGCCTTCGGCCTCGGCCCTAATTTCCGCATCTCCTATGCGACGTCGGAAGATCTTCTCGAGGAAGCCTGCCGCCGCATCCAGCGTTTTTGCGCCGCCTGCAAGTAAGCGGACTGCGATAGTATCGATCGAAGGCCTGCCGACGGCGGGCCTTTTGCTTGTGGCGACGTTGACGATGTGGCTGCATGTAGCTACATTTGTGGCATGAAGACCGTTTCGATCCGCGACGCGAAGAACCGCCTGACCGAGCTTGCCCGCGAGGTCGAGGAAGGCGAGACCATCGTCGTGACGCGCAACGGCCGCCCGGTCTTCGATCTTGTACCGCATCAGAAGCGCGGCGGCTTGGACCTGGAAGCCGGTCAGGCTTATCTTCGTGCGCGGGGCATCATCAATCCTGTACCGTTCATCGCGGATGATTTTGATGATCCGCTGCCGGAGGATTTTCTCCTGAAACCTTTGCCGTAGCGATGAGGCTTCTCCTCGATACCCATATCGTTCTCGCGATCCTGCGCAAGGACGTGGGACAACGGTTCCCAGAGATCGCGGCGCTGCTTGGTGATAGCAAGACCGAGGGCTTCGTCAGCGTCGCAAGTCTCTGGGAAACGGCGATCAAGGCTCGTCTGGGAAAGCTGGATACTGGCATGCCGCTTGAAGACATCGCGCGGTCTCTTGAAGAAATAGGGCTGATATTATTGCGGATCGAAATTCAGCACGTCATCAACGCCGCCGACCCAGAGCCGGACACGCGCGATCCCTTCGACCGATTGCTGCTGGCGCAATGCAAGGTCGAGGGCCTGCAACTTGCGACAGTCGACCGCCTGCTCGTCGATCATCCGCTGGCGCTGCGACTTTAGGCTCATGTCCCGATTCAAGGCCGTAGGGCGTTGATTCCGCTTTGCCTCGCAAGTCGTTGAATTCCGATTCAAAACGTGACGAGGAGCGACGGTTCGGCCGGTGATCTGCGGTTGCGGGCGGCCGCCAAACCCACTAGATATCCGGCATCAAGTTTAAGTTGCCGCTTCGGGGGGCCGGGATTTTGCAGCAGAGTGCGGTGATCGTCTGTTCGGATGTCAACATGCTGCCGGCTGCCTGCTGCACGCTGCTTTCGGTCAAGCGCAATCTCGACGCTCCTGGCGTGGAGTTCCTGCTTCTCGGTATCGACCTCAATCCGAACGAGATCGCCGAGGTCGGTAATTTCGCGCAGTTGCACGACATGGCGATCACTGTGCTGCCCTATAATACCCCGGATACGGCAAAGCAGGCCCGGGGCCGCTGGTCGGGCGCGACACTGGCGCGGCTCTACATGGATCTGCATATTCCCGATCATATCGAGCGCCTGCTTTACCTTGATGCCGACGTGCTCGCGGTGGCGCCCGTCGACGAACTCTTTACCAGGGATCTCCGAGGCAAGGCGCTTGCCGCGGTCGACGATTATGTCATGGCCTTCCCAGAGAAAGCCGGCGCACGGCAGCGCAAGATCGGTATGGGCGAGGGCGGACGCTATTTCAATGCCGGCGTATTGCTGTTTGACTGGTCGGCCTGCCGCGCGAAGGGGCTTTTCGCCAGAACCCGGGAGATCTTCGAGGAGCGGTCGCATCTGTTCGAAAACAACGACCAGGATGCGCTGAACGTCAGTTTCGACGGCGACTGGCTGGTGCTCGATCCGCGCTGGAACACGCAGACGGGGCTTTTGCCTTTCGTCGATCGGCCGGCCATCTTTCACTTTACCGGCCGCAAGAAACCGTGGCAGGCGACCGTTCCCTGGGTGCATCGGCGGATGGCCAGGCAGTATGTCGAGGATCTCCGCAACACGCCCTGGGCGTCCTTCTGCAGGCAGCCGTCGGCTGCGGGCCGGATCGGCGGATTCGTCTCGCATATGGGAAAGCAGATCGGCGGGCTGGCGCGGCTTGCACGGATGCGCGCCTATTTCAGCAACAGCTAGCAAGGCGCGTCCTTGGAAAGTGCATGTGAGCCGATATGGAATCGATCCCCAGTGATACGCAGAGGCTAGCCGCCGCCGATAGCGGCTTCAATTTCCTGACGCCGGACGCGTGGAAGGCGCTGCTGTCGCGCTATTCCCACATCGTGCTGGTGGCAAACAGCGAGGCTGTCGATTTGGAGCGGCTGCGAAGCGAGCTGCCGGAGACGACGCTCTACGTCTTCTTCAACAACGTCTACAAGGTGCTCGACGAACCCTTCGCCGGACATGCGGTGCTGGTCGCCCGCAGCGGTGTGATGGGCGCCAATATCGTTCACCGGCGCGAGGTGGCGGATGTCTTGCGCTTCTTTGCCGGCGATGATTTTCTGGGTGTGGTCAACATCCGCGTTTCCCCCGAGGAGAACTTCAGCGAGGAGAGCCGCTTCAACGGCACTCGCGCCCGCCACCTCGATCTGACGCAAATGATTGGAGATCTCTATCCGGCAGGCAAGATCGCGACGAGCGGCTTTGCGATGGCGCTCTGGCTCGCCGATCTGCAGCTGCCGGGCAAGATCCTGCTTGCCGGCTTTTCGGCAAAGAGAAGCGAGAAGTGGAAGGTCTTCGACGTACACGATTGGACGTTCGAGCAAATCTTCCTGCGTCTCTTTGCCAGGATGGGCACGATCTCGATGATGGACGGCGTCGATGCCAGCCCCTATGCGGCGCTCGCCAAACGTTTTCCGCAGGTGCCGCCGGTCGAAATCGCGATGACGGCGGCCGAAGTCCTGTCCGAGCGGCTCCACAATGCGAACAGCCAGATCGACAGGCTGATGTCCGTCACCAAATCCATCCGCGCCGTCGAAAACTTCTTCCGGCGCTTCAAACCGAAAACCCGTAAAGAGCGCTTCCTGGAAAAATCTAAGGATTGACCGACACAGGACCTCGCCGACGGGCGTGACCTGCCGAGCGCGTGACCGCTGTCTCAAAGCCCCAGTGCCGTCAGCATGACGAAGGTGGCAAAGAGGATGAAGTGCGTCATGCCTTCGATGGCGTTGGTCTCGCCGTCATTGAGGTTGATCGCTGCGGCAATCAGCGTGATCGTCACCATCACCGTCTGCACCGGGGTCATCGCCATGATGAAGGGCTGGCCGGTATAGAGCGCGATCGCCTCCATGACCGGCACCGTCAGGATCACGGTCGAAAGCGAGGCGCCCATGGCGATGTTGACCGTCGCCTGCATGCGGTTTCTGAGCGCCGCCCTCAAGGCGGTCAGGATCTCGGGGGCCGCTGAAATCGCGGCGACGACGACGGCGGTGACGGCGATCGGCGCGCCGCTGTCGCGCAAACCCTCGGTCATCAAGGCCGACATGAACTCGGCCAGCAGGCCGATGATGACGACGCCGACGAGAATGGTGGCGATCGATATCGCGGCCGGTTCGTCAGCGCCGTGCGCATCCGAAGCCCCTTTCTTCCGTTCGGAGCGCGGGTAGCTGTAGCTGAAGAAATAGCTGTGCTGGCCGACCTGCATGCGCAGGAAGAGGCCGTAGAGCGCAATCATCGCGACGATGGTGAAGGCGGAATAATAGTGCCATTTGTCGCGGGGCACGAATTCCGGCACTATCATCGAGATGCCCATGGCGGTGAGGATCATCACGCCGTAGGTCTTGCCCGAATTGTCGTTGTAGGGCTGTTCTCCGTGCTTTAGGCCGCCGAGCAGGGCGGCGAGACCCAGAATGCCGTTGATATCGAGCATCAGGGCGGAATAGATCGTGTCGCGCACCAGTGTCGGCGAACTCTCTCCGCTCATCATGATGGCGAGGATGATGACCTCCACGGCAACAGCCGACAGTGTCAGGATCATCGTGCCATAGGGGTCGCCGACCTTGATGGCGAGCAGTTCGGCATGATGGGCAACGCGGATCGAGGCGAGAACGATGGTGCCGACTAGGGCGGCGGCGGCAATCAACGCGACGCCGCGTCCCATCTCGATCACCGCGTGTTCCAAGAGATAGGCGATCGCTGCAACGGCAATTGCGGCGACCAGAAACTTCTCTTCTTTTAAGCGTGACGCAATCGCCAAGTCTCAGCTCCTGTCCCGATTCACGCGTTTTATCTAAGTCACTGATTTCGCATATCAAGAAAGCCGCAGTCTGGGGCCATTTGCAGTCTTCGGCGTTTAATGGAATACTGAACGTCATCGGGGCCGGAAAGCAGATCGCGGCGTCCTCGAATTCTTGTCAAGCGGCCGCGATGATCCGGATCCTGTCCGGAAGCGTGCGAATGCGCAACAAGAAGATGAGGAGACGGATGCATGATCAAGGTGGTCTACGAAGTCGTGCCGCATGACGGCGGTTGGGCTTACAGGCTCGGAGGCGTTTATTCCGAGGCATTCCCGACTCATGCCGAGGCGCTCGAAGCTGCGCGCATCGTCGCGGCCGAACAGCAGGTCGGCGGCGATTCCGCCGAGATCAGTTGGCAGGACGAGAATGGCAAGTGGCATGAGGAATATGCCGAAGGCGGTGACCGGCCGGAAACCGAGGTGGTAGACGGTCAGTGGAAGGACCGCGGGGCCGGGGCCTCGCAAGGCTTTTGAAGTCAGCGATCGTCCGCCAATGCCCGCGCGACGATTGCGTCGACGAATTCGCGCTTATGCGCGGTATAGCCGTCCCCATCCATCCTGAATTCGCCCGCCAGCCTGCGTTTGAGCGCGGCATATTCGGCCGCAGCCTCGGGATGCGCAATGAGATGATCCCGGAAAGCTAGCCTGTTTCGATGCGTGCCATTGCCGGCTGGACAAAGGTAGACCCGCTCCCGCGGCACCAAACCTTTCGATAAAAACGCCCAGACCTCGTCGTCATAACGATTGCCGCGCGGTTCGTAACCTTCGGCCAGAAGCACATCGGTGGCAGCCTCGATATGCCCGAGGCTGGGAAGAACGATGTCGATATCGATCAGCGGCTTGGCGGTCATGCCCGATATGGAGGTGCTGCCGATGTGATCGATGGAGAGCGCCTGCGGCAGCAAGACTAGCAACCTGTCACGGATGCGCCGGAACGCCTGCGGCCATTGCGGATCGTAGGGCACGAGTTCAACCGGATCGTGGCTCATCATTTTCTTCCGCTTACAGCGCCGCGCGTCCGACAAGGCAGATTTCGGGTGCTCTCTTGCGTTGAAATGTGCGCATGATTCTCTCCAAAAATCGATTCCGGATTTCCAGGTTATGTGCCGGTCGAATATCGGTGATAATCCTGAAGCCCCTTGACCAGTGCGTCGAAGGTGGCGCGGCAGCGCGGCGAGGTCTTCAGGCTCTCATGCATCGCCACCCAGGTGCCGAGCGGGATCTTGAACGCATCGGGCAGGAGGTGCACCAGATCGGGATTGTCACGTACGAGCCCAATCTGGCAGAGACCGATGCCGACGCCGGCGCGGATCGCCGAAAGCTGGGCAAGATTGCTGTCGGTCCTGTAGGAGAAGTCGATGCCCGGCACCTCATAGCGTTTTGTTACCAGGCGGACATAGGCCGTCTGGCGGTCGAAGCCGATGAGCCGGTGGTTTGCGAGGTCGGCCAGGGTTTGCGGAATGCCGTGTCGTTCGAGGTAGCGGCGATGGGCGTGGAAACCGAGCGGGATATCGCCGATGCGACGCACGACGAGCGCACCCTGCTGCGGCTCGGCCATGCGCACGGCAATATCGGCCTCGCGGCTCACCAGATCCTCAATCGCATCGGAAGCCGACAGCTCGATCTGGAGTTCGGGATAAGCGTCCTGCAGCGGGCCGAGAATCCCAGGCAGTACTTCGACGGCGATGACCTCGCTGGCGCTGACCCTGACGGTTCCGGCGACGCGCTCGCGCTCACCGGATGCTGTGCGCAAAAGCGCGGCAGTGGTTGCCGCCAGCGTCTCGGCATAGGGCTTCAGCGCCAATGCGGCGTCGGTCGGCAGCAGCCCGTTCGGGGATCGGGTGAAGAGTTCGGCGCCGATTTCCGTTTCCAATGCGTCAATATGGCGGCCTATGGTCGGCTGCGTCAGCCCCAACTCGCGGGCGGCGGCCGAAAGCGACCCTTGCTGGAGCACGGTCAGGAAGGTGCGGTAGAAATCCCAGCTCGGTTCTATGTTCATATATTTTTGTATAGCAGCTGCATTTATTTCGTCAATTTTGTTTACTTGGGGCCGATGGCATAATCCCTCCATTCAAGCGAAGGAGATGATTGTCATGAGCAGCGAAATGAAGAAGACGGCCCTCGTTCTCGGCGCCACCGGCGGTATCGGCAGCGCGGTTGCCCGCAAGCTGCTTGCGCGCGGCTGGCGCATCCGGGCGCTTAACCGTGACGCCGCCAAGGTGTCGAGGCGCGAGCCGGCTTTCGAATGGGTGCAGGGCGATGCGATCAATGCTGGTGACGTCCTGAGGGCGGCCGAAGGCGTCAGCATGATTGTCCACGCCGTCAATCCGCCCGGCTATCGCAATTGGGGAACGCTGGTGCTGCCGATGATGGACAATACCATCGCTGCTGCCCGCACCGTCGGCGCCCGCATTGTACTGCCTGGAAACGTCTACAATTTCGGGCCGGACGCCCTGCCGGCGCCGACAGAGGAAAGCCCGCAGCATCCGCTGACGAAGAAGGGGGCAATCCGCGTCGAGATGGAGAAGCGGCTGGAAGCGGCATGTGAAGCTGGTGTTGGAGCGATCATCGTCAGGGCAGGGGATTTCTTCGGCCCGGGCACGACTGGAAACAGCTGGTTTTCATCGGGCCTGGTCACGCCGGGTAAACCCGTCGGCACGATCAAGAATCCGGGGCAGCGCGGCATCGGCCATCAGTGGGCCTATCTGCCCGATATGGCGGAAACCATGGCCCTGCTCATCGAGCGCGCCGATCGGTTGCCCCCCTTTGCCGTCTATCATATGGAGGGGTTCTGGGATGCAGACGGTATGCAGATGGCCGAAGCGATCAAGCGTGTCGCAGGCGGCAAAGCCAGGATCGCCCGTTTTCCCTGGTGGATCGTGCCGCTCGCCGCGCCGTTCGCTCCGATGCTGCGGGAGATCAAGGAGATGCGGTATCTCTGGAAGGTGCCGCTGAGGATGAGCAACACCAAGCTCACTGCCGAACTCGGCAAGGAACCGCAGACGCCGATCGACGAGGCCGTCAGAGCTTCGCTCGTGGCGCTCGGCTGCCTGCCTGAACCGCATCGTGAGATGGCGGCGGCCTTGATCGCACCTTCGTCCGAGAGTGCGGGTTAAGCCTCGAGTTCTGCCAGCGCAATCCGGGCGACCTTCAACGCCGTCTCGGCCTGCTCAATGTTCGGATCGCCGAGGAACCAGGCGGCGGAAAGGCCGGAATAGGCGGCGATCCACTGCAGCAGCCGCTTCGGCTCGATCCGAGCCTCCGCCGAGACGATGGCGAGCTGGCGGCGGAAGCGAGCCGGATCGGTAATGGTCGGCAGTTCCTCGTTGGCGAAGATGTTGGCGAAATCGAAGCCGCGCTCGCCATGCAGTCGCTTCGGATCGATCGCCAGCCAGCCGCGCGCCTCGAAATCGAGGATATTGTCGTGGTGAATGTCGCCGTGGAGGACGGTGAGGTCGCGCGGATCGGCAAGCAGCGCATTGGCAATCGCCGAGCATTCGGCCAGCGTGCCGCCATGTTTGCCTGCCGCCGGCTCGAGATCGCGGAACCAGCGGCTGAGGGGGATGGGATCGGGAAGCGGTTTTTCGCGCGGCGCATGCAGCCTTGCGGCCGTTCGGCAGAGGATGCGGCTTGCCTCGTCGTCCTCGCCGTTCATCGCCATGGCAAGCAGCGAGCGTTCCCCCATCGCCCGTTCCAGGAGTACCGCGTCGCCCTCATGAGCGTAGACATGGGCTGCGCCGTCGCCATCCCACCATTGCATCAACAGCGCGCCGTATCGTTCGTCGACATCGGCGGCCACTTTCAGCATGGCAGGCTTCTCCTGCCAGAGGACCGGCAGCAGACGGCTTGAATGGGTGATGATGGGCTCGCCGTCTGATATCAGCGACCAGCGATCAAGATGGGGAGCGAACATAGGCACACCCTACAAAGATCCGTGGGAAATGAAAATCCCGCCTTTCGGCGGGATTCGCAATGTGTGTTCCAAAGGTTCAGGCGACCTTTTCGAGAGCGGGATAGTCGACATAGCCCCTGGCGGTGCCGCCATAGAAGGTCGACTGGTCGGGCGTGTTGAGCGGCAGGTTCTTCGCCAAGCGTTCGACGAGATCGGGATTGGCGATGAAGGGCTTGCCGAAGGCGACGAGGTCGACGCGGCCGCTTTCGACAGCATCGATCGCTAGATCGCGGTCATAACCGTTATTGACCATCCAGTCGGCCTTGCCGCCGGCGGTTTCATAAGCCTGGCGCAACGCCTTGTAATCGAAGGAAGGATTGTCGCCCTGGCGGTAGTCGCGATCACCGCCGGTCTGGCCTTCGATCACATGGATATAGGCCAGATCATATTTGGCCAGCCCCTCGACGACACGGGTGAAAGTCGCCTGCGGATTGGAATCGTAGCTTTCGCCCGACGGTGTCACCGGCGATATGCGGATCGCGGTTCGGCCTGCGCCGATTTCACTGACGACGGCATCGACGACGTCGAAGGTCAAACGGGCGCGGTTTTCGATCGAGCCGCCATATTGATCGGTGCGGTCGTTGACGCCGTCGCGGATGAACTGGTCGAGCAGGTAGCCGTTGGCGCCATGGATCTCGACGCCGTCGAAGCCGGCATTGATCGCCGCACGCGCGGCCTTGCGGTAATCTTCGATGATACCCGGGATTTCAGCGGTATCGAGGGCGCGCGGCTCGGAGGTGTCGGCAAAGCTGCCGGTGCCGTCGCCATTGACCAGGTAGGTCTTGGCCTTGGCGATCCGGTCGGTAGAGGAGACCGGTTTGCCGCCATTCGGCTGCAGCGTAGTGTGCGAGATGCGGCCGACATGCCACATCTGGACGACGATCTTGCCGCCGGCCGCGTGAACGGCGTCGGTGACGCGCTTCCAGCCGTCGAGAGCCTCTTTGCTGTAAAGGCCGGGCACGTCGGCGTAGCCCTGGCCCTGATGGGTGATCGCGGTCGCTTCGGTAATGATCAGGCCTGCCGTGGCGCGCTGGCGGTAATATTCGACATTGAGGTCGTTGGGGATGGCGCCCGGCGAGCGGTTGCGGGTGAGCGGCGCCATGACGATGCGGTTCTTGACTGTAATGTCGCCAACCTTGGTGGGTTCGAAAAGCTTGGCCATGATGGTCCTTTCTTTTGCGGGAGGATCACTCGGCAGGGGCGAGGGCGGCTCGGCCCCTGGCGGAGAGATAGGTGAGTCCAGTCGCGCCGAGGCCGATCAGGGCCATCAAGGCTGCGGCGAGCGGGACGCGGGTAAGATCGAAGCCGGCATCGATGACCAGGCCGCCAACCCAGGCGCCGAGCGCGTTACCGGTGTTGAAGGCGCCGATATTGATGGTTGAAACCAGGTTCGGGGCGTCCTTACCGAAACCGACGACGCCGACCTGGAGCGCCGGCACAGCGGCAAAGCTTGCCAAGGCCCAGAGGAAAAGCGTGATTTCAGCCGGGATGAAGAAGCGGCTGGTATAGCTGAAGGCGATCGACGTAACGGCGATGGCGGCGAAGACACCGGCAAGCGTCGCGCCAAGCCGCCAGTCGGCCAGTTTGCCGCCGACGAGATTGCCGATGGTCAGCCCGAGGCCGATCAGGAACAGTGTCCAGGTGACGCCTTCCGGGGAAATGCCGGTAACGTCACGCAGCAGCGGCGCGATATAGGTGAAGAGCGCGAACATCGAGGCGGCGAAGAAGACGGTGGTGGACAGCGCCAGCCACAGGCCACCATTCCGGAGTGCGGCGATCTCGCGCAGGATACTGCCGTTCTCTTGCTGCTTATCCCTGGGCAGGATGGCGATCAGGCCTGATATGGTGACGACGCCGATGACGGTGACGATACCGAACGTGGCGCGCCAGCCATAAGCCTGGCCGATGGCGGTGCCGAGCGGCACGCCAAGAACATTGGCGAGCGTCAGGCCGGTAAACATCAGGGCGACGGCGCGGGCCTTGCGGTCTTCGGCGACCAGGCTGGCGGCGACGACCGAACCGATGCCGAAGAAGGCGCCATGGCGAAGCGCGGTCACGACACGGGCAATCATCAGCACCCAGTAGTCGCTTGCCAGCGCGCAAAGCAGGTTGCCGGCGATGAAGAAGGCCATCAGCGCGATCAGGGCGGTGCGGCGCTTCAGCTTGGCCGTCGCAATAGCCATCACCGGGGCGCCGATTGCGACCGCCAGTGCATAACCGGTTACCAGCCACCCGGCCTGCGGGATCGTCACCGAGAGATCGGTGGCGACCTCGGGCAGAAGACCCATGATGACGAATTCGGTGGTGCCTATAGCAAACGAGCTCAAGGCAAGGACGAGAAGGGCGAGGGGCATTTTATAGGTCCTGCGTCAGCTGCTTGAGGAATGCAGCGATCGTTTCTTCGTTGCGCTTGTAGAAGATCCACTGTCCCACGCGTTTGGTGGTGACGAGGCCGGCGCGATGCAGCGTTCCCAAATGGGCCGAGACCGTCGACTGCGACAGGCCGCAGCGTTCGAACTGGCTGGCACAGACACCCATTTCGAAAGGATGCTCCTGCGAAGGGAAATGCTGCTCGGGATTTTTCAGCCAGCTCAGAATGTCCATCCGGGTGGGATGGGCGAGTGCCTTGATAATCTCGTCTTTGTCCATCGTCGTTCGCCGAACTATAAATCGTCTTTGTTCGATACATTGATCGTCAGGCGTCGATATGCAAATCACGGAGGCGTGAGGCCGTGCGTTTTATTGAGTGAGCAAAATTTGGGCAAAAAAAGAGGGCCACCGGAAAACCAGGGCCCTTGTAATTGTGAAGGTCAAAAACCTCCAGAGGGGAACAGCTAATGCGGTGGTACTGGGAGAGAAACCACAAGATGCATCAGCTGAGAGAAATATGGTGCTTCCTTGGGCAGGTTTCAATGCTTTTTTGTGCATGCCTGCTATGCGTCGCACAATTTTTTTGCGACGCAGCATTTCCTGGGCGGGCAAGGGCAAAAAAAGAGGGCCACTGGAAAACCAGGGCCCTTATAAGTGTGAAGGTCAAAAACCTCCAGAGGGGAACAGCTAATGCGGTGGAACTGGGAGGAAAAGCCACCATGTGCATCAGCTATGTGCGATATGGTGGTTTAATGGGCAAACGGCAACCCTTATTTGTGCATGCCAGTCATGCGTTCAATGCATAGTATGGAAAACATTCCATAAATCTGGCTTAGATCCGATGTTACAAAGCCGATCCGGCCCAAAATCATCCGGATCTAAATCAAAGAAGGTGAGCATGATCTCGTCTGAATGCCACTCTCACTTTTCGCCATGATATTCTAGAAATTCCAGTTTCTGGCCTTGCTGACGATGAAGTCGCGGAAAGCCTTCAGCTTGGCGGCGTTCTTGATCTCATCGGGATAGCAGAAATAGGTGTCGAAGGAGGGAACGTCGGCATTGATCGCCAGCTGAATGAGGCCAGGATCGCGGCCGACGATGTAGTCCGGCAGGCAGGCGACGCCGATGCCGAGCAGGGCGGCGCGCTTGATCGAGGTCTGGCTGTTGATCTGCAGATGCGGGATGCGCTTGTTGTCCGACGAGCGGCCGGCGACCTCAAGCCAGTTGACATCGAGCAGGTAGCTCGGCGCCGGCTCGCCGAAGGTGATGATGCGGTGATTGTCGAGATCCTCGATCTTCTGCGGCTCGCCATGGCGGTTGATGTAGGAGGGAGCGGCATAGACGTGCATGTGCACGGTGAAGAGCTTGCGCTGGATGAGGTCGGATTGCTGCGGCTGACGCAGGCGGATCGCGCAGTCGGCATGGCGCATGTTCACATCCACTTCCTCGTTGTCGAGGATCAGCTGGATCTGCACATCGGGATAAAGCTGCAGGAATTCCTGGATCTTGTCGGTCAGCCAGCCTTGGCCGAGGCCGACCGTGGTGGTGACGCGCAGCTTGCCGGACGGGGTTTCGTTGGTTTCCGTCAGCTGCATCTTCACGGTTTCGAGCTTCAGCAGCACGTCATGGGCTGTGCGATAAAGCAGCTCGCCTTGTTCCGTCAGGATCAGGCCGCGCGCATGGCGGTGAAACAGCTTGGTGCCGACATCCTGCTCCAGCGCGCTCACCTGGCGGCTGATGGCGGACTGGGACAAATGGAGTTTATCCGCCGCATGGGTGAACGAACCCGCTTCGGCAGCTGCGTGAAAAATACGCAGCTTATCCCAATCCAATGGCATTCCCCCACCCCTCATGCCGATCTTACTCCGCGGCTACGGCGACGGGCATGTGACCCGTCAGATAGCGCTCGGCTTCAAGCGCTGCCATGCATCCAAGACCGGCGGCAGTGATTGCCTGACGGAAGGTGTCGTCGGTCACGTCGCCGGCGGCATAGACCCCCTCCAGGCTGGTCGCGGTCGAGTCCGGCGCCGTCCAGAGATAGCCGTTGTCCTTCAGCTTCAATTTGTCCTTGAAGAGCTCGGTGGCCGGCGCATGGCCGATGGCGACGAAGACGCCGTCGACTGCCATCTCGGTGATCGCGCCGGTTTTGACGTCACGCAGGCGTGCGCCGGAGACGGATTGCGGCATCGGCGGCTTGGCCGGCGTGCCGGTGATTTCGGCCACTTCGGTGTTCCACAGCACCTTGACGTTCTCCTTGGAGAACAAGCGTTCCTGCAGGATCTTCTCGGCCCGGAAGAAGTCGCGGCGGTGGACCAGTGTCACCGACTTGGCGATGTTGGAGAGATAGAGTGCTTCCTCGACGGCGCTGTTGCCGCCGCCGACCACAATCACATCCTTGTTGCGATAGAAGAATCCGTCGCAGGTGGCGCAGGCCGAAACGCCGAAGCCCTGGAAATGCTGCTCGCTCTCGATGCCGAGCCACTTGGCCTTGGCGCCGGTGGCGATGATCAGTGTATCGGCGGTCCAGACCTGCCCGCTGTCGGTGCGGGCGACGAAGGGGCGCTGGTTCATGTCGACTTCGGTGACCAGATCGTTGACGATCTCGGCGCCGACATGTTTTGCCTGCTGCAGCATCTGTTCCATCAGCCAGGGACCTTGGATCGGATCGGCAAAGCCCGGATAATTCTCCACATCGGTGGTGATCATCAGCTGGCCGCCCTGTTCGAGACCGGCGATCAAGACCGGCTTCAGCATGGCGCGCGCGGCATAGACCGCGGCAGTATAGCCTGCGGGTCCGGAACCGATGATGAGCACCTTGGTGTGGCGGGCGGGCATGTCATTTCCTTTCGACTGGCAGGAGGGCGGCGGCTAAGTGGCGATTGCGGCCGTTTCGCGGTCCCTGCGCCATTTATGAACGTCCAATGCTTTTATTCAAGGGCAGCCTTGCGTTACCAACAAGGCAAATCGGGCGGATGTGCAAGAATCCGTCATCGGCGTGAAACATTCTTGCGTATTCCGCGGCTTTATATAGAAGCTCCCCGCGGAGAATTAAAGAAAGGCCATGATGTGGGTCGCGCCGAGCTCGACGTCATCGATATTAAGATCCTCCGGGAATTGCAGGCCGACGGCCGCATGACCAATGTGGAGCTGGCCGATCGCGTCGGCATCTCGGCACCGCCATGCCTGCGCCGGGTGCGCAAGCTCGAGGAAGCGGGCATCATCGAGGGCTACCATGCAATGTTGAACAGCCCGAGGCTCGGCTTCGACCTCGTCGCTTTCTGCATGGTCGGCCTCAAGCATCAGTCGGAAGGCAATCTCAAGTCCTTCGCCGCCGCCACCGCCGAATGGCCGCTGGTGCGCCAGGCCTGGATGGTCTCCGGCGACAGCGATTTCCTGCTGCATTGCGTGGCGGAGAATCTCACCCACTTCCAGGATTTCGTCATCGAGGTGCTGACGGCGAACGAACATGTCGATACCGTGCGCACCATGCTGACGATCCGACAGGTGAAGAAGCTGGGACTGGTGGAAGTCTGAAACAGTCTATTTGCGCGCAGTATAGCCACCGCGGTTGATCCCGTGGCGCTGGAGCTTGTCGTAAAACGTCTTTCTCGGTATGCCGAGCGCCTCGATGGTGCTGCGTACGTCGCCGTCATTGGCCGTGAGCGCGTCGCGGATAATCTCCGCCTCGTAGCGTTCCAGCCGTTCGGGCAGGGTGCCGCCGCCGGTCGGCTGAGCAGGGACCGGTGCGGCTGCGCCGCCTTCGACGCCCAGCACCACACGCTCAGCATAATGCGAGAGCTCGCGGACATTGCCCGGCCATGCGTGCGAGGCAAAGTGGCGGCGCATCTCGGGCGACAGCTCCGGCACCTCTCTGCGGAAGCGCTCGGCGGCGCGCGCGGCGAAATGAGAAAACAGCAGCGGAATATCGTCGCGGCGCTCCCTCAGCGGCGGAATGGAGATCGTCACCACATTCAGCCTGTAATAGAGGTCCTCGCGAAAATCGCCGCGCAGATCGGGATCGCCGAGATCGATCTTGGCGGCTGCGACGACGCGCAGATCGACCGAGCGTACTTCATTGGTGCCGAGCGGAGTGATTTCGCGCATCTCCAGCACCCGCAGCATCTTGACCTGGGTGGCGACCGGCATGCTCTCGATCTCGTCGAGGAAAAGCGTGCCGCCGCTTGCATGTTCGATGCGGCCGGTGCGGCGTTTCTGGGCGCCGGTAAAGGCGCCGGCCTCGTGGCCGAACAGCTCGCTTTCGATGACGGTTTCGGGGAGCGCGCCGCAGTTCAGCGCCACGAAATTGCCCTTCCGGCGGTGGCTCCACTGATGCAGGATTTGGGCGACGACTTCCTTGCCGCTGCCGGTCTCGCCGGCAACGAGCACGTCGACATCGGTATCGGCGATGTGGCGAAGGATCTTCCGCAGATTTTCCATGACGGGCGTCTGGCCGATCAGCGGCGAATTCTCCTGCGCATCTTCGGCCGCCTTGCGCAGCATGCGGTTCTCCAGGATGAGCCGCCGCTTCTCGCCGGCGCGACGCACGCTCTGGACGAGGCGGTCGGCCGCAAACGGCTTGGCGATGAAATCATAGGCGCCGTCCTGGATCGCCTGAACGGCCATTGGAATATCGCCATGACCGGTCATCAGGATCACCGGCAGGTCGGCGTCGATGCCCTTGAGCATGGCGAACAACTGCAATCCGTCGATCTCAGGCATGCGGATATCGGTGACGACCGGGCCGGCAAAATCCGCGGACAGCTCGGCCAGCGCGGCCTTCGCTCCCTCATAGGCCGAGACGGAAAATCCGGCGAGTTCCAGCGTCTGGGCGGTGGCGCGGCGCAGGTCCTTGTCATCGTCGATCAGCGCAACGGGCATCGGTGCGGCCATGATCTCAAGCCTTCCTCAGATGAACGACGAACCGAGTCCCGCCGCCGTTGCTGTCAACTTCCATCCGGCCGCCGTAATCGCCGACGATATCCTTGGAGATGACCAGCCCGAGGCCGAGGCCGCTTTCCTTCGAGGTGTTGAACGGCGTGAACAGGCCCTTGCGGATCTCAGGCGAAATGCCGGGGCCGTTGTCGGCAACCGTCAGCGTCACCATCTCCCCTTCGCTTGACGTCCTGACCTCGACGCGCGCCTCGTCGGCCTTCGGCGCCACCGCTTCAAGCGCGTTCTGAAGCAGGTTGATCAGCACCTGTTCGAGGCGGATCCTGTTGCCCATGACCTGCAGGTCGGGCGGCGGCAGGTCGATGTCGAGCGTGTCCATGCGGCCGGCAAAGCGGCTGCGCAACAGCATCACGGCCCCCTCGATGACATCCTTCAAGCCGGTTGGTTCGGCGCTGCCGCGGCCTTTGCGGGCAAAACTCTTCAGGTCCTCGGTGATCGAGCCGATACGTTCCGTCAGCGCCGCGATGCTATCGAGATTTTCACCGGCCGGCGCGGTCTGGCCGCGGTAGAGAAAGGTGCGGGCGTTGTCGGCATAGGCACGGATGGTCGCCACCGGCTGATTGATCTCATGGGCGACGCCGGCCGCCACTTGGCCCAGGATCGCCAGCCGGTTGGCCTGCACCAGATCCTGCTGCACCGCCTGCAGCTTCTGCTCGGTGCTCCTGTGGCCGACGATCTCGGCCTGCAGCCGATCCCGCGCCTGGCTGAGATCCTGTGTCCGTTCGGCCACGCGCCGTTCCAATTCCTCCCGCGCCTGCTGTTCGCTCAAAATCCTGAGGGTGACCGCCTGGCGGCGGCGCAACAGGAAGGCGGCGCCCGCCAGCAGCGGCAAGAGCGTGAGCAGCGCCAACATACGGGCCTCGCGAATGCCCGCATCGACGGACGGCCCCAGCGCCACGAGATGCTGCAAATGCCAGGCGGTCGCGGGAACCGGCATCCCGACATCGAGAAAGCTGGTTTTTCCTGCGCTTCCCGGCATGACGACTTCGACGATGTCGAGGTTCTCGCCGAGACTTCGCACAGTATCGAGCGGCAGCGGCTGCAGCGGCGCATCGCCGAATTGCAGACTTTCGCGGATCGTCGTCAGCCGGTCCCCGGGGATCCGGCCGATCGTCATGAACCGCCAGGAGGGAACGCTGGTGATGAGGACGATGCCGCGATCGTCGATGACATAGGAGGGGGCGTCCGTGGCGCTCCAATCCGCTTCGACGTCGTCGAACTCGACCTTGACCACGACGACACCGAGCAGCCCGCTGCTGCCTGATATCCGCTCGGAGATATAAAGGCCGGGTTTCTTGCTGACTGTGCCGAGCGCGAAGTGCTCGGCCTGTCCTTCAGCGACCGCACCCTGAAAATATTCCCGAAAACGATAGTCGTTGCCGACGAAGCTCGTCGGTTCGCGCCAGTTGCTAGCCGCAACCGCCATGCCGTCCTTGTCGATGACATAGATGACCGCAGCCTTGGTTCCCGCCGCCAGCGTCTCCAGCTTCTGGCTGAGCCGCTCGAAGGTGCCGGCATCGTTTCCCGCAAGGGCTGCGGCGAGTGCCGTATCCTGCGACAGCACGAAAGGCAGCGCCCGGTATTTTTCGAGAACCGTGCGCAGCAATGCCGCATTCAGCCTGGCATCGGTGCGGGCCTGTTCTTCGAGGGCCGCCTCGGCATGGCGCCGGCCGATCTCGCCGCTTGCCCACAGACCGAGGGCGGCGGCAACAAGCGCGATCACTGCATAAGCCCACCACATCCGGCGGATGCGGTGCCGCAGGGGCAGGGAAGGCCACAGCGATGACAGGGACAGGGACATGGCGAATTTGTGCATTTTTCTGCACTAGTTGCAAATGGATTTGTGCGGATTTCCGCGTTTCTTGATGGGCTTTCATCGGTCGTGGAAATTTTTATTAAATAAAATCAACGCTCTAGTCAGGTACGTCAAAACTGGCACAGTGATTGCGAAGGAGATGGCAACAACGGCTGAGCTGTTGGATTGAAGCGAACGGCTCGGGAGGCCGGAGTTCGTTCCGGACGAGCCTTAAGGAGGACATCATGATCGCAGCACCATTTGATGCAGTCGCAGACAGCAAGGGCAAGAAGCCCTTTTATTCCCATCTTTACGTTCAGGTTCTCGCCGCTATCGCCGCGGGTATCCTTCTCGGCCATTTCTATCCCGAACTCGGCGCGCAGCTGAAGCCGCTCGGCGATGCCTTTATCAAACTCGTCAAGATGATTATCGCGCCGGTCATTTTCCTGACGGTGGCGACCGGCATTGCCGGTATGAGCGACCTGAAGAAGGTCGGCCGCGTCGCCGGCAAGGCGATGCTGTACTTCCTGACCTTCTCGACCTTGGCGCTGGTCATCGGCATGGTCGTCGCCAATGTCGTCCAGCCCGGCGCCGGCATGAATATCGACCCGGCGTCGCTGGATCCCACCGCCGTCGCCACCTACGCCTCGAAGGCGCATGAGCAGAGCATCGTCGGCTTCCTGACCAATATCATTCCGACGACGATCGTCGGCGCCTTTGCCGATGGCGACATTCTGCAGGTGCTGTTCTTCTCGGTGCTCTTCGGCATCGCGCTTGCCATGGTCGGCGAAAAGGGCGAGCAGGTCGTCAATTTCCTCAATGCTCTGACGGCGCCGGTCTTCAAGCTCGTCGCCATCCTGATGAAAGCTGCCCCGATCGGCGCTTTCGGCGCCATGGCCTTCACCATCGGCAAGTACGGCATCGGATCGATCGCCAATCTCGCCATGCTGATCGGCACTTTCTACCTCACGTCGCTGCTCTTCGTTCTCGTCGTTCTCGGCGCCGTTGCGCGCTATAATGGCTTCTCGATCCTGGCGCTGCTGCGCTACATCAAGGAAGAGCTGCTGCTGGTTCTCGGCACCTCGTCGTCGGAGGCCGCACTTCCGGGCCTGATGAACAAGATGGAAAAGGCCGGCTGCAAGCGCTCGGTCGTCGGCCTCGTCATCCCTACCGGCTATTCCTTCAATCTCGACGGCACCAACATCTACATGACGCTGGCGGCGCTGTTCATCGCCCAGGCAACCGGCATCAACCTCTCCTGGGGTGACCAGATCCTGCTGCTCTTGGTAGCGATGCTGAGCTCCAAGGGTGCCGCAGGCATCACCGGTGCCGGCTTCATCACGCTTGCCGCCACGCTCTCCGTCGTGCCCTCCGTGCCGGTCGCCGGCATGGCGCTCATCCTCGGCATCGACCGCTTCATGTCGGAATGCCGGGCGCTGACCAACCTCGTCGGCAATGCCGTGGCGACGATCGTCGTGGCACGCTGGGAAAACGAACTGGATACCGCGCAGCTCGCCAGGGCCCTGGGCGGCCAGACAGAAGAAAGCGCTCCGGCCGCCGGACTGCAGCCGGCGGAATAATCAGCACGATTGTTGGCAATCTTTGCAGCGGCCCGTTATCCGACGGGCCGTTTCGCTTTCTGCTTCAGCGGTTGCCGCCGAGAAGACGGTCGTAAATGGCGCCGATCGCGTTTGCTTCCTTCTCCAGCGCAAAATTCGCTCTGACATGGCGCAGTGCATTCTCGCCATGCGCGACCGCCAGACCGGGATCGGCGATATAAGGCGCGATCGCCCGTGTCAGCGCTTCACTGTCGCCGGCCGCCACCACCGATCCGGTCTCACCTTCGGCTATGAGCTCGGCATAGGCGCCGGCGTCCGATGCCACCACCGCCGTTCGCGAAGCCATGGCTTCGAGCGGGGTCAGCCCGAAACCCTCGTTGCGGGAGGGGGCGACATAAAGCGTCAGGCGGCGATACCAGACCTTGATATCGGGCACTTCGCCGAGGAAGAGGATTCGGTCGCTAAGGCCCGCGGCGGCGACATCCGCCTTGAGCTTGTCTGCGAAGGCGATGTGCTCCGCCGTCACCCGGCCGGAGACGACGGCCGTCCATTCCGGGTGCTGTGGCAAGAGTTCGATCATTGCACGGACGAAAAGATCGGTGCCCTTCTGATGGCGCACGCGGCCAAAACAGCCGACCAGATAACGGCCCGGCAGACCGGTGGCGGCAATGCCGTCTTCTGCCGTTGCCGGCGGATGGAACAGCGAAAGGTCGACGCCGTGTTGGATGACCGTGTGCGGCACCTCGAGGAACGAGCCGGAGCGGTCGCTGGTCGCGATCACCGCGTCCATGCGGCGGATCAGCCATTTCGTATAGGCGGTATGGCGGCGCTGCGCGGCCGAGGTGAAGATGAGTTTCAGCGGCATGCGCAGGAGATGGCGAAGCAGGATGCCGACGGCCATCTCATTGTTGCGGCGGGCGTGCCAGACACGCCGCCGCCGGCGCGGCGGCGGGCGCCAAAGGCCAAGGAGCTGCGACCATCTCAGCTTCGCCAAGCCTTCCGGCAGGCCGGGGCCGAGCGTTGCGATCCTCATGCCGAGCCGGATCTGGCAGGGGATGAGCTGGACGATGGTCGACGTGACGCCGGAGAGCCGGCGCTTGAAATTGGGCGCGATGATCTCGACGTCACGCATATCAGGCAAGGGAGGGGTCTCGTCTGTGGCGGGCGGTCAGCCCCAGGAAACCTGAAGGATTTCGTAGGCCTTGGAGCCGCCGGGGGCATTGACCTCGATGGAATCGCCGACTTCCTTGCCGATGAGCGCGCGGGCGATCGGCGAGGATATGGAGATACGGCCGGCTTTGACGTCGGCTTCCTGGTCGCCGACGATCTGGTAGGTCTTTTCTTCTTCGGTGTCCTCGTCGACGAGCTTCACCTTGGCGCCGAACTTGATCTTGTCGCCGGACATCTTCGTCAGGTCGATGACCTCGGCGCGCGCCGTCAGGTCTTCCAGCTCGCTGATGCGGCCTTCATTGTGGCTCTGGGCTTCCTTGGCGGCGTGATATTCGGCGTTTTCGGAAAGGTCGCCATGGGCACGGGCTTCGGCGATCGCCTCGATGATTCGAGGGCGCTCCTCCTGCTGACGCCAGCGCAGCTCTTCCTGCAGCTTGACGAAACCACCCGGTGTCATTGGTACCTTTTCAACCATTTTTCTGTCCTTCACTCCTTGTATCCACGCAGCAGGCGCGAACACAAAAGAAAACAGGTCCCGAAGGGGAGCTTCGGAACCGTGCCACAATCCTAGTTAAGTGCTTATAGCAGATCGCCAAGGCCGATTTCCAGAAAATTCGCATTAACGAAAAAGCGAGCCGCCGCCACAGCGGGTCATCAGGCGCAAAAACGCGCTCAAGGCCGGATCGCCGCGATTGACTTTGTTCGTAAGAACATATAGTGAACATACTGATGAAGAAATCGCTAACAGAACGCTTGGCCATCCTTTCCGATGCTGCCAAATATGATGCTTCCTGCGCCTCCAGCGGCACGGTGAAACGCGATTCGGCTGCAAGCGGCGGGCTCGGCTCGACCGAGGGATCCGGCATCTGTCATGCCTATGCGCCGGATGGGCGATGCATTTCGCTTCTGAAAATACTGCTGACCAATTTCTGCATCTACGACTGCGCCTATTGCATCAATCGCTCCTCGAGCAATGTCGAACGGGCGCGCTTCACGCCCGAAGAAGTCATTTGGCTGACGCTGGAATTCTACCGCCGCAACTATATCGAAGGCCTGTTCCTGTCCTCGGGCATTATTCGCTCGTCCGATTACACGATGGAAGAGATGGTCCGCATCGTCCGCGAACTGCGCGTGACGCATAATTTTCGCGGATACATCCATCTGAAATCGATCCCCGAGGCGTCGCCGCGTCTGATCGAGGAGGCGGGGCTTTTTGCCGACAGGCTGTCGCTCAACATCGAGTTGCCGACGGATAATGGCATCAGCCGCTTCGCGCCGGAAAAGAAGCCCGCCAATATCCGCCGATCGATGGGCGATCTGAGGCTGAAGATCGAGGCCGCCGGCGAGCCGACGCTGCGCACGAAGAAGCGTCAGCGCTTCGTGCCGGCCGGCCAGAGCACGCAGATGATCGTCGGTGCCGACGGCGCGAATGACGCGACGATCCTTGCGACCAGCGGCCGGCTTTACAGCAGTTACGGCCTGAAGCGTGTCTATTATTCCGCCTTTAGCCCGATCCCGGATTCATCGAAAAACCTGCCGCTGATCAAGCCGCCGCTGATGCGCGAACACAGGCTCTATCAAGCCGACTGGCTCTATCGGTTCTATGGGTTCGGCATCGACGAAATTACCGCCAACCAGACGGGCGGCATGCTCGACCTCAACCTCGACCCGAAGCTTGCCTGGGCGCTCGCCAACCGGGCCGAATTTCCCGTCGATATCAACAAAGCCGAACGTGAACGCCTACTGCGCGTTCCCGGTCTCGGCACCAAGACGGTCAAATCAATCGTTTCGGCCCGCCGCTTTCGCCGGCTGCGGCTCGACGATCTTTCGCGGCTCGGCATCTCGATCAAGAAAGTCCAGTCCTTCGTCTCGGCGGAAGGCTGGTCGCCGCGCCGGCTGATCGACCGCCCGGATCTTCGCGCTATGTTCGAGCCGAAACCTGAACAATTGTCGCTGCTATGATGCGCCGGGTCGTGCTGGCGGGACGGGGCGATCTTGCCGAATGGCGCGATGCCGCGCGCGCCTTTGCCGCCGCCGGCATTTTGCCTGAGGAGATCGACTGGCGGGAAAAAAGCGCAGAGGCGGATCTTTCGTTCCAACGCGACGCCATGCCGCCGGTGCCGGTGACACGCAAGCCGATGACGGTGCCGCCCGCCTTTATCGAGCTTGCCGAGACGGTCCTCTGCCACTCCGACCCGGCGCGGTTCTCCTTGCTTTACCGCCTGCTCTGGCGGCTGCAGATGGACCGGCAACTGCTCGAAGTGGCCTCCGACGAGGATGTCGTGCGGGCTCGCCTGATGGCAAAAAATGTCCGGCGCGACGCCCACAAGATGACGGCTTTCGTCCGTTTCAAAGAGGTTGGTGCGGCAGCTGCTGGCCGTCGAAAATTCATCGCTTGGTTCGAGCCGGACCATCATATCGTCAGGCGCACGGCACCCTTCTTCCAACGGCGCTTCACCGATATGGATTGGCTGATCGCCACGCCCAAAGGGTCGGCGGCCTGGGATGGCGAGCGGCTGACGATCAGCGATGCCCCCTGCGAGAAGCCCAATCTCACCGATACCACCGATGAGCTATGGCGCACCTACTATGCCAGCATTTTCAATCCGGCGCGGCTGAAGCTGAAGGCGATGCAGGCGGAAATGCCGAAAAAATACTGGAAGAACCTGCCGGAAGCCGATCTTATCCCCGGGCTGATCGCCTCCGCCGAGAGCCAGGTGCGGGCGATGGCCGCGCGCGAGGCGACGCAATCGCTGCCCTTTCACGACCGGCTTCAGGAGGCCGCCCGCAACCTTCCCATAGAACGCGAAGCGCCGGCCGGCACGCTCGAAGCCCTCAGCGCCGAAGCCGCCGCCTGCACCCGCTGCCCGCTTCATGCCAAGGCGACACAGACCGTCTTCGGGGAGGGGCCGCGCGATGCAGAGGTGATGTTCGTCGGCGAGCAGCCGGGTGATCAGGAGGATATTGCCGGGCGCCCCTTCGTCGGCCCGGCCGGCAAACTGCTCGACCAGGTGATCGCGGACGTCGGCATCGACCGTTCGGCGCTCTATGTCACCAATGCCGTCAAGCACTTCAAATATGAGCCGCGCGGCAAACGCCGTATCCATCAGAAGCCGAATATGGGCGAGGTGAAGCATTGCCGCTGGTGGTTGGATCTGGAACTGGCGCTCGTCAAACCGAAGCTGATCGTCGCCATGGGGGCGACGGCGCTTGCGGCGCTGACCGACGTGAAGGAGCGCCTGCAGGATGTCAGGGGAAAGGCAATGGCGATCGAAGGAGGACGCACGCTCTTCGTGACGGTGCATCCCTCCTATCTGCTGCGCATTCCCGACGAGCGACTGAAAGCGGAGGAGATGGTGCGATTTCGCAATGATATGCTGCAGATTCAGCGGCTTATGGCGTCCGCCGGCTAAAGTGATTCCAGTGAAGACGCGCCATCGCTCACCGAGCGATGGCGCCGCTGGAATTGCTCTATCTCAGGCGAAGTAACTCTGCAGCGGCCGGACTTCGAGATTGCCAGCCTTCAGCGCCTTGATCGCTTGGGCGGCAGCTTCGGCGCCGGCCATGGTTGTGTAGTAGGGCACCTTCTGCATCAGCGTCGCGCGGCGCAGCGACTTCGAATCCGAGATCGCCTTGTTGCCGTCCGTAGTGTTGATGACCAGCTGAACCTGGCGGTTGCGGATGGCATCCTCGATATGCGGGCGGCCTTCGAGCACCTTGTTGATCTTGGTGGCGGTGATGCCGTTTTCACCGAGGAAGCGGGCGGTGCCGCCGGTGGCCAGCACCTTGAAGCCCTGTTCGACGAGGATGCGGATCGCCGGCAGCACGCGTGGCTTGTCCTCGTCGCGCACCGAGACGAACACCGTGCCGTCACGCGGCAGCTCGACGCCGGCGCCGAGCTGCGACTTGGCGAAGGCCAGCGCAAAATCGGTGTCGAGGCCGATGACTTCACCGGTCGAGCGCATCTCCGGGCCGAGCAGCGTGTCGACGCCGGGGAAGCGGGCGAAGGGGAAGACTGCTTCCTTGACGGCGATATGCGTGAGCTTGCGCGGATCGGGCTTTTCGCCATAGGCGGCAAAGGTCGCATCGAGCTTCTCGCCGGCCATAACGCGCGCGGCGATCTTGGCGATCGGCGCGCCGATGGTCTTGGCGACGAAGGGCACGGTGCGCGAGGCGCGCGGATTGACCTCCAGAACGTAGACGGTGCCGTCTTTGATGGCGAACTGGACGTTCATCAGGCCGCCGACATTGAGCGCCTTGGCCATCGCCTTTGCCTGGCGCTCGAGTTCGTCGATCAGTTCGACGGGCAGCGAGCGTGGCGGCAGCGAACAGGCACTGTCGCCGGAATGGATGCCGGCTTCCTCGATATGCTCCATGATGCCGGCGACATAGACGTCGGTTCCATCAGAGAGGCAGTCGACATCGACTTCGATGGCATGGCTGAGATAGCTGTCGAAGAGAAGCGGGTTCTTGCCGAGCAGGGTGTTGATCTGGCCGGTCTTGTCATTGGGATAACGCTGCTTGATGTCTTCGGGCACCAGTTCCGGAACCGTGTCCAGCAGGTAGGTCTGCAGCTGGCCTTCTGAATGCAGGATTTGCATGGCGCGGCCGCCGAGCACGTAGGAGGGACGCACGACCAGAGGGAAGCCGATTTCGGCGGCGACCAGGCGGGCCTGCTCGACCGAATAGGCGATGCCGTTGTTCGGCTGGTTGAGGTCGAGCTTCATCAGAAGCTTCTGGAAGCGATCGCGGTCCTCGGCAAGATCGATCATGTCGGGTGCGGTGCCGAGGATCGGGATGCCGTTCTTCTCGAGCGCCTCGGCAAGCTTCAGCGGCGTCTGGCCGCCGAACTGGACGATGACGCCGACGACTTCGCCCTTTTCCTGCTCGGCCCGCAGGATCTCGATGACGTCCTCGGCCGTCAGCGGCTCGAAGTAGAGGCGATCGGACGTGTCATAGTCGGTCGAGACGGTTTCTGGGTTGCAGTTGATCATGATCGCTTCATAACCCGCATCCTTCAGCGCGAAGGCGGCATGGCAGCAGCAATAATCGAACTCGATGCCCTGGCCGATGCGGTTCGGGCCGCCGCCGAGAATGACGACCTTCTTGCGGTCGGAAACCTCAGCTTCGGAGCGGGCGGCGCCGACGAAAGGTGTCTCGTAGGTCGAATACATATAGGCGGTCGGCGAGGCGAATTCGGCGGCACAGGTATCGATGCGCTTGAAGACCGGGCGGACGTTCAGGCTGTTGCGAAGTTCGGCGACCTGCTTCGGGCGCTTGCCGGTCAGCGTGGCCAGACGGGCGTCGGAAAAGCCCATGGCCTTCAGCATGCGCAGGTTCGCGGCATCCTCGGGCAGGCCGTGCTCGCGGATGCGGGCTTCCGTGTCGATGATGTTCTTGAGCTCGGCGATGAACCAGGGGTCGATCTTGCAGCCCTCATGCACCTCTTCGATGCTGAGACCCATGCGCAGCGCCTGGGCGACCATGCGCAGGCGATCCGGCGTCGGGGTGCCGATGGCAGCGCGGATGGCGTTGTGGCTGGATTCGCCTTCCTCGGAATCGGGGATCTCGATTTCGTCGAGGCCGGTCAGCCCGGTTTCGAGGCCGCGCAGCGCCTTCTGCAGCGATTCGGCGAAGGTGCGGCCGATCGCCATGACTTCACCGACCGATTTCATCGCCGTCGTCAGCACCGGCGAGGCGCCGGGGAATTTCTCGAAGGCGAAACGCGGGATCTTGGTGACGACATAGTCGATGGACGGTTCGAAGGAGGCAGGGGTTGCGCCGCCGGTGATGTCGTTGTCCAGCTCGTCGAGCGTATAACCGATGGCGAGCTTGGCGGCGACCTTGGCGATCGGGAAGCCGGTGGCCTTGGAGGCGAGCGCCGAGGAGCGCGAGACGCGCGGGTTCATTTCGATGACGACCAGGCGGCCGTCCTTCGGATTGACGGCGAACTGGACGTTTGAGCCGCCGGTCTCGACGCCGATCTCGCGCAGCACCGCGATCGAGGCGTTGCGCATGATCTGGTATTCCTTGTCGGTCAGCGTCAGCGCCGGGGCGACGGTAATCGAATCGCCGGTATGCACGCCCATCGGATCGATGTTTTCGATCGAGCAGATGATGATGCAGTTGTCCGCCTTGTCGCGGACGACTTCCATTTCATATTCCTTCCAGCCGAGCACCGATTCCTCGACCAGCACTTCGGTGGTCGGCGAGGCATCGAGGCCGCCGCCGACGATCTCGAAGAATTCCGAGCGGTTGTAGGCGATGCCGCCGCCGGTGCCGCCGAGCGTGAAGGAGGGGCGGATGATGGCGGGCAGGCCGACATGATCGATCGCCTGGGCGGCAATCGCCATGGCATGGCTCATGTAGCGCTGCTTTCGGTCGCTCTCGCCGAGGTTCCACTGGTTTTCCAGTTCGTCCAATGCCTTGTCGAGATCGGGACCCGAGAGGCTTTCGCGCAGCTTGTTGCGTTCGGCCTCATGCGTCTTGCGGTCGAGATCCTTGATATCGGTGGCGTTCGCCAGCATCGAGCGCGGCGTTTCCAGCCCGATGCGGGCCATCGCCTCGCGAAACAGCGCCCGGTCCTCGGCCATGTCGATGGCGGCGGGCTTGGCGCCGATCATCTCGACATTGTAGCGGTCGAGCACGCCCATGCGCTTCAGCGAAAGCGCGGTATTCAAAGCCGTCTGGCCGCCCATCGTCGGCAGCAGCGCATCCGGGCGCTCCTTGGCAATGATCTTGGCGACGACCTCGGGGGTGATCGGCTCGACGTAAGTTGCATCGGCAAGGCCCGGATCGGTCATGATCGTCGCCGGGTTGGAGTTGACGAGGATAACGCGGTAGCCTTCCTCCCTCAGCGCCTTGCAGGCCTGGGTGCCGGAATAGTCGAACTCGCAAGCCTGGCCAATGACGATCGGTCCCGCGCCGATGATGAGGATCGATTTGATGTCTTGGCGCTTCGGCATGGGCGATATCCATTGTCTGGCTGCGCAAAAAGCCGGCCAGGGTGGGAGATCACCGGGTCGGGTCGCGCATTGAAGGTCTTTTCAGGCTAGAAGCGGCTTATAGGCAAATGTATTTGCAAACGGAACCCCATAAATCGCGGAATCGACAGGAATCCAACACGGCGCGGAAGACTATTTCGTCAGGCAGGACTACTAGCCCTCGATGAACTCGCTGGAATTCCAGCCGTCGACGGATATATAGATTCGTTAAGTGCAATCACGGGCATTGCCGGGGAGAACGAAGATGGAATGGAGAGGCCGGCGTCAGTCCGATAATGTCGAGGATCGCCGCGGCGACCCGAGCAGCGGCGGTTTCGGCCGCGGCGGTGGCTTCAACTTTCCTTCCGGCGGCGGCGTTCGCCGCGCCGGCGGCGGCTTGAGCATCGGCACGATCATCTTCCTCGTCGTCATCTATTTCATCTTCAAGATGATGGGCGTCGATCTGCTGCAGGTGCTCGAAGGCGGCGGCATGACGAGCGGCCCCGGCTACGAACAGAGCCAGTCGGAAGGCACGCGGACGCCCGCCAATGATGAGATGACCGCCTTCATGCGGACCGTGCTTGCCGAAACCGAAGATACCTGGACGGGCATCTTCCAGGCGCAAGGCCAGACTTACGAGGAGCCGCGCCTCGTGCTGTTTTCGGGCTCGACGGCATCGGCCTGCGGCTCCGCATCGGCGGCAACCGGACCGTTCTATTGCCCCGGTGACCACAAGCTCTATCTCGACACGGATTTCTTCCAGGAACTCTCCAACCGGTTCGGCGCGTCCGGCGATTTCGCCGAAGCCTATGTCGTCGCTCACGAGGTCGGCCATCACGTGCAGAACCTGCTCGGCATCCTGCCGAAGTTCAACCAGGCCCGCCAGCGCATGAGCGAGGAAGAGGCCAACAAGATGTCGGTGCGCGTCGAGCTGCAGGCCGATTGCTTCGCCGGCATCTGGGGCAAATATACCCAGCAGAAGGGCTTGCTGGAGTCCGGCGACCTAGAGGAGGCGCTGAACGCCGCCCAGCAGATCGGCGACGACACGCTGCAGAAGCGGTCCCAGGGCTACGTCGTGCCCGAGAGTTTCAACCACGGCACTTCGGCCCAGCGCGTCAGATGGTTCAAGCGCGGCTTCGACAGCGGGCAACTGTCGGCTTGCGATACGTTCTCGGGGCCGGTGTGAGGGGAAGGGACTGTCCTTCGTTTGCGCTCAGGACTTGGTTCCTTCGTCATTCACCCCTCATCCGACCCTTCGGGCCACCTATCTCCCCGCCGGGGAGAAGAGGACTTGCCGCAGCATCTCATTCCTTCTTCTCCCCTCGGGGAGAAGGTGGCCGTAGGGCGGATGAGGGGGCTGCACGGCAGGACGCTCGTTTTAGTCCTTCGTCCCACTTCACTACCTCTCACTATCCATATGCTGCAGCATATGCTCCGGATAACGCCCGCCGGCAGCCGCATCCTTCGGGACTGCCCGTTCGATCGCGGCGAAATCTTCCGCCGACAGATCCACTGCGCGTGAGCCGAGCGCCTCGGTCAGCCGGTCGCGGCGGCGGGCGCCGATGATCGGGACGATATCCTTGCCCTTGGCGGCGACCCAGGCGATGGCGATCTGGGCGACCGAGACGCTCTTTGCCTCCGCGATCTCACGCAGTTTTTCCACCAAAGCGAGGTTCTGCTCGATGTTGCCCGCCTGGAAGCGCGGGCTATGGGTGCGGAAGTCTCCGGCGGCGGCTTGGCCCTTTTGCCAGTGGCCGCTGATCAGGCCGCGCGAGAGTACGCCGTAAGCGGTGATCGAGATGCCGAGTTCGCGCGTCGTCGGCAGGATCTTCTCTTCGATGCCGCGCGAGATCAGCGAATATTCGATTTGCAGGTCGACGATCGGGGCAACAGCGGCTGCGCGGCGGATGGTGTCGGCGCCGACTTCGGACAGGCCGATATGCCTGACATAACCTGCTTTGACCACGTCGGCGATGGCGCCGACCGTATCCTCGATCGGCACGTTGGGATCGAGGCGGGCCGGGCGGTAGATGTCGATATAGTCGACGCCGAGGCGCTGCAGCGTGTAAGCGAGGAAATTCTTCACCGCGCCCGGGCGGGCGTCGATGCCGCTCCAGCCGCCAGCGGGATCGCGGAGCGCGCCGAATTTGACGCTGATGACCGCATCCTCGCGCCTGCGTCCCTTCAACGCCTCGCCAATCAGCATCTCGTTATGGCCCATGCCGTAGAAATCGCCGGTGTCGAGCAGATTGACGCCGGCATCGAGTGCGGCATGGATCGTCGCGATACTTTCGGCGCGGTCGGCAGGGCCGTACATGCCCGACATGCCCATGCAGCCGAGGCCGATGGCCGAAACATTAGGTCCGGTCTTTCCCAAACGATAGGTCTGCATTGTCTTCTCCCTAATGCGCGCACAAGCGGCGCTGCCGGATGCCGTTTTTACAGCCTTCGCCCCTGCGCGATAATCCGGATGGTCTCGAACGGGCCGTGCGCAGGGCCGCACAATGAACGATCATTCCCCGAATGATCTGGACGTCGTCAATGCGATTGCAAGGGAGCCAATGATCACGTTGCCGCGCCCCAAGGTTGAAGGATTTCATAAATTTCCCGTTCTGCATTATCAAAAACTTTGAAATGTTCACGGATTGTTTCGTTTTGTTTTCTGAGCTATGTCAGTTTCTCGGCGACGAGATCGTCTTTTCAGAACGAACCGCTGTAGAGATGCCTCATGCTTGACCCCAAATTCGTCCGTCGCGGCCTTTTCCTGGTCTTCATCATTCTCTTCCTCGACATTATCGGCATCGCCATCATCATGCCGGTGCTGCCCGCCTATCTGGAACAACTGACCGGCGGCGGCGTCAGCGATGCGGCGATCGATGGCGGCTGGCTGATGCTCGTCTATGCCGGCATGCAATTCCTGTTCGCGCCGCTGCTCGGAAACCTCTCCGACCGGTTCGGCCGCCGGCCGATCCTTCTGCTGTCGGTGCTGACATTCGCGATCGACAATTTCATCTGCGGCATCGCCACCAGCTTCTGGATGCTGTTTGTCGGCCGCGTGCTTGCCGGCATCAGCGGCGGCAGCTTCGCCACGTGCTCGGCCTATATCGCCGATATCAGCACCGAGGAGAACAGGGCGAAGAATTTCGGGCTGATCGGCATCGCCTTCGGCGTCGGCTTCACGATCGGCCCCGTTATCGGCGGTGTCCTCGGCGAATTCGGCCCGCGTGTGCCGTTCCTCGGCGCGGCAGCACTCTCGTTCGTCAATTTCATCGCCGCCTGCTTCCTGCTGCCGGAAACGCTGGAGGCTAGGAATCGCCGCCGCTTCGAGTGGAAACGCGCCAATCCGCTCGGCGCGCTGCGGCAGATGCGCCATTATCCGGGCATCGGCTGGGTCAGCCTCGTGATGTTCCTGTTTTTCCTCGCGCATGCCGTCTATCCCTCGGTCTGGTCCTTCGTCTCGACCTATCGCTACGGTTGGAGCGAGGGACAGATCGGCCTGTCGCTCGGCATTTACGGCATCGGCGCCGCGCTGGTGATGGGATTGGTATTGCCGCGCGTCGTGCCTCTGCTCGGCGAATGGAAGACAGCGCTTCTCGGCCTCTGTTTTTCGGCGGCGGGGCTGACCGGCTATGCCTTCGCGTGGGAGGGCTGGGTGGTCTATGTCGTGATCGTTGCGACCGTCATGGAAAACGTCGCCGATCCGCCGCTGCGCAGTATCGCTGCCGGCAAGGTGCCGCCCTCGGCGCAGGGCGAGCTGCAAGGTGCGCTCACCAGTCTCAGCAGCATCACCACCATCGTCGGACCACTGATCTTCACCCAGTTGTTCAGCTATTTCACCCGGCCAGAGGCGCCTATAACCTTTGCCGGCGCGCCCTACCTGACCGCCGCCCTGTTCATCCTGGTGGCCGCCGGCGTGTTCCTCGTGCGGGTCCGGGTCCGTCAGCCGGCGGATGCGCTTGAGGCGGCGGGCTGATCAATCAGAAATGGTGATGCGATGATGAATTTTTCATCATCTGCCTGTTTTGGGGTAGTTCTTTGCGGGGCTTTCCTCTAAATCCCGATGATATTTCTCCGCAAATTGTGCGGCGGCGCATATTTCAATCACAGGACTAGGTGTCATGGACACGCCGATCGACGCGCGCAGGCTTGCGCCGACAACCGATAATCGTTGGGGCGCACATTTCCGTGCAACGCTGGCGCTCGGCATTCCGTTGATCGGCGCGCAGCTCGCCCAGCTCGGCATCAACACCACCGACGTGATGATCGTCGGCCGCCTCGGCGCCGAGCATCTGGCGGCGATGGTGCTTTCGGCGCAGTTCCTGTTCACGATCCTGATCTTCGGCTCCGGTTTTGCCATCGCCGTCATTCCGATGGTGGCGCAGGCCTATGGCCGCGGTGACGTCGTCTCCGTGCGCCGGGCGCTGCGCATGGGTCTCTGGGTGGTGATCGCATATTGGGTCATCATGCAGCCCGCCTTCTTCAATTCGGAGCAGATCCTTCTCTTCGCGCAACAGAAGCCGGAGGTGGCCAAGCTTGCCCATGGCTACATCATGATCGGCCAGTTTGGCGTGCTGCCGGCGCTGCTTTTCAACGTCATGCGGGCCCTCGTCAGCGCCATCGGCAAGGCGGGCATCATCCTCAATGTCACCATCGCCACGCTGGTGCTGAACGCGATCTTCGCCTATGCCCTGGTGCTCGGCCATTTCGGCTTTCCGGCAATGGGGCTCGAAGGAGCGGCGATCGTTTCTGTCGTCGTGCAGACGGCCGGCTTTCTGTTCATTCTCGCCTTCGTCCAGAAGCGGGAGGAGACACGGCGCTACGAGATCTTCGTGCGGTTCTGGAAGCCTGATTGGCATGCGCTGCTTGAGGTTCTCCGGCTCGGTTTTCCGATCAGCGTCACCGTGCTTGCCGAGGTTAGCCTGTTCACGGTGGCCTCGCTGCTGATGGGCTATATCGGCACCATCGAACTCGCCGCTCACGGCATCGCCCTGCAATGGGCCTCGATCGCCTTCATGATCCCGCTCGGTCTCAGCCAGGCGGCGACGGTGCGCGTCGGCGTCGCCCACGGGCAGGGCGATTACCGCGGGCTGGTGCGCGCCTCGATCATGGTGCTGATTCTTGCCTGCGCCATTTCGGCGGTCGGCTCGGTGCTCTTTGCCACCATGCCGCAATTCCTCGGCAGCTGGTTCCTCGACGTCAATTCGCCGGAGGCGCCTGCCGTGCTTGCCTATGCCGGGCCACTGATCGTCGTCGCCGGGCTTTTCCAGCTGGTCGACGGGCTGCAGGTGGTCGCCAACGGATTGCTGCGCGGTCTGAAAGACGCACGGGTGCCGATGATCATGGCGTTGATTGCCTATTGGCCGATCGGCTTCTTCCTCGCCTGGGCCTTTGCCTTCCCGCTGGGCTTCGGCGGCATCGGCATCTGGTTCGGCTTCCTCGTCGGGCTGGCGGCGGCGGCTGTCATGCTCTGCTGGCGGTTCTATCTTCTCCTTCGCCGGGAGGGCGCGACTTCAGGCGCCTGAGCCGGCAGCGTTATTTTAAGCCGCGACAGGCTTGTAGCTGGCGATATCGGCGCGAATGCCGAGACGCGCAAACATCTCCTGCGGATCGAAATTGGCGGCCTTGTGGGCGGCCGCGACGGTTGCCCGCGCGCGTTCGACGACCTCGGTATTTTCCCATTCGGCAATGGTGACGAAATTGAATTCGCCGGGACCGGCGACCTGCTCCAATACCCTGTGATCGATGAAACCTTCTTGCGCTTCCAGCAGCTTGTGGGTCATCATCACCTTGACGAGAAATTCCTCGCGTGCCGCAGCCGGCACGACGAATTTGTCGACACGAAAGAAAGCTCCGCTCATCCATTTTCCCCTGAATCAGATGTCTTCGGGAGTTTGTAATTCCTCAAGTGTGGTTGAGGTCAATATGGAAGCGAAGACGTCCGGTCACTAACTTGGAATTGCGGGGCGCCCGCTTCCTGAAGCCGTCGTGTTCCAGAGTTCAAGTACGCCTCCGTTGTCTTTTCGACCTCGCGAAATGGGGACGCGACGGGGAGTTAGCCAGGATGGCGCTTCCTGAAGAACCCCTCAATCTGCCTGCATGTAATCCGCCACGCTGTAGCAGTGGCTCGCCTGGTAGGCGTTCCGCCCCCGGTTCATATGCGTCAAGTTGAACGTCCGAATGGCACGCAACACGCGGCGGTTAGTGAGGAATTTGCGGATCGAGACAGAGCCACGCACATTGATGCCGAAAATGTCCGCACCACGCGGGAAGAAATAGCTGATGTGCTCTGGCATCGCGACGCTTTGCTCGAGAAAGGGTTCGTCGACTCGGCTCGGCGTGGCTGAACGATCTGTGGTGAAATCCGAAAGATGCACGATGAATCGGGAGCGGATATCTTCGTCTTGGGCATAGAGCGCAAAAAGCTCCATCCAGCTCGCATTGACGCGTACGAGCGGCTTGTCCGAGGTCGACGGCAGACAGGAAACCGACCAGTAGTAGCGCTCGGTCTTGCGCAGGATCGGAATGCAGTTTGGACCGTATAGCTTGAGAATCTCCAGGACTTCCCCTGCTTGCGGGCGGCTAAGCAGTTTCTCAAATCGAGCGACATATTTGAAGCGCTGTTCCAGGGACTCTAATCGGTCGCCCGTGTCCGGCAAGTCGATCTTGCCCGCTATCCAATCGCGCTGCTGCTCAAGGTCGAGGAATTGCCGCAGGCCAGTGGTTCTCGGGCGAGAGGTCGCGCCCATGTCGGACGTCCTGCGAATGCGCGTCATCGGCCGACTCCTGTATTCTCGCTTAGGCGTGCGAATTTAATATCCCGCCCAATGTGCCTCCGAATGATACCTCGCAGATGGTGAATTTGGAACTTCTGCGCGACCAAGAGGAGAAAGTTGCATGACTGTTCGCCGTCTTGGCAACGGCTCAAGACTGGCATTGCTAGCGCTGCAGGGCGGCACTTCCAGGACCAAAGTTCGATCTACTTGACGGCCGCAATGGAGGGTGCGAGGCGGGCGGTGTGATGGCCTTGAGTTACTCACCAGCGCGTCTTTGACCCCACACCGCCACCGACCGCGGGCTAAAGCGATGCGAATGGGGCAGGCGTGTTGTCGCTACTGCGCGCACTGTTTGCAAACAATTAGCTCCTGCCCACAAAACTGCTGTCACAGCCTTTGAATTGTGTCGACCTCTGATAGTGGTGAAGCCTGCCGTCCACTTTTGCCTCGCGCTCCTCGATTGGAAAAGTCGAGATGGGTCGATACCCGAAATTCGAGAATGCTGAACAAAATTCGGGAGCACGCCAACAAGCAGAAATCGCATGAGCTTGATCTCTACTATGGAATTTCAGCATAGCGGATGATGCTCTGATTTTGCACGTTGGCGACTAGTTCATCAGAACGAGCCAAAAATCGGCGGAGCAAAGGTGAGGAATTTGAATCGTTGTATCCCAAGGTGAGATCAATTGTCGGAGGCACACCCTCAAGTGCTCTGGCAACGACATTTGGCGTCAGCATATTTTGCGCATAAAGCGGAATAAGCGTTATTCCACCCGTAGACACGACGAGCGACATTGCTGATGGCAGGCCGTCACCTTCGTACTCTGCCTTGAGTGTGATCCCGATTTCCGCCGCGTAATCCTGGATCACGGATTGCAATACGGGAGAAATTCTAGCCGAACTGACGTAAGTTTCGCGGGCAAGATCCTGCGGCCGGATCTTTTTGCGCGACGTCAAGCGATGGTCCGCCGGCAGTACGGCGATCAGTGGCTCCTTGGCTAAAAACTTGAAGGACACACCAACACTCTGCGTCTCGGGGCGAAGGAAAGCGACGTCCAGCTTGCCTCGCATCAGTGCCAGAGCAAGGTCCGGGGAAGACTGACTGGACAGTATGATTTCAACCTCCGGCGCTTCCTCACGAATAATGCGCAATGCATGGGGTAGCCACACGACCTCCTGTCCTGCGAGAAAACCGATAGTGAACGACTGCTTTTCCGGCCGTTCTGCCCGCCGGGCCCCTTCCGCAGCCGCCTCGACTTGCAACAAAGCCAGCCGCGCGTGATCAAGAAACACTTTACCGGCGGCGGTGAGCGCCACGCCGCGCGGCTGCCGTTCCAGCAGTTTTACACCGATTTCGGTTTCCAGATCGCGAATTTGCCTGCTGAGTGAGGGCTGGGAAGTGTGTAGCCGCCGCTCGGCTGCGGTCAGCAAGCTTCCCTCTTCCGCAACAGCAACAAAATAGCGCAAATGCCTGAGTTCCATCCGGTCCTCGCTATACATCTAAGGCATAGCTCGAACGTACAAGGTATTTGTCCTTGATAAAGAGGGGATTTAGTCAACGTCGCAGTTTTGAGATATGATCGAATACGCCTCACCGGAGGTATTTCGCAATCAGCTGTATCGAAAAACGAATGTTTAACAGGGCAGATGGAGCGACACGATGCCTACAATTACTACAACGGACGGCGTAAAAATCTTCTACAAGGACTGGGGCTCAGGCCAGCCGATCGTTTTCAGCCACGGCTGGCCGCTGTCGGCGGATGACTGGGACGCCCAGATGACCTTCTTTCTTGGCCACGGCTACCGGGTGATCGCCCACGACCGGCGAGGCCACGGCCGGTCCGACCAGCCCGGCACCGGCAACGACATGGACCACTGGGTTGCCGACCTCGCGGCCCTGACCGCGCACCTCAACCTGCGCGACGCGATCCACATCGGCCACTCCACAGGTGGCGGTGAGGTGGCTCGCTATGTCGCCCGCCACCCGGAGCGCGTCGCGAAGGCGGTACTGGTCGCTTCCCTGACGCCGAACATGTACCGGAGCGAGGAAAACCCGTCCGGCCAGCCGCCGGAGTGGTTCGAAGCGATCCGCGCGGGCGTGCTGGGCAACCGGTCGCAGTTCTTCCGGTTCGTCCCTGAGAACCCGTTCTACGGTTACAACCTCGACGGGGCCGAGCCTTCGGAGGCGATCATTGCGAACTGGTGGCGCCAGGGCATGGCCGGCGGTGCTCTCGCTCACTATGCGACTGTCGCCTCTTGGCTCGAAGATTATACCGAAGACCTCAAGAAGATCACCGTGCCGGTGCTGGTGATGCATGGCGAGGCCGATCAAGTCGTCCCCTTCGCAAGTTCCGTGCCGCGTGCGGTCGACCTGCTCAAGAACGGGTCGCTGAAGACCTATCCGGGCTACCCCCATGGCATGCTGACCACACATGCAGATGTCCTCAACCCCGACCTGCTCTCGTTCGTCAGGTCTTGACGACATCGACCGGACCGCGGCCTTCATCCAACGTCGTCAGGACGATCTGTCACCCGGCAGTGCCGGGTGACACCTGTTGGTGCTGGTACGTGGAGCGTTCCCGGAGGGGGCTTCCGAGTGTGGCAATTTGCTTGGCGCGTCGTGAAAAATGCAACTTGCCGCGCTTAAATTTTACGTTGCGGTGGCCGATGACTCCACCGGCCGAAATGGCTCGGCGTCTCGGCTTCGACATCTAGGAATTAAGAGCGGGGGTGTCCGTCGCTGCCGTTCGAGGTCGATCCGAGGAACGTGCGGTATGTGCTAGAATGCGGCCGAAGACGGAACGCGACAGACGCACTGCGAGGGGCGGTGTGATCGAAGCGGAATTCGCGCGACCGAGTGCCAACGTTATGCTCTTGGAAGGGGGAGACGAGGACGATGCCGACACCAGAGCAACCCAGTCTAATAGTTCGACAGAAATCCCCTGAGAATATCGAGTTTCCGTTTGCGTCGCTCTCCGATTGGCTGATCCCAACCGAGCTGTTCTTCGTGCGAAACCATTTCCCGTCGCCGGACCTCGATGCCCGAGACTGGAGATTGCGCGTTGGCGGGGCGGTGGAGCGGCCGATCGAACTTGACCTCGACAGCATCAAGGCGATGCGGAGCACGACTTTGACCGCCGTCGTCGAGTGTGCGGGGAATGGGCGCGTCTACTATGAGCCGCCGAAGGAAGGGTTGCAGTGGCAGAACGGAGCCGTCGGCAATGCCGCGTGGACAGGTATTCCTCTGCGCGAGATTTTGGAAATGGCGGGCGTTAAGCGAACCGCACGTGAGGTTCTCCTCATAGGTGCAGACAGCGGCGTCGTCGACGCGAACAAGAAAACGGCCTCCCCCGGCCCCATCGCTTTTGCGCGCAGTTTACCGCTTGAGAAGGCCATCGCCGACAGCACGATCCTTGCCTATTCGATGAACGAGGAGCCGTTGACGCGCGATCACGGCTACCCTCTACGCGCGGTCGTGGGTGGCTGGTTCGGCATGGCTTGGGTCAAGTGGATCACTGATATCACGGTTGTGGAGCAACCGTTCCTTGGCTACTGGCAGGCGCGCGACTATTTCCGTTGGGAGCGCAGCCTCGGGGAACCAAGGCTGGTCCCCCTTGCGGAGATGGAGGTCAAAGCGCAGATCGCGCGTCCCGTGCAGGGGGCGCGTCTCGTCGCCGGCCAACCGTATCGGATTTTCGGAGCCGCCTGGAGCGGAGAGGCTGCTATCCGGCAGGTGCAGGTCTGCACCGGAGATGGCAGGGGCTGGCGCGAGGGAAGGCTCCTCGAAACGGAACGTCCTTTTGCATGGCGCTTGTGGGAGTACATGTGGACCCCTGAAGAAGTGGGGCGATATATCCTGCGCTGTCGCGCGATCGATGGGGCGGGGGGCGTGCAGCCTGACCTCCAGCGATCCGACTGCGAGAGCTACGCCGCCAATTGGATCGTTCCGGTGGAGGTTGCGGTCGTTCCCCAGCCACAGACGTACGAGGAGGAATTCGTGATCTAATCACCCGCATGGGGCGGAATGGCGGCTTTTGGCGCAACTGCGACCCGCGTTGTCACTGCGTCAGCAGCAATAGCGACGGGCGGCTCGATGACCATTATAAGGGCGCATTGCCGCCCGGCAGCATCGGCAATCGATCGGTGGTGCCTCTGATCGCATTTCTGTTAACTTTGGAAGCAAATCGCCCGCGATGTCACCAACTGCCGAAGTGTGAAAGGCGCAACGGGCTGATGGGCCTCTCGCTCATCGAGCCTCTTCTCTTGAAGGAGGAACACTAGGATGAGCACCGACCGGGAGACCGTGCGGTCCTATGATACAGTCGCGGCGGAGTACGCTGCCGAGGCCGCGGCGATGCCCGAATGGGTCGCGACCGAGATCGATGTGTTCGTGACCGGGCTGGGTGGCTCGGGCAGGGTGCTGGAGATCGGAAGCGGTGGCGGGCGAGATGCACTTGAGCTTGAGAAGCGGGGGATTAGCGTCCGGCGCACCGACATTTCGAAAGGTTTCGTCGAACTGCTTCGCGAGAGTGGCTTCGCGGCCGACCTGTTGGACCCGCTGACCGAAGACTTGGCCGACCCGCAGCGTCCTGGCACAGCGTACGACGGGATCTGGGCCTGTGCCTGCCTGATTCACGTCGCGCGCGATGATTTCGGTACGGTGCTTGGACGGCTTGCCGAGGCGACCCGGACCGGTGGCCGACTGCACGCCTCGGTTAGAGAGGGCGACGGCGAGGATGTGTCCACACACGGCGGTGCTGCAGCGCCGCGGCACTACGTCGAGACGTACTGGCGCGAACCTGCCCTGCGGTCCGAACTCACCGACGCCGGCTGGATCGTCAGCGAGGTACGTCGGTGCGTCGGAAGGCCTCATGATCGGTGGTTGAGCGTTCGGGCGAGCCGGGCGTGAGGCACACAGACCTTGAGGGAATGGCCGCATGTGGCGCGACTATGAACTTTAGATGGTCACCAATGTCTGCTCTGCTCCCGGGCGAAGGCAAAGATCGCCTCTGTGGTCGATATGAAGGCGCAAAGCAGCCTTATTCTTCTATAACGAAAAAAGACCGCTTCGGCAGATAGCGGTCCTTCCTCTCATTGCTGTCTTCAAGATTCAAGAGATTCCACACCACGTTAGTGGCGGGCCTTTGCGAAATCGGCAGTTCTTGAAATCAGCGTTCGGCGAGTGCCGGTTCGCCCTTCTTCTCGCGCACCATGTTGATGAAGCGGCGGAAGAGATAGTGGCTGTCCTGCGGGCCGGGGGAGGCCTCCGGATGGTGCTGGACGGAGAAGACCTGCTTGCCGAGGACGCGCAGGCCGCAATTGGTGCCGTCGAAAAGTGAAATGTGAGTCTCTTCAACGCCATCGGGCAGCGACTTCGAGTCGACCGCGAAGCCGTGGTTCATCGAGACGATCTCGACCTTGCCGGTCGTATGATCCTTGACCGGGTGGTTGGCGCCGTGATGGCCCTGATGCATCTTCTCGGTCTTGGCGCCGAGGGCGAGCCCCAGCATCTGATGGCCGAGGCAGATGCCGAAGACCGGGATATCGGTCTTAACAAGGGTCTTGATCACGGGCACCGCATATTCGCCGGTTGCGGCCGGATCGCCCGGGCCGTTCGACAGGAAGATGCCGTCCGGCTGCATGGCGAGCACGTCTTCGGCGCTAGTTGCGGCCGGCACGACGGTGACCTTGCAGTCGAGACCGGCAAACAGCCGCAGAATGTTGCGCTTGACGCCGTAGTCGAGGCAGACGACGTGGTACTTCGCGTCCGCTGCGGCGAGTTCCCCATACCCTTCATTCCAGACCCACGGCGTCTCGGTCCATTGCGAGGACTGGCCCGACGAGGCGATCTTGGCAAGGTCGAGACCTTCGAGGCCGCTCCAGGCCTTGGCTTCGGCCTTCAGCGCCTCGATATCGAAGACGCCGTTCGGATCGTGGGCGATGACCGCGTTCGGGGCGCCGTTCTCACGGATCCAGGCGGTCAGCGCGCGCGTGTCGATGCCGCAGAGACCAATGACGCCGCGCGCCTTCAGCCATTGGTCGAGATGCTTGGCGGCGCGGTAGTTCGAAGGGTCGGTGATGTCGGCCTTGAAGATGACGCCGACGGCACCGTGGCGGGCGGCAGGCGTCAGATCCTCGATGTCTTCATCATTCGTCCCGATATTGCCGATATGCGGAAAGGTGAAGGTGACGATCTGGCCGAGATAGGAGGGGTCCGTCAGGATCTCCTCGTAGCCGGTCAGCGCCGTGTTGAAGACCACTTCGGCCTGGACCTTGCCGGTGGCGCCGATGCCCTTGCCTTCGATGACTGTGCCGTCGGCAAGAACGAGCAGGGCGGTCGGCTTTTCGATTGTCCAGGGTGCTGTCGCGGTCATCTTCATCCCGTTTCCGGCGGCCGGCGCGCGTTGCCGCGCTCGTCGCCATTTGATCTCGCAGGCGTGTGGACACGGCAATGCCGCGCGCTTCAGGCCTGATCACGAATTTTGGTGCAGGTGGCGGTAAATAGCCACGCAATCGCGTAGCGTCAATCTTTGTAGCGGAGATTGCCGCCGTTTTCCTGCGCTTTATCGCGGCGACCGCGCAATTTATTTGATCCGCCGCATCAGCGTGGTTTATGAAGCGGCATCAAAACAGGAGTGAAGACCATGCTGCGCGATCAACTCGCCACCCAGCTGAAAGAGGCGATGAAGGCCAAGAATGCGGAGTGGCTTTCCACCGTCCGGCTGATTCAGGCCGCGGTCAAAGATCGCGATATTGCCAATCGCGGCACCGGCAAGGAGCAGGCGAGTGACGACGAGATCCTGCAGATTCTGGCCAAGATGGTGAAACAGCGCGACGAATCGGCAAAGATCTACGAGGAGAATTCCCGGCCGGAGCTTGCCGCCAAGGAGCGCGCCGAAATCACCGTCATCCAGGATTTCATGCCGAAGCAGCTTTCGGACAGCGAAGTGCGCGCCAATGTCTCGGCGATCATCGCCGAGACCGGTGCTGCCGGCGCCAAGGACATGGGCAAGGTGATGGCCGCGCTCAAGGAGCGTTATGCCGGCCAGATGGATTTCGCCAAGGCGTCGGCGACCGTCAAGGAACTGCTGAGCTAATACATGTCGCCCGGAAGTGTGCAGCGGTTCCGGGACAACGACATGCATCAAAATAAAGGATTAAAGCGCAAGGAGCGATCTGAAAAATCGCGACGCGCTTTAAGCCGGCTCAGACCACGCGTCTTGCCTGCGGTTCGTCTAGGACCGCAGGCCCGAGCACCGCTTCGGCTGCAGCATCGATTATGGCGAATTTCGCCGCCTGATAATTCCAATATTCGAGAATGAAGCGGCCTGACAGCCAGAAGTCGCCCTTGCGGGAGGGTTCTGTCCAGCCGACGCTTTCCATATTTGCGGCTTGCGTCAGAAGCCGCTTCAGGTGGGTGTTGGAGATCATGAACTGTTCGCGGATTTCCCTGAGCGACAGAGGACCGACCACGACACGTTCGGCCGTGCGAGGAAATTCCGGAAGCCGCGAGATCAGGTAGTCCATCACCAGGCCGCCGGTATTTGCCCAGTTGAAGAGGTTGAAGGTGGGGCCGGGATTGCGCACCGCTTCGCTCCCGATGATCGACCTGGCGATGCGCGGCTGGATCGCTGCCATCATCGCCGAGGGGTCGGCGCTGACCTTGCCGGCGCGTTCACCGCCGTCGAGGCTGTCGAGGATCGTCAGATGGGCGACGAGCCATCGGGTGAAATGCTGCTCGGCAGTTTCCGTGGGCTCCAGATAGCGCGTGCGCTTGTCGGGGCCGGGAACCGGCCGAAGGAAACGATAGGCCAGCATTTCCTGCATGAAGGCTGCGGCCGTATTGCGGCTGGCGATGTCGTTCCTGACCGCGAAATCGATGAAGCGGCCGGAATAGAGGCCGCTCTTGCCGTCGTCGGGTTGGCCGTAGTGAAGCGCAAAGCCGGCATGGGCCATCAGCCAGCGCTGTTGTGCGGCGAAAATCGAGGCGATGCGCGGGCTCTCACGATAGATCGTGAGCATCTGATCGGCGCAATGCAGGATCGCAGCGAGAAAGCGATCGTCTGCTGCAAGAGTTTCAGCGGTAAAGGCCATGTAAAAGAGGTCCAGGAAATTCGGCGCATACTTCTTTCACGCAAGCCCCGCCTGTCAACGGTTTTGTCAATAATCGGTTAATTTCAAAAGGGAATTTGTATCAGGGGAAGCCAAAAATTTAAGAAGGCAGGAGCTGGGGGCGCTCCTGCCTTCTTGCTCTTTGCTTCCGCCGGCAAACGCAGGGCCGAGGCCCAAGCCGGAGGGTATTTGCAAAGGCACCCTTGCGAAGCGGCGCCGGGGGTAGGGATGGTGCTTCGCTCGGGGATCGCTTTGTTGAGATCGAACCTATTGCGGTGCGGCGGCTTATTCAAATTACAAAAAAATAATGATTGCCGAAAACGTCGTTTTTGGAGGCTTCGAAGCGAAGGCTCGCGTGGCGGCGCCAGGATAAGGCTGGGCCATCGACGCAGGTGATAAGCATCTGTTTTAAAACGGTTTACCTTGGCTTCATCAAAGGCCAGTACTCATGCCGAGACATTTGCCATGGTTGAATTTCAACGCTTGAAAGACAATAGTGTCGCACCCTGTCGCAGGGGGCGATAACGCGTTTTTGATTGGATAACCGACGCCCCGAAGGACGGCTGCACTTGCCTGTGAATAGCGGGTTTTCGTGACAAGTTTCGTGGCATGAAGCGGCAAAGCAGCTTATATGGAGGCTGGCCAAGAGGTATAAATGCGCTTTTCCAACACTTTTCTCGATGATATTCGTGACCGCGTTCCGATTTCGAACGTGATTGCGCGCCGTGTCAGCTGGGATAAGCGCAAGACCAATGTGTCGCGCGGCGATTACTGGGCCTGCTGCCCGTTTCACGGCGAGAAATCCCCGAGCTTCCACTGCGAGGACCGGAAGGGCCGCTATCACTGCTTCGGCTGCGGCGTCACCGGTGACCACTTCCGCTTCCTCACCGAGCTTGAGGGTCTAAGCTTTCCCGAGGCGGTCCAGCAGATCGCCGATATGGCCGGCGTTCCGATGCCGCTTGCCGATCCTGTGATGGAGAAGCGCGAGAAGGAACGCGGCTCGCTGATCGACGTCATGGAAATGGCGACACAATTTTTCCAGGATCAATTGCAGACGGCGAATGGGGCGAGGGCGCGCGCCTATCTGCGCGACCGCGGGCTAACCGGGCGCACCATCGAGACCTTCCGTCTCGGCTATGCGCCTGACAGCCGCAATGCGCTGAAGGAATTCCTCGCCGGCAAGGGCGTCACCAAAGAGCAGATCGAGGCTTGCGGCCTGGTTGTTCATGAAAACGTGCCGGTGTCCTACGATCGCTTCCGCGACCGCATCATGTTCCCGATCCTCTCGTCGCGCGAAAAGGTGATCGCCTTCGGCGGCCGCGCCATGTCATCGGATGCGCCGGCGAAATATCTGAATTCCAACGAGACGGAACTCTTCCACAAGGGCAATGTCCTTTATAATTTCGCCCGCGCGCGCCGCGCTATCCAGGGGCCGGGCCGCGGCGATGCTCAGGACGAGAATGCCGGCGGCACCATCATCGCCGTCGAAGGCTATATGGACGTGATCGCGCTCTATCAGGCGGGCATCGAGAATGCGGTGGCGCCGCTCGGCACGGCGCTCACCGAAAACCAGCTCGAGCTGCTTTGGAAGATGGTGCCGCAGCCGGTGCTCTGCTTCGACGGCGACGGCGCCGGCATTCGCGCTGCCAATCGCGCCGCCGAACTGGCGCTGCCGCATTTGAAGCCCGGCCGTTCCGTCCGCTTCGCACTTTTGCCTGATGGCAAGGACCCGGACGATCTCGTGCGCGATGACGGCCGCGCACCCTTCGACAAGGTGATGAGCCAGGCCAAGCCGCTGTCGGAGATGCTGTGGAGCCGCGAGATCAATACCGGCAAGTTCGACACGCCCGAGGCGCGCGCCGAACTCGAGGCGCGGCTGAAGCAACTGGTCGGCGTCATCGCCGACGAGAATGTGCGCCGTCATTACCAGCAGGATATTCGCGACCGGCTGAACGTCTTCTTCCAGCCGCAGTTTCAGAACCGCAACAATGGCGAGCGCCGCGGATTCAGCGGCAATTCCCGGCCTGGCCGCGACAATGCTGTTAAGGCAGGGCCGAAAAGCCCCAGCCTTATTTCCGACCGGCTCGCCCGCTCAGGCCCGGTGCGCGGCCACAGGGACAATACGGCGCTGCGCGAAAGTGTGCTGGCGCTCACCATCGTCAATCATCCGTCGCTGATGATCGACGATTATGACGAGATCGCCGCGATCGATTATGACAGCCGCGAGTTGAAGCAGCTCTGGTCGGCTGTGCTTGGGGCAGCGGCTGCCGTCGCCGGCCCGCATCTGACGCGCGAATATCTGACCGAACGGCTGGAATTCGAAGGCTTCGCTCCGCTGATCAAGAACCTCGACCAGCAGGTGCGCAATGCCAGACTCTGGACGGCAACCGAGGAGGCGGCGATGGAGGATGCGCGTGAGGGTTATCGCCAGGCGCTCGCCTTCCATAAACGGGCAAAGGCGCTGCGCCGGCAGAAGATGGAACTTGAACGCGAGATTGCGCTGGCGACCGAAGCCGGCGACGGCGAGGCGATCGTTCAACTGATGCGGGCCCAGCAGGAAGTGCATTTCGAAGGTGTGCGGCTTGAGAACCAGGAGGCGATCATCGACGGCTTCGGCGTGCTCTCCGGCCGCGTCAAAGGGGCGGCGAACCACTGATGCCGCAGACCGAACGGAACGAACCGGGCTTTTCCGCCTCCGACGCGCTGTTTTCCGCCGGCCGCGCGCCGCTCGATATTCTCAAGCAGGTCTATGGTTATTCCTCCTTCCGCGGCAAGCAGCAGCAGGTGGTCGAACATGTGGTATCGGGCGGCGATGCGGTGGTGCTCTTCCCCACAGGCGCGGGCAAATCGTTATGCTTCCAGATCCCGGCGCTCTGCCGCGATGGCGTCGGCATTGTCGTTTCGCCGCTGATTGCGCTGATGCGCGATCAGGTGGAGGCGATGAAGCAGCTCGGGATCCGCGCCGCCGCGCTCAATTCGTCACTGTCGCGCGAGGAGTTCGTCGAAGTCCGCCGCGCGCTTTCGGCCGGCCGGCTCGATCTTCTCTACGTGACGCCCGAGCGCATTCTGACCGATGGTTTCCGCGAGCTGATCGCCAACGAGAAGATCGCGCTGTTTGCGATCGACGAGGCGCATTGCGTCTCGCAGTGGGGGCATGATTTCCGGCCGGAATATCGCGCGCTCGGCCAGCTTGGCGAGCAATATCCGGGCGTGCCGCGCGTGGCGCTGACGGCGACCGCCGATCCGCATACGCGCGACGACATTATCGAGCGGCTGGGGCTCGACGCTGCCCGGACCTTCACCACCAGCTTTGACCGGCCGAACATCGCTTACGAAATTGTCGAGCGCGATCAGCCGCGCCAGCAGCTGTTGCGCTTCCTGTCCGGCCACAAGGGAAACAGCGGCATCGTCTATTGCCTGTCGCGCGCCAAGGTCGAGGATACGGCCGAATGGCTGAACGGCCAGGGCGTACGCGCGCTTGCCTACCATGCCGGCATGGACAGGGCGGTTCGCGACGCCAATCAGGATGCCTTTCTGAAAGAGGAAAACCTCTGCTTGGTCGCCACCGTCGCCTTCGGCATGGGCATCGACAAGCCGAATGTGCGGTATGTCGCTCATCTCGACCTACCGGGTTCGGTGGAGGCCTACTACCAGGAGACCGGGCGCGCCGGCCGCGACGGCCTGCCGTCCGAGGTCTGGATGGCCTATGGCATGGCCGATGTCATCCAGCGCGGCCGGATGATCGACGAGGGCAATGCTGCTGCGGAGATCAAGCGGGTCGAGCGCGCCAAACTCAATGCATTGCTTGCGATCTGCGAGACCGCTTCCTGCCGCCGCCAGGCGATCCTTGCGCATTTCGGCGAGGCGCATGCCGGACAATGCGGCAATTGCGACACTTGCCTGAAGCCGGTCGAGACCTGGGAGGGCACGGAAGCGGCGATCAAGGCGCTGGCCGCGATCTACCGCACCGGTGAACGCTTCGGCGCCGGCCACGTCATCGACGTGCTTATCGGCAACGTCAACGAAAAGACCGAGCGTTTCGGCCATGTCGATATGCCGGTCTTCGGCGCCGGCAAGGATATTCCATCGCGCACCTGGCAATCCGTCTACCGCCAGCTGCTTGCCATGGGGCTGATCCGTGTCGATCACGAAGCCTATGGCGCGCTGAAGCTGGAGCCGGAGGCGCGCGCCGTCTTCAAGCAAGAGCGGCAGGTGTTCTTCCGCAAGGACCGCCCGGCCTCCGAACGGCGCACGAAGAAGGCGGAACGCAGCGAGCGCAAGTCGGGACTGTCGGGCGCTGACGGCGCTCTGTTCGAGGCGTTGCGGGCCGAGCGCATGACGATCGCCAAATCGCTCGGCGTGCCGCCCTATGTCGTCTTTCCCGATACGACGCTGATCGCCTTTGCCACACAAAAGCCGAGGAGCCGCAAGGAGCTGCTTGCAATATCGGGCGTCGGCCAGGCGAAGCTCGAGCGTTATGGCGATGCGTTCCTGGAGATCATCCTGGCGCATGACGGCTGAAAGGATCGGGCGATGTGCCTGCCGATCTCGGCCCGGCGCTGAACAAGACAAGCCGATGGCGATATGCTAACCCGGAAGCTATAAAAAACATCAGGAAGGGCCGCCCATGACCTCGCCATTTCTCTCCCATCTCAGGGCCGAAATTTCGGCGCTGAAGGATGCCGGCCTCTATAAATCCGAGCGGGTGATCAGCTCCAAGCAGGCAGGCGAAATTGCCATTTCGACCGGCGAGCGCGTGCTGAATTTCTGCGCTAACAATTATCTCGGCCTTGCTGACAATGAGGAACTGGCCGAGGCCGGCAAGCAGGCGCTCGACCGCTACGGTTACGGCATGGCTTCGGTGCGCTTCATCTGCGGCACGCAGGAGGAGCACAAGCAGCTCGAAGCGCGCATTTCCTCTTTCCTCGGCATGGAGGATACGATCCTCTATTCCTCCTGCTTCGACGCCAATGGCGGACTTTTCGAAACGCTGCTCTCGGAGGAAGACGCGATCATCTCGGACGCGCTGAACCACGCCTCGATTATCGACGGCGTCAGGCTTTCGAAGGCCAAGCGCTTCCGCTACGCCAACAACGATATGGCAGCGCTCGAAGAGGAATTGAAGAAGGCCGAAGGCAGCCGCTTCAAGCTGATCGCCACCGACGGCGTCTTCTCGATGGATGGCATCATCGCCAATCTCAGCGGCGTCTGCGATCTCGCCGAGAAATACGGCGCCATGGTCATGGTCGATGACAGCCATGCGGTCGGCTTCGTCGGCAGGAACGGCCGCGGCTCGCCCGAACATTGCGGCGTCGAGGGCCGGATCGACATCATCACCGGCACCCTCGGCAAGGCGCTCGGCGGCGCCTCGGGCGGTTATACCTCGGCAAAGGCGGAGGTCGTCGAATGGCTGCGGCAGCGCTCGCGGCCCTATCTGTTCTCCAATACGCTGGCGCCGGTCATCGCCGCCGCCTCGCTGAAGGTGTTCGACCTCATCGAAAATGGTGACGCCTTGCGCCAACGCCTGTCCGACAATGCCGATCTCTTCCGCGGCGAGATGACGAAGCTGGGATTCACGCTCGCCGGCAAAGGCCATCCGATCATCCCGGTCATGCTCGGCGACGCCAAGCTTGCCCAGGACATGGCGGGGCTGATGCTGAAGAAGGGCATTTACGTCATCGGCTTTTCCTTCCCGGTCGTGCCGAAAGGCCAGGCCCGCATCCGCACGCAGATGTCGGCGGCGCATTCGAGGCGGGATGTCGAGCGGGCGATTGCGGCCTTTGCCGAGGCAGGGCGGGAATTGGGTGTGATTTGAGAATGAGGCGTTGCTTCTTAGCTTGACGTGAGACCGGCGCGGCTTGCTCCCTCTTCTCCCCATCGGGAGTCCGAAGGACGGGTTGAGACCCGTGGCGCAACCCCGGTCGGTGGCCCGAAGGGTCGGATGAGGGGGCGGAGCGAAGCGACCTTTCGAGTGTTGAGCGAGAAGCAATATTGGATTTGATGGCCTGCCGAGCCGCCCCCTCATCCGCCCTACGGGCACCTTCTCCCCGCTGGGGAGAAGAGGGAGTCGCAAGGTCCGGCACCAGAACAAGGGCGGGATATAGTCGATGTCGAACATGATGAAGGCACTGGTCAAATCGAAAGCAGAAGTCGGGCTCTGGATGGAGAATGTGCCGGTGCCGGAGGTCGGGCCGAACGACGTGCTGATCCGGGTGAGGAAATCGGCGATCTGCGGCACCGACGTCCATATCTGGAACTGGGACCAGTGGGCGCAGAAGACTATTCCCGTGCCGATGGTCGTCGGCCATGAATTCTCCGGCGAGATCGCCGAGATCGGTTCGGCGGTCACCCGCTACCATGTCGGCGAGCGGGTTTCCGGCGAGGGGCATATCGTCTGCGGCAAGTGCCGCAACTGCCGGGCGGGCAGGGGGCATCTCTGCCGCAACACGCTCGGCGTCGGCGTCAACCGGCCGGGTTCGTTCGGCGAGTTCGTCTGCATCCCCGAAAGCAATGTCGTGGCGATCCCGGAGGATATTTCCGATGAGATTGCCGCCATCTTCGATCCGTTCGGCAATGCCGTGCACACCGCACTCTCCTTCGATCTGGTCGGCGAGGACGTGCTCGTCACCGGCGCCGGGCCGATCGGCATCATGGGGGCGCTCGTCGCTAAACGCTCCGGCGCCCGCAAGGTCGTCATCACCGATATCAATCCGCACCGGCTGGACTTGGCACGCAAACTGGGGATCGACCATGTCGTCGACGCGTCGCGCGAAAATCTGGCCGACGTGATGAAGACGATCGGCATGACGGAGGGTTTCGATGTCGGGCTCGAGATGTCGGGGGCAGCACCCGCCTTCCGCGACATGATCGATAAGATGAACAATGGCGGCAAGATCGCCATTCTCGGCATTGCGCCGGCCGGTTTCGAGATCGACTGGAACAAGGTGATCTTCAAGATGCTCAATCTCAAGGGCATCTATGGCCGCGAGATGTTCGAGACCTGGTACAAGATGATCGCCTTCGTCCAGGGCGGCCTTGACCTTGCGCCGATCATCACCCACCGCATCGGCATCGACGATTTCCGCGACGGCTTCGAGGCGATGCGGTCGGGCAACTCCGGCAAGGTCGTAATGGATTGGATGTGAGGAGAAAGACATGCTCTATGAAGGAAGCTGCCATTGCGGCAAGGTCGCATTCGAGGTCGAAGGCGAATTTGCCGAGGCGCTGGACTGCAATTGTTCGCTCTGCCGCCGGCGAGGCGGGCTTCTCGCCTTCGTGCCGCGCGACAAGCTGGTGCTGAAGACGCCTGAAGAGGATCTCTCGACCTATACTTTCAACAGGCATGTCATCCGGCATCACTTCTGCGCCAAGTGCGGCATCGCGCCGTTCGGCGAGGGGGTAGGCCCGAATGGCGCGGCCATGGCCTCGGTCAATCTGCGCTGCATTCCCGCGGTCGATCTCGGCGCGCTGAAGGTGACGGCCTATGACGGCGAGGCAAAGTAGCCGATATTTGTCCCGACAAAGGCGAATAGACCAACGATAGGACCGCAAAAATGCCGCGAACAACTGGCATGGCGGCCAATATTCATGCTGCCCTTGTCTTTTGTTCGCCGCATCTTAAATAAGGGTTCGCAATCGCTGCCGCGGTTCAAAGCCTGTGGATAAGGCTTTTTCCGATCTTTCGTGAGCTTTTTTTGTAGAAAAGCTTGACGAGAACAAAAAATGTGGGAATCACCGTTCGACTTGTTGAAACGGTGAACTGGGTCAAGGCGGATCGCGCAACCATGGCCGGAAATCCAAAAGCAAAAAAGCTTTGCTGTCCGGTGCCGGCGATCGTGGTTAATCAGGCTTTAAATGTCATCCCGTTAGGTGGGCAAAGGTGATTCTAGGGCGGCGCGAGCGACGTGTCAGGCCCTGAGACGGCCCATTCACCGTAGCGAGATTGGATAGCGTCAGGAAGGCGACGATATAAATGGCAACCAAGGTCAAAGAGAACGAAGACGCGGAAGTCGAACGCGACGGCGCAAGCGACGGCCCTCTTCTCGATCTTTCCGACGACGCGGTCAAGAAGATGATCAAGGCCGCCAAGAAGCGCGGCTATGTGACGATGGACGAGCTCAACGCGGTCCTGCCGTCCGAAGAAGTGACGTCCGAGCAGATCGAAGACACGATGTCGATGCTGTCGGACATGGGCATCAACGTCATAGAGGATGAAGAAGCCGAGGAAGCCGGTGCTTCCGGCGGCGGCGATGACGACGATGCCGGCGGCGACGAGGAGAGCGAAGGCGGCGAACTCGCGCCTTCGAGCGGTACCGCGCTCGCAACCGCCAAGAAGAAAGAACCGACCGACCGTACCGATGACCCGGTGCGCATGTATCTGCGCGAGATGGGCTCGGTGGAGCTGCTTTCCCGCGAGGGCGAAATCGCCATCGCCAAGCGCATCGAGGCCGGCCGCGAAACGATGATCGCTGGCCTCTGCGAGAGCCCGCTGACCTTCCAGGCGATCATCATCTGGCGCGATGAACTCAACGAAGGTACGACGCTGCTGCGCGAGATCATCGATCTCGAAACCACTTATTCCGGTCCTGAAGCCAAGGCCGCGCCGCAGTTCCAGAGCCCCGAGAAGATCGAGGCCGACCGCAAGGCCGCCGAGGAAAAGGAAAAGACCCGCCGCGCCCGCTCCGGCGACGACGACATCACCGATGTCGGCGGCGAGGGCCTGCCTCCCGAGGAGGAGGAAGAGGACGAGGACGAATCCAACCTTTCGCTGGCGGCGATGGAAGCCGAGCTTCGCCCGCAGGTGATGGAGACGCTGGATACGATCGCTGAGACCTACAAGAAGCTGCGCAAGCTGCAGGACCAGCAGGTCGAGCAGCGCCTGTCGGCTTCCGGCACGCTGTCGACCGCACAGGAGCGCCGCTACAAGGAGCTCAAGGATGAGCTCATCAAGGCCGTCAAGTCTCTGTCGTTGAACCAGAACCGCATCGACGCCCTGGTCGAGCAGCTTTACGACATCAACAAGCGCCTCGTTTCCAACGAGGGCCGCCTGCTGCGTCTGGCCGAATCCTACGGTGTCAAGCGCGATAGCTTCCTGGAGCAGTATCAGGGCGCCGAGCTCGATCCGAACTGGATGAAGTCGATCGGCAATCTGGCCGCCCGCGGCTGGAAGGAATTCGCCCGCGGCGAAAACACGACGATCCGCGACATCCGCCAGGAGATCCAGAATCTGGCGACCGAGACCGGCATTTCGATTTCGGAATTCCGCCGCATCGTCCACATGGTGCAGAAGGGCGAGCGCGAAGCGCGCATCGCTAAGAAGGAAATGGTCGAAGCGAACCTTCGCCTCGTCATCTCCATCGCCAAGAAATACACGAACCGCGGCCTGCAGTTCCTCGACCTCATTCAGGAAGGCAATATCGGCCTGATGAAGGCGGTCGACAAGTTCGAATACCGCCGCGGCTATAAGTTCTCGACCTATGCGACCTGGTGGATCCGTCAGGCGATCACCCGTTCGATCGCCGACCAGGCCCGCACGATCCGCATTCCGGTGCACATGATCGAGACGATCAACAAGATCGTTCGTACCTCGCGCCAGATGCTGCACGAGATCGGCCGCGAGCCGACGCCGGAAGAACTGGCGGAAAAGCTCGCCATGCCGCTCGAAAAGGTCCGCAAGGTCCTGAAGATCGCCAAGGAGCCGATCTCGCTCGAAACGCCGGTCGGCGACGAAGAGGATTCGCATCTCGGGGATTTCATCGAGGACAAGAACGCGCTGCTGCCGATCGACGCCGCCATCCAGGCGAACCTGCGCGAAACGACGACCCGTGTTCTCGCCTCGCTGACGCCGCGCGAGGAACGTGTGCTCCGCATGCGCTTCGGCATCGGCATGAACACCGACCATACGCTCGAAGAAGTCGGCCAGCAGTTCTCGGTCACCCGCGAACGTATCCGCCAGATCGAGGCAAAGGCGCTGCGCAAGCTGAAACATCCGAGCCGCTCCAGAAAGCTGCGCTCGTTCCTCGACAGCTAAGGGGCGACAAGAACTCTAGGATTGCGAAAGCCGGGCTTCATGTCCGGCTTTTGCTTTCGATCTTTGCGCCACTGCCGCACACTTTTGGGCGACACGCCTAATACCAATGATCCCGGTGGCTTTCTTGTCGCTCGGTGGTGACAAGATTATAGTCCGGCCACGGGGGAAGAAATCGATCGCGATGCGCGAGCGAGGACCGACGCATGCCCGTGTCGGGCGAATCCTCCGATGGGAGGTGCGAAGTGACCACTTACATTGTGCTGATCAACTGGACGGACCAAGGTGTGCGCAACGTTCGCGACTCATCAAAACGGCTGGATGCGGCGAAGAAACTGCTCGGCGACATGGGCGGCTCGTTCAGCCAGTTCTTTCTGACGATGGGCGGCCACGACATGGTGGCTGTCTGCGAAGCGCCTGACGATGCCGTCATGGCGCGGTTTGGCCTCTCGCTGGCGATGGGCGGCAATGTCCGCACCCAGACACTGAAGGCATTCCCGGAAGCCGCCTATCGGGAGATCATCGGCTCGCTCGGGTAGCCGGAAACGGAGATCGTCGAACTTGAAGGTTGCAGAGCTTCGGCTGTGCTGGCAGTGTCTCGCCGTGCTTCAATTTCCGCGGCAGGGCTCCTGGCCCGATTATTCCGGCAAGTTCCATGATGAAAGCGCGCCTCAGTTTCATGATCTCCGCCGATCCTCCGACAGCGGCTTCCTGACCGATGGAGCTGACGGCCGGCAAATGGGATGACGGAATCCAGTGGGGCGCGGCAGCGTCCTTCGCCTTGCATGCCGCAGCGATCCTGGCGCTCCTGCTGCTGTTGCCGAAGGCCGAGCCGCCGCTGCCATTGCCGGATGACGGTCTCTCGGTGGAGATCGTTCCGCAGCCGGTGGGGCCACCAATCATGCCCGAGCCGGCCAGGGCGCCATCGCCAGAGCCGGCAAAGCCAGAAGCCGTAGCGCCCCAAGCCCAAAGGCCTGCGCCGGTTGTCGATAGTGCACCTGCCGCAGCAATGCCGTCGGTGACGCCAATCGTTCCACTGGTGCCAAGGCCGGCCGAATTCACCACGGCAAGCCGGCTGCTCGCCGATAAGGTGCTGACCGATCCGCGCAGCCGGGGCGCCCGCGAAGCGTTGCGCGGCCTTGCCGGCAGCGAGCGCAATCTGCAGCTTTGCGACCTCGAGGCGCTGGAACAAGTCCGCCGCGCCCGGCCGGATATGCGGCCTGACACGCTCGCTCCCTATGCGATGGCGCCGGAGAAGGTCGGCGGCAACAGCGTCGAGGTGAGGGGCGGCGCCTTCCGCAGCAAGGGCAAGTGGTACAACATCCAGTTCAAATGCGGGCTCCACGCCGGATCCGGCAAGGTCATGTCCTTCGCCTTTCTCGTCGGCGATGCCATTCCGCAGGGTGAATGGCAGGCGCATGATCTGGTGGCCGATGACGGGGCGGCCGACCAATGACGCCAATCGCTGTTGCGATCACGCGGTTTTTTTCTTTTGTGGCTTGATGCTGCCGGTTTTAAAGGCCACATCGCTGCTGTGACTGAAGAAGACGTGGCACCAGCGGAAACGCAGCACGAAACGGGAAAACAGCGGCCTGATATCCGCTGGGGCATCGGTGCGTCCGTACTTCTGCATATCCCCCTTGTCGCGCTTCTGATCTTCGGGCTGCCGAAGATCGAGCCGAAACCTGCCGAAGAGGAGAGCGTGAAGGTCGAACTCGTTCCGCCGCCGGAAGAGAAAAAGCCGGAGCCAAAGCCCGAGGAAAAACCACCGGAGCCGAAGCCGCCGGAACAGGCGAAGAAGCAACCGCCACCACCGCCACCACCGCCACCGCCGCCTCCGCCCCCGCCGCCGCAGGCTAAGAAAGCTCCCGTGCAAGCGAAGCCGATGCCGACCCTGCGCCCGGTCATCGAGTTTGGTGACAAGAATAGTGGCCCGGAAAAGTCGCTGACGGGAAATTCTTCTCAGGGTGAAATTAAACCTGCAGCGAACTCGTCGCAGCAGGATATCGAACCGCAGCAGGCGCCGACAAAGACGGCGGCCGAAAAGCCTAAGACCGAGGAGCCTCCATCAAAACCAGTGCCGGATGATGTGAAGCTTCCTGAGGTTGCGACGGCAGAGGTTTCGCCGGAGCGTGATGGGCCGCGGACAGACGTGTCTGGCGACGCCAATACGACGATCGAGCAGGCTAAACCGTCTGAAGAAAAGACCACCGCGACGCCGAAGGTGATTGCTAAAAACAGCGATCTACCCAAGGCAAAAACGCTGTTTTCACAGACTGACGATGGCAGTTCATTTGCGCAAACTGCGATCAATGGCCTTCCACGTAAAAATCGAGTGGCCACGCTTTGCGCCACCGAGCTTCAGGCCCAACTCATTCACGGTTCGCCGCGTTATTTCCCCATCTCATTGCCCAGTTTTGGATTGCGAGCCGGCAGCATTCTTAACGTCGACGATGCGGCCTTTAGCACAGCCAAAGGCTGGTACCACGTTCGTTTCAGGTGCGAGTTGGATGAGGGAGCGACGAAAGTTGTGTCGTTTGCCCACGAAGTTGGCGGGTTGATCCCCCGCAGTCAGTATGCGAAGTACGATATTCTTGACTAGTCCTCGCGATGGGATTTCGTCTCATCGGCAACAAGCCACACGCAAGGAACCGCATCTAGCCTCTCCTCATGGCCGTGATGATACGGTGAGAGAGGACAATGATATGTCGAACGAGATTGAGCATTTTCTTGAGCGTCAGGACGAAGCCGTGAGCGCGCTGTTCCTGGAACACAAGGGCGACGAGCTGACCGATATTCTGGTTGCGGCCCTGGAAGAGGCGTTCGAAATCCTGCTCGAGGCCGCGCCCCCCGAAACCGTTCATTGACGCAGAGACGCGCGGTCTGCTGCATAATTCCTGCAATCGGAATGCGATTTCCCGCCCGTCGGAACGAGGCGCCCAGATGTCCCAACAGGATCAACCGCCTTTGGCGAGTCCACTTGATGCACGCCTCGCCGGTTACCGGTTCGAACGCGATACGCTCGGCCGTTCCACCGCGAGCGTCTTCCGGCTGGAAGGCGAGGGGCAGCCGGTCCTCTATCTGAAGGTCGAGGCAGCGGGGCCGTTCGGCGAGCTTGCCGATGAAGCCGCCCGGCTTGACTGGCTGAAGACCGCCGGCTTGCCGTGTCCCGAAGTGATCGGCCGGGAAAGCCACGGCGGGCGCAACTGGCTGCTGATCGGCGCGCTGCCGGGCAATGATCTTGCCAGTGCATCGGCGCTGACGCCGCTGGCGCGGGTCGAATTGCTGGCTGCGGCGCTTCTCGAGTTACATCGTCTGCCGATCACATCCTGCCCCTTCGATCACCGGCGGGAGAAACGCATGGCGGTAGCCAAAGCGCGGCTGCAGGCCGGTAGTGTCGACGAGACCGATTTCGACGAGACGCGGCTTGGGAAAAGTGCCGAGACGCTGTTTGCCGAACTCGAAACCAGAAGGCCGGGCCACGAGGACCTCGTCGTCACCCATGGCGATGCCTGCCTGCCGAATTTCATCGCCTCCGAGGACGGGTTCTCCGGCTATATCGATTGCAGCCGGCTCGGCGTTGCCGACCGCTATCAGGATATCGCGCTCGCCTGCCGCAGCATCGCCTCTAATTTCGGCGAGGCGCTGGTGCAGCCCTTCCTCGATCGTTATGGCATGCCGGCCGCGGATCCTGTGAGGCTCGACTATTATCGGCTGCTCGACGAATTCTTCTAGCCGTTGCGCCATCTCCATCCGGCAGGCAGAGTGGCCGCAATCGAACCTGCGGACAGACGATGGCGAAGAACCAGTTCAGAATGCTGCGCTCGGCGCTATCAGGCGTCGAAGCGGTGGAGGCGGAAACGCGTCACAGTTTCTCCAGGCACACGCATGAGCAGTTCGGCATCGGCCTCGTCTCATCAGGGGCGCAGAAATCGCTGAGCGGCCGCGGCATGGTCGAGGCTGCGGCCGGCGATATCATTACTGTCAATCCGAACGAGGTGCATGACGGGGCGCCGATCGGCGATGGGCGATCGTGGCGCATCCTCTATTTCGATCCCGAGATCGTCGCCGGCCTGTCGCGAGAGATCGGCGAGGGTGGGCCAGGGCGGCAGGAAATCCCCCATCCCGTCATCCGCAACAGGGCGATCGCCGCCCGCTTCGAAATATTGTTTGGCGCGGTGACCGAGAGCGGGTCGGGATATGGGCTGTTGCGCGAGCAACTGCTGCTGCAGCTTGTGGCCGACGTCATGCGAGAGCGCGGCGGCAGCGACGAGCGGCCGCCGGTGCCGGCGTCGATCCGCGCGGCCCGGGATCTGATCGACGACGATCCGCTTGCCGCCGTCTCGCTCGCCGATCTCGCCGGCGAAAGCGGGCTCAGCCGCTTCCAGGTGCTGCGCGGTTTTGCCAGGGCGACGGGCCTGACACCGCATGCCTATCTCGTCCAGGCCCGCATCCATATCGCCCGGCGGCTGATCGCTCAGGGCATGCCGCTCGCGGAGGCCGCCTTCGCCAGCGGCTTTGCCGACCAGAGCCACATGACGCGGGTCTTCGTGCGCAAATACGGCCTGTCGCCGCGGCTCTATGCCGGCGCCTTTCTCTAAAGTCCCGGCGCCTGCAATTTCGTTCAAGACCGCGAGACGCCCCTGTTGTTTCCTCGGCGTTCCAACAGGAGGCGTTGAATGTCGAGGCAGGTTCAAGGGTATGTCTATCTGGCGCTGGCGATGCTGACGGTGGGCAGCACCGTCATCGCAAGCAAGCTCATCGCATCGGGCCTGCCGCCATTTACCGCCACCGCCCTGCGCTTCGCGCTGGCTTTTCCGGTCTTGCTGGTGCTGATGCGGGCAAGCGGCGTCCGGCTGCCGAAGCTTTCTAGGCACGATCGCCTGATTCTCGTCGTTCAGGCGGGCGCCGGCAGCGTCGGTTATACGACGCTGCTGATCTCAGGCCTCAGCCTCACTTCGGCCGCCGATGCCGGCGTGGTCATCGGCACGCTGCCGGTGGTCTCGGCGGGTATATCCATCCTGCTGCTGCGCGAAAGGCCTGGGCGCGGCCTGCTCCTTGCCGTGGCGCTTGCAACGGCGGGCGTGCTTTCGATCGCCGTCACGCCGGGTGCGGCCGGCGGGTCGCTCGCCGGCAATCTGCTGATCTTCTGCGCCGTCGTCTGCGAGGGGCTGTTCATCCTGCTGAACAAAAGACTGAAGGCGGACATTCCGCCGCTTGCCCAGTCGACGCTGATGGCCGGCATCGGCTTTGTCGTCGCCGTCATCCCGGCGGCTTTCGCGGCGCCTGTCACACCGGATATACCTGCAAGCGCCATCATTGCCGTCGTCTATTATGCGCTGGTGCCGACCGTCGGCGGCTTCCTGCTCTGGTATGCGGGAGCGGCCAGGGTGAGCGGCACGGAAGCTGCGCTCTTCACCGCAGTCGCTCCGGTCTGCGCCGTCATGCTGGCTTTCCTGATCCTCGGCGAACCGATCGGGCTCAACCAGATCGCCGGCATCGCCTGCGTGCTGGCGGCCGTGCTCGGGCTTGCCTTTGCCGGCAGCCGGGCGGCAATGAATATATCCAGAGGGAGATAGGCCATGCAGTTTCGTCATTCCGATGCGATATGGCAGGCGTTTCCGGAGCTTCGCGCCGGCGCGCTCCATGTCGACGCTATCCATGCGGATGCCGATGTCGAGAAGGCGATTGCCAGTTTCAGCACGATTGCCGAGGTCCGGCTGGCCGCCGCGCAGGAGGGCGAATTTCCTGAAATCCAGGCGTGGCGGCGCGGCTTTTCGCGCATGGGGCTGAAGCCGACGCAATATCGCTCAGCTTCCGAGGCGCTGTTGCGCCGCTTCCGCCAGGAGCATGGCCTGCCGAACCTGCATCCGCTCGTCGATCTCTGCAATGCGATTTCGCTCGCCTTCGCCATTCCAATCGCCGTCTTCGACGCCGAACAGATTGCCGGCGATCTCGAGGTTCGGCGCGCCGGCGGCCACGAGACCTATCTGACCTTCGGCGGCGAAATCGAGCATCCGGAAGTAAACGAGGTGATCTTTGCCGACGGTGAAGACAGGGCGCATGCGCGGCGCTGGACCAACCGGCAGAGCGGGCTTTCGGCGGTGCGGCAACAGACGCGCTCAGTGCTGATCGTCGCCGAGGCGCTGCACGCTACTGCCGGCGAGGATATCGGCAGGCTGGTCGCAACGCTTTCGGAGGCGCTGGCGCATCACTGGGCGGTTCAGCCGAAAACCGCCATGCTGAGCCTGGCATCGCCGCGTTTCGAATTCTAATGCATGTCGTCCGGATAGGTCTTGGGCCGGCGGCATGCCCGACCTATCTCAGTCAGATCGATATCTCATGGAGACGAACCTCATGTCAGACAAATCGATCAAGATCCCGGGCCCGGATCATCCGATCACCGTCGAGCACAATCCCTGCCGCGTCGTCGTCACGCTTGCTGGCAAGGTGATTGCCGATACCCACGATGCGTTGACGCTGCGCGAGGCCTCCTATCCGCCGGTGCAGTATATTCCGCGTCGGGATGTCGACATGGCGCAGCTTCAGCGCACCGACCATGCCAGCCATTGCCCCTATAAGGGGGACGCCGCCTATTACAGCATCATTGCCGGCGGCGAGCGCTCGAAGAATGCCGTCTGGACCTACGAAGCGCCGAATGCCGCCGTCAGCAACATCAAGGACCATCTCGCCTTTTATCCCGACCGCGTCGACGGCATCGAGGAAATGGCGTCTCCGGAAGCCGGCACCTTCTGACCACCGCAGGTGAGACACATCTGCAATCGGGAACATGTGGCCCGCGGGCTCGTTAGACTGATCTAGCGGGGGATGTGTCGTGCCGAAATTCTACTTTCAGCTCCTCGACGGTGATGGCGTGGGGGCGACCGAGACAGGATATGAGTTCGCCTCCATCGAGGCCGCGAAAGCGGAGGCCCGGCGCGTGCTGGCGGAGATGGCCGCCGAAGGTCTGCCGGCAGAACCTTTGAACATGCTGTCGGTGGAACTCTTTGACGAAAGCCGGCGACCGCTTGCGGAGATCCGGCTGATCCTCGAGGAAATACCCAAATAGCCGCAGCCGGCAAGCCGTCTACGATGTTGCTCCAAGCAATGGCGCGACTATGTCAAATTTAATTGCCGGCTATGAAGGCGGGTCTTAATGCATGTCGCCCGGAAGTGTGCAGCGGTTCCGGGATGACGACATGCATAAAGAGAACTCAATCGTCGCGGCCACCGCGTCGGACTATGCGGAGAAGATCGACGGCAAGCCTTGAATGGCGGCCTATCGCAATACATCGAGCCACTCATTGTTGAAGATGAGGCTGGCAACCGTAACTGGGTCGCCGCTTTCGTTGCGAACGGTGACGGCGATGATGGTGCGATCACCCGCCGGCAGCTCGTCACGGGCCACATCCAGCAGGATGCGGGTCACCTCTTTCGGAATGTCCGCGCGCGATCTGAGCTCGGTGCCGTGCTCATCGCGTGTGGGACCTTCGCCGTTATGTAGATCGAAAAAGTAGCGAGCCATGTTTTTTCCTGTCGTCATAGGGGGAAAGTACAGATGAAGACAATTGTTCCCGAGGCTAGGCATTGATTCTTATAGAAAATACAGGTCGCATCATCATGATCTCCTCTTGTGCTATCGGCGGAAAAGCCCGTGATTGAAGCCCTGCTGCTCAATCTTGGAAGCCGCGACGTGCTTTCGGCCGAGGAGGAGAACCTTCTCAGGTCGATCTTGGTCAAGGACAGGCATTTTGTTGCAGGAGAGGATATCGTCCTCGAAGGCAGCCGCCCGCCCTACAGCACGCTGCTACTCGATGGTTTCGCGGCGCGCTACAAGGTGATGGCCGATGGCAGCCGACAGATCACCGCGCTGCATGTCGCCGGCGATTTCGTCGATCTGCATGCCTTTCCCGTCAAGAAGATGGATCACGGCATCGTTGCTCTGTCGACCTGTCATGTCGCCTTCGCCGATCATGCCGATCTCAGGGCGATCACCGAGCGCATGCCGCATCTGACGCGGCTGCTCTGGCTCGATACGCTTGTCGATGGCGCCATTCACCGCGAGTGGATCGTCGCCATGGGCCGGCGCTCCAAACGCGCCCATATCGCCCACCTCGTCTGCGAGCTTTTCGTGCGCCTGCAGGTCGTCAAGCGGACGCGCGGCGCCAGCTTCCAGTTTCCGTTGACGCAGATCGAGATGGCCGATGTGCTCGGCGTTTCCGTCGTCCACCTGAACAAGACGCTGCAGGCGCTGAGGCGCGAGGGCGTCTTTACTTGGGAGAACCGGACGATCACCATCGTCGACTGGGAGCGCCTGCAGGAAATCGCCGAATTCGACCCCGCCTATCTGAACATCTTCAAGGAGCCGCGCTAACGCTTTCAGCGACAGGCCTGACGTCACCGGCTCTCGGCATGCTTGCAATCGATAGCGGCAGGCGCCTATCATCCACGCCATGAATAATCTCTCCTCGATCGATCTCAACCTTCTCGTCGCCTTCGATGCGATCATGGCAGAGCGCAGTGTCACAAGGGCCGGCGCCCGCATCGGCCGCACCCAGCCGGCGATGAGTGCGGCGCTCGCCCGGTTGCGGCAGCTTTTCCAGGATGAACTGTTCGTGCGCAGCCCGAACGGGCTGGAGCCGACGCCGCGGGCACTCGATCTCGCTGAGCCGATCGGAAAATCGCTGCGGCATGCGCAGGAGGCGCTGGCCTTCAGCGGCGCCTTCGACCCGCAGTCGTCATCGGCTTCGTTTCGCCTCGGTCTCTCCGAACATCCGGCGTTCGTGCTGCTGCCGAAACTGCTCTCCGCAATCAGGCGGGTCGCGCCGAATGTCAGCGTCGACGTCAAGGGTTTCACCGTCCGCGAACGGGCGGTGGAAATGCTCGATGCCGGCGAGGTCGATGCGGCAATCGGCGTGCCGGTCTCCTCGTCGCCGCGGATCCTTTCGCGGCTGCTTTTCGAGGAGAGCTTCGTTTCGATCGTCCGCGCCGATCACCCAGCGGCAAAGTGCCTCGACCTCGAAACCTTCGTCAGCCTTGACCATCTGCTCGTATCGCCGGAAGGCGATCGTTACGGCCATGTCGACCGAAGGCTTTCGGAACTCGGACTGCGGCGCAGGCTGGGCCTGACGCTGCCGCAAATGTATGCGGCGCCGGCGATCGTCGCCGAGACCGATCTCGTCGCCACGCTGATGCAGGGGATCGTTGAGGTTTCGGATCATCGCGCCAGGCTGTCCGTCCACAGGCCGCCGATCGAGCTGCCGCCGGTCTCCTTCGCGCTGTCATGGCATCGCCGCAACGATTCTCATGTGGGACAGCAGTGGTTCCGCGCGCTGATCGGTTCCGTTGCGGCGGCGAAGCAGGATCGGCCAGGAGACCCGGACTGATCCTGCTTCTGCGCTAAAGCGCGTCGCGTCAAATTTGATTCATGCGACGCGCTTTAGCTCTTTGTTTTTACGCATGTCGTTGCCGCAAAACCGCTGCACACTTTTGCGCGACATGCTCTAGAACAGGATGATTTTAGGCCCGTTGGCCTAAAATCTGAATCCTCTTCTAAATTAACGAGTTAGATCGTGATGTCTTGAGAAGACCGCGCACACTTTTCGGCATCATGCTCCAGCGGTTGCCTATGGCATCAGCAGCGTCTTGCCGCGAGAACCGCCCTTCGAAAGAGCCCGCAGCGCTTCAGCGGTATCGGCAAGAGCAAACTCCCGGCCAATGACGCTCTGCAGGTGACCATCGGTAACGAGCGCTGCCACTGCGGCGAGGCGGCCCGCATCGCTCTGGTGAAACAGGAATTGCGCATCGATGCCGCGCGCTTTCGCCCCTTCGGTGTCGAAGGGCGCCGACAGACCGACGAGCTTTCCGCCCCGGCGGATGATGCCGAGCGAGCGCTGCAATGTTTCGCCGCCGACCGTATCGATCACGACGTCGACGGACGTCAGCAGGGCGGCGAGGTCCTGGCTGCGGTAATCGATCACCGCCTCGGCGCCGAGCGAGCCGACGAGATCGAGATTGGCCGCAGATGCCGTTGCCGTCACATGCGCTCCGGCACGCGTTGCGAGCTGGACAGCAAAGCTGCCGACACCGCCGGCGCCGGCATGGACCAGGACCGATTGACCGGGCTGGACGGTTGCGGCTTCGAACAAAGCCTGCCAGGCGCTGGCCGCAGCCGTCGGCAGACCGGCGAGGCTTTTGAGCGGCAGCGCCGGCGAAACCGGCACGACCAGGCGCGCGGGCACGGCCGCCAGTTCGGCAAAGGCGCCGCCGGCGGCCGGCTCGGTGCGCGCGATCACCCTGTCGCCGGGCTTGACGGTGGCGACCATCCGGCCCGTTGCAACGACCGTGCCGGTGAGATCGGTCCCCAGCACATGAGGGAAGGCGAGGGGAAAGAAATCCTTCAGGTAGCCGGCGATCAGCTTGTTATCCATCGGATTGGCTGCTGCGGCCTCGACACGGATGAGGACATCGTCGAGACCCACCACCGGCTCGGGAATATCGTCGAGGCGGATGTCGCCGATCGCGCCGTAGGCATGGATGCGGGCGGCTTTCATCACGCGCGCTCCTGAAGAAGCGGCATCGTCTTCGGCGGCCAGGCGCCGAGCTGATGCAGCATGCCGAACCAGTCTTCGAGATGCCAGGTGTGGGAAATCCTGTCGCCTTCGAAACGGTGGAATTCATGAAGCGGGATTTCGATTCGGCGGTTCGTCGGCGGAATACCGAAGAGCGCGCCGCGCTGCGTGCCGACGATGCGGGCGCGAACGCCGGCGCGATCGTTGAGGCCGATGACTTCGTCGACCAGGATCTCGACATCAGGCAGGGAATCGATGAAGCCGAGGATGATCGGCTTCAGTCCTGCCGGTCCTGGCCCCTGGCCCGGCGCCAGCGGAATGTCCTGCCAGCCGGGCGTGACGGCTTCGTCGAGAAGATCGGGATTTTTGCGGGTGAATGCGCCGTAGAAGGTTTGAAGCGTTGCATGCTGCCCTGCGGTCAGTGCGCTTGCCGTCGTGTCGATGGTCATGGAAAGCCTCTTGCTTGGGTGACGAGCGAAAGGCTACGGCGCGGGTCTACATATTGAAAATCGATATCGGTTATCTGGCGTCATTCACCACATGAATGCTGTAGTCTCCGCAATCGCACAATCCGGTGAGAGCGGTTCATTGCGATTGACAATTGGTCCGTTCGGGCAGAACACCGTTTTGACCTTCCAAACTCCTGCAAAGGCCGGCGCAGCCGCGTCGGCCGGTGACATCGCAAATGGACATACCCCAAGGCCCGCGGAGCGTTCTTCGCCACCCCGGCTATCTGAACTTCGCTGCCTCCCGCGTCTTTTCCTCGCTTGCCTTCCAGTCCATCGGCATCGCCATGGGCTGGATGATCTATGATCAGACGCACAGCGCCTTTGCGCTCGGCCTCGTCGGTCTCTGCCAGTTCCTGCCGATGGCGGCGCTGACCTTCGTCGTCGGCCATGTCGCCGACCGCTTCGACCGGCGGCGCATCGGCCTCATCTGCCAGTTGATCGAGGCGGTGACGGCACTGGTGCTGGCGGTTGCCACCTGGCAGCAATGGCTGACGCCTTCAGGCATCCTTGTCGCCGTCACCGTGCTTGGCGCCGTTGTCGCCTTCGAGCGGCCGACCATGGCGGCGCTCCTGCCGAATATCGTGCCGGCTTCAATGCTGCAGAAGGCGGTCGCCACCTCCACCTCGCTGATGCAGACGGCGCTGATCATCGGCCCCTCGCTAGGTGGCCTGCTCTACGGGCTGAACCCGGTGGCGCCCTTCGCCGTGTCGGCGCTGTTTTTTGCCGCCGCCAGCGTCAACGTCATCTCGATCCGCCTGCAATGGGCGCCCGGCAAGCGCGAGCCGGTGACACTGGCCTCGGTCTTTGCCGGCGTCTCCTTCATCCGCAGCCGGCCGGTGATGCTCGGCACGATCTCGCTCGATCTCTTCGCGGTGCTGCTCGGCGGCGCCACCGCGCTCTTGCCGATGTTTGCCCGCGACATCCTGCATGCCGGCCCCTGGGAGCTCGGCCTTTTGCGCGCCGCACCGGCGATCGGCGCGCTTGTCATGTCGATCGTGTTGGCCCGCCGGCCGCTCGAGAGCAATGTCGGGCGCAAGATGCTTGCCGCCGTCGCCGTGTTCGGCGTCGCCACCATCGTCTTTTCGCTGTCCACCAACATCGTGCTTTCTGTCGCCGCCCTGCTTGTCGTCGGCGCGTCGGATACGGTTAGCGTCGTTGTGCGCAGCTCGCTGGTGCAGCTTCTGACGCCGGATGAGATGCGGGGTCGGGTCAGTGCGGTCAACTCGCTGTTCATCGGCACCTCCAACCAGCTCGGCGAATTCGAATCCGGCATGATGGCGGCAGCACTCGGGCCGGTCGCCACCGGCATTGTCGGCGGGCTCGGCACTGTAATCGTCGTGCTCTTGTGGATGCGGCTCTTCCCCGATCTTACCAAGGTCAAGACGCTGCAGGGCTGATGCATGTCTGGTGCGTTGAAAGCAGCAGCGGCTGCCGTTAGGGTCCGCGCAAATCATTATTCGGCGGGGGCCGCGTGACGAAAACTTTTCTATCCTATGTCCTGGCGGCGATTTTCGCCGCAGCACCGGCCGCCGCAGTGGCCGAATGGCAGGCTGTGGAAGAAGTGCGGCCCTATTCGATATCGGGGAAGACCGGCGCCGAACTCTACGAATCGATCGGGGCGCGGGGGCCTGAAGTCGGTGCGGGCCGGGTGATCGCGCATACGACCTTCAAGCTGACCTGGACCCGGAAATACGAAGCGCAAGGCGCCGCTTGCATGATCACCACCAACAGACCGAAACTGATCATCACCTATACGCTGCCGAAACCCTCGACGGCGCTGCCGCCGGCCGTCCAGGCCAGTTGGGAGAGCTTCATCGCAGGCGTGCAGGCGCATGAGCGGGTGCACGGTGAGACCATCAAGGAGATGGTCAAGGAAATCGAGGTGATGAGCATCGGCCTCACCGTTGCCGACGATCCCGATTGCAAGAAAATCCGCATCGAGTTGACCCGCCGCCTCGGTGAGATCTCTGCAAAGCAGCGCCAGCGCGGCCGCGACTTCGACAAGGTCGAAATGGGCGACGGCGGCAATATCCAGCAGCTCATCCTCAAGCTGGTGAACGGAGCCTGATTACCGCTGCCGGCGCATCATCCCTGGATCTGTCTGGCCGCGCGCCTATCTCTCCCTCCAGCGCGAGATAGATGGAGAAGATGATCGTGTCCTATGTCGACGGTTTCATCGTGGCGGTGCCGAAGGAGAATATCGAGGCCTACAAGAAATTCTCGACATTTGCCGGCACGATCTGGAAGGAATATGGCGCGCTGGAATATGTCGAATGCATCGGCGACGACGTGCCCTATGGCGAGCTCACCTCCTTTCCCCGCGCTGTGCAGGCCAAGGAGGACGAGGTGGTGGTGTTTGCCTGGATCGTCTACCGGTCCCGGCAGCAGCGCGACGATGTCAACGCCAAGGTGATGGCCGATCCGAGGCTCAAGGGCGACCAATGGCAGATGCCCTTCGACGGCAAGCGGATGATCTATGGCGGCTTCGAGACGCTGATCAAACTCTGAACCGATCAAGCATTGACTTGCCTCTTCTGACGCGCCACCTCGCGCCGATAAGATTCCGAGACGGGAGAGCGCCTTGCCACAGACGATCCTGACACTGTCCACACGCGGACAGGGCCTTTACGAATTCACCGATCAGGCAGACGCCTTTGTCAACCAATCAGGGCGGGAGGAGGGGCTTCTCACCGTCTTCGTGCGCCACACTTCCTGCTCGCTGCTGATCCAGGAAAATGCCGATCCCGACGTGCAAACCGATCTGCTTTCCTTCTTCCGCCGCCTCGTGCCGCCGGCCTCTGATCCGTCGATGGGCTGGGTCGTGCATCGCGCCGAAGGGCCGGACGATATGCCGGCGCATATCAAGGCGGCGCTGACGCAGGTCTCGGTCTGCATTCCCGTCGCGCGGGGCCGGCTGATGCTCGGCACCTGGCAGGGCCTCTATCTCTTCGAGCATCGCGACCGGCCGCACCGGCGGGAAATCGTTCTGCATCTCGGTGCCTAGAGCAGGATGATTTTAGGCTCGGTTGGCCTAAAATCATCCTGCTCTAATTTTAAAAGAGTGAGAGCATGATGTCATGAGAAAACCGCTCACACTTTTCGGCATCATGCTCTGAAAGGATTAATTCTTGTGAATGAGAAGTGAATGGTCGGTTCGAACGCCATTCAGTTTACAGCGTTTACTGTCGAGGCAATCCCTAAGGGAGAACCCAAGCATGTCGCGCAATAACGACATGCGTAGAAATAGGACCAATCGACGGAGACGCCCCATGACACATTTCCTCGCCAAGGCCTCGCTTGCCGCATTGCTCGCCCTCTGCACCGTCCCGGCCACGGTCACCACCGCGGCAGCCGCTGGGCCGCAGACGAATTTCGTCGTCGAGGCGCAATATCACCGGCCGATTCGCGGCTGCTCGCCGATGCATGCAGTGCGCAAGGCGCGCGATTTCGGTCTGCGCAGAGCCCAGATCACTCGCATGTCGCCGCGCGTCGTCGTCGTTTCCGGCCGCGACCATCGTGGCTGGGACCGAATGGTCTTCGCCAATGTCCGCGGCTGCCCGCTGATCCGGCGCTGAGGACTGCGCCGGCAGGCGCCGACACGGCGCTTGCCGGCCGCTTTTGCCTTGACGGCGACACGTTCAGCCGCTTCTTCTCTAATCCGTATGGGTGATTCCCAGGCGGCTCGGCCGCACCGACTTTGAAACGAAAGGTTTTTCGATGATGCAGTTTTTGGCAAAGGCGGGTCTTGCCGTCATGCTGACCGCCGGCACCCTTGCCGGCACGGTGGCGCCCGCCGCCGCGCAGTTGAATATCATTATCGGCGATCAGGACCGTGACGCGCCGCGGGACTACCGCCGTCCGGCTCCGGGCTACGATCGCCCGCCGTCGGGCTACGACCGCCGTCCGCGCGGCTGTGATCCGCGGATGGCCGAAGACATGGCCCGCGATTACGGCTTCCGCCGCGCCCGCGTCGTCGACGTCACCCCGCGCCGCGTCATTGTCCAGGGCTGGACGCGTCGCGGCCCCGGCGAGATGAGCTTCGGCAACGTCCGGGGCTGCCCGGCTCTGCGCCGCTGATAAACTAGAATACCGCCTCGTCTCCCCGATGCGGCGGCCAGAACCGCCTTTGCCAGTCTCCCCGGATCGGCAAGGGCGGTTTTCTTTTTGTGAGGTTGTTCTACGCTCGGTAGACCCTGGAGGGTCTAACATGCCGCACCGCCTCAGATAATTTCCATCCAAGCAATTCGTCGAACGGTGGCAGTCAGCAAGACCTTCATTTGGCCGCCGTCGGCAACCGCAGCTTAGTCCCTCCGCCTTGTGGGGAGGGGTTGGGGAGGGGTGTTGGCTGCCGCCGGCACTTTCATTTCACTGTTCGATCGCAAAAGTCACGGTGACGCTGACAGTGTAGTTGTTCTCGCCGCTCTGCACGGGAACGGCCGAATCGGCCTCCTTCATCATCGTGGCGCGATAGGCCGGCTGCGGCATCGGGCGCGGCACGTTCTCGTTGATCTCGATGATGCGGCCGAGCTTGACGCCGGCGGCTTCGCTCAGAGTCTTCGCCTTCTTCACCGCCTCGGCAACAGCATTCTTGCGCGCCTCTTCGAGGGCTGCTTGCGGCTTGTCGTTGGTGAACTGGATGTCGCCGCCCTGGTTGATGCCGAGGGTGACGGACTGGTCGATCACCTGGCCGAGCTTGGCAAGATCACGCAGCCTGATGGTGATGGAATTGATGGTCTGGTAGCCGATCAACTGCGGCTGCTGCTGTTGACCATCGACCGGCTGCGGGTAGTTGTATTGCGGCTGGATTGAGAAGCCGGAGGTCTGCAGATCGCGCTCGGCGATGCCGCCGTCCTTCAGCGCCTTCAGCACCTCGTTCATCGCCTTGTTGTTCTCGTCGAGCGCTTCGCGGGCGGTCTTTGCCTGCTTGACGACGGCAAGGTTGACGACGGCCATATCGGGCGCAAGGGCCGATTCACCATCCCCCGTCACCGAAATCACCGCCTCACGCGGCTTTGCCTCCTGCGCCAACACAGGCGCTGCGCTGCCGAGCGGCAGGGCGAGAAGGGCAGTCATCAGAAGAGTCTTGGAGAGAATCGGCGCCATGTTTCATTCCCTAGTTGTCGTTTCCCGGATGAACTTTCTGTCGGTTGATTGTGAAGCTATTGCGGCGGAAGAGAAGGGCGAGTATGTGCGGAGAGAAAAATGTGAGGGTGCGGGCGTGGAAATCGAATCCGGCTCGACGGTGAGTAGCGGCCACGGCACAGCCTCTCCATTCCTCCCTCTTCCCACCACCTTCCCAAATCCCCCAAACCTGATAGCAAAGACGGCGGGTTAAGAAACAGGGGCGGGCATGCTGTGACCGGCAAGGGCGCAGCATGCGCTTCATGACAATTCTTTCGATCGGCCTCGCGATCGGCCTGGCGGGCTGCTCCCAGGTGGCGGAAAAGGCTGAAAATGCCGCCAACCGCTCCTACATCAGCTATGCGCTCGGCAAACACTATACGGAGATCGCCAATCTCGGCCAATCGCCGATGGCGCGGCTTTCCGGCTCCGACGCGACCTATGGGCCGATGATCGGCGTGACGCCGTTGAAGAACGGCATGACGATCTACCGGCATATGACGCCCGCCGCCAAGACCGAGACCGGCACGAACTTTGCCGGCCTTGTCGGCAGCTCCACGGTGTCGCAGAGCAACCGGCTGTCCTATTTCCTGGTGGGCGCCGATGGGATCGTCAAGGATTGGTCGACGGGCTCCGTGCAGGGCAGCGCCAGCGACTGCGTGCAATATATCGGCGGCGTCATCAACCGTTGCAACGATACGCGGCAGCTTTAGGCTTCGCTCGCACTCTATGATGTGAGGGTGGCAACCAGGGCCGGTCAGCCCATATCGAGCTGGGGAGAACCGGCAGCGCCCGCAGTGAATTGAGGGCGCACGCCAGCCAGGATAAGGTCGTTTGCCTTACCTTTCGGCCAGCGGACACATTGCGGATTTAAGCGCCGAAATCATCCATGAAAGACGGATGGATCGCAGGCTTGCGCTCTTCGCGGGCGTCGCGAAAACGCTGGGGAACCGCACCGAGACCGGTCACGAAACGGGTCAGGAGATTGCGGTTGAAAAGTTTATGCAGGGCACTCATGGCAGTTCACTCATTCTTTTTTTTGTTAGCCGGCAGCATATATTTTGCCCAAGCTGCCATCGCAATGGGCAATTTTACATGACAGTTATGCGACAGTGCATGGCTTGGGAGATCACATTGGCGTTATGAGTGCCGCCGAAGGGCACTCTCACACCATAAATCCTCGCGAACATGCGGGATCGCGTGGTAAATTCTCCGTTCAGGGCCAAGCCAAGGGCCCTCCGAAGGAGAAGCTCAGATGAACCGATTTTTCGCATTTATCGCGACCGGAACGCTGATCAGCCTTGCCACGATCACTTCGGCCTGCACATCATCCGGATACCTCGATCAGACCTCGTCGATCGGGGGCGGCTATTATCGGGAAGAGATGCCGCTCAACCCGGCCTGCGGCGGTGGGTTTAGACCTAGCGACGGTCGCTCCTGCAGCTATTAGAGGCCGGATCGGGCCATTGGCAGAAAATCCATGACCAAGTCCGGAACCGAGATAGTCGGATTCCGGCTTGGACGTGCCGCATGAACATCACCGCTTTGGACTACTGCTTGGCGTCCAACGGTATCAATCAGTGAAGCCCTTGCAGTCTGTTCCGCCGCTCTGCCAGCAGTTCATTTTGAACCAGGTTCCTGGCATTGTCCGAAAGACCATTCGGCCCCAACAGACCAAGTTCGGTAAACCGCGCTTCGATTTCCTTCGGAATGCTGTCCGCTTCGTGTTGGCAAAGGCGCACAAGCCACTTCCATTCGTCGCTCGTCATATCCCTGTGCACGACCATGAATTGCTATCCTCCCGAGAACAACGACATTCACAAAAAAGTACCACAACTTTTATCGAAAGGCAGGTGGTTCGACGTTCGCCCTGATCATGCCAATAGACTTCAGGGCGCCTTCGATGCTTCAGGTGCAAACTCCTCCGACAAGAAACCAACCTCAGGTACGCTACAACGAATTTCCTATATCAAGCGCGGTTCGAGAGGTATTTCCACCCCCACTTTATGGACTGAATTTTTACAGGCCTACGTGGGATATGAGTCGCTGCAGGAAGAAGCGTCGTCTCACATATCACACGCCCTTCTAAGGACCTTCAAGAGATATTCAAAATTCCAGAATCTGGTGTCAAAATTCCGGATTTTCGCGTCCGGCTACATACAGTGATTTTCTTGGTTAACCAGTTGAGGTGGATAAAAAATGGTGGGCCCGGAGGGCCTGCCGAATTCGAGCAAAATCAGCCGCTTAACTCCGTGTGGGACGAAAACCTCACTTCATAAAAATCAATGGCTTAACAAAGCCGCCGTCCCACTTTTTCCGGCAGTTTCCGGCCCTTCTTTCCCAGTCGTATTGCGGCCAGGGAGGCGCGCATGAGCGGAGCGCGGCCATTCCGGGACGTGAAGCTGCAGTGGCTTCAGCAGTTGAGCTGCGACAATGATTTGAGCGACAACGCGCGGTCGGTGGCGCTCTACATCGTCACCACGCATTTGAACGGCCACACCGAAAAGGCGTGGCCGTCCTATCAAACGATTGCCGACGCAACCGGCAAGAGCGTCAAAACCATTCAGCGCGCAGTCCGTGAACTTGAGGTCAAAGGATGGTTCGAGGTCCAGCGCGGAAATGGCGTCGGGCACAACACGGAATATCGTCCCTCAGCGGCGTCGATTTTACGCGCATCGGACGCCCGCGAAAAGACGGACAAAGTTGTCACCCTTTCCCCGGACAAAGGCGGTCAAAACCGTCCAGCAAGGCGGTCAGATGTGTCCGGTGAAGGGGGGCAAATATGTCCACCAAACCCAGAGAAAGAAAAAATATATAAACCTAACCCGCGCGAGGACGCCCCGCCGCGCGTCGAGACGCGGCGAGCCGTTCCGCTCGTTTTCATCGCCGAGACCAAGGCGGATCAGGTCGAGCAATGGCGCACCTGGTTGCGCCGTCATGGGCTCCCATCGATCGAGGTCTTAGGCTTGCGAACGGTGAAATCAGGTAAGCCGGGTTATGCGTTCCCAGGCTATTGGCCTCCGGATGAAGCCACCCCGAGCGCACTCGATTGGATCGCCTATTTCAGTCGTCGCCGTGACCACATTGCCGATGAAACCGCCCGGCAACCGACAGTCCGGAGGGCGTCATGATGGCTGGCGATTTGAAGGGAGCAAGGCGACCCCTGTCATACGGCGAGCCGTCCGACAGGGAGCCTTGTGAGGGGAGACAGGCCTCCCCTTCAAACCCCACCAAGAACGCGCGGCGATCACCCGAGGGCGACCTCAATGCCGTCGTGGTTTTCCGCTGCACCGCATCGGAAAAGCAGGCGCTGACCGCACGCGCGGCACGGGCTGGTATGCCCTTCGCCACGCTGATGCGGGAAGCGCTCGGCCTCACCGAGGCGCGCCGCCGCCGTCCGGTCCCCAAGGTGGACCCGGAACTGGTGCGCGCCGTCGCCCGGATCGGCGGCAACCTCAACCAGATTGCGCGATGGCTGAACACTGCTCAGGCTCAGGGCCAGGTGTCCGCCATCGACGCAATCACGGTTGCCGCGCGATTGGTTGCCATCGAGCGGGCGCTTTCGGAAACGCTTGAGCAGTTCACGGCCAAGGATGGCGCGCCGTGCTGATCAAGTTCTTCCGAAACGGCCAGGGCGGCGGATCGGGACCAGTTGATTACCTCGTCGAGCGTGACGTCGTCGCTTACGACCAGAACCGCAACGCGATCCGCGATGAGCGCGGCGACGTTATGCTGTTTGCCCGCGAGCCCCTGCCGGAGGTTCTGCGCGGAGACGCCGACCGCATGCGCGCGCTGATCGACGCCTGCCCGCACCAGTGGACCTATCGCGCCGGCGTCATCGCCTTCACGGCGGAGGACGCGCCGAACCATGCCCAGCAACGGCAGGTGATGGACGCCTTCGAGAACCTTGCCTTTGCCGGTCTCGAAGCCGACCAGCGCGATATGCTGTGGGTGCGCCACACCCATGAGGGCCGCGTCGAGCTGCATTTTGTGACGCCGCGCATGGAGCTTGTCAGCGGGCGCAGCCTCAACATCGCGCCGCCCGGTTACCAGAAGCACTACGACGCCTTGCGCGATGTTCTGAACAAGGAACACGGCTGGAACGATCCGATGGCGCCGGAGCGCGCCCGCGAGACCGCCAGCCTGATCGAGAGCGTCAGGCGCGGCGATGCGCGCGAGTTGATCCATGACTGGATCGTCCAACGCATCGAGACCGGCGAAATCCGTGACCGCCCGAGCATGACCGAGGCTTTGACGGCGGCAGGTTTCGACCTGCCGCGTGCCAGTAAAAATTACATCACCGTGCGCGATCCGCAGACCGACGAGCGCTGGCGTTTGAAAGGAGACCTGTTCCGTGAAGACTGGACCCGAGAGAATACCCTTGAGCGAGCGCTTGAAAGAGCGGCTGGCGAGTCCAGCCGTTCCGGAAGCCGGCTCGACGCCATTGCCCTCGACGAGCTTCGAGACCGATTGGAGCGAAGCCTTGAAACGCGCGCAAGCTACAATCGAGACCGATATCCGCAGCTTCACGGACGCGAACCGTCAGCACTTGAACGACGCGCTGGCGACGATCGAGGCGGACGTGAACCGGCTTCGCTCGATGGTGCAACCGTTCTTCCTGACCATGGGCGCTGTGGCGTTGCTGATCGTTCTGTTGAGCTTCACCGCGAGCTGGTTTTGGGCGGGGCTGATGATCGACCGCGCCCAGAGCGCCAGCCTCTGGCAGATGGGATTGCAGGTCAACCAGGCCAACAGCGGCAAAGTCCTGACCTGGGACGGCAACCGGCTTCAGCTGATCACCTGCCAAGCCGGGACCGACAAAACGCCATGCCTGAAGATCGTCCAGGGAGATTGACTGATGACCAAAGCCACCAGACCGCCAATGCCCGAGACCCTGTCGCCGCTGGAGCGCGAATTGCTGGGATACGTCGAGACGTTGATGAACGCCTTGCAGAGCGGAACCGCGCAATTCGAGGCACTGGAGAAGCGCTCGAGCGACATGATCGAAAGCCGGCAATCGGCTTTGGAAGGATCGCTGAAATCGCTCATCGCGTCACAGGCTACCTTCATGAACGCCTGGCTCGCCTCCGGCAGACATTCCAGTGGCACGGCCTCGACCGAGCTGGCGGAAGCGTTCGCCCTGCTGGAGCAAGCCGAAGCGATGCTGGAGGCGGTCGCGCCAACGACGTGACAGCCCGACCGCCTGCGCCCGGTCGCGGTCGCAACTGATTTTCATTTCCGTCTGGAGTTTCGATTCATGAATTTGATCATTCAGCCCTATCGCTACGCTCTTGCCGTCGCCGTCATGGCCGCTGGTTTCCTGCTGATGGAAACCGCCCCGTTGTTTTGGCCGACCATCTACCAAAATTCGCGCGCCGCGATCCTGCTCATGTTTTTCGGGTTTGCGCTGCTGACGTTGGCCGGAGACACCCAGGGCCGCATCCGCAGCGCGTCGGGCTTAGCTGTGGGGGCTGCCCTCCTTGCCGCGTCTGCTCTCGCCCTTACCGACCCCACCATTGCGGCAGGCGTTTTGCTCGACAGCTTCAAGGCTTGGCGCAACGCTGGCTATTCCGGAACCGAGAGCATCCGGGGCACACTATCGACATGGGCGCGCTTCACAGAGGCTCAGAGACTGGGTTTGCAAACCAGCCTTGCCATTGGTCTGCCCGTGCCGTTGTTTTTCATTCTGCGCGCGATTTCGATCGCCGCGCCGGCATCATCGAACCGCCTTTCCAAACAAGGCCCATGGCGCGCCCGGTGGATGAATCGGAGCGAGTTACGCCAGCTCCGGCACAACGACACCGGCTTGCCGCTCGGTCTCTCCGGCGGTGCGATGTTGCGTTACCGTCCCAATCCGAAGACGGGATGGCGCGCCGGCCACCATGTCGCCATTGCTGGCACACGCGCCGGGAAAGGCGTGTCCGTCGTCATTCCGGCCATCATCGACCATGACGGCCCGGTCGCAGTCCTCGACATCAAGGGCGAGAATTTCGCAGTTACGCGCCGTTATCGCCGCGCGCTCGGCCGTCAGGTCGTGGTTCTCAACCCCTTCGGAGTTATCGAGCCGTCGAAGGATCGTTTCAATCCGCTCGACTATATCCGGCAAGCGCACCTGGTCCGCGACATCGAGGTCATTGCCGAGGGGCTTGTTCGACCGGAAGGCGGAAACGGCGCACACTTCGCCGAAATGGCGAAATCCATGATTGCCGCCGTGATCGAGGTGGTCATGACCAGGCGCACGGAAGCCGATCGCAACTTGATCACCGTCATGGACCTGCTGTTTTCGACGGGCTTTGAAAAGACGCTGACGGAATGGGCCGGTGCGCCAGAGATATTCGGCACCCGCCCGGCCGCCGGCGCCGCCACCTTCCTTGCAGCCGGGGAGAACGAGCGCGGCGCGATCAAGACGACGATCAAGAAGGCCTTCGATTGGGCTCGCTCCGACGAAATGCGCAGCTTTCTCAGCACGTCCACATGCTCGCTTGAAAATCTGTTCGAGGGTCGCGCCGACCTCTTTATGGTCGTGCCCCTCGACCAGGTGGACGCCCAGGCCGTCTTTCTTCGGCTGCTGACAAACATCATTCTCGGCATGGCCGTGCGCCTTGAGGGTGCCAGGAAGCTGAAAAAGAACGTGCTCCTGGTGCTGGACGAGTTTGTCCGTCTCGGGCGGATGGAAAAGCTGATAAACATCGCCAACGTCGCCGCCGGCTCCGGCATTGAGGCGCTGTTCATCACCCAAGACAAGGGCCAGATCGAAAGCGTTTATGGCAAGGGCGACACCGCCAGCATTCTCGGCTCTTGCGTCACTACCCGCATTTTCGGTCTCGGCCGCGCCGAATTCGAAACCGCAAATTGGGCCGCGAACGCGCTTGGCGATCAGACGGTGTTGACCCGCACCAAGCAATCATCCGCGAAATTCGGTGAAAGCCGCAAGACCTCTACCGCCGAACAGCGCCAGAAGCTCATGACCGCAGATCAGATCCTGGAAATGAAGACCGGCAAGATGCTGTTGCTAACGGGCTCGAAACCTCCCGCGCTTGTCGATGCGATCGTGTCGCACCGGCATCCGGCATATCGGGCGAAGCTGGATCGGAATCCTATGGTGTAGGCAACAGGTTTGAAGATTCTGGAGATCGGACGCCTGAAGCTAAAAGTCTAATGGCGCGCGTGGGGAAATCTTATAATTCTCCGATGTATACCCACTGTAAGTTGCCGCTTTGGTCGCAAGGCGGTGACGAGATCAGACCTTGTGCAGATTTAAACCTACGAGAAATATTGATGACAAGAATTCTTACAGCAATGGATGTGGCGGAGAAAGTTTATGGTGAATGGAAAGAGACATTCCATACATTGAGAATTGATAAAGAGACTTGTGGACTCGCCATCGCGGACCTGGCACGAGGTCGCACGCTCAGCCCGGATTGCACTGCAGATGAAGTCTTGGATACGGTGCGAAAAGCGATCGCATCGGGCGGTGCCAATTTTTACGCTTAAGAGCATTGCGGACAGTGGCCGGCAGAGCAAAAGCGCCAGCCTAAGCCGTCTACGGGTATTGTCGGCATGTCTTCCGGAATTTTCGTATCGTGGATCCGTCCCCCCATTTAGTCCGTGCATTTCTCGTCGCAAATATCCGCTACTCAACTTCCAATCTGCCGGCTATTGACTTCCAAATAGCCGAATACGATAGTCCCGATCAGCGGAGATTCGGAGTGCTGAATGTTTGGGCGGTTTGTAGAGCGGCGGGCAGATGAGGCGCTGTCCGATACGCCCGTTGTTTTGATAATTGGACCACGCCGGGCAGGCAAAACAACGCTCGTCAAAAAGATGGGCACTTCGGAGCGCACCTACATAACGCTCGACGATCAGACGGTACTGGAAGCCGCCAGGAATGATCCAGTCGGTTTTATCCGAGGTCTCGATCAAGCCATCATCGATGAGGTGCAGCGAGCGCCGGACCTTCTATTGGCTATCAAGAAGTCTGTTGATGAAGACTACCGTCCCGGTCGGTTTCTCCTGACCGGTTCGGCCAATGTGCTGACGCTGCCGAAAGTCGCTGATAGCTTGGCGGGACGCATGGAAACTATCCAAATGCTTCCTTTGGCGAGGGCCGAGATCGCCGGGAATTCCCCGAGCTTTCTTGAGGGTTTGTTTGATGGAAAGCTGAAAAGTCAGCCGAATGCAGTTGTCGGAGACGATCTGGTGCAGTTGGTCTTGCTTGGCGGTTTTCCAGAGGCTCTTAGTCGAGAGAACGAACGTCGCCGCCAGGATTGGGCGCGCTCTTACCTCACTTCTATCCTGACCCGCGATTTGCGCGATATTGCAGACGTCGAGAAATTGACCGAGCTGCCGAAATTTGTTCGGTTGCTGGCGGAGCATTCCGGCCAACTGGTCAACTACTCCCAGTTCGGAGCTAGCATCAACGTAAGCCACAAGACCGGCCAGCGATACGTGGGCCTGTTGGAGCAGGTTTTCCTGATAACAACGGTGCAGCCCTGGTTTACCAATGCCCTGAAGAGGATGGTGAAGACGCCGAAGCTGCACTTCGTTGATTCCGGGCTGCTGGCGACGATACGCGGGCTTACATTCGATCGGGTGAAGGCTGATCGTGGGATGTTCGGAGCATTGCTGGAAAGCTTCGTTTTTTCGGAAGTCCGGAAGCTCATGACGGCGTCAGACCTTAGGGTCGCTGCCCATCATTTTCGCGATCGAGACGGTCGGGAGGTGGACGTCGTCTTGGAGCGTGACGACGGGATGATCGTCGGCATCGAGGTCAAGGCCAGTGCCACGGTCAAGACTGGCGATTTTTCTGGTTTGAAGGCTTTGGCGGAAGCTGCCGGCGATCGTTTTGCTTATGGCGTGGTCCTTTACGACAGCGCCGACATTGTTCCTTTCGGCGATCGATTGGCGGCCGCGCCACTGTCCTGTTTGTGGGGTTGATATGAGAATTATAGACAACACCTCGCAATTGCTGGGAGACGATCTGAAGGCGACACTCACTCGCGGCTCGCGGGTTAAAATCGCCGCTTCCTGTTTTTCGATCTATGCTTTTGAGGCCCTCAAAGCAGAGTTATCCAAGGTGGAGAGCCTGCAATTTGTCTTCACGTCGCCGACATTCGTTGCGACGGAGGTGACAGATCGCCTGCGAAAAGAGCGGCGCGAGTTTTTCATCCCGAAATCGAGCCGCGAAAATAGCCTCTACGGTACGGAATTCGAGATCAAACTCCGCAATACGCTGACGCAGCGCGCGGTTGCGCGGGAATGCGCGGAGTGGATTAGGAAAAAGGCCCGCTTTAAATCCAACGCAACGCAAGCGCCAATGCAGGCATTTACTCATGTTTCAGTCGGTGATGATGCCGTCGCTTATATGCCGATCAGTGGCTTCACCGCCGTTGATCTCGGGTATCAAAAGGGCAATGCCGTCTCAAATATCGTGACGCGCATGGATGAGCCGAGCCATACCAGCGTCTATTTGCAACTGTTCAATCAGATTTGGAATGACACAGAGAAATTGAAAGACGTCACCGACGCGATTTGCGACCACATCGAATCCGTCTATCAGGAGAACTCGCCAGAGCGCATCTATTTCGCGATGCTTTACAATATCTTCCGCGAGTTTCTGGAGGATATTGACGAGGACGTTCTTCCCAACGATCTGACAGGATATCGCGACAGCATCGTGTGGAATAAGCTGTTTAACTATCAGCGAGATGCGGCGACCGGCATTATAAACAAGCTGGAGACTTATAACGGCTGCATCCTGGCCGATTCCGTTGGCCTCGGTAAGACTTTCACAGCTTTGGCCGTAATCAAATACTACGAGCTGCGTAACAGGTCCGTGCTCGTTCTCTGCCCCAAAAAGCTGGCGGATAACTGGCGCAATTATAACACCAATCTCACCACCAATATTTTTGGCAAGGATCGGTTCAATTACGACGTTCTTTGCCACACCGATCTGTCTCGGACATCCGGAGAGTCGTTTGGCATCCCGTTGAACCGCGTGAACTGGGGTAACTACGACCTGGTGGTGATCGATGAATCCCACAATTTCCGCAACAATGACGTCTTCAAGGATCGAGAGACCCGCTATCAGAAGCTGATGAACAAGGTGATCCGTGATGGCGTGAAGACGAAGGTCTTGATGCTTTCGGCAACGCCGGTGAACAACCGTTTCACCGATCTGCGCAATCAGTTGGCGCTTGCTTATGAGGGACAGTCGGATGCGTTGAGCAAGAGCCTCAAGTCCGAGGCCAGTATCGAAGAAATATTCAGGCGTGCCCAGAAGGCCTTCAATGAATGGTCGGCCTTGCCGCCCGACGAGAGGACGGCGGCCTCAATCCTGAGAACGCTGGATTTTGATTTCTTTGAGCTGCTCGACGCGGTGACCATTGCTCGGTCGCGCAAGCACATCGAAACCTTCTACGACACCAAGGACATCGGCAAGTTCCCGCAGCGCCGCAAGCCCATGTCGTTCCATTGCCCGATCACGCAGCGCGAGGACGTGATGGGGTTGAACGAGATTTTCACGCAGCTTTCGGTGCTCAAGCTCGCCGTCTATGCGCCTATCAGCTACATACTGCCAAGCCGTTTGCGGAAATACGAGGAGATCTACGACACGCAGGTCGAGGGAGGCCGTGGCAAACTTCGGCAGGCCGATCGCGAGCGCAGTCTTCAGGCACTGATGACAACCAACCTGCTGAAGCGCCTTGAAAGCTCGGTCGCCGCCTTCCGGCTGACTTTGGGGGCTCTAGGGACCAACATTTCGCGTGCGCTTGAGGCCATTGAGGCATTCGAGCGAACGGGACAGAGCGGGAGCATCAGTGATCACCTCGAGGATATGAGCGATTTTGATCCTGAGGATGAAGACCTCGGCGGCCTTGATGAGTTCACCGTCGGCAAGAAAGTGCAAATCAGCCTTGGCGATATGGACCTGCCATCCTGGAAGCATGACCTGGCGGCAGACCTTGTACTGATCGAGAGCCTGATTGCGTCCATGAACAAGGTCGTGCCTCAAGACGATGCAAAGCTTCAGCACATGCTTTCCGTCATCAAGCAGAAGATTGATGAGCCTCTTAATCAGGGCAACCGCAAGGTCATCATTTTCACGGCTTTTGCTGATACGGCCAATTACCTCTTCGACAACCTTGCGCCTGTCGCCCAGAAGCTTGGGCTCAATGTCGGCCAGGTTACCGGCTCAGGCGCGCCGAAGACGACCCTCAAGAGAGCTTATGATTTTCAGAGCGTGCTGACCCTTTTCTCGCCCCGCTCGAAGGAAAAGGCGGTCGCCTTGCCGAATGATCCGGCCGAACTGGACATCCTGATTGGCACGGACTGCATTTCGGAAGGCCAAAACCTTCAGGATTGCGACTTCCTGATCAACTACGACATCCACTGGAACCCTGTCAGGATTATTCAGCGTTTCGGGCGGATTGATCGTATCGGCTCGCCCAACAGCCAAATCCAGCTCGTCAACTACTGGCCCGACATCACGCTCGACGAATATATCAACCTCAAGGAGCGCGTCGAAAACCGCATGGTGATCACCGACATCACCGCTACCGGCGACGACAATGTGCTTACCGCAAAATCGAGCGACATTGCCTATCGCAAGGAGCAGCTTAAGAAGCTCCAGGACGAGGTCATCGAGCTGGAGGATGTGAAGGCCGGCATATCGATCACCGACCTCGGTCTTAACGATTTTCGCATGGATCTGCTCAACTACGTCAAAGAACATGGTGATCTCGACAACGTGCCTTTCGGCATGCACGCCGTCGTGCCGGCGCAGCCGGAACTGGGGCTGAAGCCCGGTGTCATTTTCGCGTTGAAGAACATCCACGACAGCGTCAACATCAACCAGCAGAACCGGCTGCATCCGTTCTATCTGGTCTATATCGGCGATGACGGTGCGATTGTTGCCGACCACACCGAAGTCAAAAAGCTGCTCGATCTAATCCGCGCCAGTTGCAAAGGCCAGGCCGAGCCTGTCCGCGATATTTGCCGCATCTTCAATGAGCGAACGGAAGATGGGCGCAAGATGGGGCAGTATTCGGACCTGCTTGGGCAGGCGATCCGGTCCATGATCGAGGTGAAGGAGGAGAAGGATATCGACAGCCTGTTCAGCGGTGGGCGCACCACGGCGCTGACCCATATGATCAAGGGGCTGGACGATTTCGAGCTGATCGCCTTCTTGGTCATCGAAGGCGGTAACCCATGACGCTTTACGACTGGCCCCGCGCTGCCGCCTTTGGGCGGGTGATCCCGAAAAACAAGATCTATGAACACGCCGGCGCCAATTCCGCGCTGAAGGATCTCTTCGTGCGCGATGTGGACCAGATCGTTTGGTCACACAAGCTGGCGCCTGAGACGGTCAATCTTGCAGCGACAAAGCAGGTTGCCGAAATTCAGGTTTTTCGGGTGACCACGCGTACGGCGGCGCTGGATCGCGAAGTGTTGCGCGCCATCGACAAGGCCATTGCCTTTCCGCTGATCTTTGAGGTTGTCCACGCGAAGCGGATCAAGCTGATGGCGACCTACAAACGCCAGTCTTTGAATAGTCGGGGCGAGGCCGACAGCGCCCGTTGGGTTGTGGGGGACTATTTCGAGGGCGACTGGCTGCCCGAGGACGCGCCGCGCGCGCCGCTTCCGGTCGCTCTGGACATGGGCGCGCTGTATGAGCGGCTGCTTGAGCCATTGGTGGCAGGGCAGACGGCGAAGCTTGCCACCGGTATGGCTGAGGCGCCGCAGGCGCCTTTCATCACTGCCGAGCCGGAGGAAATTGTATCGCTGGGAGATCGCATTGCGCGGGCCGAGGCGATCCAGCGTCAAGCGCGTGAGGTCGAACGGATTAAGGCGCGGCTTTCGCGAGAGAAGCAATTCAACAAACGCATCGCAATTAATGCCGAATTGCGCGCGGCCAAACAGGAACTGGAGCGGCTGACCTCATCAGGTCATGCGGGATACCCCGGCTCCGCAATGACGGACGTTTAAGAGGATGACAATGGACAAGCTGAAAATGCACAGCCCCGATTTGAGCCAAGATAACATTGCCAAGATCCGTCAACTATTTCCAGGCTGTGTGACCGAGGCGCACGACGAGGCGACGGGTGCGGTACGACTAGCAGTGGACTTCGATCAGCTGCGTCAGGAATTGAGTGACCATATCGTGGAAGGGCCGCAGGAGCGATATCGGCTAGATTGGCCGGGTAAGCGCGAGGCGCTAATCAACGCCAATGCACCGATTGCTAAGACCCTCCGACCAAATTTTTCAGAAAGTCTCGAATTCCCATCGACAAAGAATCTCTTCCTGGAAGGAGATAATCTGGAGGTGTTGAAGCTAATTCAGCAGATATACCTTGGGTCAGTGCAGGTGATTTATATCGACCCGCCCTATAACACTGGAAACGACTTCGTATATCGCGACAAGTTTGCGCAAGGGGCAGATGAATATCTGAAAGTCTCTAATCAAAAAGATTCAGATGGAAACCGGCTGCTTGCCAACCTGAGCGCGAACGGCCGTTTCCATTCTGATTGGCTTTCAATGATTTACCCTCGCCTAAAAGTAGCGAGAAATCTGCTTCGTGAAGATGGAGCAATTTTTGTCAGTATCGATGATACCGAAGTCGCTGGGCTGCGCCACATGATGGATGAAATTTTTGGAGCAGAAAATTTCATTACAGAAATTATATGGGAAGGCGCGAACAAAAACGACGCCCGCCAGGTTGGCGTATGCCACGAATATGTCCTCTGCTACGTGAAGGACAGGCGCGCTACAAAAACCTCCTGGTCTGTAACAAAGGAAGGTGTTGAGCCCGTCCTCAAGGAGGTTGAGCGGCTGAGAAAAGAGCACGGCGAAGACTACGATGCTTCGTCCGAGGAACTCGCTGGCTGGTTTCGTGCTATGAAAGCTACGCCGTCCTTTGGGCTAAGAAGATTTCGCTACATTGATAAGCGGGGAGCGTACAAAGAAGATGACCCCACAGCGCCGGGTGGCCGAAAATTCGTACTGAAAAATCCCAAGACGGGAGAAACCATTCCGTTGCGACCGAACCGCGGATGGGCCTTCGACCAAGAGACGTTCAATCGATTGGTTGATGAGGGGAGGATCTCATTCATCTCTCCGACCAGCATCATGGTTCGGAGGTATTTGCATGAGACGGATACGCAGACTCCGCAGAGTGTCTTTTATCAGCCAGCAAGATCAGCGTCAGAGCGCCTCTCCACTTTGCTTGGTGGGGGGTACTTTGATTACCCGAAAGACGAGACTATCATTCAGAAATTCATCGACATGGCTGCTGGAGAAGACGCTCACGATGCCATCGTTATGGATTTTTTCGCTGGAAGCAGCACTACAGCGCACGCAATGTTTCTTCAAAACGCGTTGGATGGGCGCAACCGGCGCTTCGTAATGGTGCAGTTCCCGGAACAAACAAACGAAAGTAGCTCCGCGCGAGCAGCGGGGTACCAGAATATAGCCCAGATATCGAAAGAACGTATTCGTCGTGCGGGCAAGCAAGTTCTCGAAGGCGAACATCATCCCAATTGGAACCGCGATGTCGGCTTTCGGGTGCTCAAGGTGGACACCTCTAACATGAAGGATGTCTATTACCGCCCCGACGAGCTGAACCAGGCTGACCTGCTCGATATGGTTGACAACGTCAAGGAAGGCCGAACGGCAGAAGATCTGCTGTTTCAAGTGCTTGTCGATTGGGGCGTTGATTTGACGCTGCCCATCCGCCGTGAGACCGTGAAGGGCAAGACGGTGTTCTTCGTTGATGATAACGCACTCGTCGCATGCCTCGATCACGGCGTGACTGAGGATCTCGTTAAAGAATTGGCGGGCGGCGAACCCCTACGCGTTGTTTTCCGCGACAACGGTTTCGTTTCCGACGCGGTGAAGATCAACGTTGAGCAGATTTTCCGCCAGCTCTCGCCCACCACTGAAGTCAAGTCGATCTGAGGCCGTCCATGAAACTCAAGTTCAAGGTTCAGCCCTATCAGACCAACGCGGTCAATGATGTGGTCGACTGCTTTGCCGGCCAGCCTTTGACCTCTGGCTTGATCTATCGCATCGATCCCGGCGTCATCAAAAAAGGCCAGCAGATCCGGCCCGAGGCAGACTATGAAGGCTTTAAAAACGCCGATCTCACGCTGACCGACTCGCAAATCCTGGAGAACATCCAGAAGGCGCAGCGGCGCCAGAACCTGCCCGGTTCGCAGTCGCTCACCGATTTCACGACCTTAGACAACCAGGGCGCCCGCGTTCCCGTCAGGGCAGCCTACAAGAAGGAAGCCCTGACTGCGACCCGCGTCCATCTTGATGTCGAGATGGAAACCGGGACTGGCAAGACCTATTGCTACATCAAGACGATCTTCGAGATGAACAAGCGCTATGGCTGGTCGAAGTTCATCATCATGGTGCCGTCGATCGCCATTCGCGAAGGCGTCTACAAGTCGCTTCAGATCACGGCCGACCACTTCACCGAAAGTTACGGCCAGAAGGCGCGGTTTTTCATCTACAACTCCAAGCGCCTGCACGAGCTAGAGAGTTTTTCGTCCGACGCTGGCATCAACGTGATGGTGATCAATATCCAGGCGTTCGCTGCACGCGGAGCTGATAACCGGCGCATCTACGAAGAGCTCGATGACTTTCAGTCGCGCAAGCCGATCGACGTGATCGCTTCGAACCGACCGATTCTGATCTTGGACGAGCCACAGAAGATGGAAGGTGCAGCGACGATGGAGGCGCTGCCGAAATTCAGGCCGTTGATGATCCTGCGCTATTCGGCGACCCACAGGACGCAGCATAACCGGGTGCATCGTCTGGACGCGCTAGACGCCTATAATCAGAAGCTGGTGAAAAAGATTGCCGTGCGCGGCATCCAGACACGCGGTCTGGCCGGCACCAATGCCTATGCCTATCTTGAGGGCATCGACATCTCAAAGAAGGCGCCCGTTGCCCGGATCGAGATCGAGGTGAAGCTGAAGTCTGGCGAAATCAAACGCCAGCTGCGTCGGCTGGAGTTCCGCGACGACCTGTTCGTGGAATCGGGCGAGCTGGACCAATACCGTGGCTTCACGATCAGCCAGATCGATGCCGTCAGCGACACGGTCGAGTTCACGAATGGTGTCGTTCTGCATGCCGGCGAAGCCAACGGTGACGTTTCCGAACGCGACATCCGCCGCATCCAGATCCGCGAGACGATCAAGGCCCATTTTGACAAGGAGAAGCAGCTCTTTTCCCAAGGGATCAAGGTGCTTTCGCTCTTCTTCATCGACGAGGTCGTGAAATACAGAGACTATAGCCAGGCCGATGAGCAAGGGGAGTATGCACGCGTTTTCGAAGACGAGTATACGCTTCTCAAAGAAGAGTACCTCTCCGAGCTGGCGATCGACAACGAGGACTATCGAAAGTACCTCGCAGGCATCGACGTGGCGAAGACGCACAACGGCTATTTCTCGATCGACAAGAAGACCAATCGCCTGAAGGATCCCGATGTGGGTGCCAGATCTGTCGATTCCGACGATGTTGACGCCTACGATCTGATCCTGAAGGACAAGGAACGTTTGCTTTCCTTCTCAGAGCCCACGAGGTTTATCTTCTCCCACTCGGCACTGCGCGAAGGTTGGGACAACCCGAATGTCTTCGTCATGTGCATGCTGAAGCACAGCGACAACACAATCTCGCGCCGTCAGGAGGTTGGTCGCGGATTGCGTTTGAGCGTCGATCAGCATGGCGATCGGATGGATAATCCGTCTCTTGTGCACGACATCAACGTGCTGACCGTCGTCGCAAGCGAGAGCTACAAGGATTTCGTTGCAGGGCTCCAAAGGGAGATTGCGGAAACGCTGTCATCCCGACCGCGCCAGGCGACGGAAGCTTATTTCACCGGCAAGACAATCGTTACCGATCAAGGGTCGATCGAAGTTACGGCTGCTATGGCGAAGCAAATCTACCGCTATCTGGTCAAGAACGACTACACCGACGATGGCGACCATATCGCCGACGCGTATCACGAGGCCAAAGCAGCAGGAACCATGGCGCAACTGCCAGATGAACTGAGGCCGCATGCCGACCAGGTGTTTGAGCTGATCGATAGCGTCTTCAGCCCGGCACAAATGCCGAAGGTTGATGATGGCCGGAAGCCGAAGACCAACCCGCTGAACGCCAATTTTGAACGAGCGGAATTCCAGGAGCTTTGGGCGCGGATCAATCAGAAAGCTGTCTATAGGGTGGAATTCGATTCCCACGAACTCGTCCAGAAGAGCGTTGATGCGTTGAACAGAGAGCTACGCGTAACGCCCCTGCGTTACACAGTTAAGTCGGGAACGCAGCGGGACACCCTAACGGATGGCGAACTAGCTCGTGGCGAAGGGTTCGAGGAGAACGACCAGGCATCCTACGAGGCAGATTCTGTCGTTTCGCTGGTGAAATATGATCTTCTCGGGAAAATCGCGGACGGCTCCCAGCTAACGCGGGAGACCGCAGCGGGCATCTTAGGCAAGATCGAACCGGCTATTTTTGCGCAGTTCAAGACGAACCCCGAGCACTTCATTTCGGAGGCGTCGCGGATCATCGCTGAGCAGAAAGCCACTATGGTTATTCAGCAGTTAGCCTATGACGAGGTTGACGAGAAGCATTCGGTCAATATCTTCACCGCCGCCCAAACCGGCCAGGACTTTTCCCGGGCGACAGCAAAGCTCAATAAACATGTCTTTGACTATGTCATCGCGGATTCGAACGTGGAGCGGGAGTTTGTAAAAGAGTTGGATACGAGCAGCGAGGTCGTCGTCTATGCCAAGCTGCCTCGCGGCTTCCTGATACCAACGCCCGTTGGTGACTACAATCCAGACTGGGCAATCTCGTTTAAGGCCGGGAGTGTACGCCACGTTTACTTCGTTGCCGAGACGAAGGGGACAATGTCGTCGATGAAGATTCGCGAAATCGAGAATACCAAGATCGCATGCGCGAGGAAGTTCTTCGATGAGATCAGCCGTAAAACCAGTCAGGATCGGGTGCGGTATGATGTCGTCACCGATTACGCAAAGCTGCTGGACATAGTCGGGCACGCTGCCGCCTGATGGCGGCAGAAATTTCAGTGAAAGACACAAATTCTAGATGGCTCGGCGACAGTTAACCGCCAATGCTAACGCGGTTAACTTGATGCGGATTGTTCGCTCTTTATGGACTTGTCGATTATGGGATCGACAGTCTTGAATGACTCGAACATGCCTTTCATCTCCATGTAGACAGGATCGAGGTCTTCCATTTTTTTCACCGCAAGAAGCCTCTTTCTAAGATCGTTCATAGAGGTTTGCAGTTTCTTTACGGCAGCTCCATCCTGGAGGGACAAATTCTGAGTGTAAGCGCTATATCCGGAATATTGTTTGGACAAGCTTGCTGCAATCTCGTCTCTCTTTTGAGAGTCCAGCTTGCCATCGTTAATTAGGCCTGACGTGAAGGATTGAAAAAGAACGAGCATATTTTCTCGTTCCTTATTCAAATTCTTGACGGCCTCGACCTTCATTTCTTCGATGCGGTTCACTCGGGCTTCATACAGTGACCACCCGATTGTGTAGCCGCCCAAGCCTCCTGCCACCAAGGTGGCGCATGCTGTGGCAAGGATATGTTCGCGGCAAAACGCAAGAGCTCCCTTCCACATTGTCAACACCTCCTGGTCGCAGATCGCGCACGACTACATGAACTCGGTCTTATAGTATATAGGAATTGATTGACGGATCGTTAGGGTTTTTGCCCGTTCCGGTTGACCTTGACGGACACGCCGGTCTTCAGGCCGACTTCTTTCTTTGTTGCTTCGCGTCTGGGGCACACAACCTTTTCCCAAAGATCGAAGTTTGCGTGCATTTCCATCGACTCGCGAATATCCGCTTCGAGCTTCTCGTCGCATACTGAGCGGGTGGCATTGGCAGAATTCTCAACCGTTACTGCGATAGCTTCCTGCGCAGAAACACCCGCGCCTGAAATAGCCAGCATAGCAGACACATATCCCGCCAACATGACGTCCTTCATTGGACGCCCAAAATACCCCGGCGAGTGTATTTCGACACTCACGCCGCCAAAATACTTCTTGTCGTAATATTTTTCAATTGCTTCGTGAAATGGCAGCTGAAGGAACTTATCAAGCTCGCCTTTTCTTAGCGCAATGTACTGCGACGCAAAATAATTGGTTAGATCAAACGCTTCTGTGAGATCCTTTACATCGATCACATCTTCTGTGACCCGAATCAAGCTCCCGGACGTTTCCTTCCAAATATATTCGCCGTATGCGAACTCGTAGATGTCTCGTTTATCCTCGTCTTTCGACACTTGGATAATCGCCTGGCGATTCTGCATCAGCCTGATCAGTCTCCGACTGAACTGGCCTTTCGCCATAGTCACGTCGAGCCACTTTACTTTCCGGGCAGGTATTTGTTCATCGGGGTAACGCCGACTGACCACTTGATAGTTCGGATCGAACTCGCCTTCAAACTCGCCAATGTAGACAGTCGAGTTGTAACCTTTGCCCGGTATTATAATAAGGTCGCCCGGACGAGCTTCCGCATACAGGTCGTGAATCTCATGTACGAACCGTGGGGCCTGCACGGCTGGATTCTTAACTTGATAAGTTGAAGCGTCTCTACTCGGCTCGTCATCTTTTTTTGAGCTCCGGTGCCACAGCGAAATACGCTTGGCCATTCGGAGCCGGTTTCGGAAATCTTCATCGTCAATGTCGATTACCGCTGGCAACGTGATGCCGGGTATGTCCAAGAAAACCGAATTTGTTTCAAAAAAATCCGCGTAAAAGCGCTTCCCATCCCCAGGATGAAGAATGAAGATTCGATGGTCGTCAGGAAGGATGCGAATTTCTGGATCAATTACAACGGCCATAGACGCCCCGACAGAATCACTCTGATATAGAAGTATAAAATCTATTCAAAGCGCTACAACGATTGCAATATTTCTCGCCTCACCTCCACAACCTTTATACGAAATCAGTTCTTTTGACATGATTGACGGACTTTTTCGACAAAAGGACAGCGAGGCATTCCTCGCAATGCAATTGCATCAAGCTTGCCAGCTCCCAAAACGGTCGCGGAAAATCCTTATCCGGGTGACCATTTTTCGACCACGCAATGCAATCGCACACGAGAACAGCATCACTGAAAAGCTCAGTGTCGGATACAGCCAAGCGCCTGAAGAATTTTCACCATCAAACATGATGAGCAGAATGGCGCCAATCGCTGCGAAAAAGACCATTCCGAAATCGTATTGCTTTGAAAGGGTGGTGAGCCGGGCCGAATGCTGGGAATAGCGTAGTTGCCTTGCCAACCTTCGTTTTTCAGATGCCAGTTGATCGCGCTGGCGGCCAAGCACATACACGCCCTGCATAATCTGCTCTTCGAAGCTCGATTTACTCATATCGCTGACCTCAGATACTTTTCTGCAATTTCCTCAGTGAATTCGCCATGTTGTTCGGCGTAATCGATCAGGAAGCGGATTAGCTTTAGCCGCTTGTCCGGCTCCACCTGACAGTTTCCCCGCGCAATGAAAGCGTCAACCGCCCCCGTGACCTGGTGATACAGATCTACCGTGTCACGATTGTACGGGCTTCCTTCGCCCGTGAGCATCCACGCGGGATTAACATTAAATTTGACATGCAGGAGGCGGAGAAGCTTCGCAGGAATCTCGCGATTTCCACGCTCATAGGTGTTGTAAGCGCTCTGCGATACCTCAAGCGCTTCAGCAAAAGGTACTTGCTTTAACCCGGAATCCTTCCGAATTTTCCCAAGCCTTTGCCCCATAGCCTCCATAAATCCGTCTTGCATCAAAATATCTCGAATGCGATAAAATCGTTGCGCCTAACGCGATTATATGATTCGTTCTTTTCCGTGTCGAATTATCTCTAGGGAGTTGAGCAGTTATGCAATCTCAGCTTTTATCACCAAAGCAATTGGCGGACCGGTCGGGATGGCCGGTGGCACGCATTCGGAGCCTGATCGCTAAGCAAGAAATCCGTCATGTACGGATTGGGGGCAGTCTGTTCCTGCCTGAAAACGCCGTCGATGAGTACCTTGCAGCGAATATGGTCGAGCCCAAGCAGAAGGCTTGGGCGCTTGCTGATAGCGCCTCCAGAGCGTGAGGAGCGGCACATGAAGCAGCAAGCCGAAGCGCTGGCCCCACGCCCCATTTACAAGGTCGCGGTCAGCCGCGTCCGTGCGGCGGAACTTCTCGACGTCTCGACGGGCACCTTTGACGACTGGGTTCGCCGTGGCCTTATGCCGAAAGGCGTGAACATCGGCGCGTTGCGCCGTTGGGATGCCGAGGAAATCCGGGCGTCCTGGTGCGACATCAAAGAACAGGGCTTGAGCGGAGACGAAGACGATGGCGAAAACCCGTTTGATTACGCGGTCGGGTAATCAGCGCGTCCCCTTCAAATATTGCTCACGGGATGTCGATCGGCACGGCAACGAGCGGTTTTATCTCCGCCTGCCAGGCATGCCGAAATATCGCATGACGTCCGCCTATCTGGACGATGCAGGCAGCGTCACCCAGGCATTTACAGAAGAATATCACCGCGTTCTGGCTGGCGATCGGGGTGAAAAGACGGTCCCGATTTCAAGATTGGAGCCCGGCTCCGTTCGCTGGCTTGTCGAGACCTATTATCGGTCCAAGGCGTTTCAAAGCCAGTCGCCAGCGACCCAGAAAGACAAGAAGAGCGTTCTCAATCGCTATTGCAGCAATGTGGGGGAGCTACCCTTCAAGAAGATTCGCAAATCAGACATCGAAGCCAGCCAGATGAAGCGCAGCGGCACGCCCGGCGCGGCCGACAAGTTGGTGAAATATCTGAAGGCATTGTTCAATTGGGCTATCAGCGCGGAACTTGTGACCTTCAACCCCGCGAACGGCGTGACCAAAATCCATAAGTCGCCCGGTTTCCACACCTGGAGCGAAGCGGAGCTGGCGCGCTATCGCGCAGCCTATCCGCTCGGCTCGATGGCCCGGCTTGCAATGGAACTGATGCTGAATTTGGGCGTGAGGCGCTCCGATCTCGTCAAGCTTGGCTGGCGGAACCTGGTCGGCGATCGTATCGAATTCATGCCGGAGAAGGGTTCCGGCAAATATGTCCAGTCCCTCAGTCTGCCTGTCACAGACGAGCTGCGGGAGGCGCTGGACGCGATCACACATGATCAGCCGACCTTCCTTATCACCGAATACGGCAAGGCGTTCAGCGGGAGCGGCTTCGGCAACAAAATGCGCCAGTGGTGCAACGATGCCGATTTGCCGGAATGCTCGTCGCACGGCCTCAGAAAGGCGTCTGCGACGATCCTCGCCGAGGCAGGTGCGACCGAGCATCAGTTGATGGCGATCTTCGGCTGGTCTGATTCCAAGATGGCACAGCACTACACCAAAGCCGCCCAATCCAAGCGGATCATCGATGCTGGATTCGAGCGGCGAAAGAGCTACGTGGCCCGCAAAAATGTCCCACTTTCATCGAGCCGGAATTCCGGTGAGACAAATCAAGGAAAAAACGATGGAAAAACAACGTCCGAAGATAGAAATGGTGGGCCCGGAGGGACTCGAACCCCCAACCAAGCGGTTATGAGCCGCCGGCTCTAACCATTGAGCTACAGGCCCTTGACGCCGGTGGTGGCGCCTTGGCGCCGGAGGCCGGCGCCAGGATGCCGGGGCAATGGTTCCCGCAGCATCGGTTCGCTCTAACGCAAATTGCAGGGAGCCACAAGCGCAGAGCGCAAGCATCTGTGGACGATGCATATTTCATCGGCGCCGGTACTGGAACCTTCTCGCGCCGGCGACAATTACAGAGATTGGATTCGATGAAGGAGGGCGATCGCAGATGGTGGCGTTGAACAGTGCCGTGGTGCTTATCGTCGAGGATGAGCCGCTGATCCGGTTCAATGTTCTCGATGTGCTTGAAGAGGTCGGCCATGTGGCGCTGGAGGCGGCGAATGCCGACGAGGCGATGGTGGTGCTGAAGGGCAGGCAGGATGTCGATATCCTGTTCACCGATGTCAATATGGCGGGTACCATGGATGGCATCCAGCTTGCCAAGCGGGTGAGGGCGATGCGGCCGAACATCGGCATCATCATCACCTCGGGCATGGTGCGGCTCGACCCCATGGCGCTGCCCGCCAACACCGCCTTCCTGCCGAAGCCCTATATGCACGACGCGTTGATCTCGACGATCGATTCCCTGATGACGTGACGGCAATTCGCTGATGACATGAAGGGGCGCACAGCCGCAAAACGGGGACAGGTTTTGCGGCTGCGCGCGAGGCGCCGGGAGACATGCTCGTCTTCAGGCGTGCGGAGGGGGTCGCGCCCTCAGCTGAAGCTGCTCTTCAGCGCCTCGTTCTCGTGGTGAGCCTTCTTCTCGTAGATCGTGAACAGCGCCATCGAGAGGAGATAGGAGAGGAAGGGATCCCCGATCTGCGTGGCGATATCGCGGGAGGCGAGCACGTGGCGCTCCAGGGCGCCGATATCTTTCTGTATTGCGGTTTCAGCGAGGCGGTTCATGCTGCCATCTCCAGGAATTGCGTCACGACCGAGCGGGCCGGAACATGTCTGACATAAAGGGGTAGGGTCAGGCCGAGGGCGGTGCGCATCTTGCGCAGCACGCGGTCCGACACTTCGAAGGCGCCGCAGCAGACGGGGTACTTGCCGTAGCCGTCTGCGCGGCCGAGTTCTTCCACTTCTGCGCCAGCGCGCTTGTAGACGCGCTTGAGATAGGGCTCGTAGTTGGAAATCATCGTATGGATGCCGTGATCGAGCGCGCATTCGCAAAGCGCAAGCAGCATCATCGAAAAGGCGCGGCCGGCGTCGATCTGAGGGAAATCCCTGGCGATCGCCTCTTCGTCGATGCACATGCGCGTGCCCTCCCAGATGCCCGGCGCGATGAGATCGGCGGCATCGGGAAACGTCTCGCGGAAGACATCGTAGAGAAGGGTCGGGCCGGTCGTCGGCATCAGGCGCATGCCGCCGTAAAGACGCGTGCGGCTGTCGTTGCACCAGACGAGATAGGCAGGAGCCAGCGCATCGTAGCTGTCGCGTTCGTAAGGGCCGACGACAGGAACGTCCCAGCCGAGCGTATCGGCGAACACCTTCTTGCGCAGGCGAAACATCTGGTCGAGTACGGCAGCGTATTTCTGATACTCATGTGCCTGAATGATAACGAACATTTTGCCCTCCAGCGTTTACAAGTTCGTGGAGAGCAGAATGGTTCAGGCCGGCCGGTTCGGAAATTCCCTCAGATGGGCCCCCTCAGATGAGGGGATTAGCCCAAAAGCATGAGGGCTGACGTAACGACATGCGCCGAGCAAAGACTATGGATTGATGATGCGCAATTGCACGGCCCGCGAGGCGGCGGCCGAGATGGTGGCGCAGCCGAGCTTGAAGCGGGCGGTCTTCAGATAATCGCGTGTGGTGTGCTCGGAAATGCCGAGGATGACCGAGATGTCCTTGTAATCCTTGCCGAGTGCTGTCCAGTGCAGGCACTCGATCTCGCGTGGCGACAGTGCCGGCACAGGGTCGTTCTCACCGTGCAGCTCGTAGACGGCCTTGCGATGGATCAGGTGGGCGATCTCGATCCATTCGTTGCGGCAGCGCCGGACAAGCTCCGTCCATTCCTCGACCGGGATTCGGGCGTTCACCGACAGCAGCGCGCGGCGCTGCGCCTTGTCGGCGACGGGAATGGAATAGCCGTTGCCGCCGATGCCGTGCTTCTGGGCGTCGACCAGCATGGCATAGGCCTCCGGCGTCGGCTCGACCTCGCTCCAGTCGAAAGGCAGCTGGCGCTCGAAGCCCTGTTTGACGATCGGATCCACCTTCACATAGCTGTTCAACAGGTAACGGGAGACCCAGGCATCCGGATAGGTGGTGCGCACGAAGGGCGAATCGATCTTGCTGGCGATCGTCTGGGCGAGATGGTAGGTGACGAAATCGAGGCCATATTGCGCCTGGAGAATGCGGATGGCAGCATCCACATTGGCCGCCGCCTTGATCTGTTCGAAGGCGGACTCGAACTTATCGCTATAGCTATTCTCGATCATTTCCACTGCCCCAATTCCCTCAATCCTACCGTGAGGACCGTCATAAATACAAGGCATCCCCACATATGCGGGGAATGACAATCCCGGCTCCGCCTGCTAGCGCCTTTCCACGAGGAGACCTCATATGGACAGCAAGCGACCCTTCGAGATTGCCGAATGCCAACAGGCCGCCAAAGGCCTGAAATCCAGCTGGCAGGACATGGCAGGCTCCGAAGCGCTGATCCGCGCGCTCGTTGCCGAACGCAACGGCGACACCCCGCTGGCGCTGTTCTGGACCGAGGTCCACAGGGCGCTTAGCGTGGAAAACAACGTTTTCTGACACGGCCCGCCCCGGCAGGGCTTTCAGGCTCTTCCCGATCTTACAGCACCGACCGGGCGCCGGGATCGGCCACGACGAGATGAAATCCGCGTCCTGCGAGCGACCACGTTTTCATTCTCATCCGTTTCCGATTTTGCGAAGAAGGTGTCGAGCGGCATTGTCGCGGGCGGGCAGAGGGAAAGCTCGTACTCCCTGGATTTGTGCCATTATGCTTGAAGAATGCTTTCCAATGGCGGCGCTGGTGTCTCGGGAAACGGCTAGACTGTGCCATTGTTGGCGCGCGCGAGCCGCAAACCCCAAGCGCCAACCTCTCTCCAACCTCATCCTTGTACGTTGCCGTTGCTGGGGCGACCAACCCTTGATCTGGCGCTCGCGGGCGATGGCGTCGATGATGCGGTCGTAGGTTTCGGTGAACACGAGTTCGACGGGAAGGCGCTTGGCGGTGTAGCCGTCATAGGTGCCGGCATTGTGCTCCCAGACACGCGCCTCGATCTCCTGCTTGGTCAGCCCGGTATAATAAGAGCCATCGCTGCAACGGAGGATGTAGATTGTGACTTCCATGGCGAGAGGCGAGCATGGGGAGCGAGTGAGCAGCAATCGTGCGGCGCTGGAGTGGCCATCCCTCGTGGTTCGAGACGGCCCTGCGTGCCTCCTCACCATGAGGGCTAGTTGTTGTGCCCTGAGGCTAGACCGTCGGCGGCAGGGCTCTGCGTTCTTGGGCGGGCAAGCCGCGCCCTCTCTCCGCCCGCATTGTTGTGCCCTGCTGCTAGGCTATCGGCGTAAGGCGCCGCAATCTCCGATGAGGTAAGCCGCAATCTCTCTCCGCCCTCATCCTGAGGTTCCCCGCAGGGGCCTCAGCAGCCAACATAAGATAGAGATCAGCCAACCTTGGTCGAAGGGTTGAGCCAATCCTGGAGCGGCAGTTCGGGCCGCGGCTGTTTCGGGCGAAATTTCACCAGCACCTCGCGGCCGTCGACAGAGGCTTGCGTGCGTTCCAGGGCATTGCGCTCGGCCACTGCCTGGCGCCAGTGTTCGTCACCGCGCCCTTCGGGACGGCCCTGTTCTTCCCAGATCGCGTAAGCTCTTTTGCTAATCCATTCGTGGCGCTTGTCGCTCATCTATCTATTCCATTCGTGAAAGGTGTTATTCGGCAATTCTGTCCTGCGGAACCGGCCCGTCGTTACGAACCGGCAGGCGCCGCTTGGCAGCCATCAGCAGGTCGAGCTCGATCGAAGAGGGCCCAAAACGGGTGAAAAGTCTTTCGGCCTGCTCGCCGCCAAGACCATATTTGGAAGCGAATTCATCAAGGCTATATGGGCGGCCGCGCAGGATTCTGCTTCGGCGCTCCGGTTCATGGATTTGCGTCATTGGTGATTACCCCAGACTGTTTTTCGAAGTGTGAGAACAAAACAAATTACAGCGGCAAAAGTTCCGTGAATTTGCAGGGTTTTTTCGCCCCGTCGTACCATTGCGGGGCGATTTGCAGCCGCTGGCATGGATTTTCAGGAAGGGGCGTGGCTGAGAAAATTTCCACTAAAACACGCAAGAAAATCAGCGCGTTATGGAATTCGCTTCCGCAAGGGCGCAGAATTGGGCTTTACCCCGGCGCGTTACTCTATAGAATCAATAGTGTTATTCGGTTCGCAGGGGCAGCAAAACCTGCCATTCCCCGCGTTGGCGCGACCGAGACCGGAGGACTTTGGCCTCAACCCATCAAGAGGAGACAGACATGATGAATGCCCTGCCGCCACTTCATGACGGCCACGCGCCGTTTACCCTCCAGCAGCTGTTTCGCGAAGCACTTTACGCCTTCGAGGAATGGGACAGCGAATTGACCGAACCGATCGTCACCTACGAAGGACGGGTCATCCCTATCGGCTTCGTATTCGAAGCCATGCGCGAATGCACCGACATCGTGCCGATGAACATCGTCGGCGCCGTCACCGAGCGGCTGACCAAGCCGTGGGAGGGCGAAGGCCCGCTCGACCAGATGACCTTTTCGACGGCGGCGCGTGTCATGCGCGTGCTGGTGCGCAAGCGCCTGCTTGCCAACGGCACGGTCGATCTCGTCGCCGTTTCGGCCCACGCGGCCGAAGATCAGAACCGCGACTGACAGGATGAGGATCGCGGCCATGGCTGCGATCCTTTTCCGCTTCCAGGCGGAACCTCGCCCATTGCCAGCCGTTTACTGGCATGCCCGCCGCCAGTGCGGGTGAGGAATAAGCACCATGCTGAAATCCATCGTTCATGAAATCATCGGCACGCCGCGGCGTGAACCGGAACTTCCGCAGTCGCTCGAGCAGTTTCGCGACAGGAAGCGGGTGCTGATCATCTTTGCCGATGCCCAGGACGACCGCGCCGTCATCCAGGACGAATGGCTGCGGAACGCGCATATGCGTCTCATCGAGGAAGACGTCGAAGTTTTCATCATCGCCGGCGGCGGCGCTTTCTCGCTGTTCGACGATGGCTCCGATCTCGATGCCGACGATGTCAGAGAGCGGCTGCAGGGCCCGCCATCCGGCGAGTTCGGGCTGATCCTGATCGGGCGCGACGGGACCGTCAAGCTGCGCTCGGATGAGCCGAGGACTGCGGAGGATATCTTCGCGGCCTTCGAGATGCTGCCGAAGCAGACGCCTTGGTAGGGCTTCGGACTGCGCGGGACACGCGACGGCGTGGCGAAGCCGCGCGCCCGGCGTCTTCGCATGCCGACAGCCTGAAAGGCATTCCTAATGCGCGTCGCATCAAACTTGATTCATGCGACGCGCTCTAGCTCTTTGTTTCGATGCATGTCGTTATTCCGGAAAGCTGCACACTTCCGGGTGACATGCATTAAAGCTCGAAGGCTTCCTTGAGGCCGAGGCTCTTGCGTTCGCGCAGGTCGAGATCGGTCTCGATATGGGTGATGTGATGCAGCATCAGCTGGCAGGCGCGGTCGAGCTCGTTATTTTCGATCGCCGTGATGATCTCGCCATGTTCTGAATGGCCGCAGCTCGAGGCGGTCGACTGGCCGTAAAGGGCAATCACCAGCGACGAGCGGGCGACCAGTTCTTCCATGAAGCGTTGCATGATCGCATTGCCGGAGATCTCGGCCAGCCTCAGGTGAAAATCGCCTGACGCCTTGATCTCGGCGCGTCGCGCCGTCTGGCCGCGCTCGCTCATCAGGCGGCCTTCCTCCAGCAGAAGCTGTTTCAGCTGGCTGATGTCACCAGGCGTGATCCGCGCGGCTGCCTCTCGCAATATGCCGGGCTCGACCAGGCGGCGGGCGGCAAATATCTGCCGGGCCTCGTCGGGCGAGGGATAGGCGACAAAGGCGCCGCGGTTCTTCTCGACGCTGACGAGACCTTCATAGGAGAGCGCCTGCAGTGCCGCGCGGGCAAGCGTGCGGCTGACGCTGAAGAGGTTGCCGACATCTTTTTCGGAGAGCTTGGTGCCGGGCGAAAGCCTGCGCTCGACGATTGCTTCGCGAATGGAATCACGGATCAGTTGTGCGCTGGTTTCGGCGGAGTCTTCGGCCTGCATGGCCTTGGCAGCGGATTTCATGAAAATCGATTTCCTGATGATCGGCAAACCATATCTGGCTTCCCGGCAAAAGTTAAACGGAATTTGTGCTCGAAGCGCCAGCAAATTGTATACGATCATCTGCATAAATTGAGGACGATAGCCTAAATCCTGTGCAGGCATCGTTTTGCTCATACTTTATCTCCCTCCGATCTACGGCAGAGAAAACCCATGATTCACAAAGGGTTGAGAAGTCGTCGGCAAATTGGCACGGCAAGTGCATCGTCTTTTCCAAACAGGGGAAGGCATGATGTCGAAAGCGGCAGAGATCGATATAGTATCCGTTTCGAAGGTCTATGGGGCAACGACCGCGGTACAGGCGATCAGCCTGAAGATTCCGGCCGGCTCCTATTGCTGCTTCCTCGGCCCGTCCGGCTGCGGCAAGACTTCGACGCTGCGCATGATCGCCGGCCATGAGAGCATCTCGTCGGGCGATATCCGGCTCGGCAATACAGTCGTCACCGATTTCCCGCCGGCCCGGCGCGGCACGGCGATGATGTTTCAGTCCTATGCGCTGTTTCCGCATCTCGATCTCATCGACAATGTCGCCTTCAGCCTGAAGATGAAGGGCGTCGACAAGGCGGAGCGGCGGGCCAAGGCGCTCGACATGCTGAAGCTGATGCAGATGGAGCCCTATGCTAACAGGCGTCCGGCCCAGCTTTCCGGCGGCCAGCAGCAGCGCGTGGCGCTGGCGCGCGCACTGATCACCGACCCTGAGGCGCTGCTGCTCGACGAGCCGCTGTCGGCGCTCGATCCGTTCCTGAAGATCCGCATGCGCGCCGAACTGAAGAAGCTGCAGAAGTCGCTCGGCATCACCTTCGTGCACGTCACCCACAGCCAGGAAGAGGCGATGGCGCTCGCCGACATCATGGTCATCATGAATGATGGCCGGATCGAGCAGGCGGCTGCCCCGCGCGAGGTCTTCGAGAAGCCGGCAACCGCCTTCGTCGCCCGCTTCATGGGCGATCACAACGTGCTCAGCGGCCGGGTGACATCGAGCGAGGACGGCGTGCTCGTCATGACCGTGCCGGAGGGGCAGAGCTTTTCCGTGCGCGGGGCGGGCAGGGAGGTCGGCGAACCGGTCGATATCGGCATTCGCACCGACCGCGTGCGCTTGCAGGTGGCGAGCGAATGGACGCTCGGCTTCAACGGCGTCGTCTCCAACGTCGAATATCGCGGCTCCTCCGTGAAGATCACCGTGCTCGGCGCCGGCAGCGACGACTTCACGGTCATATCAGACGACAGCGACTATTTCGCCCGCCCGGTCGCCGTCGGCGAGACGGTCGCGCTCAGCTGGGAACTCGATGATGCCGTGCTGCTCGGCCGCGCTTCCGCATGACCAATCAAAAACCAAGACCTTCCACATCAAAAAAGGGGAACTGACATGACGACTGAAACGACATCGACCAAGGCCGCGAAGGGTCTTTCCCGCCGCACCCTGCTGAAGACGGGTGCCGCCGCCGTCGGCGCCATTGCCGGCTCCGGCGCTCTCACCGGCTTTCCCACCATCTGGGCTAAGACGAACATCACGCTTCGCCAGTTCGGCACCGGCGTTTCGAACATCAATGCCATCGCCGAGAAGTGCAAAGCCGATCTCGGCATCACTCTGGAGATGACGGCGACCGATTCCGACGCCGCCGCCCAGCGGGCCGTTACCCAGCCCGACAGCTACGACATTGCCGATATCGAATACTGGATCGCCAAGAAGGTGTTTCCGACGGGCGTGCTGCAGCCGATGGACGTCAAGAAGCTCAAATATTACGACAAGATCGTGCCGCTGTTCATCAACGGCAAATTGAAGGCAGACAGCGTCATCGCCCAGGGCACGGCGCCGCACACGGTCGGCTTCGTCGAGGCGCAGGGCTCCAAGAAGTTCGCCAAGGAGCCGACGCAGTGGATGACGATGGTTCCGACAATCTACAACGCCGATACGCTCGGCATCCGCCCGGATCTCGTCGGCCGCGACATCACCAGCTGGGCCGACATCATGGATCCGAAGTTCAAGGGCAAGACCTCGATCCTCAACATCCCGTCGATCGGCATCATGGATGCGGCGATGATCATGGAAGCCATGGGCAACATCAAATATGCCGACAAGGGCAACATGACCAAGGAAGAGATCGACAAGACGATCGAATTCCTGATCAAGGCCAAGGGCGACGGCCAGTTCCGCGCCTTCTGGAAGAGCTTCGACGAGTCGGTCAACCTGATGGCCTCGGGCGAGGTCGTTATCCAGTCGATGTGGTCTCCGGCTGTGGCCGCCGTCCGCTCCAAAGGCATCGCCTGCAAGTATCAGCCGCTCAAGGAAGGCTACCGCGCCTGGGGCGGCGGACTCGGCCTTGCCTCGCATCTGAAGGGCGCCGAGCTCGACGCGGCCTATGAATATATCAACTGGTACACATCAGGCTGGGTCGGCGGTTATCTCAACCGCCAGGGCTACTACTCCGCCTGCATGGACACCGCCAAGAACTTCATGTCGGCTGACGAATGGGGCTATTGGATCGAAGGCAAGCCGGCGCAGGGCGATATCCTGTCGCCCGAAGGCAAGGTCATGGAGAAGGCCGGTGCGGTGCGCGACGGCGGCGCCTTCGAAGCACGCATGGGGGCCGTCGCCTGCTGGAACTCGGTGATGGACGAAGACCGCTACATGGTCCGCCGCTGGAACGAGTTCATCGCTGCTTGATCGGCGAGGGGGCGGAGAAGCATTGTCTTTTGCTGATGCTCTAGACGTCGCTGCGCTCCGCCCCTCATCTGCCCTTCGGGCATCTTCTCCCCGCTGGGGAGAAGGGGGAGCTTGCCGCTCGGCAGGCAACAAAAGATCAAGGCTCGCGGCTGCCGAGACGCTGCCGCGATTCCTCTTCTCCCCAGCGGGGAGAAGGTGCCGGCAGGCGGATGAGGGGGCTGCACGTGCTCCCGTCCCACCTGATCTAGTGAGAACGGAGAACCGATCATGGCGACCATCGCAGCGGCAACGGAAGACAGCAAGCAGCCTATACGCCGCACGTTGCGCCTCTCCCCCTCAGCCATCTCCTATCTCCAGGCGACGCCGCTGATCGCCATCCTCGGCTTCTTCTTCCTGCTGCCGATCGCCATGATCACCGTCGTCAGCTTCTGGGACTACGATTTCGCCGGCCTCTATCCCGACTTCCTCACCATGAACTACACCGACACGCTCGGTTCATGGGTAACCTGGAAGACCTATCTCAACACACTGAAATTCACGGCGATCGTCTGGGCGCTGACGCTTCTCATCGGTTTCTGGGTCGCCTATTTCCTCGCCTTCCACATCCGCAAGACCTCGACGCAGATGATCCTGTTTCTGGTCTGCACCGTGCCGTTCATGACCTCGAACATCATCCGCATGATCTCGTGGATCCCGGTGCTCGGGCGCAATGGCCTTGTCAATTCGTCGCTTATTAGGATGGGCATCATCCCGCAGCCGATCGAATGGCTGCTCTATTCCGATTTCGCCGTCGTGCTCGCCATGGTGCATCTCTATACGCTGTTCATGGTCACGCCGATCTTCAACACGCTGATGCGCATCGACCGGTCGCTGTTCGAGGCGGCGCGTGATGCCGGCGCCTCCGGCTGGCAGGTGCTGTGGAATGTCGTCATTCCGCTGGCAAAACCCGGCATGGCGATCGGCACGATCTTCGTCGTCACCCTCGTCATGGCCGATTTCTCGACGGTGCAGGTGATGTCCGGCGGCCAGAGCGCCTCGGTGGCGCTGATGATGAAGAACCAGATGTCGCTGCTGCAATATCCGGCGGCGGCCGCCAATGCCGTGGTGCTGCTGGCCGTGGTTTTGCTGATGGTCGCAGCCATCCTGCGCGTCGTCGACATCCGCAAGGAGCTTTGAGATGAACCACGAAAAACGCGGCCTCGAATTCTATCTGCTGGCGATCTTCTTCGCCGTCTTCGTGCTGTTCCTCTACGGTCCGCTCTCGGCGGTGCTGATCCTGTCCTTCCAGGGGCCGGACGGCGGGCTGACCTTCCCGATGAACGGCGTTTCCACCCATTGGTTCTTCAACCTGTTCGAAAAACAGGCGGTCGGCGATTTCGGCGCCTCGTTCCGGCGCTCCTTCAGCCTCGGGCTGATGGTCATGGCCGTGACCGTCACCGTGTCGCTGCTCGCCGGCCTCGCCTTCCGCCGCCGTTTCCGCGGTTCGACCGTGCTGTTCTATGCCACTGTCGCCAGCCTTGTCGTGCCGTCGATCATCGTTTCGCTCGGCATTGGCGTCGTCTTCCAGGAGGGCGGGCTGAAGCCCGCCTGGTATTCCTCGGCCTTCGGCGCGCATCTCACCTGGACGCTGCCCTTCGGCGTGCTGATCATGTTTGCCGTCTTCAACCGCTTCTCGCCGGCCTATGAAGAGGCGGCGCGCGACCTCGGCGCGTCCGCATGGCAGACCTTCCGCCATGTCGTGCTGCCGATGATCGCGCCGAGCCTGATCGGCGTCGGCCTGTTCGGCTTTACGCTATCTTATGACGAATTCGCCCGCACGTTGATGACGTCAGGCACTTACAATACGCTGCCGCTCGAAATCTACGGCATGACCACCAATGTCACGACGCCGGTGCTCTATGCGCTCGGCACGGTGACGACGCTGTTTTCCTTCACCATCATTCTCATCGCCCTCGGCATCATGACGATGCTCAGCCGGCGGCAGGCAAAGATCAACTGACATGCGCATCCTCATCGTCAATCCGAACACCACGGCCTCCATGACCGAAAAGGCGGCCACCGCTGCGCGGGCGGTGGCTGCTTCAGGCACGGAAATCATCGCCGCCACTTCGCAGATGGGGCCCGTCTCCATCGAGGGCCATTATGACGGGGCGCTGGCGATCCCCGGCCTGCTTTCCGAACTGAAGGAACGATGGGCGGCGGGTTACGACGCGGCCGTCATCGCCTGCTTTGACGATACTGGGCTCGACGCGGCGCGGAGTTTCGCCGATGCGCCGATCCTCGGGCTCTGCGAATCCGCCGTCGCGACAGCGGGTTTCCTAGCGCAACGCTTCACCGTGGTGACGACGCTGGAGCGGTCACGGGTGCTGATCGACAATCTGGTGCGCCGCTACGGCATGGGCGAGCGCGCCAAGGTGCGCGCCTCCGATATCCCGGTGCTCGAGCTTGAAGATCCGGCCTCGGGCGCAATCGGCAAGCTCAGGGCCGAGATCGAACGGGCGCTTGCCGAAGACGGCGCCGAGGCGATCGTGCTGGGCTGCGCCGGCATGACGGATCTGGCGAGGGAATTGCAGGATATCTACGGCGTGCCCGTCATCGATGGTGTCTCGGCCGCCGTCAAGCAGGCAGAGGCGCTGGTTTCGCTCGGCCTTTCCACCAGCAAGCGCGGCTCCTACGCCTCGCCGCTGCCGAAACCCTTCACCGGAGCGATGGGCGTCTTTGCGCCGGCCGGGAAGCTCGGCTGAGCCATGGCCATCTCCTTCGACTTCAAAGAGCTCAGTGAGCGCGAGCGTTACAAGCTGATGATCGGCACGATCATTCCACGGCCGATTGCGCTGGTGACGACGGTCGACGAACACGGGCGGATCAACGCAGCCCCTTTCAGCTTCTTCAACTGCCTTTCGGCCGATCCGCCGATCCTCGCGATCGGGGTCGAAAACAATGCCGACATGTCGTTCAAGGACACCGGCCACAATATTCGCATGACCGAGGTCTTCACGGTCAACATCGTCTCTTTCGCCATCGCCGAGGCGATGCATGTCTGCGGCGCTCGCTATCCCCGCGGCGTCGACGAGTTGAAGGAGGCTGGGTTGACGGCGATGCCGGGCGCGAAGGTGGCCTCGCCCTGGATCGCCGAGGCGCCGGCAGCCTTCGAATGCCGGCGGCATGTGACGCTGGAGCTCGGGCGCTCGCGGCAGATCGTCATGGGCGAGATCGTCTATGCGCATTATCAGGACGGCGTCGTGGATCCGGAACGGCTGCATGTCGATCCGGCCGCCGTCGATGCCATTGCGCGGCTCGGCGGCGATACCTGCGCCACCATCCGCGACCGCTTCGAGATGCTGACGCCGAAACTCTGAGCCCGGGGTACCTCCAAGTTTTTGCTTTACTTTTTTGCTCCCCGCAAGAATGGTCGCAGCGGATCATCACGGCAGAGGAGTGCTTAGCCATGACAGTCGAACAGGATCTCAGCCGGATCGCGGAACAGGAGAAGGCGCTGAGCTTCGACGCTTTCGATCTGACGACGGCATGGCAGCTCGGCAAGCTCCTGCAGGAACTTGCCACCGAGCGCGGCCTCGGCATCGCGATCGATGTGACCCTGCATTCGATGCCGGTCTTCTATGCCGCACTGCCTGGCGTGACGCCCGACAACGTCAACTGGGTCAGACGCAAGCGCAACATGGTGCTGCGCTATTTCCGCAGCAGCTATGCCTCCGGCCTGAAGCTCGGCAAGGACGGCAAGACGGTCGAGGATAACGGGCTTTCCGGCGCCGATTATGCGCCGCATGGCGGCAGTTTCCCGATCAACGTCAAGGGCACCGGCTGCATCGGCGCGGTCACCGTCTCCGGCCTGCCCCAGCGCGACGACCACAATCTCGCGGTCGAGGCCCTGGCGCTGATGCTGGCAAAGGATCTGGACACGCTGCGGCTCGACCCGCTGCTCTGAGCCGGCCATTTGCTGGATAGGCGGGCGCCGGTTAGTGAACCTCAGAGCCTGCCGCCGGCCTCAGTAATGCTCTTCGTCAGGCTGCCGGTTGCCGGGAAGAGCGGGATGAGGCAGGCCTGCAGGGCGTGGTAGATATCGCCCTTGCCGGGGAAGAGCGAATGGGCGGGAACGAGATCCTCCGTCAGCTCCTCATGCCAGCCGCCGTTCCGATGGTCGATGAAGGCGCGTTCGATCACATTCCAGATTTTGCGGTAGCATTCCTCGTGATAGTCGCTCGGCAGGTGCTCGTTGAGGAAATGGGCGGCGGCCGCACCCTCGCAGGCCGGCCACCAGAGCTTATTGCGCTTGGCGGGCTTGTCGTTCCAGTCGAGCGTATAGAAGAAGCCGCCCTTGTCGCTGTCCCAGCCGAGCGCCATGGATTGCTCGAAGAGGGCTTTGGCCGCATCCGGCATCCACTCGATGCGTTTGCCGCCGAGGGCCCAAAGCTGCAGGATGAGGCGGGTCCATTCCAGCCAATGGCCGGGCGTCGTGCCGGCCGGGCGGAACATTTCGTTCGGATGATAGTATTGCTTGTCGAGCTTCCATTCGGCGTCGAAGTGCTCGGCGACGCGCCAGTCGACCGAACCGGCCGCGCGCCGGATGACGAGGTCGGCGATGCTTTCGGCCTTGGTCAGGTAATCCCGGTCGCCTGATGCTTCGAAGGCGGCCATCAGCGCTTCGGTCAGGTGCATGTTGGAGTTCTGGCCGCGGTAGGCGCCGCCGTCGAGCGGCTGCCAGTCGGCGGTGAATTCCTCGGCGATGGCGCCGTGGCGCGGCTCCCAGAACTTGGTGTTCAGGACCTCGGTAATATCGGCAAGCATGCCGTCGGCCAGCGGATGGCCGATCGTCTTGGCCGATGAGGCGGCGAGCAGCACGAAAGCATGGCCATAACCCTGCTTGTTGGAATCGGCCGGACCACTGTTGTCGAGCGACCAGAAATAGCCGCCATTCCTCAGGTCGCGGTGATGGTTCCAGAGATAGTCCATGCCGTGGTCGACGACGTCGGCAGCACCCGGACGGCCGAGCAGGGCGCCGATGGCAAAACAATGCACGGCGCGCGCGGCGATATGGATGCTGCGCACTTGGCCCTCGGCATCGAGCGGCGTGCCGTTATCGTCGAGATCGTAGAAGCCGCCCTTTGGGTTGACCGAATTGTGCTGGAAGAAATCGAAGAGGCCGTTTGCCTGGGCAAGCAGCCAGTCGCGGTGATAGGCGCGGCTCGTCCAGTTGCCAAGCGCGGCGTTGCCGGTTGCGGGTGCCATGATACTCCTCCGATTTGGTGGGCAATGCGTGTCAATTGCCTATATAGAGGCCGTTCAAGCCTGTCATCCGCTGAGACTTGCAAAGCACGAAATCGACAGGCATATATTGACATAAAGATATCTTTATGTGATTTGAACTGTCTGGTCTTACGACGTCAAGGAGCCCTCCCGTGTTCGATACTCTCTTTGGTCCGGAAACGGGCAAACGTGACGGCAACGAAATTTTCGCAGCGCTGCGCAAAGCCGCGAGCGAGCGCATCCTCGTCCTCGACGGCGCCATGGGCACGCAGATCCAGGGGCTGGGCTATGACGAAGACCAGTTCCGCGGCACCCGCTTTATCGGCTGCGCCTGCCACCAGAAGGGCAATAACGACCTTCTGATCCTGACCCAGCCGGATGCGATCGAAGAGATCCATTATAAATACGCCAAGGCCGGCGCCGATATTCTCGAGACCAACACCTTCTCCTCGACCCGCATCGCCCAGGCCGATTACGAGATGGAAGGGGCGGTCTACGACCTCAACAAGGAGGGTGCGGAAATCGTCCGCCGCGCGGCACAGCGTGCCGAGCGCGAGGACGGCCGCCGCCGTTTCGTCGCTGGCGCCATCGGCCCGACCAACCGCACCGCCTCGATTTCGCCCGACGTCAACAATCCCGGTTTCCGCGCCGTTACCTTCGACGATCTGCGCTCCGCCTATGGCGAGCAGATCGACGGCCTGATCGACGGCGGCGCCGACATCATCCTGATCGAGACGATCTTCGACACGCTGAACGCCAAGGCGGCGATCTTCGCCTGCGAGGAGCGCTTCGAGGCCAAGGGCGTGCGCCTGCCCGTCATGATCTCCGGCACGATCACCGACCTTTCCGGCCGCACGCTCTCCGGCCAGACGCCGTCGGCCTTCTGGAATTCGGTGCGCCACGCCAATCCCTTCACCATCGGGCTCAATTGCGCCCTCGGCGCCAATGCGATGCGCCCGCATCTGCAGGAGCTTTCGGGTGTCGCCGATACTTTCATCTGCGCCTATCCGAATGCCGGCCTGCCGAACGAATTCGGCCAGTACGACGAAACGCCGGAGCTGATGGCGGCGCAGATCGACAGCTTTGCCCGCGAAGGCCTGGTCAACATCGTCGGCGGCTGCTGCGGCTCGACGCCCGAGCATATCCGGGCGATCGCCGAGACCGTCGCCAAGTACAAGCCGCGGCCGCTTCCCGAGCATCGCCCTTTCATGTCGCTGTCGGGCCTCGAACCCTTCGAGCTGACCAAGGACATCCCCTTCGTCAATGTCGGCGAGCGCACCAACGTCACCGGCTCGGCGAAGTTCCGCAAGCTGATCACCAATGCCGACTACACGGCAGCGCTCGACGTCGCACGCGACCAGGTCGAGAACGGCGCGCAGGTGATCGACATCAACATGGATGAGGGCCTGATCGATTCCGAAAAGGCGATGGTCGAGTTCCTCAACCTGATCGCCGCCGAGCCCGATATCGCCCGTGTGCCCGTGATGATCGACAGTTCGAAATTCTCGATCATCGAATCCGGCCTGAAGCGCGTCCAGGGCAAGCCGATCGTCAACTCGATCTCGCTGAAGGAAGGCGAGGAGAATTTTCTCGCCCAGGCGCGGCTGTTGCACAATTACGGTGCCGCCGTCGTCGTCATGGCCTTCGACGAGACGGGGCAGGCCGACAGCTATGAGCGCAAGGTGGAAATCTGCACCCGCGCTTACAAGCTTCTGACAGAGAAGATCGGCTTCCCGCCCGAGGATATCATCTTCGACCCGAACATTTTCGCGGTCGCGACCGGCATCGAAGAGCACAATAATTACGGCGTCGATTTCATCGAGGCGACCCGGACGATCCGCGAGCGCATGCCGCTGGTGCATATTTCGGGCGGCGTCTCCAACCTGTCCTTCTCGTTCCGCGGCAACGAGCCGGTGCGCGAGGCGATGCACGCCGTGTTTCTCTACCACGCCATCCAGGCGGGTATGGACATGGGCATCGTCAATGCCGGCCAGCTCGCCGTCTACGACAATATCGATCCGGAGCTGCGCGAGGCCTGCGAAGACGTGGTGCTGAACCGCCGCCCCGACGGCACCGAGCGGCTGCTCGAAGTCGCCGAGCGTTTCCGCGGCGCCGGCGCCAGGGAAGGCCGGGTCCAGGACCTTTCCTGGCGCGAATGGAGCGTCGAGAAGCGTCTCGAACATGCGCTAGTCAACGGCATCACCGAATATATCGAAGCCGATACCGAGGAGGCGCGCCGGCAGGCCGCCCGGCCGCTGCACGTCATCGAAGGGCCGCTGATGGCCGGCATGAACGTCGTCGGCGATCTGTTTGGCTCGGGCAAGATGTTCCTGCCGCAGGTGGTCAAGTCGGCGCGGGTCATGAAGCAGGCGGTCGCCGTGCTGCTGCCCTACATGGAAGAGGAAAAGCGCCTGAACGGCGGCGAAGAACGTCGCTCGGCCGGCAAAATCCTGATGGCGACGGTCAAGGGCGACGTGCACGATATCGGCAAGAACATCGTCGGCGTCGTGCTGGCCTGCAACAATTACGAGATCGTCGACCTCGGCGTCATGGTGCCGGCGACGAAGATTCTCGACACGGCAATCGCCGAAAAAGTCGATGTCATCGGCCTTTCCGGCCTGATCACGCCGTCGCTCGACGAGATGGTGCATGTTGCGGCTGAGATGGAGCGGCAGGGGTTCGACATCCCACTGCTGATCGGCGGGGCGACGACCAGCCGCGTGCATACGGCGGTGAAGATCCATCCCGGCTACAACAAGGGGCAGGCGATCTACGTCACCGATGCGAGCCGCGCCGTCGGCGTCGTCTCGGCGCTGCTGTCGCCGGAAACGCGCCAGGGTTATGTCGACGATACAAGGGCCGAATACGCCAAGGTGGCGGCCGCCCATGCGCGCAGCGAGGCAGAGAAAGTGCGCCTTCCATTGCCGCGGGCCCGCGACAATGCGCATAAGGTCGACTGGTCCGGCTACCAGCCGACGAAGCCGCAATTCTTTGGCACGCGGGTATTCGAGGATTACGATCTGGCCGAGCTTGCCAGATATATCGACTGGACGCCGTTCTTCCAGACCTGGGAACTGCGCGGCCGTTACCCCGCCATTCTCGAGGACGAGAAGCAGGGCGAAGCGGCGCGTGCGCTCTGGGCTGATGCGCAGTCGATGCTCAAGAAGATCATCGACGAAAAGTGGTTCCGCCCGCGCGCCGTCATCGGCTTCTGGCCGGCCGGCGCCGTCGGCGACGACATTCGGCTGTTCACCGATGAAAGCCGCAGCAAGGAGCTTGCCACCTTCTACACCTTGCGCCAGCAGCTTTCGAAGCGCGATGGGCGGGCGAACGTGGCGCTCTCCGATTTCGTGGCGCCTGTCACAAGCGGCGTGCAGGACTATGTCGGCGGCTTCGTGGTGACGGCGGGCATCGAGGAAATCGCCATCGCCGAGCGCTTCGAGCGTGCGAACGACGACTATTCCTCGATCCTCGTCAAGGCGCTGGCCGACCGCTTCGCCGAGGCCTTTGCCGAGCGCATGCACGAGCAGGTGCGGCGCGAATATTGGGGCTATGCAAAAGACGAGACGCTCAGCAATGAGGATCTGATCACCGAAGCCTATGCCGGCATCCGGCCTGCGCCGGGTTATCCCGCCCAGCCCGACCACACCGAAAAGGCAACGCTCTTCAGGCTGCTCGACGCGGAAAAGGCTGCCGGTGTTAAGCTGACGGAGAGTTATGCGATGTGGCCGGGCTCATCGGTCTCGGGTCTCTATATCGGCCACCCCGACTCCTATTACTTCGGCGTCGCCAAGGTGGAGCGCGATCAGGTGGAAGACTATGCCAAGCGCAAGGGCATGGAGGTTTCCGAAGTCGAACGCTGGCTCGGGCCGGTGCTAAACTACGTGCCGCGCAAGACCAGCGAGGAGATCGAAGACGCCGCCTGATTTGCTGAGTCTTCGCAGCCGCTTGAGGCGGCGCGCTCAGGAACTGATTCAATGAATGAAAGCCGGGAAGTGATTCACTTTCCGGCTCTATGATTTTGATATGGTTCAATAATGATCCGCGTTCTAGCTTTTCGAATTCGATAGCCGAATTGATGTTGTAATGGCATTCTCTGCCAAGCAGCGAATGGGGCCGCGATGCAAGTTACTATCCATGCCGCAAAGGCCAATCTATCGAAATTGATCGACGCCGCGCTTTCCGGTGAAGAAGTGGTGATCGCTAGGGGACGCAAGCCTGTCGTGAAGATCATGCCGATTGTGCAATCTTCCTTCAAGATCGGCCTGCTCAAGGGGCTGGTTGCTGGAAATGGGCCTGACTTTTTCGCGCCCATGGATGAGGGCGACCTTGCGGCCTGGGAAGGGGGCGAGTGAATTCCCTTCTACTCGATACCCATGCCTGGGCATGGGCGCTGACTGGCGATAAACGGCTGTCGCCGCCACTGCCATGCTGAATGGGATACCGATCACTTCCGCCGATGCGATCTTCGATCAACTCGCCGGAAATGAGCGCTGGATTACTCGCTTCTGGTAGGCTCAGGTAACCCCGATCGTCAGCTCGGCGACGAAATCATAGGCGTCGCCGCGATAGAGCGAGCGGGTGAATTCCACGGCGCGGCCGGAGCCGAGATAGGAGATGCGCTCGATCGACAGGCCGGCGGCACCGACGGAGACACCGAGAAGCTGGGCGTCGGCTTCCTTCATGTTGGTCGCCGAGATGCGCTGCACGGCCCGCACCGGGCGGACCTGGAGTCGTTCGAGTTCGGCATAGAGCGAATTGGTGACGGCGGCGGGATCGGGGAGAAACTCGCCGGAGACGCTGGCATTTTCGATTGCCAGCGGCTGGTCGTCGGCGATGCGCAGGCGGGAGAGGCGCGAAACCTTCACGTCGGTGCCGAGGCCGAGAATCATCATCTCGTCGGGCGAGGGGGTGTGGATGCCCTTGTGCAGCCATTCGGAGCGGGAGGACATGCCGCGGCGCGCCATGTCCTCGGTGAAGGAGGTAAGCTGCGACAGGCGCTGCTCCACCCTGGAGACCGGTTTGGCGACGAAGGTGCCGGAACCGTGGCGGCGCACCAAGAGGCCGTCGGCGACGAGTTCGTCGATCGCCTTGCGCACGGTGACGCGGCTGACGGCGGCGAATTCGGCAATATCGCGTTCCGGTGGCAGCGCATCGCCGTGACCGAGCGTACCGGTGCGCACGGCCTCTTCCAGCGTACGGCGTAGCTTGACGTAGAGCGGGCCGGTGCCGGCCGCCTGCAGACGCTCCAGGGACAGGAGGGTGGCCAGGTCGTCGGTCATGCCGCACCTCTCTGTTCGTCGTGCAGGAGCTTGACGGCAAGTTCGACCGCACCCTGCAGGGCATCGCCCTTTGGCTTGGCAAGCCGTGCCTTGTAGCGTTCGGAAAGCCACGGCTCATAGGCTCCTGCAAGGCCGCCGAGCATGCAGATCGACGGGCATTCAGGCCAGAGCAGCGCTTCGAGGCTTTCGCCGATTGCCGTTGCCGCGTCCGTGACGATGCCGACCGCGACGGCATCGCCCTTGGCCGCATATTCGAAGACAATAGGCGCATAGCGGGCAAAATCCGTCGGCCTTGCCGAATGCGCGAATTCGACGATGCTTTCGGGGTCGTTGCCGTATTCGGCCATGATCGCTTCGGTCATGGGGGACGCCGGACGCACGACGTCATAAGCGAGCAGCGATCGCTCCATCAGGTCGCGGCCGAGGCGGGCGCCGCTTGCCTGGTCGCCGACGATGAAGCCCCAACCGCCGATGCCGTTCAGCCGGCCGTTCCTGCGGGCATTATAGACCGAGCCGGTGCCGAAGGCCCCGACGATGCCGTCGCCATCGCCGAGCGCGCCCTGTAGGGCAATTAGCGCATCGGTGACGACGCGGCCTTCGGCAAAGGGCAGGGCCTTTTTTATTCGCTGCCCGTAATCCGTGACATTGGCGCCGGCGACGCCGACGACTGATGCAACAGAGGCGATGGTTTCAGCCGCAAGTCCTGCATCTATCAGCGCCTGCCGGGCGGATTCGACAATGTTGAGAAGAGAATTTTCCAAATCGGACAGGATATTGGCCGGGCCTGCTTTGCCGCGGCCGATGACATTGCCGTGTCTGTCCGCGACCGCGGCTCGGCAGCTCGTTCCACCGCCGTCTATGCCGATTGCAAGCTCCGTCATCGGGCCTCCGAATACGCCGTTCCCTATGTTTTTTATTACAATACCAAAAAAATACCATTTACCAAGTGGGAATGATAGAGAAAATTCGTCTTTTTATCATGTTGATTTTATTCGATAAAATTTTTTAATGAATTTTTTGGGGCAGAAAAGTTAAATTCGGCTGGACAATTGGTATTTTTTTGGACTTAATTCGGCAAAAGGGAACAGCACATCGAAGCCCGCGAAAACCGGCAGTAAAGCCAAGCCGGAACCGCTTCGAGGATGATCGAGAGAACGACCCACCGCTTGTCAGACTGGTGGCGAAGTTCGGTATCCATCGGCTTTTCCCGATCAATTTTGCCGCGCCCGATGCAGGTCACGGGGCAGCGCGCAGTCCGGCCGCAAGCGATCCGCCTTTGCGTCCGTCGAGCTTTCGGGGCCGGCAGGTGCTGGCGGCCCTCCAAGAGGCGTTGGGTGTTTCCTCAAGCACACCAATTGCTTGTTTCAGATCGAAAACAGCGCCTTGCGGCGCTCAAAACACAGGAGAGGGAAATGAAAAACACTGCTCTGAAAAGCTTTCTGCTTGCCTCCAGCCTGCTGACTTCGGCAGGTCTCGTCCATGCCGCCGACGTCACGCTGACAGTCGAAAGCTGGCGTAACGACGACCTGCAGATCTGGCAGGAGAAGATCATTCCGGCCTTCGAAGCGAAGAACCCGGGCATCAAGATCGTCTTCTCGCCGACCGCGCCGACCGAATACAATGCCTCGCTGAACGCCAAGCTCGATGCCGGCTCCGCAGGGGACATCATCACCTGCCGCCCGTTCGACGCTTCGCTGGAACTCTTCAACAAGAAGCAGCTCGTCGACATTACCAGCCTGCCGGGCATGGAGAACTTCTCAGCCGTCGCCAAGGCGGCCTGGACCACCGACGACGGCAAGTCGACCTTCTGCGTGCCGATGGCTTCGGTCATCCACGGCTTCATCTACAACAAAGATGCCTTCGACAAGCTCGGCATCTCCGTGCCGAAGACGCAGGACGAGTTCTATGCAGCCCTCGACAAGATCAAGGCCGACGGTACCTACATCCCGCTCGCCATGGGCACGAAGGACCTCTGGGAAGCCGCGACTATGGGCTACCAGAACATCGGCCCGAACTACTGGAAGGGTGAAGAGGGCCGCGAAGCGCTTATCGCCGGCAAGCAGAAGCTGACGGACGCCGACTGGGTCAAGCCCTACGAAGAGCTTGCCAAGTGGAAGCCCTATCTCGGGGACGGCTTCGAAGCCCAGACCTACTCGGACAGCCAGAACCTCTTCACGCTTGGCCGCGCCGCGATCTATCCGGCCGGTTCCTGGGAAATCGCGCTGTTCAACACGCAGGCCCAGTTCAAGATGGGCGCGTTCCCGCCGCCGGTTCCGAAGGCCGGTGACACCGGCTACATCTCCGACCATCCCGATATCGGCGTTGCCCTAAACGCGAAGAGCACGCATGCCGAGGAAGCCAAGAAATTCCTCAGCTGGGTCGCATCGCCCGAGTTCGCCGATATCTACGCCAACGCGCTGCCGGGCTTCTTCAGCCTGAACTCCAACCCGGTCAAGATGTCCGATCCGCTCGCTCAGGAATTCGTGTCCTGGCGCGGTCCGTACAAGTCGACCGTGCGCTCGACCTACCAGATCCTGTCACGCGGCACGCCGAACCTTGAAAACGAGACCTGGGTCGAGTCCGCCAACGTGATCAACGGCACCGATACGCCGAAGGTCGCTGCCGAAAAGCTCCAGAAGGGCCTCGACAGCTGGTACAAGCCGGCCAAGTGACGTGGCGGGGGGCCGCGTTTGCGGCCCCTCATCCGGCCTGCCGGCCACCTTCTCCCCGCGCGCGGGGAGAAGCAGACTCGCAGCGACCTCTCAGCCCGATTTCGCATCCCAGCAGGGTATTGCCTCTCTCCCCCGTCGGCAGAGAGTTCGGGTGAGGCGCAACATCTTCCATCTGCGCCCGCAGGATTGCGGCCAGTCGACGAGAACAGGCAAACGCCATGAGCCAAACCGACAACGCGATCGATATCGTCCCGATCAAGCGCCCGGTGCGCTGGCACATCTTCGTCTTCATGCTGCCCGCGGTGATCGTCTATTCCGCCGTCATGGTGCTGCCGCTCATCGAAACGCTCAGGCTTTCGCTCTACAATATCGTCGACGGTCAGCCGGCCTTCGTCGGACTTGCGAATTTCAGGGTGTTGTTCGGCGATCCGCGCTGGGCGCATGACTTCTGGAACGCGCTGGTCAACAACCTGATCTTCTTCGCTATCCACATGTGCGTGCAGAACCCGATCGGCGTGGCGCTTGCCGCCCTGCTTTCGGTGCCGAAGCTGCGCGGTGTCGCCTTTTACCGCACGGCGATCTTCCTGCCGACGCTGCTCTCTTTCGTCATCGTCGGTTTCATCTGGAAGCTGATCCTGTCGCCGATCTGGGGCGTGGCGCCCTGGATGCTCGATCTCATCGGCTTGAAATTCCTGTTTGCGCCCTGGCTCGGCAAGCCCGGCTCGGCGCTGATCGCAGTGTCGCTGATCTCCAACTGGCAGTATATCGGCATTCCGATGATGCTGATTTATGCCGCGTTGCTCAGCATCCCCGAAGAGGTGATCGAGGCGGCCGAATGCGACGGCATCACTGGCTGGGCGCAATTCTGGAAGATCAAGCTGCCGCTGATCCTGCCGGCAATCGGCATCATCTCGATCCTGACCTTCGTCGGCAATTTCAATGCCTTCGACCTGATCTACACGGTGCAAGGGGCGCTCGCCGGACCTGATATGTCGACCGATATTCTCGGTACGCTGCTCTACCGCACCTTCTTCGGTTTCCAGCTTCAGCTCGGCGACCGCTCGATGGGCGCGACGATCGCCACGGTGATGTTCCTCATCATCCTCGCCGGCGTCTCGCTCTATCTCTTCGTCATCCAGCGGCGCATGCGTCGCTACCAGTTCTGAGGAGCGCGCATGTCCAAGGCACGCACATCTCCGATCCGCACCGGCCTCGTGCATCTGGCGCTTGGCGCCTATACACTGGTCGCGCTGTTTCCGGTTTTCCTGACGGTGGTCAACTCGTTCAAGGATCGCGCCTCGATCTTCCGCGAGCCGCTGATGGTGCCGACGCCGTCGACCTTCAGTCTGGTCGGTTATCAGACGGTGCTCGGTCAGGGCGATTTCGCCACCTATTTCCAGAACAGCTTCGTCGTGACGATCGTCTCGATCCTGCTGGTACTGCTCTTCGGCGCCATGGCGGCCTTCGCGCTTTCGGAATATCGCTTCCGCGGCAACACGCTGCTCGGGCTCTATATGGCGATCGGCATCATGATCCCGATCCGCCTCGGCACGGTGGCAATCCTGCAGGGCATGGTGGCGGCAGGCCTCGTCAATACGTTGACGGCGCTGGTCCTCGTCTACACCGCGCAGGGCATACCGCTGGCGATCTTCATCCTGTCGGAATTCATGCGCACGGTCTCGGATGATCTCAAGAATGCCGGGCGCATCGACGGGCTTTCCGAATATGCGATCTTCTTCCGCCTGGTGCTGCCGCTGGTCCGGCCGGCCATGGCGACCGTCGCCGTCTTCACGATGATCCCGATCTGGAACGATCTCTGGTTCCCGCTGATCCTGGCGCCTTCCGAGGCCACGAAAACGGTAACGCTCGGCTCGCAGATCTTCATCGGCCAGTTCGTCACCAACTGGAACGCGGTGCTGGCGGCGCTGTCGCTGGCGATCCTGCCGATCCTCGTTCTCTACGTCATCTTCTCGCGGCAGCTGATCCGCGGCATTACGTCAGGAGCCGTCAAGTGAGCCACGAGAAACCCATCCGCGTCCTCGTTGCCGGCCTCGGCAACATGGGCCGCAGCCATGCGCTCGCCTATCACAACAATCCAGGCTTCGAGATCGTCGGTCTCGTCAACCGCTCGACGCCGAAGCTGGAGCCCGAGCTGCAGGCCTATACGATCCATCCCGATTTCGCGACGGCGCTCGCCGAGCTGAAGCCGGACCTCTGCTCGATCAACACCTATTCCGACAGCCATGCCGATTATGCCGTCGCCGCTTTCGAGGCCGGCTGCGACGTCTTCGTCGAGAAGCCGCTGGCGACCACCGTCGCCGACGCTGAGAGGGTCGTCGCTGCCGCGAAGAAGGCCGGGCGCAAGCTGGTGATCGGCTATATCCTTCGCCATCACCCCTCTTGGACGAAGCTGATCGAGGAAGCGCGCAAGCTCGGCCCGCCTTACGTCTTCCGCATGAACCTCAACCAGCAGTCCAGCGGCCCGACCTGGGCGACGCACAAGTCTCTGATGCAAACCACGTCGCCGATCGTCGATTGCGGCGTGCATTATGTCGACGTCATGTGTCAGATCACCGACGCAAGGGCAGTCGAGGTGCGCGGCATGGGGCTGCGGCTGTCCGACGAGATCGCCGCCGACATGTATAATTACGGTCAGTTGCAGGTGCTCTTCGAGGATGGTTCGGTTGGCTGGTACGAGGCCGGCTGGGGACCGATGATCTCGGAGACCGCCTTCTTCGTGAAGGATGTGATGTCGCCGAAGGGTGCGGTGTCGATCGTCATGGATCCGAACGCCAAGTCCGACGATATCGACACGCACACCAAGACTTCCGTGATCCGTCTGCATACGGCCGAAACCGGGCCGGACGGCAAGTTCATCCGGCCCGACCAGGACATGAGGATGACGGGCGAGCCCGGTCATCAGGCGCTCTGCGACTTGGAACAGGCCTTCATGCTGAGGGCGATCCGCGAGGATCTGAACCTCGATCGCCATATGGCCGATGCGGTGGCGTCGCTGCGCATCTGCCTTGCCGCCGACGAGAGCGTGCGCACCGGCCAGCCGGTCAGATTGTAAGGAAAAATCAGTGGGATCACTTCAACTCAAATCCATCCGCAAGACCTATGGCACGCATGAGGTGCTGAAGGGCATCGACCTCGAGGTTGAGGACGGCGAATTCGTCATCTTCGTCGGCCCCTCAGGCTGCGGAAAATCGACGCTGTTGCGCAGCATTGCCGGCCTTGAGGACGTCACCTCGGGCGCCGTCGTCATCAACGGACGCGACGAGACGCTGACGCCGCCGGCCAAGCGCGGCATTGCCATGGTGTTCCAGTCCTATGCGCTCTATCCGCACTTGACGGTCAAGGACAACATGGGCCTCGGCCTCAAGCAGGCGGGCACGCCCAAGGACGAGATCGATAGCCGAGTGGGCAAGGCATCGGGCATGCTGTCGCTCGCCCCCTATCTGGCGCGGCGGCCGGCCGAACTCTCGGGCGGTCAGCGCCAGCGCGTCGCGATCGGCCGCGCCATCGTGCGCGAACCGGAACTCTTCCTGTTCGACGAGCCGCTGTCGAACCTCGACGCAGCGCTGCGCGTTCAGACCCGCCTTGAAATCGCTCGGCTGCACCGCAGCCTGAAGGCGACGATGATCTACGTAACCCATGACCAGGTCGAGGCGATGACGCTTGCCGACAAGATCGTCGTGCTGAATGCCGGCGCGATCGAGCAGATCGGCTCGCCGATGGAACTCTACAATCGTCCGGCGAACGTCTTCGTTGCCGGATTCATCGGCTCGCCGCAGATGAATTTCATCGCGGCCGAAAAGGTCGGGGATCACAGTGCCAAGACGATCGGCGTGCGTCCCGAACATCTGACGCTATCGCGCGAGCAGGGGAGTTGGGCAGCGAAGGTCGTGCACGTCGAGCATCTCGGCGCCGATACGATCATCTATCTGGAATCCGATCAGTGCGGCCTGCTGACGGCGCGTCTGTTCGGCGAACATCAGTACGAGCCCGACGAGACCGTCTATGCGACGCCGGATCAGGCGCGTGTGCACCGCTTCGATGTGGACGACCAGGCAATCCGCTGAGCGTATGACAAGCGAAAGCCCTGCGGCCTTGAAATGACTGACCCCCGAAGGTTGATGTCCAACTTTCGGGGGTCAATTCACCTGCGGGGTTTTAATATGCAGCGGCCGTCCGCCGGTTCGATCAGTTGAGCACCGGTCGCATGAAGCTACGTTCATAGCTGACGATACTGCGGTTGCGCTTGTCGAGTTCGAAAGCGGCCTGACATTCCGGATCGCTTGCCATGCGGGTTCGATAGTCCTCGTAGGCGGCAAGGCTCGGGAAGGAAAACAATGCAACGGCAATGTTGTTGGCGCCTTCGGATGGCAGGAAATAACCGTGATGGGTGCCGCCCATCCTGTTGACGATCGGAATCCAGAGCCGGGCATATTCCTCGAATTCGGCGAGCTTGTACGGATCGATCACATAACGCAGGTGGCAGGTAATCATTGAAAATATCCCGTCGCTTGAAACGCCGGGCGAAGAGCTGTCCCGGCTCATTTGGTTTGGGCAACTTCTGGCACCGAGTTGGGAGAGTTCAAGTGCTTTGTGGTGATGGCTGCATCACGCTTGCTGACAGTTCGGCCAACCGACCTGAAAAAGGCGCCGTTTTGCGGCGCCTTTTGCGTGAGCGGTATTGTCAAACTCAGTCGCGGATGACCAGCAGATCAGCCGCCATGAAGCGCAGCGTCACCGTTTCGCCGGCCTGCGGCGGGGTGACGCCGGGGCTGTTAAACATGTCAAAGGAAATGACGTTGCCGCCGACATTCATGCGGGTGCGGATGACCGACCCCAGGAAGTGGGCCGAGACGACCTGGCCGGTGAGCGCGGTATCGCTTCTGACGGTGTCGGAGAGCGAGCCCGCTTCCGGGCGCAGCGCCAGCGAGATGGTTTCGCCGGCCTTGTGGGCTGCGACCGACTGCTTCAGCGTGATGGCCTGATCGCCGATCTGGATGCGGTTGGCGTCGGGATCGACGACCTTGGCCTCGATGAGGTTCAGCGTCCCAACGAAGGAGGCGACAAAGCGCGTTGCCGGCGTATTATAGATCTCGAAGGGCGAACCGATCTGGTCGGCCTTGCCGGCGTTCATGACGACGATGCGGTCGGAGATCGACAGCGCCTCTTCCTGGTCGTGGGTAACGAAAACCGTGGTGATGCCGAGCTGCTGCTGGATCTGGCGGATTTCCTCGCGCAGCGACACGCGGATCTTGGCGTCGAGTGCGGAGAGCGGCTCGTCGAGCAGCAACACCTGCGGCTTGACGGCAAGCGCACGGGCAAGAGCGACTCGCTGCTGCTGGCCGCCCGACAATTGGTAGGGGAAGCGGTCGGCGAGGTGGTCGAGCTTGATCAGGCCGAGCATTTCCTTGACGCGGGCGTCAATTTCAGGCTTGGGGGCGCCGGCGACCTTCAGGCCGAAGGCGACATTGTCGTGCACCGTCATGTTCGGGAACAGCGCATAGGCCTGGAAGACCATGCCGATATTGCGCTGGTTCGGCTTCAGCGCGCTCTGGTCCTTGCCGTTGATGGTCAGCGTGCCGCCGGTCGGCGTTTCGAAGCCGGCGATCATGCGCAGAACGGTCGTCTTGCCGCAGCCTGACGGTCCGAGGAAGGAGACGAATTCGCCCTTCTCGATGTTCATGTTGAAGTTCTTTACGACCTGGACCGGGCCGAAGGATTTCTGAATGTTGGTCAGCGTGAGAAAAGACATGAGCCGATTACCTTAAGCCTTTGCCGGGCGGGCTTTGCCGAAGCGGGAAACGAGGTTGAGCAGGCCCATGCTGAGCCAGGTGATCGAGAAGGCGATGACGGCGAGCGCCGAAGGCTCATAGGCCTTGTTTGCACCGACGAGCTGCAGGTAGGGGCCGAAGGCCGGGCGGTTGAGCAGGGCAGCGAAGGTGAATTCGCCCATGACGATCGCCAGCGTGATGAAGGCACCCGACAGCACGCCGCTCATGACGTTGGGAAAAATGCACCTGAACATGATGGTCGTCCAGCGCGCGCCGAGGCTTTCGGCTGCTTCCGTCAGGGTGCGGACGTCGATGGCGCGCATGGCGGTGTCGACGGCGCGGTACATGTAGGGCAGGGACAGCGTGATGTAGGAGAAGACCAGCAGTATGTTGGTGCCGGTCGTCGAACCCGTCAGCGGCAGATAGGACGACGAGTTGTACATCCTGAGATAACCGAAGACGATGACGATTGCCGGAATGACGAGCGGGAGCAGCGTGATGAATTCGACGACCGGGCGCATCTGCGGCAGCCGCAGCCGCACCCAGTAGGCCGTCGGCACGACGAGTAGCATGCCGAAGACAATGGTCAGAAGCGCCATCATCATGGAGTAGCCGAAGGTCTCGCGGAACTGGGCGTCCGAGAAGACCGACTGATAGGCATCGAGACTGTATTCACCGCGGCGCATTCGCAGCGAAAATTCAATGGTGCCGATTAGCGGAATGATGAAATAGGACGCGCCCAGGATGATGGCGATCCAGGCTCCGAGACGTTGCGCTTTCATTTCTGCCACCGTTCGGCGCGCATGCGCAGCATGAGGTACAGGACGTTGGATACGCCGGTGATCACGATCATGCCGAGCGCGATTGCGTACCCGAGGTTGGCATTGTGCAGAACGTCGCCGCGGATCTGCGCGTAGAGCAGGATCGGCACGATGTTCAGCGAACTGCCGGTCAGCGCGAAGGCGGTGGCTATGGCGCCGAAGGCGTTGGCAAAGAGCAGCAGTGTCGTGCCGAGCAGGCTCGGCCAGAGGATCGGCATCGCGACCATCGTCCAGTACTGACGGTTGGTGGCGCCGAGGATCTGCGAGGCTTCACGCCATTCCTTCTTCATGCCGTCGAGCGCAGGCGTCAGGATCAGCACCATCAGCGGGATCTGGAAATACATATAGGTGATGGTGAGGCCGAAGAAGGACAGCAGGTTGAAGCCGGTGCTGTAAAGGTTGAAGTCGAACCATTCCCGCAGGAAGACCGTCACGAGGCCGGTGCGGCCGAGCGTTGCCAGAAAGGCGAAGGCGAGCGGCACGCCGGCGAAATTGGAGGCGACGCCGGAGAAGGTCAGAAGCGTCGAGCGCACCGAGTTCGGCAGGCCGCCGAGCACGACGGCCCAGGCGAGGAAAAAGCCGATCAACGCGCCGCCCAGAGCCGAGGCGACCGAGACCCGGATACTGATCCAATAAGCGCTCATGATCGATGGCGTAAAAAGATCGCCGATATTCTTCAGCGTAAAACTGCCCTCGGGTGTCAGGAACGCGCCCGCCACGAGATAAAGCGTGGGGATGATCAGAAACAGCAGCGAGAAGATAATGAAGGGTGCAATGCCCAGCCAGTCGATCACGCGATCTCTGTTGATCAAGGGGGCGCTGCTGACCATAGGCGTTGAGACGGTGCTCATGGAAAAGCTCATCCTGGGGCGTCGGAGTGAGAAAACCTCCCCGCCGTTGGGCGGGGAGGCAGGATCAGAGGTTACTTGACGCTGGCGCCGACCACGGAATCCCAGTTCTTGGTGATGGTTTCCTTGCCGGCCGCCTGCTCTTCGAGCGTCGGGAAAACAGCCTTTTCATAGGCTGCTGCCGGCGGCAGCTTGTCGAGCAGGTCCTTCGGGATCTTGTTGTTCTTGGCAAGATCGTTGAAGCGGATCGGGTGGCAATATCCCTTCAGCCAGCCAAGCTGACCTTCGTCGGAATAGAGGTATTCCATCCAGAGCTTGGCAGCGTTCGGGTGCGGAGCGAAGGCCGAAATCGCCTGGACGTAGACACCGGCAACGACGCCCGTCTTCGGAACGACAACCTCGAACGGAGGATTGCCCTTGAGGCTCTGGCCCCAGGACAGGGCGTTGTAGTCCCAGGCGACGATGATCGGCGTCGAGCCCTGAGCGAAGGGAGCCGCCTTGCCGACGACCGGCACGAAGTTGCCAGCCTTGTTGAGTTCGGCGAAGAACTTCAGGCCTTCTTCGCCTGCCTTGGCCGCGTCACCGCCGGATGCGGAAAGACCAGCAGCATAGACGCCCTGGACAGCCTGGTTGGCGCTACGCGGATCACCTGCAAGCGCGACCGTGTTTGCGTAGTCGCTCTTCTTCAGGTCGGTCCAGTCGGCCGGCGATTCCTTGACGAGGTCCTTGTTCACGAGGAACGAGAGAACGCCGTAATAGTCGCCGTACCAGAAGCCTTCGGCATCCTTGGCCGTGTCCGGGATCGAATCCCAGGTGGAAACCTTGTAAGGCTGGATCAGACCGTCCTTCTTGGCGGACGGACCGAAGGAGAGGCCGACGTCGATGACGTCAGGAGCCTGCGGACCGGTGTTGCCCTTGTTGGCCTTGATGGCTTCGACTTCGTCGCCCGAACCTGCGTCCGGGTTCAGTTCGTTGACTTCGAGGCCATACTTGGCCTTGAAGCCGGCAATGACGTCGCCGTAGCCGCACCAGTCGTGCGGAAGAGCGATCGTGGTCAGGGTGCCTTCCTTCTTGGCGGCGGCGATAAGTTCAGCGCTCGGCTCGGCGGCGGCAATCGCGGTCGAAGCCACGATCATCGCAGTAGAGAGCGACAGAAGTCGAGAAATGTTAGAGATCACTGTTGTTCTCCTTCGGGTTTTCAGTGTCTGGCGATGCTGTTAATCAGCTTACATGAAGCTTGTGTGACGGGTGGATGACGTTAATTTTGCTATGAATAGCAGGCGTTTGCGACACGTGTTTTATTTGCGACGACACGACCTGTTTCCGCGAAAGTCCGTCCTTGTTCTCCCCTTTGTTTTTCTTGTCCCTCCTAACCCGGTTTGCGGAAAAGCTTGGTCTGCTCGAACAAGCCCTCAAGCGTCTTCATGCGCTCCTTCGTCTCGTCCCAGGTGGAGTTCTGAACGGCCTCGATGAGCGCTTCAACGATGAAGAGGGTGACGACGGAGGAGTCCCAAGCCGACGGCGCCTCGATCCGAACGCGGAAGGCATGCCGGGCGAGCTTGGCGGCGGGCGAGCTCCACTGGTCGGTGAAGACGACGATTTCTGCGCCGCGTTTGCGAGCGGCAGTCGCAAGGCTCACCATCTCCTGCTCGTAGCGGCGGATGTCGAAGATGATCAGAATGTCGCCGGCATTCATGTTGAGAGCATATTGCGGCCAGCTGCTGGAGTTCGATGATAGCAGCGTCGTCGCCGGCCGAATCACCTGCATATGGGTGAAGAAATATTCGGCAAGCGCGCCGGTGATGCGGCCGCCGACGAAATAGAGGCCGCGCTTGCGGTCCGACAGCAGTGAGGCGACGCTGTCGAAGGTCGCGGTGTCGAGATCGGTCAACGTCTGGCGCAGATTGCTCATGATGGCATCGGCGAAACGGTTGAGGATATGCGTGCCAGGCGCGTTCTGGGCCCAACGATCATGCTTGGCGATCGGGTTGGAGATCGTCGCTTCGACCTCCAGATGCAGATGTGCCTGAAAGTCCGGATAGCCCTTGAAGCCGAGCTTCTGCACCATGCGCACGACCGTCGGCGTCGAAACGCCGGCATTCTCGGCGATCGTGGTGATGCTGCCGAGACCGGATACCGGATAATTGTCGAGAAGGCTTTCGGCCAGTTGCTTCTCGGCGCGCGTCAGCACCCCGAAATGCGAGTGTATGACGTCCGAAACCGTCTTCGATGCAACTGTCACTTAACGATGCTCCCCGGGGTGGTCTGGCGCCACTTTCCCGCCCAAAGTTAACAACGCTGTCATAATCCATGTCAACTACTGTCATGAAAAGAAATTTTCAGTCGACGCTTGACAGTGACCGAAACCTGAAGAATTCTTTTCTTGGAAAGCTTTTATTAAGGGATAGGAGTGGCGCCATTGGTGCTGGCCGGGCCAAAAATCCTCAGCGAAGCGGACGGTGATTGCGTCAGGATCGAGCGCGTCGGCGGCCGAAGCCCGGTGCTGCTCGTCTGCGAGCACGCTTCGAATGTGCTTCCCGCTCATTTCGGTGATCTCGGCCTGCCCAGCGAAGCGCTCTTAAGCCACATTGCCTGGGACCCGGGGGCTCTTTCAGTCGCCCGCGGCATATCGGAAGGGCTCGATGCGACGCTCGTCTACCAGCGGTTCTCTCGGCTGATCTACGACTGCAACCGGCCGCCGAGTTCACCCGGCGCCATGCCTGAAGTAAGCGAGATCTATGCCATTCCCGGCAACACGGATTTGACCGCCGAAGAACGGCTTGCGCGCACCGACGCACTCTACGTGCCTTTCCACGACGCCATCCGCGGGCTGATCCGCGATCGCCGGGCGAGGGGGCAAGACAGCATCATCGTGACGATCCATAGCTTCACGCCGGTCTATCACGGCCGCGAACGCGCCGTCGAACTCGGCATATTGCACGATGAGGACAGCCGGCTCGCCGACCGCATGCTGGAGGCTGCGGCCGAGGCGCCGCTTTACAGGACGGAACGCAACCAGCCTTACGGGCCTGAGGATGGCGTGACTCACACGCTGATCCTGCACGGGCTGTCGAACGGCTTGCGCAATGTGATGATCGAGGTCCGCAACGACCTCGTCGCAGACGATGTCGGCCAAGGGGTCATGGCCGACTATCTAAAAGGGCTGCTCCAGCAAAGCCTGGACGCCTGATAAAAAGAAGACCCGAGGGAGCAGTCTAACTGCGAACGTCCGCACGGCGCAAATGCAGCGGGCAATTTGGCACTGAACCGGCCCGCAATCCCGCGGCCGATCGTGAACAGGGGGAAGTCATGTCGGATTATTCCGAACTGGACAAGAAGCAGGATGTGCACATCCTGCATTCCATGGGTTATGCCCAAGAACTCGAACGACGCATGAGCTCGTTCTCGAACTTCGCCGTCTCATTTTCCATCATCTGCATCCTCTCCGGCGGCATCAATTCGCTGGCGCAAGCGACCTCCGGTGCCGGCGGAGCCGCCATCGGCATCGGCTGGCCGCTCGGCTGCTTCATCTCGCTCGTCTTCGCCGTTGCCATGGCGCAGATCAGCTCCGCCTATCCGACGGCCGGCGGGCTTTATCACTGGGGTTCGATCCTCGGCAACCGCTTCACTGGCTGGCTGACCGCCTGGTTCAACCTGCTCGGTCTCGTCACGGTGCTCGGCGCCATCAATGTCGGCACCTATTATTTCTTCATGGGTACGTTCGGCACGGGCTATCTTGGCTTGACGGACACTATCACGGTGCGGATCGTCTTCCTCGTCATCATCACCGGCGCACAGGCGCTCGTGAACCATATGGGGATAGGGTTGACCGCAAAGCTGACAGACTTCTCGGGTTATCTGATCTTCGCGACCGCCATCGCGCTTGCCGTAGTGTGCCTGTTATCGGCCCCGTCATATGAATTCGGCCGGCTCTTCACCTTCGCCAATTATTCCGGCGAAGCGGGCGGCAGTGTCTGGCCGACGACGTCGGGCAGCTGGGTTTTCCTGCTCGGTCTGCTGCTGCCGATCTACACCATCACCGGCTACGACGCTTCAGCGCATACGTCGGAAGAGACGGTCAAAGCCGCCCACTCGGTGCCGCGTGGCATGGTCGCCTCAGTTCTGTGGTCGGCACTCTTCGGCTACATCATGCTGTGCTCTTTCGTGCTCATGCTGCCGAATATGGACGATGCAGCAAAACAGGGCTGGAACGTGTTCTTCTGGGCGATGGACACGCAGGTCAACGCGACCGTGAAGGACATCCTCTACTTGGCGATCCTCGTCAGTCAGTGGCTGTGCGGCCTTGCTACCGTCACTTCGGTTTCCCGCATGATCTTCGCCTTCTCGCGTGACGGCGGCCTACCGGCATCGAAGGCGCTGTCGAAAGTCAGCCCGCAGTACCGCACGCCGGTGGCTGCGATCTGGACCGGCTCGATCCTTTCGGTGCTGTTCGTCTGGTTCACCTCACTCGATATCATGAAAATTGGCGACACGCCGGTGTACACCATCGTCGTTTCGTGCACGGTCATCTTCCTCTTCTTCTCCTTCGCGATCCCGATCACGCTCGGCCTCTTCGCCTGGGGCACATCGAAATGGGACAAGATGGGACCGTGGAACCTCGGCGAAGGCCTCTTCAAGCTCTTTGCAGTGCTGTCGATCATCGCGATGGTTCTGATCTTCATTCTCGGAATCCAACCGCCGAACGGTGCTGCCCTTTACGTTACCGTTGGCTTCCTTCTGATGACCGCCATCGTCTGGTTCGGTTTTGAAAGCCGGCGCTTCAAGGGACCGCCGATCGGCGCTGAGGTGGCAAAGCGCCAGGCCGAAATCGCAGCTGCCGAAGCGGCGGTTGGCGAAAGCGGCGAAAAATAAGCATCGAGGCTTCCCTCTCAAATGGCGGGGCCGCTCCTGCGGCCCCATCGCTGGTTCAACGAAAAGGCATCAGGCCCACATCCGGCCGAGCGCATGCGATTTCGTTGCCCCGATCATCTCAATTCCAATGTCAGGCGGATCAACCATGAGCAGCTACACATTCGACGATCTCAAGAAGGATGTTGCCGAAGGGCGCATCGATACGGTTCTTGCGTGCCAGGTGGACATGCAGGGCCGTCTGATGGGCAAGCGCTTTCAGGCGGAATATTTCGTCGAGAGCGCCTGGAAGGAAACCCATAGCTGCAACTATCTGATCGCCACCGACATGGAGATGGAGACGGTTTCCGGCTATAAGGCGACCAGCTGGGAAAAGGGTTACGGCGACTATACGATGAAGCCGGATCTGGCGACGCTGCGCCGCATTCCCTGGCTCGAGGGCACGGCGCTGGTGCTCTGCGACATGCTCGACCATCACACCCATGAAGAGGTCGCCCATTCGCCGCGTGCAATCCTGAAGAAGCAGGTGAAGCGCCTCGAAGATATGGGCATGAAGGCTTACATGGCCTCCGAGCTCGAATTCTTCCTGTTCGACCAGAGCTACGAGTCGGCGCATACGGCGGGCTACCGCAACCTCAAGCTCGCCAGCGCCTATAACGAGGACTACCACATCTTCCAGACTACCAAGGAGGAAGAGGTGATGCGGGCGATCCGCACCGGGCTGCAGGGGGCCGGCATTCCGGTCGAGAACTCCAAGGGCGAGGCCTCGGCCGGCCAGGAGGAGATCAACGTGCGTTATGCCGATGCGCTTGCCATGGCCGACCGGCACGCGATCATCAAGAATGGCTGCAAGGAGATCGCCTGGTCGAAAGGCAAGGCGATCACCTTCCTGGCCAAGTGGAATTACAATGCCGCCGGCAGTTCCTCGCATATCCATCAGTCGCTCTGGAGCCTTGAGGAAAAGCCGCTGTTCTTCGACCATACCGGCAAATACGGCATGTCGCCGCTGATGCATAATTATGTTGCAGGGCTTCTCGCGCATGCGAGCGAGATCACCTATTTCCTGGCGCCCTACATCAATTCCTACAAGCGCTTCATGGCCGGCACTTTCGCACCGACCAAGGCGATCTGGAGCAAGGACAACCGCACCGCCGGCTATCGTCTCTGCGGCGAAGAGACCAAGGGTATCCGCATCGAGTGCCGCGTCGGCGGCTCCGATCTCAATCCCTATCTCGCCTTTGCCGCGCTGCTTGCGGCCGGTATCGACGGGATCGAGAACAGGCTCGAGCTCGAGGCTCCTTTCGTCGGCGACGCCTATGGCAGCAAGGATATTCGAGAAATCCCGCGCACGCTCCGCGCCGCCACGACCGCAATGACGGAATCGGCAATGCTGCGCAAAGCCTTCGGCGATGATGTAATCGACCACTATACCCGTGCTGCCGAATGGGAGCAGGAAGAATACGACCGCCGCATCACCGATTGGGAAGTGGCGCGCGGTTTCGAAAGAGCCTAGTAGGGATTGCGGGTTGTTTGCCCCTCACCCTAACCCTCCCCCCGTTTTACGGGGAGAGGGGACTTGCCATACGAGAGGTAGATGGGACGGAGACGCTGCGGCTATCCCCCTTCGCCCCGCTTACGGGGCGAAGGTGCCGGCAGGCTGATGAGGGGCTCATGCCCTCGCCGAAATTTTGATCAATACGAGGACGGAAATCGATCATGACGATGATCCAATGCATTTCACCGGTTGACGGGTCGGTCTATGCCGAACGCGCCGCACTTTCTCTCGATGCCGCCAAGGATGTTGTGGCGCGGGCCCGCAAGGCGCAGAAGGCCTGGGCGAAACGGCCGCTCGAAGAGCGCGTGCAACTGGTGCTGAAGGGTGCTGCGCGGCTGAACGAGATGTCCGACGTCGTCGTGCCGGAGCTTGCCTGGCAGATGGGCCGGCCGGTCAAGTATGGCGGCGAATACAAGGGTTTCAACGAGCGCTCCAACTATGTCGCCTCGATCGCTGCCGATGCGCTGGCGCCTGTTGTCATCGAGGAGAGCGATCGTTTTGAACGCCGCATCGAGCGCGAAGCGCATGGCGTCGTCTTCGTCGTGGCACCCTGGAACTATCCCTATATGACCGCAATCAACACGATTGCGCCGGCGCTGATGGCGGGCAATACCGTCGTTCTGAAACATGCCTCGCAGACGCTGCTCGTCGGCGAGCGGCTGGTGCAGGCCTTCGTGGAGGCGGGCATTCCCGAGGACGTGTTCCAGAATGTCTTCCTCGATCATCAGACGACCTCGGCGCTGATTGCTGCCGGCAGCTTCAATTTCGTCAACTTTACCGGATCGGTCGAAGGCGGGCGCTCGATGGAGCGGGCCGCCGCCGGCACCTTCACCGGCCTCGGCCTCGAACTCGGCGGCAAGGATCCGGGTTACGTCATGGAAGACGCCGATCTTGAGGCGGCCGTCGATACGCTGATGGACGGCGCGACCTACAATTCCGGCCAGTGCTGCTGCGGCATCGAGCGCATCTATGTGCACGAATCCCTCTACGACGCCTTCGTCGAAAAGTCGGTCGCCTGGGTGTCGAATTACAAGCTCGGCAATCCGCTCGATCCCGAGACTTCGCTCGGACCAATGGCGAACAAGCGCTTCGCCAAGGTGGTGCGCGAGCAGATTGCCGATGCGGTCTCCAAGGGCGCCAAGGCGCTTGTCGATCCCAAGCTTTTCCCTCAGGACGACGGCGGCGCTTATCTCGCACCGCAGGTTCTCGTCGATGTCGACCATTCCATGGCCTTCATGCGCGAGGAGACCTTCGGTCCGGCGGTCGGCATCATGAAGGTGAAGAGCGACGAAGAGGCGCTCGCCTTGATGAACGACAGCCAGTACGGGCTAACGGCCTCGCTCTGGACCAAGGATGCCGAACGGGCAGGGCGGCTCGGCCGCGAGATCGAAACCGGCACCGTTTTCATGAACCGCGCCGATTATCTCGACCCGGCGCTCTGCTGGACCGGCGTCAAGGAGACGGGCCGCGGCGGCTCGCTGTCGATCATCGGCTTCCAGAATCTGACGCGCCCGAAATCCTTCCACCTGAAGAAAGTCACAGTATGAGCAGCAACATCACCGCAAACTGGAGCTATCCGACATCAGTCAAGCTCGGCCGGGGCCGGATCAAGGAAGTGGCAGACGCCTGCAAGAGCCTCGGCATCAAAAAGCCGCTGCTGGTCACCGACCGCGGCCTCGCCTCGATGGCGATCACCAAGAACGCGCTCGACATTCTCGAAGACGCAGGCCTTGGCCGGGCGATCTTTGCCGACGTCGATCCGAACCCGAACGAGAAGAACCTCGAGGCCGGCGTCAAGGCTTTCAAGGATGGCGGCCATGACGGCGTCGTCGCCTTCGGCGGCGGCTCGGGCCTCGATCTCGGCAAGTGCGTCGCCTTCATGGCAGGTCAGACCCGGCCTGTCTGGGATTTCGAGGATATCGGCGACTGGTGGACGCGGGCAAGCCTCGAAGGCATTGCCCCGATCGTCGCCGTGCCGACGACAGCGGGTACCGGCTCGGAAGTCGGCCGCGCCAGCGTCATCACCAATTCGCAAACGCATGTGAAGAAGATCATCTTCCATCCGAAGTTCTTGCCTGGTGTCGTCATCTCCGATCCGGAACTGACCGTCGGCATGCCGAAGATCATCACGGCCGGCACCGGCATGGATGCCTTTGCCCATTGCCTGGAGGCCTATTCCTCGCCCTTCTATCACCCGATGTCGGCCGGCATCGCGCTCGAAGGCATGCGGCTCGTCAAGGAATTCCTGCCGCGCGCCTATCGGGAAGGCACCGATCTTGAAGCACGCGCCAACATGATGTCCGCTGCCGCCATGGGTGCTGTCGCCTTCCAGAAGGGGCTCGGCGCCATTCACGCGCTGTCGCACCCGATCGGCGCCGTCTACAACACCCATCACGGCATGACCAACGCAGTTGTCATGCCGGCGGTGCTGCGCTTCAACCGCACGGCGATCGAGGAAAAGATCAGCCGCGCCGCCGCCTATCTCGGTATTTCGGGCGGTTTCGACGGCTTCTACGACTATGTATTGAAGCTCCGCTCCGACCTCGGCGTGCCGGAGACGCTGACGGCGATGGGAATCGCTGCCGACCGCATCGACGAATTGTCGGCCATGGCGATCGAAGATCCGAGCGCGGGCGGCAACCCGGTTGCCATGACGCTCGAGAATACCAAGGTGCTTTTCAGCGATTGCTTCTGAGATCATAAGATCGGACCTGCAGACCGGCCCGGAAAGCCTTGCTTTCCGGGCTTTTTTCATTCTAGCGACATCCCCAATTTTAGGGATGTGAAAAATACCGGCTGCAATTTCGGCGCGCGTGTTTGGAATTTGTTAACCATGATTAGAAAGGATGGATTAACCGCACGATGCTCCGATGGTGCGTAAAAGAGCGATTCCGGCTCGCACCATTTCCTTCCGAGGACTGAACATGCCTGTCATCACATTCGCAAATACCAAGGGCGGCGCCGGCAAGACGACCGCTGTTCTCCTGCTCGCCACCGAGCTTGCCCGCAAGGGTTTTCGCGTCACCATTCTCGACGCCGATCCGCAGCACTGGATTTCGCGCTGGCACGAGATATCTGGTCATGTGCCCAATATTTCGGTGATCGATTTCGTCACCACCGCCTCGCTGCCGCTGCATATCAATGAGAACAAGCACAATACCGACTATTTCATCGTCGACCTGCCGGGTGCGCGCAATCCGCTGCTTGCCACCGCCGTCGGCCTTTCCGACCATGTGCTGATCCCGATCCAGGGCTGTGCGATGGATGCGCGCGGCGGCGCGCAGGTGCTCGAACTGCTGCAGTATCTGGACGAAAAGGCGGGTATCAAGATCGGTCATTCAGTGGTGCTGACCCGCGTCAACTCGATGGTCACGACCCGGGCGCTGCAACTCGTCAAATCGCTGCTCAGCGAGCGGCATGTGCCGGTGCTGGACACGGCGATCATCGAACGCTCCGCCTTCCGAGACATCTTCGACTGTGGCGGCACGTTGCACACGCTCGATCCCGCCCGCGTCAGCAATCTCGACAAGGCGCGTGAAAACGCCACCTGTTTTGCCGAGGAGATCATGAGCAAGCTGCCCGCCCGGCTGACGGTGTCGCTCCGTATGGCAACGGCGGCCTGAACATCCCTCGTATAAACCGAAAAGGCCGCCGGAGCGATCCGGCGGCCTTTTCCGTGTCGTTATCACGCTGGCTTCAATCGACGAATTCGACCGTCACTCCCGGCTTGACCATCTTGGCAAGCTCGGTTGCGTCCCAATTGGTCAGGCGGATGCAGCCGTGGCTCTGGGTGCGGCCGATCTTGGAAGGCTCGGGCGTGCCGTGGATGCCGTAGGTCGGCTTGGAGAGCGCCATCCAGACGGTACCGACCGGGCCGTTCGGGCCGGGCGGAATGTTGAGGATCTTGTCGTTGGCGCCCTGCTGGAAATTGATCTTCGGATTATAGGTGTAACCGGGATTGAAGGCGACGCGCTCGACCGTCACGATGCCCGACGGGGAGGGTGTGTCGGTGGAGCCGATCGATGCCGGATAGGCGGCAATGAGATTGCCGGCGCTATCATAGGCAAAGACCTGCTTGCGGCCCTTGTCGGCGATGATACGGGCAACTTCGCCGCTCCTCGGCTCACCCGGATTGACGACCTTGATGACGGTGCCGGCGACGCTGAAATCAGCGCCGGGGTTCATCTCCTTGAGGAAGGCCTCGTCCATGTGGAAGCGCTCGGCCAGCATTTCGGTGGTCGATGTATAGGCAAGCGACGGCAGCAGCGCCTTATGCGAATAGTCTTCCGGGATCTCTGCGACGTAGGGGCCGGCGGCATCGGCCGGCGTGATCGTGTAGCTGACGACCGGCAGGCCGCCGTTCATGCGCAACTCTTCCAGAATGGCGTCGGTGTCGTTCGGGTCGAGTTTGGAGCCGGTCATCTGGTCATAGGCATAGACCGATTTGGTGACGTTCGAGCCCATATGGCCGTCGATGACACCGGGCGAGATGCCGGCGCGGTCGAGGAAGACCTGCAGCGCGACGATCTCCGGCTTCGACTTATTCTTCAGCGTGATGACGGGTTCGTCCGGCGCGGCCTTGGGCGCGTCGGCGGGCGGAATCTGCTGGTCGGGATCGATCGAGGCATAATCGTCGCCGGACTGCGGATTGCCGATGCTGTTGTCCTGGGGATAGGGCTGTTCGCCGAGCGGCTGGCGTTCGATCGCCGCATCGCGCGGGATGCCGCCGGTGACCGCACCGCGCTCGGAGTAACGTGCGTCGCCATCGTCGGCGTAATAGGGATCGTTGCCGTTCTGGTCGGCATAGACGTCGCGCGGGCCGGGCCGCGGCGGATAGTAGCCGCGGGCGCGCATCTCGGTGGCGACGACATTGCCGTAGTCGTCGATCAGCACGCGGTTGCCGCTGCGGTCGCGGGCGTAGATATAGCCGCGTGGGACATAATCGAGGATTTCGCCGCTCGGGGTGACGAGTACGACATCGCTCTGGCGGCGGTCACGGAACTGCTGCGCGCCGGCCTCCGGTGCTGCAACGGCAATGGCTGCCAGCACGGCCGCAAGCGAAAATGCCGACTTTAAAAAACGATTCACGTCTCACACCTCGAACAGTGACTAGGCCGACACACACCTGCGAATTTTGACGCTAGTGTGGAATTTATGAAACCGTGCTGAACAAAATATGAAAATCACTAAGATTTCCTTTTACTCATAAACGTTTGCGTCTCCGCGTCAGTTCCGCAAAATCCATGGTTGCGGCAAAAGCGCAAGAGAGGAAAAGGGTTCGATTGACGAAAGACGGCGCAAAATCTAACGCTACTCGGCCGATAAGCCCCTGAGGAGACTGCGATGATCGAATTTGCCGCTGCAAGCGGGCCGCGCCTGATGCTCGATGAAGCATCGGTGCTGGATATCGGCGGATGCATCGTCGAAGGCGTCGACATCGCGCCGAAGCGCGCCATTCCCGACGACGGCGATCCCCGAATCGATCACTCGCTCGAAGGCTTCCTGTTCACCTGCGGGCCGGACCATATCCGCCACCGCCAGCCGATCGCCGGTAGCGCCGAGGGCAAGGTCTATCCGCTGCACGGATCGGCCTCCGGCCATGCGGCCAAGGTGCTGTGGACGAAATTGGAGAACGGCAATGCCGAATGCCGGGCCGATATCGACATCACCACCGTCGAAGGACTGCCGCAGCGCATCGAGCGGCTGTGGCGGATCGATGGGGCGACCGGTGAGGTCCGGCTCGAGGACCGGGTCGTCAACACCAGCGATCAGACGGTGCCGACCTTCCTGATGTATCACATGAACACCGGCGGTAAATGGCTGGACGAGGGCACGCGGATCGAGGGCGGGATGCTGGAGAATGGCGGTTTCCCCTGGACATTCGGCGAGGAGCCGGGCGGCATCTTCTGCGTGTCGGCGCCGGCAACGGAGCAGGGCTTTGCCGAAGTTCGCCTAGGGCCCATCGCCGCGATCGGCGGCAGGACGCTTCGCGTGCGTTTCCGCGCCGACACGCTGCCTTATCTGCAGGTGTGGCGAAACCAGAAGGCGCCGGCCCATATCATCGGCATCGAGCCGGTCTCGCATCGCTGGGTATTGCGTGACGAGCTTGAGGCAGCCGGCGAGTTCCACATGCTGGCGCCCGGCGAGAGCCGCAGCTATGGGCTGAGCTTTGCCTTCCTGTGAGCGAAGTGTTGTTGACGCTTGCCAAGCTGCGTCGTAGACCTTCAGCCCACCATTTTTGAGGAGACAGGACGATGGATATTCGCCAGATCGACGATGAATATTCGGTTTCGGGTCAGATCACGCCCGAGGACCTCGACGATATCAAGGCGCTGGGGTTCAAATCGATCGTCTGCCACCGCCCCGACCATGAGAGCCCCGATCAGACGTCGTTTTCCGTTATCGAGGCACGTGCCAAGGAACTCGGTCTGGAGATCACCCATGTGCCCGTCGGGCCGATGGGCGTGACCGAGGAAGCGGTCCAGGGCATGGTCGACGCGCTCGACGAGTTCCCGCGGCCGATGCTCGGCTATTGCCGCTCCGGCGCCCGCTCGACGGCGATCTACCAGAAGACCCACCATATCCGCAGCTAGGCCCCCATTCCGGCTGCCGATTTTCCGGCGCTGCACCGCAGCGCCGCCGCCACCTTCCCATTCACTCAGGAGACTATGATGAGCATTAAGCGTATCGACGTCGGCGCACGCATGAGCGGCGCCGTCATTCACGGCAACACGGTTTATCTCGCAGGCCAGGTCGGCGAGGGCGAAAGCGTCACCGATCAGTGCAAGTCCTCGCTTGCCGAAGTCGACCGCCTGCTGACTGCATCCGGCAGCAACAAGTCGAAGATCCTGCAGACGATCGTCTATCTCTCCGACATTGCCTATTTCGCCGAGATGAACGCCGCCTGGGAAGCCTGGATCGATCCGGCCAATCCGCCGGCCCGCGCCACCAGCGAAGCCAAGCTCGCAGCGCCGAAATACAAGGTCGAGTTCATCGTCACGGCCGCGATCGACTGATCGTCGCCGCAGCACTGCATCAAAGCCGGTAGGTGCGTGAGCTCACGGACTTACCGGCTTTTTGTTTGCGCAATTTCCGAGAGCGTGCGTGTCGGCGTGATCGCCTCGGGATCGAGTTTAACTTCGATGATTGCCGGCTTGCCGCTTTCGCGCGCCCGCTCGAAGGCCGCGGCGAATTGCTCGGTGCTTTCCACCGTTTCGCCATGGCCGCCATAGGCGCGGGCAAGGGCTGCGAAGTCGGGGTTGGTCAGGTCGGTGCTGCTGACGCGGCCGGGATATTCGCGCTCCTGATGCATGCGGATCGTGCCGTAGATGCCGTTGTTGACCACGACCGATATGATCGGCAGGCCGTAGCGGATGGCAGTGGCGAACTCCTGGCCGTGCATCAGGAAACAGCCGTCGCCGGCAAAGCAGATGACCTCGCGCTCTGGAAAGAGCCGCTTGGCGGCGACGGCGGCGGGCAGGCCGTAACCCATCGAGCCTGAGGTGGGCGCGGCCTGGGTGTTGAAGCGGCGGAAACGATGGAAGCGGTGCAGCCACGTGGCGTAGTTGCCGGCGCCGTTGGTGAAGATCGTCTCCGGCCCGGTATTGGCTTCCAGCCACTCCATGATCGGCCCCATATGGACGGCGCCCGGACCTGTCGCCGGCGGTTTCGACCAGGTGAGATAGGCCTGGTGCATGCGCTGCGTGCGCTCCGCCCAATGCGGCTCGGCCGGCGCTTCCAGATCGGCAAGGGCCGCGACGAAATCGGCAGGTGCGGCGCAGATGGGGAGATCCGGGCGGTAGATGCGGCCCAGTTCGGACGCATCGGGATAGACGTGAATCAGCGATTGCTGGGGGTAGGGGAGATCGATCAGCGTATAGGACGAAGACGGCATTTCCGACATGCGGGCGCCGAGCAGGATCAGCAGGTCGCTCTCCTTGATCTCCTTTGCCAGCGCCGGATTGATGCCTATGCCGACATCGCCGGCATAGGAGGGGTGGAGATGATCGAACAGCATCTGCCGGCGGAAGGAACAGCCGACCGGCAATTGGAACCGTTCGGCGAAGATTGCAAAATCGGCGACGGCATCGGCATCCCAGCGCGTGCCGCCGACGATCACCATCGGCCGCTCGGCTTTGAGCAGTCTCAGATAGAGATCGTCGATCTGGCGGCGGCCGGGATGGGCCTCGACGCTGACATAACGCTTGGCGCGGGGCGCTTCGACTTCGTCGCGCAGCATATCCTCCGGCAGCGTCAGCACCACGGGGCCGGGGCGGCCGGAGGTTGCGATCGCAAAGGCGCGGGTGACGAACTCGGGAATGCGGGCGGCATCGTCGATCTCGCCCACCCATTTGGCGAATTCGGTGAAGGCGCGGCGGAATTCGACCTCCTGGAAAGCCTCACGCTCGCGTGCTTCACGCTGCACCTGGCCGATGAAGAGGATCATCGGGATCGAATCCTGCTTTGATATATGCAGACCGGCAGACGCGTTGGTGGCGCCGGGGCCGCGGGTGACCATGCAGATGCCGGGTTCGCCGGTCAGCCGGCCCCAGCAATCGGCCATCATCGCCGCGCCGCCTTCCTGGCGGCAGACGATCACATCGATGTCGCTGTCGCGTAGCGCATCGAGAACGGCAAGGAAGCTCTCGCCGGGCACGCAGGACAGACGCTTGACGCCGTTCGCCTTCAGCGCCTCGACGATTAGTTCCCCGCCAGTCTTCTTCATGACAATGCCTTCTTCATGACGATGCCTTCCTCTCGCGCTCGGCGAGTTCCGCCAGAATCTCTTCGGTGTGTTCGCCGAGACGCGGGCTCGGCCTGCTATAGTGCAGCGGCGTTTCCGACAGCACTACCGGCGTCCTGACTCCGGGGATGACTGTACCGGCGCGATCGGCAAGATCGATGCGCAGGCCGCGGGCTTCTACCTGCGGATCGGCAAACATTTCCTCGATCGTGTTGATCGGGCCGGCGGGAACTCCATTCTCCTCGCAGGCCTTCAACAAATCCGCCTTGCGCCATTTTAGCGTCTCGGTGGAGACGAGACGGCGGACTTCGCCGCGATTGGCGACGCGGGCCTTGTTGGTGGCGTAACGCCCGTCGCCGGCGATCGCATCCAGGCCGAGGATGGCGCAGAGGCGGCGGAACTGGCCGTCATTGCCGATGGCAAGAATGAGAAAACCGTCCGCCGCTGGCACGACCTCATAGGGCGAGATATTCGGATGGGCATTGCCGAGGCGGGTGGGGGCGGCCCCGGAAACCAAGTAGTTCATGTTCTGATTGGCGAGAACGGCCGATTGCACGTCGAGCAGGGCCATGTCGACGAGCTGGCCTTCGCCCGACTTGAGCGCGTGGATCAGGGCGGCCTCGATCGCCGAGACGGCATAGATGCCGGTGAAGATATCGGCGATGGCAACGCCGGCCTTCATCGGCTGGCCGTCCGGCTCGCCGGTGATCGACATGAAGCCGGACATGCCCTGGACGATGTAATCATAGCCGGCGAGGCTGGCATAGGGGCCGGTCTGACCGAAGCCGGTGATCGAGCAATAAACGAGCTTCGGGTTGACCTTGCGCAGGCTGTCGTAATCGAGCCCGTATTTGACGAGACCGCCGAGCTTGAAGTTCTCGATCACCACATCGGCTGACGCAACCAGGCGGCGGACGAGATCCTGACCTTCGGCGCTCTTCAGATCGGCGGTGACGGAGCGTTTGCCGCGATTGGTGGCGTGGTAGTAGGCGGCCGAGAGATTTTCGCCGTCCGCGCCTTCGACGAAGGGCGGCCCCCATTGGCGGGTATCGTCGCCGCCGTCGGGGTTTTCTACCTTGATGACGTCGGCGCCGAGATCGGCAAGCATCTGGCCGGCCCAGGGGCCGGCCAGCACGCGGGCAAGCTCGATCACCCGGATGCCTGCAAGCGGCGGCTTTTTCGTGGTCTGCGTCATATTCCCTCGTCGGTCTTTACGGCGCCAGCGTCGCCTCAGATGTATCGGATAGAGGCCTTGAAGCAAAGCGGCGCTCGCGCCAGAGGATGTACAAGCCCGATGCCGTGATGATGGCGATGCCGAGCCATTTGACCGCGTCCGGGAAGTCGCCGAAAACCAGCCAGGCGAAGATCGTCGCTGAGACGATTTCAAAATATTGCAGCGGCGCCAGCGTCGAGGCGGGTGCGGCGCGATAGGCATAGACGCCGAAGATGCCCGCAATTGCGGCCATGGCGCCGACACCGGCGACGTAGAACCAGGCGCTGCCTTCGGGCACGACGGGATCGAAGAGATCAGAGCCGCTTCCATCGCCGATAAAAAGCAGGACGGCGCAGAAGATGAGGCCCCAGATGCCCATCTGGAACTGCATCGCCCAGGGATCTTCCCGGTGCGAGAGGACGCGGGTCATCAGCACGAAGATCGCGATGCAAAGCGCACTGAGGACGGGCAGGAGGGCGATATAGCCGACTTCCTGGAAACTCGGCTGGATGATCAGCATCGCCCCGAAGAAGCCGGCGCCACAGGCGGTATAGCGCCGCCAGCCGATCGTCTCCTTCAGGAAGATGCCGCCGAGGATGGTCACCATGATCGGCTCGACGAAGAAGATCGCAATCGCGTCGGCAACCGCCATGTATTTCAGCGTGGTGACGAAAGAGATCATCGAGACGGTGATGATCAAGCCGCGGATGGCATGGAACAGGCTCTGGCGCCACGAGAAATCGGCAAAGCTGCGCCGCCATATGACGATCGGCAGCATGCAGAGCGCCTGCACGACGAAGCGGCCGGCGGTAACCTCGGCGGAGGGGATGGTGACGACGGCAAGCTTGGCGAAAATATCGATCAGCGGCGAAAACATCACCGAAAGAAACATCAGCGCGAGCCCTGTCGTCACCTCGGAGGCTGAGGAAACGGGGCGGGCGGAGGTGCTGCTCATGACGGAATCTCTCTGGCTCAGGATCTTGCCGTTTGGAATCTGGCGAGGGCCTCGTCGCACCAGTCCGCAAAGGCGGCGGTTGCAGCATCCGCGCCGATCTCGTTCAGCGTTTCGTGCCGCATGTCCTGATATATCTCAGTGCTGATACGAGAGAAGCCGCAGGCTTTCAAATGGTTTGACAGCCAGAGCACGGCTTTTCCGCGCTCGGTTGCCGGGTCTTCTCCGCCGCCTACCAGATGGATCGGCAGGTCGCGCGGCAGCCGATCCAGATGGAGCTTCTGCGGGGCGCGAAACGTCATTTCGAAGAGATCGAGCCAGAGCGAGACCGAGGCGTCGAAGCCGCAGAGCGGATCGGCGACATATTTGTCGACTTCACCGGGAAGGCGCGACAGCCAGTCGAACTCGGTGCGGCGGCCCGCAATCGATTTCCCCCAGGCGGCGAAGGTGAGCTTCGGCAACAGGCCGCTCGGCACGTCGGAGCCCTTCAGCATGCGTTCGGCAAGCAGGATCGCCTGGGCGGCGCGGCCGGCAAGGCCGACGGCGAAATTCGAATTCCAGACGGCGACGGCGTTAAAATCGGCCGGCGCCGTGACGGCGGCATTAAGGGCGATCAGGCCCCCCATCGAATGGCCGAAGAGGATTACCGGCAGGCCGGGATGGCGCATGGCCGCGTGAGCGCGCATGGCAAGGACGTCGCCGATCACCCTGTCGACGCCGCCTCGCCGGGCGAAGCGGCCGACCGGCGCGTCGGGCGCCGTTGTCTCGCCGTGGCCGCGATGATCATGGGCATAAACATGATAGCCGCGCGCCGCCATCGCCTCGGCAAAGGCGCGATAGCGTTTCGAATGTTCGGCGAGACCGTGCGATATCAACAGGATGCCGCGTGCCGGGCCGACGGCCTCATCATGGTGATAGGCGAGCGACGCCCCCGTCGAAGCGAGCCTTTGTGTTTCAGAAAACATCGGGATCCTCCTTGCGGCAACAGACCAGATCACCGCCCAAAAGCAACATCGGTTCCGGGTTTATCCGATAACAAATTGCGTTCCTGCTGCGATTCAGGGTTGCGGGTCTTCGATCTTCGTGCTTATTTGTTCCTGTATTGTTCTTTTTTGGGGGTTGAAATGAGCAGCATGCAGTTGCGTACCTTGACGTTCGCCGTATCGATGGTTCTTGCTGGCGCCGCCGTGGCGCAGGAGGCTAGTGGGCGCACCCGTTTTATTCTTTCGGCGAGCTGGCAGCCGGCCTTTTGCCAGACGAATCAGAAGAAGGCCGAATGCGCAAGCCAGACCGGCGAGCGCGCCGATGCGACGAATTTTTCGCTGCACGGGCTCTGGCCGATGCGGCAGGATTATTGCGGCGTGAGCGCCGAGCAGAAAGCGGCCGACAAGGACGGCAAGTGGGACACGCTGCCGGCGGTTACGCTGTCGGCCGAGACGCAGGCGGCGCTGGCAAAGGCGATGCCCGGCACACAATCCGGCCTGGAACGACATGAATGGGTAAAGCACGGCACCTGCACGAAAATGAGCGCCGAGGATTATTTCGGCGTCGGCGTGCACCTCGTCGGCGCGCTCAACACCTCGGCCGTGCGCGATCTCTTCGCCGCCAATATCGGCAAGCCGGTCAAGGCTGAGGCGATCAAGGCGGCTTTCGACAAGAGCTTCGGGCCGGGTGCCGGCGAACGCGTCAAAATGAGCTGCCGTCGGGCCGGCAATGTCAAGATGATCAGCGGGTTGACCATCGGGCTTTCGGAAGCCGCCGGGGCGGCGTCGGCGAAGAGCACCGGGCTTGGCGATCTGATCCAGGGCGCGGGAAAAACGACGTTCGGCTGCGACGAGGGCGTCGTCGACGCAGCGGGCTTCTGACCGGAAATCCTGCGTAAACCGGGTTTCGGCGTTGCCCGAAGGCGCTGTTTCGCCTACATAGCGGCACAATCGAAGTTTCCCGCCCGGAGCAGCGCAGCATGGCACGTCAGTTCATCTATCATATGTCCGGCCTCAACAAGGCCTATGGCAACAAGAAGATCTTGGAGAACATCCACCTTTCCTTCTACCCGGATGCCAAGATCGGTATTCTCGGGCCAAACGGCGCCGGTAAATCCACTGTGCTGCGCATCATCGCCGGCCAAGACAAGGAATATACCGGCGAAGCCTGGCTCGCCGAAGGAGCGACGGTCGGCTACCTCGAGCAGGAGCCGCATATCGATCCCAACAAGACGGTGTTCGAAAACGTCATGGAAGGCGTTGCCTCGAAGACGGCCGTGCTCGAACGCTACAATGAACTGATGATGAACTATTCCGACGAGACGGCGGAAGAGGGAGCCAAGCTTCAAGACATCATCGACAGCCAGAACCTCTGGGATCTGGAAAGCCAGGTCGAGATGGCGATGGAAGCCTTGCGCTGCCCGCCGCGCGACGCCGATGTCACCAGCCTGTCCGGCGGCGAGCGCCGCCGTATCGCGCTCTGCCGGCTACTGCTGTCGCAGCCGGACCTGCTGCTACTCGACGAACCGACCAACCACCTGGACGCCGAGACGATCGCCTGGCTCGAAAAGCATCTGCGCGACTATCCGGGCGCCGTGATGATGATCACCCACGATCGCTACTTCCTGGACAACGTCACTGGCTGGATCCTCGAACTCGACCGCGGCCGCGGCATTCCCTACGAAGGCAATTACTCGGCCTACCTGCTCGCCAAGGCCAAGCGCATGCAGCAGGAAAACCGGGAAGAGGCCGGCCGCCAGAAGGCGATCAGCCGCGAACAGGAATGGATCGCCTCCAGCCCGAAGGCTCGTCAGGCCAAGTCCAAGGCGCGTATCAAGTCCTATGAACAGCTGGTGGAGGCGGCCGAAAAGCAGCGTCCCGGCGATGCGCAGATCATCATCCCGGTCAGCGAGCGCTTGGGACAGGTGGTCATCGAGATGGAAGGCATCACCAAGGGCTTCGAGGGCCGCACGCTGATCAACGACCTGTCGATCAAGCTGCCGCCGGGCGGCATCGTCGGCATTATCGGCCCGAACGGCGCCGGCAAGACGACGCTGTTCCGTATGATCACCGGCCAGGAAAGGCCGGATGCGGGATCGATCCGCATCGGTGAGACCGTCCATCTTGGTTATGTCGACCAGAGCCGCGACGCACTCGACGGCAGCAAGACCGTCTGGGAGGAAATCTCTGGCGGCGCCGAAGTCATCAAGCTCGGCAAGTTCGATATGAACTCCAGAGCCTATTGCGGCGCATTCAACTTCAAGGGCGGCGATCAGCAGCAAAAGGTCGGCAATCTCTCGGGCGGCCAGCGCAACCGCGTTCACCTTGCCAAAATGCTCAAGGCCGGCGGCAACGTGCTGCTGCTCGACGAACCGACCAACGACCTCGATACGGAAACCCTGGGTGCGCTCGAAAGCGCGCTTGAGGCGTTTGCCGGATGCGCCATCATCATCAGCCACGATCGCATGTTCCTCGACCGCCTGGCGACGCACATCCTGGCTTTCGAAGGCGAAGGCCATGTCGAATGGTTCGAAGGCAATTTCGAGGATTATGAGCAGGACAAGGTGCGTCGTCTTGGTCCCGATGCCCTCAATCCGGGCAGCCAGGCCCATAAGCGCCTGACGCGCTGATTGCAGCCGTTTTTGCAGTCACGAAGCCCTGGTTTCTACCGGGGCTTTTTCACGTCTGGCCTGTCGCAATTTGAGCAGGCAATTTCGCTCAAGCGCGAAATGCCGCTTGTCACCATCGTCCAAATCACATAAAGATATCTTTATATCTTGATTGGACTGAAGATGAGCGAACCCTTGAAGCTTGGACTGGATGCGCTGGTGGACGTCATGAAGGCGGCCGGCGAGCCCACGCGCCTGCGTCTTCTGGCGCTTCTCGACGGTGGCGACCTGACGGTAACCGATCTTACCGAAATTCTCGGCCAATCCCAGCCCCGCATCTCCCGCCACCTGAAGCTGCTTGGCGAGGCCGAACTGATCGAACGCTACCAGGAAGGCGCTTGGGCCTATTTCCGCCTCAAGCAGGAGGGCAAGGCGGCGATGCTGGTGCGGGCATTACTGAAGCATGTCTCCGAGAACGATCCGACCGTGCTTCGCGACGGCGAAAGGCTGTCGCAGGTCAAGCGCCAGCGAGCCGAGCGGGCGCAGGCCTATTTCAGCCGCAACGCCGCTGAGTGGGACGAGCTTCGCCGCCTGCATGCCGCCGATGAAGAGGTCGACGCCGCCGTCATCCGGCTGCTCGGCAGTCAGCCGATCGATTCGCTCCTCGATCTCGGCACCGGCACCGGCCGCATCCTCGAACTGCTGTCGGGGCTCTACCGGCGGGCGATCGGCGTCGATGCCAGCCGCGACATGCTGAGCGTGGCGCGCGCCAATCTCGACAAGTCCCGCATCACCAAGGCGACCGTGCGCCATGCCGATATCTTGAACCTGCCGTTCGAGGGCCAGGATTTCGATCTGGTGACAATCCACCAGGTGCTGCATTTCTTCGACCAGCCGGAAATTGCGATCGCGGAAGCGGCGCGCATGCTCCGGCCGGGTGGCCGGCTCGTGGTCATCGACCTTGCGCCGCACACGCTCGAATATCTCCGCGACGAGCATGCGCATGTCCGTCTCGGCTTTTCGCACCAGGCGATATCCGACTGGCTGCACAGGGCCGGGCTCGACGTCGAGCAGGTCGTGGACCTTCATCCGGGTCAGCAAAGCGGGCAGGGGTTGACGGTCACCGTCTGGCTCGCGCGCGATCCGAGGCGCCTGATGGCTTCGCAACTAAGCGAAGGCGCCGAACCTACATTTGCCGGGAGAGTATGACATGGCTTTGAATAACGAGGCACGCGGCCGCAATATTGGGATCTCCTTCGAATTCTTCCCGCCGAAATCGGAGGAGATGGAAGGTCAGCTCTGGGATACGGTCAGCAAGCTGCAGGACTGGGACCCGGATTTCGTCTCGGTTACCTATGGCGCCGGCGGGACCACCAGGGCGCCGACACTGACCGCCGTCACGCGTTTCCTGTCGCAGACGCCGCTCGCCACCGCTTCGCACCTGACCTGCGTCGGCGCGACGAAGGAAGAGACGCACCAGATGATCGAGACGTTCCGCAAGGTCGGCGTCACGCATTTCGTGGCGCTACGCGGCGATGCGCCCGGCGGCGCCGGCGCCCCCTACCAGCCGCATCCCGGCGGCTATGCCAATGCGGCCGAGCTGGTGGCTGGCCTTAAGTCGGTCGGCGATTTCGAGATTTCGGTCTCCGCCTATCCGGAAAAACACCCGGAAAGCCGTGACACGGCCGCCGATATCGACATGCTGAAGCGCAAGGCCGATAACGGCGCCGATCGGGCGCTGACACAGTTCTTCTTCGACAACGACAATTTCGAGCGCTACCTGGAGAAGGTGCGCGCTGCCGGGGTCTCGATCCCCGTTGTGCCCGGTATCATGCCGATCCAGAACCTGACGCAGCTGAAGCGTTTCGCCGGCGCCTGCGGCACGATCATCCCGGCCTTCCTCGATGAACGCTTCGCCGGTTTCGACGACAAGCCCGAGGAGCGGGCAAAGGTCGCCGCCGATGTCGCCGCCGAACAGATCGAGGATCTCGTCCGGCGCGGCATCCATGACTTCCATCTTTATACGATGAACCGCGCGCCGCTGGTTTCCGCTGTGCTCGAAAATCTCGGCTTTTGCCGCCGGCCGGCAAAAAGCGCGGGCGCTGCGGCCTGATCTAAAGGGTTTGAAAAGGTGAAAAAGCGCATGTCGGGCGGGACATGCGCTTTTTCATTGGCGGATTGATCAGGGGAGTTCAGGTACTACCAGTCATTCCACTTTCATCGGCCAGCTCAGATGAAGAGCATGGACAAGACGAAAGCAAACGCTGCACTGACCAACAGAACATTCAAGGATTGCGTGAGTCCCATGTCTGTCTCCTCGCGTTAACCGGCCGATAATATGTCGGAAATATGTCGGTTGGGAAGCGGATTCTATGCTGCGCTGCCGAAGGGCGCGGTGGACAAGTCGACGTGGCTAGCGGCAAGCCGTTGAAACTAATCGATTATATTCGATAAATTTTTGTTCACAGATTTTAACGTGCCGTTAAATCCGACGATTGCCGGTTTACCTATGCGCCGAAAACATGGCGAAGAGGCAAGCGGTTGAAAACACGCGGAATTCGCAACCTGGCTCAGGTGGTCTTCACCATCCGGCGATAGGCGCGGCCGTCGAGAATGACGAGGCCGAAACCGATCAGCGCCATGCCGGCGAATTCGCCGGGTGTGAGCCTTTCGCCGAGGAAAAGCACACCGAGAAGGATGGCGCTCGGCGGCACCAGCAAGGTGACGAGCGAGGCGTTGGTGGCACCTGCCGCCGCCATGATCCGGAAATAGAGGATATAGGCGAAGGCGGTCGATACCAGCGCCAGCGCCAGCACGGCGACGAGAATATCGACCGGCGGCATCGGGAGCGTCCAGGGACGATCGGCCAGCAGCGACAGCGGCAGAGTTATCAGCGAGGATGCCGTCAACTGGCCGGCCGCGGTGACCGGTGCGGGAACATCCTTGAACCGCTTGCCGTAGGTGGCGGCAAAGCCATAGGAGACGGCGGCGAGCACGGGAAGCAGCAGAGCCCAGAGCGGCGCTTCGCCGCCGGCCGCCAGGCCGGGGCCGATCAGCACGATCGTTCCGGCGAGGCCGACGAGGCAGCCGGCGATCTTTGCCGAGGACAGCTTCTCGTCCGAGGTGAAGTAGTTGGCAATCAGCACGGTCCAGATCGGCGTCGTCGCGTTCAGGATCGCGGCAAGACCGGCGCCGATGCGGGTCTGGCCGAAAAAGATCAACGCATGCGGCAGAGCATTGTTGATGAGCCCAAGGATCAGGAATTCGCGCCAGCGCGCCTTGAGGATCGAATAGACGTCGAAGCGGCCGGCGATATAGACGTGAAGCGCCAGCGCGGCGAGCAGCAGCCGAAGGAAGACAAGGGTCAGCGGCGGCACATGCTGAACGGCAATGCGGGCAAAGAAGAAGGAGCCTCCCCAGATCAGGCCGAGCAGGAGCAGCAGGCCCCAGGTCCAGGCATTCATTCTGCTGTCCATACCGGTTCCTCCACCGTAAGCCGCTCGGTTGCTAAAAACCGGCACCGGCTGTCAGGGCTCATGCTTAGCGCAGACGGCGGACCGCGCCACCCGTTTCTTGCGACGCGGGTGGCGGTGAGGTGCAGGCGGCGATCAGAGAGCGTTGAGGAGGGCAGGCGTTGCCCAGCCGTCGGCCGGCATGCCGAGGCGCTGCTGCTCTTTCTGGATCGCGACACGCGTGCCGGAGCCGAGGATGCCGTCGATCTCGCCGACATCATGCCCGAGCGACTGCAATTTGGTCTGCAGCGTCTTCATCTGGTCGTTGGCGAGGCCCTGTTCCGGCACGCCCTTGAGATAGGTCGGGGCGCCGGAAAGCCGGGTCCCGAAATACGCGGCCGAGGTCGTGTAGATGAACGACTTGTTCCATTCGAGATAGATCTTGAAATTCGGGTAGGCGATGAAGGCCGGTCCCATGCGGCCCTGCGGCAGCACCAGATCGCCTTCGAGGTTGCCGAAGGCGGTGTTGCCGTCGCGCGGCTTGACGCCGAGCGCGAACCATTCGCCTGCCGTCATCGTGCCGCCGAGGCCGGATTTCTCCCAGGGCAGGTTATCGGGCAGGGTGACTTCCTGCAGCCAGGGCTGGCCGCGCTCGAAGCCGAGATGCTGGATGAACTTAGCCGCCGTCAGGATGGCGTCCGGGCCGCTCTGCTTCAGGCGGACATGACCGTCGCCGTCGCCGTCCATGCCGTAGGCGATGATGTCGCGCGGCAGCATCTGCACCTGGCCGATCTCGCCGGCCCAGGCGCCGGTATTGGTGGCGGGGTCGAGATCGCCGTGCTGGACCATCTCGATGAGGGCGATCAGCTGTGGGCGGAAGAGTTCCGGGCGGCGGCAGTCATGCGACAGCGTCACCAGGGCGTTGCGGGTGTTGAAATCACCCTGGACGGCGCCGAAATCGGTTTCCATCGCCCAGAAAGCGGTGATGACGCCAGCGGGAACGCCGAATTCCTGTTCGGCGCGGGCAAAGACGTCGGCATATTGCTTCATCTTCTGGCGGCCGATGTCGAGGCGAGCCTGGCTGACGGTGCGCTGGGAGAATTCAAGGAAGGTCTGCTTGAAGACGCCCTGGGCCCGATCCCGGCTCAGAACCTTGGGGTCGATCTCGGCGTCGGCAAGAGCGGAGTCGGCGGCTGCCGCGCTTGCGCCGGCGGCAACTGCATCCTTCTTGACGCCTTCAAGGAAGGCGGACAGATCGCCGCCGCAGGGTGCTGCCGGAGCGGCTGGATCCGCCGCAGGTGCCTGCTGGGCGGCTGCGCCGCCCGCAAGGGCGAGGGCAAACAGGAGGGCGAGTGCAGAGCGGCTTGCGAGCGAGCGGTGCATGGATGCGGTCCTTATATCAAATGGATGTTCGTCGCTTTCCCAGAGGAATGTGACGGAAGCAAGAAACATTGAAAGACGTTACTAAGAATTTCTATCCTTGGAAACGGCAGCGACCCAATTGTTCCAGTTCTTTGCACTGCCGGCAAAGACATTGATATCCGTGGGACCGCTGATGCCTGGAATGACGCCGGTCGAGGTGTATTGCCAGAAGGCCCAGCGGCGGTCGGAATAGGTCACTTCGGGGTGTTTTGCCACCGAACGCACCCAGAAATGATAATCCTGGAAGTAACCGGCGAGATTGTCGCGGTGGAAATCGACCGAGGTGTAGATGATCGGGCGTTTGCCGTAATAGGCCTCCAGCCGGTCCATGAAACGCTGCATTTCGGCGCGCACCGTTTCCGGGTCGGGACGGTAGCGGCAGGTCTTCGATTCGGCGTTCCATTCGACGTCGAGCACCGGCGGCAGGCGCATCGCCTCCTTCGGCACGTTGCGGATGAACCAGTCGGCCTGCTGATCGGCCGAGGAGCAGAAATAATAGAAATGGTAGGGCGCGTGCGGGATGGCGGCGGCGCGCGCCTCGCGCCAGTATTCGTCGAAGCGCGGATCGACCCTGTCCTTGCCTTCCGTCGCCTTGATGAAAGCGAAGGCGACACCGGAATTTTTGACCGTCGCCCAGTCGATATTGCCCTGCCATTTGGAGATATCGATGCCGTGGACCTGGTTCTGCTGCGGATGTTTCGGGCCGAAATCCTGCGGATCGGTGTCCTTGAATCGCGTCTTCGGCTTGATCGATGCTGTTTCGAGATAGTCGTGGCCAGAAGAGGAGCAGCCTGCCAGGAGAATGGCCAGAGGCAGAACGCAAAACAAAAGCCGGCGCATGGGCATCCCGTCGTGAACCGAATGATCTCTTTGCCCCACAGCCTGACCTTCGAAAAAGACGAGTGGGCAGAGGATAACCCTCTTTTCACCATATCAACGTAAAAAATCGGTTAGTTTCAAGCGAATTATGAGCGGTTGCTGATAATGGCCGCCCGCCAGGCGTAACCGCCGCCGACGGTGTCGAACAACAATCTCGCGTTGTTTTCATGGGCTTGCGCTTCCAGGAGCTCCCGCAGATCGGAGCGCGGGGTGACGTGGAATTTTGCGAGCCATGACTGCAGCATGCGGCGGAACCAGCCGGGCAGGCCTTCCTGCTGGCCGAAATCGACGATGTGCAACTGACCGCCGGGGTTGAGTGCGGCAATCGACGCATCGACGGCGCGCTCCCAGTCCGGGATCATCGACAGGGCATAGGAGATCAGGATGCGGTCGAAGCCGCTGACGCCGAATTCGCGCGGGGTGAAGGCCGTGGCATCGGCAACGCGGAATTCCGGGATCGTCGCCTTGGTGGCGAAGGTCTTGCGCGCCGAAATCAGCATTTCCTGGGAAATGTCGAGGCCGAACAGCTTGGCTGTCGGGAAATGCCTGTGGGCGAAGGCCATGTTGCGGCCGGTGCCGCAACCGACTTCGAGTAGGGTGCCGCCCTCGGGTACATCGAGATTGCGGATCGTGCTGTCGCGGCCGAGAAGGTAATATTTGCGCGTCAGATCGTAGATATGGCGCTGGTAGCGGTACATGCCATCCATCAGGCTGGCATGTTCGCCGCTCTTTCCTGCCGTCTCGGTGCCGACCTTGCTCACGCCTTCTTCCCGTAAATGTGGAAGCCGCCGTAGATCGCCGAACGATCAAGGGCCGTCAGCTCGCGCGACTTCTCCTCGAAGTAGTCCCACTGGTCGCGGATCGAAGGAGACAGGCGGCCTTCGATGATGCTCTTTTCGGCGGCGGTGCGGAAGATCACGCGGGCGCCTTCACGCGCCGTGCGGGTGATTTCCCGCCAGACGTCGTTCAACTGCTCGTCCGTCATCCAATCCTGCGCGTCGAGCAGGATGTAGCGGTCGCGCGAGGCGGCCGGCTCGCGGGCCAGAAGCTCGGTGAAGCTTGCATGGTGGACGTTGACGCGGTCGACATTGGCGCGGATCACTTCATAGTGCTCCGGCTTCAGATAGGTCGGCAGCGGGCCTTCCTCTTCAGTGCCGTAGCGGCGGCCGAAGGCCTGCCAGGCGAAATAATTGTCGCGCATCGGGAAATGACAGGCGAGCTTTTCCAGGCGGTGCTTCAGCACCGGTGCGATCGAATGGTCGGCGGCCAGGCTTGCGAGCTCGTCATATTGCTGCGGCGGGATGCCAAGGCCGAAGAGCGAGCTCTTGCGGCCGGTGATCCAGCGCACCACCGGCTTTTCGAACAGCGGCGCGATCTGCTCTTCGAAGAACTGGCGCTGCTCGCGGATCGAGCGGGTCTTGGTCATCTCGCGCAGCTTGACGCCATGCAGGCGGGCAAGAAGATGGGCCGCGCCGATGAAGCGACCGAGCAGACCGGTTTCGTAGATGTTGCGGTCGAAGACGGTGACGCGGCGGCGGCCGAACTTGCGGCCGTTCCAATAGCTGCGGGTCGCCTCGTCAAGCTTGACGGCAAGATGCCGGTCGTAGGCGCGGCTGTTCGACTTCTCGTTCGGCATGGCCAGGAAACGGACGAGATCGGCATGATCCGGCAGATGCTTGAAGGCGGCGAGCTTCAGGCGGTTCAGCGCGATGTGGTGCGGGTTGAGGTCGACGACGTCGATCGATGCCGGCGCTTTGGAGAGATAGGCGAGCATGTTGCAGCCGCCGGAGCCGATGGTGACGATGCGATGGTTGGGCTTCAGCTCCATCGCCTGCATGTCGAGATCCGGATCCTCCCAGATCTGCGGATAAACGAGGCCGGAGAAGAGGAGGCCGAAGAGACGCTCGGAAAAACCTTCCTTCGAAAAAGCCTTGTGGCGGAGAAGGGCGTCCTTGAGTTTCCGGTTCTTGCGGAAGCCGGCATCCGGTGCAAATTCTGACATGAGTCTGTCACCTTTTTAGCGTTCAGGGCGTGTAGCGCGCCACTGCTACAGTTTGATGACGTGGGCTGTGGGGCACCGTTCTCGGAAGGCTCCGGCATCAATGAAGAGTGATCGGAATGGTGCGCCTACTTCGCACCGGCCCCTTTCCGACAGGCGCGATTCCTGCTTCTCTCCCGGCATGGAGGAATGCCATGCGATTTGTGCTGCGTGTCCTGAAGGCGCTTGCTCTCCTTGTGGCTCTCATCATCGCTGCCGGGACCGGCTGGCTCTTCGCCTGGCCGCCGGAGCTCTTGCGCGTCGGGGACGGCTACGCCGCCAAGATCGTCTGCTCCAATGTCTTCGTCGCCAGCCGGGATGCCGACGATGTGTTGCATGACGACGTCCAGGCGCCGGGAAATCCGCTGCTGAGGCTGGTTCGCGTCGGTGTCGAGCGTGACAGCGGCCGGGTGACGGCGCGCTTCATGGGGCTGTTCGCATCGAGTTATGCGCTCTATCGCGGCGCTCTCGGATGCACCAGCGTGCCGGACGGCAATTTCGAGGCGGCGATTAACGCGGTGCCGTTCGATCCGCCGGCCAAGATGCAGGCGAATGACGCGGTGTGGCCGCAAGGCGAGGGCACTGGCAATCAGCCGGACGCGAAGATCGCCGCGGTGCTGGCCGATGCCCGATTTGCCGGTCCGGCCATGCGGGCGATCGTGGTGGTGCGCGGCGGCCGTATCGTCGCCGAAGCCTATGGTCCCGGATTTTCGTCGAAGACGCCACTGATCGGCTGGTCGATGACGAAGACGGTGAACGCGGCCATCCTCGGCCGGCTGATGCTCGACGGCAAGGTCTCGTTCGACGACGATCACTTGATGGCACAGTGGAAGGACGATCAGCGTGCGAGGATCAAGGTTTCCGACCTGCTCGGCATGGAGAGCGGGCTTGCCTTCAATGAGGATTACGGCAGCGTTGCCGATGTGACGCGCATGCTCTATCTCGATCCAGACATGGTCTCGCTGCCGGCCAATGCGCCGATGGAGGCAGCACCCGGGCAGCGGTTCCGCTATTCGAGCGGCACGGCGGCGCTCTTGTCACGCATCTGGATGGACAGGGTCGGCAATGCGCAGGCAGCCTTTTCCTATCCGCATGATGCGCTCTTCTCCCCGCTCGGCATGACCAGCGCCGTCTTCGAGCTCGACGCGCGCGGCACCTTTGCCGGAAGCTCCTATCTCTATGCGACTGCGCATGACTGGGCGCGTTTCGGACAGTTCCTGCTGCAGGATGGCGTCTGGAATGGCCGGCGGCTGTTGCCGGAGGGGTTCGTCGGCGCCATGCGCACGCCGACGGCAGCATCGAACGGCCGGTATACGCAAGGCCAGGCGTGGCTCGCGCCCGGCGGCTCGAGTGCTGTATTCGGGCTGCCGGAGGACACGTTCTGGCTGACGGGGCATGACGGGCAAAGCATGGCGATCGTGCCGTCCGCCAATCTGGTCGTCGTCCGGCTTGGCCTGACTCCGGGCTGGCTCGGTTATCAGCCGCAAACGCTTCTCAAGGCAGTCCTGGCGGCGTCGCCGCAATTGGGCATGCCGCAACTGCAGGCCGGATCAGAGCGGCAGGTCCAGCCGCGGCCATAGGCCGAGCCGTCTTTCTGGGGTAGTTGTCAGTAATTGCCCTGCGCGACGTCGTTCATGCCCTTGCGCTTGGCATCGTAATAATAACCGCGCGCATAGAGACGCACGGCATCGTCTTCCTTGCTGTCGGAGACGAGCCAGGCGCCGCGCAGATATTTCGCGGCATATTTGATGTTGGTCTCGGCATCGAAGAGACCGCCCGGGGCGCCGTCATAACCCATTGATTTGGCAGTGTTGTACTTGATCTGCATGAGGCCGAAATAGCCGCGCTTGTTGTAGGCCTTCGGATTGTAGCGGCTCTCGCGATGGACTATGCGGTGGAGCAGCGTCTCGGGAATTTCGTAGAGTTTCGAATATTTCTGAATGAGCTTGGTGACGAAGCTCTTTTCGACGGTCGGCGCATCGTCCTTGTCGTCGTCGCTGAACATCGGCGGCGCCGTCGGCGGATCGATCGGCCCGGATTCATCGAAACCGTAGTCCATGCTGGCGCGCGGCGTCGTGTCGACTGCGGCAAGTGCCGCAAGCGCGCCGTTCTGCGGTGTCGCGGCAAAGGCAAGCTGCGTTGCCGGCTGTGCCGGCGCTCCCGGACGCGGCGTCGGTACCACGGACTGGATCGCCGTCATCTCGGGTGTCAGCGGGATCTGCGCGTAGGCTGCCGGCTCCATGGTGAGATCGGCAGGCTGGGAGGCGGTCACGGTCGGCATCGCCGTTGCGGTCAGGGCAGGGGATGCCGGGGAAAGGGTGGCACCGGCGACCGCCTGAGCGGCCGTGCCTTCGGCTGTCGGGATTACGGCAAGCGTGGCGTCTTCACCGGGTTTCGGCATCGGCACCACGGTCTGCGCAGCTGTCAGTTCGGCCTGGGAGGTGTATTCGACACTCGCGCAGCCGGTCATCACGCCACAGCAGAGCACCGTAGAAACGACAAGACTGCGTTTCAGCCCGGACAATCCGATCGCTACCATTCCGTCACTTTCGTGAAATCGCGCCGCCCCGGCAGCGTTATAAAAGTTACTAAAAAGCTTAAATCCGACGACCCCATTAACCTATTCGTGGCATTCCGGCAACCACGGATTATTTCTAAGCTGCAATACGGCGATACCCGGCGGTTACGGCGCCTGCAGCGATCAGCAGAGTGCCGCCTGTGCGGTTTACGGCGCGCTGGACGCTCGCCTTGCGAATCAGTCCGCGCGCGGTATGGGCGAGAAACGCATAAGCGGAAGCGTTGAGGATCGCCAGCACGAGGAAGGTTGCTTCCATGATCGCCATCTGGCCGACGAAGGGCAGGGCCGGATTGAGGAACTGCGGCACGAAGGCGACGAAGAAGATAATGCTCTTCGGATTAAGGGCGGTGACGACATAGGCGTGGAGGAAGATCTTGAGCGACTTCTCTTCCGGCAGATTGTCGTTGTCGGCAACCGGTTCGCCGATGACCGGGGCCCGCCAGAGCTTGATTCCCAGCCAGATCAGGTAGGCGCCGCCGATCCACTTCAGGACGGTGAAGAGGGTGGCGGAGGTGGCGAGGACGGCGCCGAGACCGAAGAGAGACGCCGTCATCGCGGTGAAGTCACCAAGCGCCACACCGCTCACCGTCGCAAACGCCGTCCTGCGTCCATGACCGAGCGCATAGGAAACGACGAGCAGTATCGTCGGTCCCGGTATGGCCAGCATGATGGCGGATGCGGCCGCAAAAGCGAGCCAAGCTTCAAGTGACATGGTGTCTCCTCCTATTCCTCAGGAACAAGCAAAGACATCATATTAACCATCCGTCAATCACGCTTCTTTGTATTTCTGGCCTATATTGTCCATGACTTCGGCAAACCATGCCGTCGACAGGTCAAAAGCCTTGCCGCCCTTGATGCGCGGGAATTCTATAGTGCGCAATTTACCGTTTTGCGCTTCATCGTGGCCGGTGACGCCGGAGACTCTGTTGAGCGCACTCTCGACTGCAAGATCGACCATGCTCTGGATCAGCCGGAGGTCGTCGCTGTTGGCCGGCGCCGAGCGGGCGAAGTAGCCCGATTTCTGCACGAGCGAACGTTCGGCGTTCAAAAGGCTGGCGAACTGCTTCTGGAACCAAGCGCCGACATTGATCGTATCGATTTTCACATGGCCGAAGGCGTCGCGCTTGACCGTCTCGCCGGCGGCTTCGCGCTCCGCGACGATGGCGTCGAGGCAGGCGCCTTCGGAGACGAAGACCGTGGCGTGGCCGTTGCGGTCCATGCTCTCCTTCAGGCGGGCGGCCTCAGCGTCGAGGTCGAAGGCCATTTCAGGCAGGTAGACGGCGTCGATACTCTTCAGATGCGCGTCCATCATCAGGCCGTCGACATATTGGTTGCGGCTGGTGCGCTGGAGATAGGCGCGGGCGGTCGCGGCGGTCAGCCAGCCGCAATGGCGGCCCATGACCTCGTGGATGACGAGGGTGCGGGGGGCGGCCGTCTGTTCGTTGCCGACATTGTCGAAGAAATGTGCGCCGACTTCGGCGGCCGTCCAGGCGCCGAGCGACTGGCGGATCGGCACGACGTCGTTGTCGACGGTCTTCGGCAGGCCGACGACGGTGAGGTTGTAACCGTTTGCGGCGAGATAGGCGGCAAGGTCGGCGGCGGTGGTGTTGGTGTCGTCGCCGCCGATCGTGTGGAGGATGGTGATGCCGTCATTGGCGAGGCGTTCGGCGGCAACCCGCAGCGGGTTGTCCCCTTCCTTGACCAGACCGCGCTTGACACAGTCGGCGGCATTAGTGAGCTTGACGCGGCTGTTGCCGATCGGCGAGCCGCCATAACGATGTAGCAGCGGCGCTTTTTCGCGCATCTCGCGGGTGATCTCGACGCTGTCGCCGAGCAATACGCCCTGGTAGCCGGACTTGTAGGCGACGAGATCGAGGTCGGGGGCGATGTCGCTGTAGCGTTCGATCAGTCCGCCGACGGCGGAGGAAAGACAGGGCGCCAGGCCTCCGGCGGTCAGCATTGCAACTTTCTGCTTGGCCATGATCCCTCCTATGGCGTTTCGGTGCGGCGGCTTCAGCTACAGGCGTCGCCTCGAATTCGATTCAAGCGACGCGCGTTAGCGCATTGTTTTCATGGATGTCGTTATCCCGGATCCGCTGCACACCTCCGGGCGACATGCATGAGCGCATGGATGCGGCAGGGAAGGGAGCCTGTAAAGTAAAGAATTTACGAAAAAGCGCCTTTCTGCCGCGTTGCGGCCGGAAGAGTTGATATAATCGTTTCAAGCCGGTTCTGACTGCGGAGAACTCTTGTGGAAATTGCCGGCGCGGCGCGCCGCGAAGCGGAGGTGCCGAGCGCAGGAGGAACCTTTGCTGCGGTGCGACAATTACCAAATCGTGAAAACTGTGTTCGGCCCTACGACCAATAGTCGCCTTGCAAAGGCTACGATTCTTTGGTCAAGCTATCTGCATATAAGTTGACAAGCGTGCGAGAGATTTCGATGTCCTTCTGGGAAAAACTGTTGAATGCCATTGGCAATACCGCGGGCAATGCGCTGTCGGCGGTGGTCGAGGCTATCCGAACGGTTTTTGAAGGTGATCCCGAGACCCGGCGCAAGGTGGCTTTCTCCGTGGCGATCATCGCGCTGTCGGCCAAGATGGCCAAGGCCGACGGCATCGTCAGCGAGAAGGAGGTCGAAGCCTTCCGCGAAATCTTCGAATTCCCGCAGGACCAGGCAAAGAACGTCGCCAGGCTTTACAACCTCGCACGCCAGGACGTGGCCGGCTACGAAGCCTATGCCGAACGGCTCTCGACGCTTTGCGTTACCTGCGCGGCCAATTGCACCGTGCTGGAAGACGTGCTCGACGGTCTCTTCCATATCGCCAAGGCCGATGGGCTGATCCACGAGAAGGAACTGAATTTCCTCAGCCATATCGGCGAGATCTTTCAGATGAGCGAGACGCGCTTCGAGCAGATCGCCGCCCGCCACGTCTCCACAGGCGGCGATCCCTACAAGGTGCTCGGTGTGTTGCCCTCGGACGATTTCCCGACCATCCGCCGCCGCTATCACGGTCTCGTCAGCGAACATCATCCCGACCGGCTGATCTCGCGCGGCGTGCCGAAGGAGTTCCATGTCATCGCCAATGAGCGCATGGCGGCGCTGAATGCGGCCTATGCGGCGATCGAGAAGGAACGCCGAGCCGCATGACCTCTTTCGAGGCCGACTGCGGGAGCGCCCGCGTGCAGCCTTCGCCGAACCACGGCGAGCGCGCGGACGGGCGCCGTCCGGACATGATCCTGCTGCACTATACCGGCATGCCGACGGCGGATGGCGCGCTCGACTGGCTCTGTCGCGCCGAGAGCCAGGTCTCCAGCCATTATTTCGTGCATGAGAACGGCGAGGTGGTGCAGCTGGTGCCGGAGGTGCGGCGGGCCTGGCACGCGGGAAAGAGCAGCTGGCACGGCGAGACGGATATCAATTCGCTGTCGATCGGCATCGAGATCGCCAATGCCGGCCATCCCGGCGGACTTCCCGATTACCCGAAAGAGCAGATCGCCGCGGTGATCGAATTGTGTCGTGACTGTGTCGAACGTTGGTCAATCGCGCCGGAGCGGGTCCTTGGGCACTCCGATGTCGCCCCGATCCGCAAGGTCGATCCGGGTGAGAAATTCCCCTGGGGCGAGCTCCACAGGGCGGGCGTCGGTCACTGGGTCGAGCCGGCAACGATCACCGGCGGGCGCTTCTTCCAGCAGGGTGATGCCGGCCAGCCTGTCGAAGCGCTGCAGTCGATGCTGTCTCTATATGGCTATGGCACTGAAATCACAGGACAATTTTCCGAGAAGACGGCGGGAGACGTGGAAGCTTTCCAGCGTCATTTCCGGCCTGAACGGGTGGACGGCATCGCCGATTTCTCGACGATCGACACGCTGCACCGGCTGCTGTCGGCGCTGCCGGGTTTTTCCTGAGCGGAAGAGGCCGGTTTCCGGCCGATATTTCTGCGGCTGGCGAGAAAACCGCCTCGCCACATCATTTCCCTATTATCTCCTCATTGCGATGGTCTAAGAACGCCCGCTGAACAGCGCTCACGGCTTTTTCAAGTGTAACCACGAGCGCCAAATGAAACGATAAGAATTGCTGCGGAACACGATCAGTCCTTGATCGCGTATGACCGGATGACGGCGAGGCGCGCAGTCCTGCAATTCTATGGGTCGGAGTGAATAGACTACATGAAGAATATGATTGTTGGTGCTGCGGCATGCGTTGGCATGCTGCTGGCGGGATATAGTTTTGCCTTGGCTGGTGATGACTGGGGTGCCAGGGCTGAAACCATCCCGCTGAAAACCGTCGATCGCCAGAGCGGCTATGCCATGCCCGATTTTTCCGCCAGCGTTCCCTATGCCGCGCTGATCAATAAATATGCCGCTGAATACGACGTGCCGGTCGCGCTTGCCCAGGCCGTCGTGCGTGTCGAGAGCAACTTCAATCCGAAGGCACGCGGCAGCGCCGGCGAAATCGGCCTGATGCAGATCAAGCCGGCGACGGCACGGATGATGGGCTATTCTGGCACGAAGAAGGGCCTGTTCGATCCGGAGACCAACATCAAATACGGGATGAAATACCTGGCGGCCGCCCATCAGCTCGGCGGCGGGCAGACCTGCAACACGATCCTGAAATACAATGCCGGCCATGCCGCCACGCGCATGAACCCGGTGTCTAAGACCTATTGCGGCAAGGTCCTGGCGATGCTCGACTGAGCTTCGCCGGACGCGTCGGCCGAGAATTTTTCCGGCATTTTTGCGATATGAATCAGGATGCTTGCCGTGATATCCCCACCTGAAACGAGGTGGGCTACCTCGAGATGAGATTAGGCCACCTCGCGATGAGGTTAGGCCACCTCGACACGAGGCTAGATATGGCAGTCGATTTCAGGTTTATCATCATCGGGCGCGGCATGATGGGGGCGGCTGCCGCACGGCATCTCGCCTCGATGGCCGACGGCATTGCGCTGATCGGCCCGTGCGAGCCGGAGCAACGCAAGGCCCATCACGGGATATTCGCCAGCCATTACGACGAAGCGCGCATCACCCGCACGTTCGACGGCAATCTGACCTGGGGAAGTTTCGCCGCCCGTGCGCTCGACCGCTACCGCGAGATCGAGGCAAGGAGCGGCATTTCCTTCTATTCCGAAGTCGGTTGCCTCTTCGCCGGTCCGCCGCCAAAGGACGAGCAGGACTATATCAACCGGGCGCTCACCGTCAGCCGGACACTCGGCAGCGATATCGAGACCGTCGCGCCGTCGGACCTTCGCCAACGTTTTTCCTATCTTGCCGTCGATCCTGATTTCACCGGATATTTCGAGCGCAAGCGCGCCGGGCACATCAACCCGCGGGCGTTGGTGCGGGCGCAGGCGAGGCTTGCCGAACAGGGCGGTGTCTCGCTGATCGAAGCAACCGCGACATCCGTGCGCGACGCCGGTTCCCATGTCGAGGTGATGGCCGGTGGCAGAACCTACAGTGCCGAGCGCGTGCTGGTCGCTGCCGGCGGTTTCAGCAATTTCAATGCCTTGCTGCCGCGTCCCGTCGATACCAGGGTCATGGCGCGCACGGTCGCCTTCTACGAGATCAGTGAGAACGAGATGGCGATCTTCGGCGACATGCCGTCGACGATCGTGCTCGGTGACCGGGAGGAGGACCACATCTATATCCTGCCGCCGGTGCGTTATCCCGACGGCAAGACCTACCTGAAACTCGGTGGCGACACCGAGATGCTGTCTTTCAGAGAGCTGGAGAATGTCGGCGCGTGGTTCCGTTCGGATGGCAGCGTGGCTGAACGCGAGCATCTCGCACGCATCGCCCTCACGTTGATGCCGGCGCTTGCCGGCTGCCCGGTCACCTCGGGGCCTTGCGTGGCGAATTTCACGCCGACCGGTTATCCTTATGCTGGATTTACGCAGTCGCCACGCATCGCGGTGCTCACCGGCGGCAATTTCGTCGCAGCCAAATCCTCCGACGAACTCGGACGGCTGGGCGCCATGCTTCTGACCGAAGGTGCGCTCCGCGACAGTGATTTCGGCGGCGAGCTGACGCCGGTCTTTGCCTGAAAGGGAGCATCATGGCAGTCGATTTCAAATATATCGTCGTCGGCCGCGGGCTGATGGGATCTGCGGCGGCGCGGCATCTGGCGCGCCAGGTGGATGGCGTGGGAGTGATCGGCCCGGACGAGCCTGATGATCGCAAGGCGCATCAGGGCGTCTTCGCCAGCCATTACGACGAGGGGCGCATCACCCGCACCATCGATCCCGATCGCAACTGGGCGCTGCTCGCCAACCGCGCGATCGGCCGTTACCGCGAGATTTCCCGCGACAGCGGCATCGACTTCTATCGCGAGGTCGGCTGCGTGGTCGTCGCGCCTGATGGAAGCGATTATCTCGAGAGGACCCGGCAGGCGGCCGTTTCGCTCGGCGTCGAGACCCGCTTTCTCGATGAGGCTGGGCTGAAGGCCGCCTTTCCGTTTTTCGCCTTTCCCGGTGCCGCTGCCGGCGTCTTCGAGGCAAAGGGGGCCGGCCACATCAGCCCGCGCCGCCTGGTCAAGGCACAGTCGCTGCTGGCGGAAAAGGCAGGTGCTGCCGTCATTCGCGACCATGTCGTCTCGATCCGCAGCGTGGGCGGATCGGCTGTCGTCGAGACTGCCGGCGGCCGGAGCTATCGCGGTGAGAAGGTATTGCTGGCGGCGGGCGGATTTTCCATTGCAGAGAATCTGTTGCCGAAGCCGGTTGCCATGACGGTTTATGGTCGGACGGTAACGCTTTTCGAGGTGAGCGAGACCGATGCGGTGCGCCTTGCGGCCATGCCGTCGCTCATTCTCGATGTGCCCGGCACGCATATCTATCTGCTGCCACCGATCCGTTATCCCGACGGCAATTTCTACCTGAAGATCGGCGGCGATCCCGACGATCTGGCGCTCGGTGACGAGGTCGCGATGCGCGCCTGGTTCAAAACCGAGGGGCGCGAGACCGTGCGCGCCTATCACGAACGCATCGTCGAAGGTCTCGTGCCCGACTTGGCGCCGCTCTCGATTTCGACGGCGGCCTGCGTCGTCTCGCAGACGGAGAGCGGCTACCCGATGATCGGCTACACCTCATCGCCTGAAATCGCGGTGCTGACGGGCTGCGCCGGCACCTCGGCCAAGAGTTCGGACGAAATCGGCCGGCTTGGGGCTGACCTGCTTTTGTCAGGCAGAATCAGCGAACATGGCTACTCCACGGATTTCACACCGGAATTTCGCTAAATAAATTTTGATTTCGGTGGCAATTGCCATCTCTCTCGTTTATGGGACCCCTGCCAGTTGGCTGGGCAGCCGCGCTCTATCAATGCCGAAAGGCGGTAGGGTGAGGAAAGTCCGGGCTCCACGGAAACACGGTGCCGGATAACGTCCGGCGAGGGCGACCTCAGGGAAAGTGCCACAGAAAGCAAACCGCCTGTCATGACAGGTAAGGGTGAAAGGGTGGGGTAAGAGCCCACCGCATCTCCGGCAACGGAAATGGCACGGTAAACCCCACCGGGAGCAAGACCGAATAGGGATGACGCGGCAGGCCGAAAGGCCTTCCGGCCGGTTTCCAGGCCAGTCATCCGGGTGGGTTGCGCGAGGCAGCGTGCGAACGCTGTCCCAGAGGAATGGCTGCCACGTTCCGGTTCACGCCGGAGCCATACAGAACCCGGCTTACAGGCCAACTGGCGATTAACTTTTGTGGCGCGATCAAGCCCTGATTTCAGGATTCACTTCCCGGTAAGCCGCTGAAATCGAAAGTTTTCAAGTGGATGCTCATGCAATCCGCCTGTTGAAAATTCTTTTTGCAAAAGCACCGCTGCGCGACCATCGCGACAGGGCGATCCTAACTCTTTGTTAAACTTAACAGCTTATAAATTTTTGATCATGCGTCTGTTGCAAAATGGGCGTATCCCATTGACGCCCATATGGTCCCATGCTATCCCAAATGCGCACTGCACCAGGGCAATCACCTGCCCATTCATCGCAAAGCAAAGACGTCTTCCTCTCCGGAAGCGTCGGAGGGGTTTTTGCTCATCCGGCTTGCGAAGCTGTGCCTGATATCGGGAGTTTCGGGCGTCTTTTGGTCCGGATCCCTGCGGGAACGGATGTTTCGTGTGATGAGCCGCTTCCTTTCGAATGCGACCAACAGGATCGATGCCAAGGGCAGGGTTTCCGTGCCCTCGGCGTTCCGGTCCGTGCTGGCGCAGCGCAATGTTCAGGAGCTCTATTGCTTCCAGGACTTTGTGTTTCCGGCGATCAGCGTCGGCGGTCCGGATCTTCTCGAAAGATTCGAACGGCAGATTGCTGCGGAGGATCCGTTTTCGCCGGATGCCAACGAGATGTCGCTTCTCATTCATGGAGGCGGGGTCTTCATGAAGCTCGACGCCGAGGGGCGGCTGATGGTCACGGATTTCATTCGCGGCTTTACCGGCATCTCGGACGAGGTGACCTTCGTCGGTCGGGCGGATCATTTTCAGCTTTGGCAGCCGCAGGCTTTTGTGGCTGCGCAGGCGCAGGCACGAGGGGAGCGCAAGCTGGCGGGCAAGCGTTCCTGAAAGAACGAGGGAACGGAATGGTGGCGAATCCTGGCGGAGGTTCAACTGATGCCGGTGGCGGACCGGTTCGTCACATTCCTGTTCTTCTTGATGAGGTGCTTTCGGCGTTGGCGCCCGCGCCCGGCAAGCTCATCCTCGACGGTACATTCGGTGCGGGCGGCTACAGCGCCGCCATTCTTGCGGCCGGCGCCGAGGTGATCGCGCTCGACCGCGATCCGACGGCGATTGCATCCGGCCAGGCAATGGTTGCTGCCCATGGTGGCCGTCTCAAGCTCGTTCATTCGCAATTCTCGCATCTTGCCGATCATGCGCCGCAAGGCGGGCTCGATGGCGTCGTCCTCGATATCGGCGTTTCCTCCATGCAGATCGATGAGGCCGAGCGTGGTTTCTCCTTCCAGAAGAACGGGCCGCTCGACATGCGTATGTCGGCTGCGGGCGTTTCGGCGGCCGATGTCGTCAACCGCGCCAAGGTCGCCGATCTGATCCGCATCTTCCATTTCCTCGGCGAGGAAAGCCAGGCGCCGCGCATTGCGCATGCGATCGAGAAGCGCCGCGAGGAAAAGCCGTTCGAGACGACACGCGATCTTGCCGGTCTCATCGAGCTGGTCACGCCCCGCAAGATGAAGGACAAAATCCATCCGGCAACGCGTGTCTTCCAGGCCTTGCGCATCTTCGTCAATGACGAGCTCGGCGAACTCGCGCAGGCGCTGTTTGCGGCGGAAGCAGCGCTGAAGCCGGGCGGCCGGCTCGTCGTCGTCACCTTTCATTCGCTCGAAGACCGGATCGTCAAGAAATTCTTCTCCGACCGCGCCGGCAAGGCGTCGGGGTCGCGGCATCTGCCGGTCGCGCATGAGCGGGCGGCAACTTTCGCGGCGATCGGCAAGCCGATGGTTTCGGCAAGCGAGGTGGAGGCGGAGATCAATCCGCGCGCCCGCTCCGCCAAGCTGCGCGCCGGCCTGAGGACGGAGGCCGCCGCTGAAGCTGCGGATATGTCGCTCTTCGGGTTTCCCAATCTCGCCAGTCTCGGAAAGCTTGGAGGTTGATATGCTGAAAACGTTCGATCTCGTGCTCATCGGCGTTATGACGGCCACCGCCGCCGTCACCTATACGATCAAGCATCGCGCTGAATTGAAGTTCGAGGAGGTTCATCGCCTCGAAGCCGAGATCAAGCTCGAGGAGGACACGATCGACCTTCTCAAGGCTGACTGGGCGCTGCAATCGCAGCCGAACCGGCTGGAGCGGCTGGTCAAGGCCTATGATGACGAGTTGCAGTTGCAGCCGACGCAATCGACGGCGCTGGTGCATGCTAAGGAATTGCCGATGCTGAAATCCGAGGTTCCCGTGCCCGACGTGACCGAGGCCAAGGCTGGCGCCAAGAGCGCGACCGAGGCCGGCGCGAAAGGTGCAGCCCTGGCCGGCGCCAAAGGCGCGACGGTCACGACGAAGGCGCAGCCCGTTCCAAAACCCGCGCCGCGCGCCGCGGAGGAGGATGAAGCAGACGAGATCGAAACGGGGTCGGTGGAATAATGTCGTTTCTTTCTCGCATCATGGTCTTGAAGAGCCAGGCGCATTTCTCCGCTGGAGTCTACAATCGTTTCGGCGGTCCTTCTCCTGCCGGCCTGGCGATCGAGGGATCCCGCAAGAAGAAGTCAGGGCAGGCAAAAAGCCGCGTCGGTCTGCTGATCCTCGGCTTCATGGGTGTCTATGTCGTCATCGGCGGCCGTCTCGTCGAATATGCGATGAAGGATCAGGAGGTCGTCTCCAGCATCCTGCCGCCCGATCGGCTGATGGCTTCGCGCCCCGACATTCTCGACCGCAACGGCGAAGTGCTGGCGACCGACATCCGCACCGTCTCGCTGTTTGCCGAACCCAACAAGATCGTCGATGCCGACGAGGCGGTCGAGAAGCTTGCGACTGTTCTGCCGGAGCTCGACGTCCGGGATACCTATAAGAAGCTCTCGGTCAAAACGTCGCATTTCGCCTGGCTGCGCCGGCAGCTGACGCCGAAGCAGCAGAGCCAGATCCTGGCGCTCGGCATTCCCGGTATCGGCTTCCGGCCGGAAAAGCGCCGCTTCTATCCGGGCGGCTCGACCGCCGCGCATATCCTCGGTTACGTCAACATCGACAACCGCGGTGTCGCCGGGATGGAGAAATATATCGACGACCAGGGGCTCGCCGACCTCGCCTCGGTCGGCATGACCAGCGACCAGCCGCTCGAGCCGGTGCGGCTGTCGATCGACCTGCGCGTGCAGAACATCGTTCGGGACGCGGTCGTCAACGCCGTCAACAACTTCCAGTCCAAGGGGGCGGGTGCTGCCGTCATCGACGTGCATACCGGGGAAGTGCTGGCCATGGCCTCGGCGCCGGATTTCGATCCGAACGATCCGCAGGAAGGAGCCAAGGAGGGTTGGCTCAACAGGATGACCAACGGCACCTTCGAAATGGGATCGACCTTCAAGACCTTTTCGCTGGCGATGGCGCTCGACACCGGCAAGGTGAAGATGACCGACACGTTCGATGCCAGCAAGTCGATCTATATCGGCGGCTTCACGATCCACGATTTCCATGGGCAGCGCCGCTGGCTGACCGTGCCCGAGATTTTCCAGTATTCGTCGAATATCGGCACGGCGCGCGTCATCGACATCGTCGGCATCGACGCGCAGAAGGACTATCTGACCAAGTTCGGCCTCTTGACCAAGATGCAGACCGAGCTGCCTGAGGTGAAGATGCCGAGCCAGCCGCGGGTCTGGAAGAAGATCAATTCGATCACGATTTCCTTCGGCCACGGCGTCTCGACGACGGCGCTGCAGACAGGGGTGGCGGCGGCCGCTCTCGTCAATGGCGGCAAGCTGATCGAGCCGACATTCCTGCCGCGCAGCCGCGAACAGGCCGATGAAATCGCCACGCAGGTGATCAAGAAGACGACCAGCGACGAGATCCGCTATCTTCTCGATTTCAACGGATACAAGGGATCGGGCCGCGTCGCCCGCGTGCCAGGTTTTGCCGTCGGCAGCAAGACCGGCACGGCCGATAAAGTGGTGAACGGCCGCTATTCCGCGACCTTGAACTTCAACTCCTTCATTGCCGCATTCCCGATCAACGATCCCAAATATGCGGTGATCACCTTCTGCGACGAGCCGAAAACCGGCGAAAAGCAATACGGCGGAACGATCTCTGCCGGTACCGCTGGCCCGATCGCCCGCGAGATCATCAGCCGCGCGGCCCCCATTCTCGGCATCGAGCCGAAATTCGGGGAGGGCGGATCGGCCTTGCTGGTGTCTTATTGAGTGTGAATGAATATCGACGCCGATTCGCGAGGGGTGGACCGGCTTCAAGAGAGAAAAGTGCATTCGATGAAATTGCGAGACCTGGCCGGAGATCAGTTTCCGGAAATTGAAGCACAGCTCGAAGGCCCGGCAGGCTTGCTTGATATTTCGGGCCTGTCTTCGGATAGCCGCCATGTGGCGCCGGGCAATGCTTTTGTCGCTGTCGCCGGCAGCAAGGCGGACGGCGCGGGCTTCATCGCCGATGCCGCCGGCCGGGGTGCCGCCGTCGCGATTGCTTCCCAGGCCGTCGAGGCTTCCATCCCGGTGCTTGCGGTCAAGGAGCCGCGCCGTTTCCTTTCGATCGCCGCCTCGCGCTTCTTCGGCAGGCAGCCGGAGACCATGGTCGCCGTCACCGGCACGGCGGGCAAGACCTCTGTGGCTTCTTTTACCCGGCAGATCTGGGCGCATGCGGGGCATGCGGCGGCGATGATCGGCACAACAGGCGTCGTCTCGCCGACGCGCAACGAATATGGTTCGCTGACGACGCCCGATCCGGTGTCGCTGCACAAACTACTGGCCGAACTTGCCGGCGAAGGTGTCACGCATGCGGCGATGGAGGCTTCCAGCCACGGCCTCGACCAGAGCCGGCTCGACGGCGTCAAGCTTGCCGCCGCTGCCTTCACCAATCTCGGCCGCGACCACATGGATTATCATCCCACGGTCGAGGCCTATATGGCCGCCAAGATGCGGCTTTTCGATACGCTGCTGCCGAAGGGCGCGCCGGCGGTGATCTTCGCCGACGATCCATGGTCGGCGCAGGCGATCAAGGCCGCTGCCGCTGCCGGTCACGATGTGCGCACCGTCGGGCGCAAGGGCGTCTACCTCACCTTGAAACGTGTCGAGCACTTCCGCCACAAGCAGACCGCCGAGATCCATATCGGCGGCGAGATCTTCGAGGTGGATATTCCGCTGGCCGGCGATTTCCAGGTGGCCAACGCGCTGGTCGCGGCAGGTCTTGCCATGTCGACCGGCGTCGAGCCGAAAGTTGCGATGGCCGCGCTCGAGAAGCTCGTCGGCGCGTCCGGCCGTCTCGAACTCGTCGGCCATACGAAAGACGGCGCGCTCGCCTATGTCGACTATGCCCATAAGCCGGATGCGCTGGAAAACGTGCTGGGCTCGGTCCGGCCCTTCACCACCGGCCGCGTCGTCGTCGTCTTCGGCTGCGGCGGCGACCGCGATCGCGGCAAACGGCCGATCATGGGTGAAATCGCCTGCCGACTTGCCGACGTCGTCATCGTCACCGACGACAATCCGCGCTCGGAGGAGCCGGCCGCGATCCGGGCGGAGATCATGGCGGCAGCATCCGGCGCCTCGGAAATTGCCGATCGCGCCACGGCAATCCGCGAGGCTGTTGGTATGTTGCGATCCGGCGATACACTGATCGTCGCCGGCAAGGGGCATGAGGAAGGGCAGACGATCGGTAGCGTCACCCTGCCGTTCTCCGATCATGCGGAGGTGCGCAAGGCCTTGGAGGAACTGCAATCTTGAGCTGGCTCTGGACGACCGAAGACATGATCGCAGCAATGGCGGGGCGGCCCTTCGGCACTCTGCCCGAAGGCATCACCGGCATTTCCATCGACAGCCGCTCGATCAGCCCGGGCGAAGCCTTCTTCGCGATCAAGGGCGACCATGTCGACGGTCACGACTACGCGTCGATGGCGGTGGCGAACGGCGCCTCCCTTCTCGTCGTCAGTGAGGCGAGGCTTCCGGCCATGGGCCGCCTGACGGTGCCAATGATCGTCGTGGAGGATGTGCTTGCGGCACTCGGCCGGCTCGGCCTTGCCTCGCGCGAGCGCTCCAAGGCCCGGATCATCGCGGTGACGGGCTCCGTGGGAAAGACGACCACCAAGGAAATGCTGCGGCATGTGCTGTCGCCCTCCGGCAAGGTGCATGCCTCCGTCGCCTCCTTCAACAATCATTGGGGCGTACCGCTGACGCTGGCGCGCATGCCTGACGATACGGATTACGGTGTCTTCGAAGTCGGGATGAACCATCCCGGCGAGATCCGGCCGCTGGTCGAGATGATCCGTCCCGATGTCGCCATCATCACGACGATCGCACCGGCCCATCTCGGCAATTTCAAGAACATCAAAGAGATCGCTGCCGCCAAAGCGGAGATCTTCGAGGGGGTCGAGCCAGGCGGCCATGTGGTGCTCAACCGCGACAACGACCAGTTCAATTTCCTCGACCGCACGGCTCAGTCGCTCGGTATCGAGCATATCCATTCCTTCGGCCAGCATGCCAAGGCCGAATTCCGGTTGGCGGAATTCAACGGCGCGGATGAGAATTCGACGCTGTGGCTGACGATCGGCGGCGAGACGCTGGAGGTCGCGATCGGCGCGCCCGGCCGCCATATCGCCGAGAACGCGCTCGCCGCGCTCGGGGTCGTCAGGATCGTCGGTGCCGACATGGAAAGGGCGATCGCAGCGATTGCGACGCTGAAGCCGGAAAAGGGCAGGGGCAAGCGCCACCGGCTTTCGATCGGCAGCGGCAGCTTCACGCTGATCGACGAAAGCTACAATGCCAATCCGGCTTCGATGCGCGCGGCGATCGCACTGCTGGCGGCCTCCGAGCCGACCAGCCGCGGACGCCGTATCGCCGTGCTGGGCGACATGCTTGAAATGGGCGAGTATGCGCAGAAGGTCCATACCGATCTGGCCGTGCCGCTGCTTGCAGCCGGTATCGAACATGTCTGGCTCGCCGGCGCAGAGATGGCCGCGCTCAAGGAATCGCTGCCGGAAAGCGTCCATGTCGAATATCGCGAGAACACCGCCGAATTGACGGATTATGTGTTGAACTCGGTCGCGCCAGGCGACGTGTTGATGGTGAAATCGTCTCTGGGCATCGGTTTCGGCAAGATCGTCGCCGCGCTCCTTGACAAGTTCCCGCCATTTTCCGACACGCAACGCGAACTTTGATCGGGTAAACAAGGGGCCCTGAATGCTGATCTGGCTTGTCGAACTGTCGGAATATTTCAAGTTTCTGAACCTGTTCAGATATATTACCTTCCGTACAGGCGCTGCTCTGTTCACCTCAGCCCTGATCGTCTTCCTGTTCGGGCCGACCATCATCAATTCGCTGCGCATCCGGCAGGGTAAGGGCCAGCCGATCCGCGCCGACGGGCCGCAGACCCATTTCAAAAAGGCCGGCACACCGACCATGGGCGGGCTTATGATCCTTGCCGGCATCGTCGGCGCCTCGCTGCTCTGGGCCGATCTTTCCAACGTCTATGTCGTCGCCACCTTGCTGGTGACGCTCGGTTTCGGCGCGATCGGCTTCTATGACGATTATCTCAAGGTGACGAAGCAGAGCCATATGGGCTTTTCCGGCAAGGCGCGCCTGGGCATCGAATTTGTCATCGCCGGCATCGCCGTCTATTTCATGATGCGCACCGCCCTTGCCTCGGGCGTTGCCGGCTCGACCTTCGGTTCGTCGATCGCCTTTCCTTTCTTCAAGGACTTCATGATCAATATCGGCATCATGTTCGTCGTCTTCGGCGGCTTCGTCATCGTCGGCGCCGGCAATGCCGTCAATCTGACCGACGGCCTTGACGGGCTAGCTATCGTGCCCGTCATGATCGCCGCCGCCTCCTTCGGCGTCATCGCCTATCTCGCCGGCAATGTGGTGTTTGCGAACTACCTGCAGATCAATTTCGTGCCCGGCACCGGCGAGCTTGCCGTCGTTCTCGGCGCCGTCATCGGCGCCGGGCTGGGCTTTCTGTGGTTCAACGCGCCGCCGGCCGCCATCTTCATGGGCGATACCGGGTCGCTGGCGCTCGGCGGCACGATCGGCACTGTTGCCGTCGCCACCAAACACGAGATCGTCATGGCGATCATCGGCGGCCTCTTCGTCATGGAGACGCTTTCGGTCATCATCCAGGTGGGCTTCTTCAAGATGACCGGCCGGCGCGTCTTCCTGATGGCGCCGATCCATCATCACTTCGAGAAGAAGGGCTGGACCGAAAGCCAGGTGGTGATCCGCTTCTGGATCATCGCCGTCGGCCTTGCCATGCTCGGCCTCTCGACGCTGAAGTTGCGGTGAGGCGGCCATGATCCCGGTCACGACGCTCAAGGACAGGAAGGTCGCGCTCTTCGGGCTCGGCGGCTCGGGCCTTGCCACCGCCCGGGCGCTGGTTTCGGGCGGCGCCGAGGTGACCGCCTGGGACGACAATCCCGACAGCGTCGCCAAGGCTTCCGCCGAGGGCATCCGGACTGAGGATCTGCATACCATCGACTGGAGCCAGCAGGCGCTGTTCGTGCTATCACCAGGCGTGCCGCTCACCCATCCGAAGCCGCACTGGACCGTCGATCTTGCGCGCGCCGCCGGCGTCGATATCGTCGGCGATGTCGAACTCTTCGTGCGCGAGCGCCGCGCCCATGCGCCGGATTGCCCGTTCATCGCCATCACAGGCACCAACGGCAAGTCGACGACGACGGCGCTGATCGCCCATATTCTGAAAAGCGCCGGCTATGATACGCAGCTCGGCGGCAATATCGGTACGGCGGTTCTGACGCTCGATCCGCCGAAGGCCGGACGCTATTACGTCGTCGAATGCTCCTCCTACCAGATCGACCTGGCACCGACGCTCAACCCGTCAGCCGGCATCCTGCTCAACCTGACGCCCGATCATCTCGACCGTCACGGCACGATGCAGCATTACGCCGATGTCAAGGAACGGCTGGTCGCCGGCAGCGATGTGGCGGTCGTCGGCGTCGACGACAGCCATTCGGCGCTGATTGCCGACCGCGTCGAGCGGGCGGGTGTCAAGGTGGTGCGCATTTCGCGCCGCAGCGTGGTGGCATCAGGCATTTATGCCGAGGGCACCAGGCTCATTCAGGCCGCCGGCGGCGCCATGCTGCCCTTCGCCGATCTCGACGGTATCCAGACGCTGCGCGGCAGCCATAATGCGCAGAACGCCGCCGCAGCTGTGGCCGCCTGCCTTGCCGTCGGTATTTCCGCCGACGACATCCGTGCCGGCCTTGCCTCGTTCCCTGGCCTCAAGCATCGCATGCAGCCGGTGGGGCAGCGTGGCCGCGTCGTCTTCGTCAATGATTCCAAGGCGACCAATGCCGATGCTGCGGCACCGGCGCTTTCGAGCTATGATCGCATCTACTGGATCGCCGGCGGCCTGCCGAAATCAGGCGGCATCACCACGCTCGCTCCCTATTTTCCGCGCATCGCCAAGGCATATCTGATCGGCGAAGCGGCGGCGGAATTCGCAGCGACACTCGGCGAGGCCGTGCCTTACGAGATTTCAGGCACGCTGGAGCGCGCGGTCGTGCATGCGGCAGCCGATGCCGAGCGCGACGAGGCCGCCGCTTCGGCCGTCATGTTATCCCCGGCTTGCGCAAGCTTCGATCAGTATAAGAATTTCGAAGTCAGGGGTGAAGCCTTCGTCGGACACGTGGCAGCGCTTGACGGGATTGCGATGCTGATCGGTTCGGCAACAGGAGAGAAATGACATGGTAAGCCGCGCGGAACGTGGGCCTTTGGCCGATTGGTTCTGGACCATCGACCGCTTCTTCCTGGCGATGTTCATCTTCCTGATGGGCATCGGTTTCATGCTGTCGTTTGCAGCGTCTCCCGCGGTTGCCGAGCGCATCGGGCTCGAGCCCTTCCACTTCGTCAAGCGCCATGCGGCCTTCATGATCCCTTCGATTTCCGTCATGCTCGGACTGTCGTTCCTGACGCCCCGGCAAGTGCGGCGAACGGCGATCCTGCTGCTGATCATCTCGCTCGCCATGATGGTGCTGGTGCTGTTCGTCGGACAGGAGGTTAAGGGCGGCAGGCGCTGGATCTGGATCGCCGGCCTTTCGATCCAGCCGTCGGAATTCATGAAGCCCGCCTTCGTCGTGGTTTGCGCCTGGCTGTTTGCCGAACATGCGCGCCAGCCGGAGATTCCCGGTAATCTCTTCGCCATCATTCTGTTTGCCATCGTCGCCGCCCTGCTCGTCGCGCAGCCTGACCTCGGACAGACCATCCTGACTACGGCCGTCTGGGGCGGGATGTTCTTCATGGCCGGCATGCCATGGATCTGGATCATGCTGCTCGGCATCGGCGGCGCCGGCGGCCTGCTCAGCGCCTATTACGTCTTCCCGCACGTCGCGTTGCGAATAGACAAGTTCATGACCGGCGAGGGCGACACGTTCCAGATCGACACGGCGCGCGAGGCGATCATCCGCGGCAGCTGGTTCGGCCAGGGGCCGGGTGAGGGTATCGTCAAGCGCATCATCCCGGATGCACATACCGACTTCATCTTCTCGGTCGCGGCCGAGGAGTTCGGCATCGTCTTCTGCATGGCGCTGGTGGCGCTCTTTACCGTGCTGGTGTTGCGCGGCCTATCGCATGCCTATCGCGAGCGCAACGACTTCAACCGCTTCGCCGTTGCCGGCCTGGTGCTGCAGATGGGCATCCAGTCGATCATCAATATCGGCGTCAACCTCGAGTTGCTGCCGGCAAAGGGCATGACGCTGCCGCTGATTTCCTACGGCGGCTCGTCGATGGTGGCGATCTGCGTCACCGCCGGCTTCATTCTGGCGCTGACGCGTCATCGACCGGAAAAACGTGCGCAGGACCGGAGCCTTTTCCGCGTCCCGCACGGCATGCCGGCGGAGTAAAAGGCCATGAGCAAAGGCATCGTGCTGCTTGCCGCCGGGGGAACCGGCGGCCATGTGTTCCCGGCGGAGGCGCTGGCCTTCAAGCTGAAGGAGCGCGGCTACTCGGTGCATCTCGTCACCGACAGCCGGGCCGAGCGGTATGCCGGCAAGTTCCCGGCCGAAGAGATCCATGTCGTGCCGTCGGCGACGATCGGCTCGAAGAACCCGGTCGCCGTCGCCCGTTCGCTGTGGACGCTCTGGAGCGGCATGCGGGCCGCAAAGAAGCTGATCCAGCGGCTGAAGCCCGTCATCGTCGTCGGTTTCGGCGGCTATCCGACAGTGCCGCCGCTGCTTGCCGCGACAAGGCTTGGCGTGCCGGCGATGATCCACGAGCAGAATGCCGTGATGGGCCGTGCCAACAAGGCCTTGGCGACCCGCGTACAGGGGATTGCCGGCGGTTTCCTGCCGGAGGGGGGCGGCGCCTTCCCGGACAAGACCGTAACGACAGGCAATCCGGTCCGCCCGGCAATCATCGCTGCCGCCGAGGTGCCTTATACGCCCTCGCATCCCGGCGAAGCCTTCAATCTTGTCGTCTTCGGCGGCAGCCAGGGCGCGCAATATTTCTCCAAGGCGCTGCCGACGGCGATTAGCCTGCTTGACGACGCGCTGCGTCTGCGACTGCGCATCACCCAGCAGGTGCGTCCCGAGGATATGGAGATGGTCGGCGGCTGCGTCGCCAAGCTGGAGATGGGGGCCGATATCGCGCCTTTCTTCACCGACATGGCGGAGAGGCTGGCGAAGGCCCATCTTGTCATCTGCCGCTCGGGCGCCTCGACGGTTTCGGAGATCTCCGTCATTGGTCGGCCGGCGGTGCTGGTGCCTTACCCGCACGCTCTCGATCATGACCAGGCGGCGAATGCGGCAGCGCTGGCTGCGACCGGCGGAGCGAAGGTGATCGCCCAATCCGAGCTTTCGCCGGAGAAGATCGCGGCGATCCTGACGGCTGTGATGAACGATCCGGAAAAGCTTTCGCACATGGCAGCGGCGGCGAAACTCGCCGGAAAACCCGATGCCGCGAACTTGCTTGCCGACATGGTTGAGGCTATTGCCGCCGGACGGACAATTGCGGAATTGAAGAGGACACGCGCATGAAACTGCCGAAGGCGATCGGTCTCGTTCATTTCATCGGCATCGGCGGCATCGGCATGAGCGGCATTGCCGAGGTGCTGCACAATCTCGGCCACAAGGTGCAGGGATCCGACCAGGCCGATAGCGCCAATGTCCAGCGCCTGCGCGACAAGGGCATAGAGGTGTTCGTCGGCCATCGGGCTGAGAACCTGGGTGATGCCGAAGTCGTCGTCGTCTCGACGGCGATAAAAAAGAGCAATCCGGAATTGATCGCCGCCCGCGAAAAGCTGCTGCCGGTGGTGCGCCGCGCCGAAATGCTTGCCGAGCTGATGCGCTTCCGCAATGCGATCGCCATCGGCGGCACGCATGGCAAGACGACGACCACTTCGCTGGTCGCCACCCTGCTCGAAGCCGGCGGGCTCGATCCGACCGTCATCAACGGCGGCATCATCAATGCCTACGGCACCAATGCCCGCATGGGCGAGGGCGAGTGGATGGTGGTCGAGGCCGACGAATCCGACGGCACGTTTCTGAAACTTCCTGCGGATGTCGCCGTCATCACCAATATCGACCCGGAGCATCTCGACCATTACGGCAATTTCGACGCCGTGCGCGCCGCCTTCCGGCAGTTCGTCGAGAACGTGCCGTTTTACGGCTTCGGCGTTATGTGCCTCGACCATCCCGAGGTGCAGTCGCTGGTCGGCCGCATCGAGGATCGCAAGATCATCACCTATGGCGAGAACCCGCAGGCCGACGTACGCTTCAAGAATGTGCGCATCGACGGCACACGCTCGATCTTCGACGTCGAAATCCGCCGCCGCCGCACCGGCCAGGTGATCGAGCTCAAGGGGCTGGTCATGCCGATGCCCGGGCGGCATAATATTTCCAACGCCACGGCGGCTATCGCCGTAGCCAACCGGCTCGGCATATCGAGCGCCGATATCGCCAAGGGGCTTGCCTCCTTCGGCGGCGTCAAGCGCCGTTTCACGCTGACCGGCGAATGGAACGGGGTGCAGATCTTCGACGATTACGGTCACCATCCGGTCGAGATCAAGGCGGTGCTGCGCGCTGCCCGCGAAGCCTGCAAGGGGCGCATCATCGCGGTCCATCAGCCGCACCGCTACAGCCGCCTGGCAAGCCTGTTCGAGGAATTCGCCGCCTGCTTTAACGATGCCGACAGCATTTTCCTGGCGCCGGTCTATGCGGCAGGCGAAGATCCGATCGCGGGGATCGATTCCGTGTCGCTGGTCTCGCGGATAAAATCCGGCGGCCATCGCGACGCTCGCTTTCTCACTTCGGCAGAGCTTCTGCCGCAGATGGTTGCGGAGGTTGCAAAGCCTGGCGATTTCGTGGTTCTGTTGGGGGCTGGGAGCATCACATCCTGGGCGGCGGCGCTGCCCAAGCAACTGGAAGGCCTATCGGGAAAGTCCGTATGAAACAGGTGAATGGGGAAAAGCTTCTCGCGTCTCTCGGAGACGGTGTAAAGGATATCCGCGGTCGCATCACGCCGGATGCCCCCATGGACCGCGTCACTTGGTTCAGGGCAGGCGGCCTCGCCGAGCTGATGTTCCAGCCGCATGATATCGACGATCTCGTCGCCTTCCTGAAAATCTTGCCGGAAGAGGTGCCGCTGACCGTGATCGGCGTCGGCTCCAACATCCTGGTGCGCGACGGCGGCATTCCCGGCGTCGTGCTGCGCCTGTCCGCCAAGGGCTTCGGCTTTGTCGAGCTTGCCGGCGAAAACCGCATTCTGGCCGGCAGCATCTGCCCCGATAAGCATGTGGCGGCGATGGCGATGGATAACGGCATCGGCGGCTTTCATTTCTTCTACGGTATTCCGGGCAGCATCGGCGGCGCAGCGCGCATGAATGCCGGGGCCAATGGCGTCGAGACGCGCGACCGGCTGATCGAGGTCAACGCGGTCGACCGCAAGGGCAACAGGCACGTGCTCTCCAATGCCGAGATGGGTTATTCCTATCGTCATTCGACCGCATCCAGCGAGTTGATCTTCACCTCCGTGCTATTCGAGGGCTATCCGGAGGAGCGCGCCCAGATCCGCGCCGAGATGGACGCCGTGCGCAATCATCGCGAGACGGTGCAGCCGGTGCGCGAAAAGACCGGCGGCTCGACCTTCAAGAACCCTGCCGGCCATTCGGCCTGGAAACTGATCGACGAGGCAGGCTGCCGCGGTCTCGTCATCGGCGGAGCGCAGATGTCGTCGCTTCACTGCAACTTCATGATCAACATGGGGCAGGCGACCGGCTACGATCTCGAATATCTCGGCGAACAGGTGCGCCGCGAGGTCTTCGAGAAAGAGGGCATCAAGCTCGAATGGGAAATCAAGCGCCTCGGCGTCTTCATGCCCGGCCGCGAAGTGCGCCCGTTCCACGGCGTCACCAGCGAATAGCTTTTTACTTCACGGCGAGCTTCAAACCTTCGCGCGGCGTGACGATGGGCGACCAGCCGAGCACGTCGCGGGCGTGGGATATGTCGACCTGCAGGGAACCGCAAAGACGCTGGTAGACCGCATCCTTCCCCGTCAATCTTGCGCCCAACTGTAACAGGGCGGGAGGGAAGGGGAGCAGCATCGGTTTGACACCCAAGCCTGCGGCAATGCCTTCGATGAGCCCGGGCGTGGAGAGATCTTCTCCGTCGCCTGCGAGAAAGGTCTGGCCGGCCGCAGCCTGATGCGTCATGGCCATGACGATCAGGTCGACGAGATTTGGAAGCGCAACCAGTGTCCGGTGGTTCTTCAGCGATGCGAAGGGGAGCGGTATCTTCTTCCGGACAAGTCCGACGAGCAGGGCGAAGTTGCCCCTGGCCCCAGGCCCATAGACGAGGGGCGGGCGAATGACGACGACTTCCATGTCTGTTCGGGCTGAGATTTCATGCAGGCCGATTTCGCTTTCCAACTTGGAAACGCCATAGGGATCAAGCGGCATCGGCGTATCGTCGTGGCGGAAGGGCCGGTCGTTTTCTTCACCATTGACTTTGATGCTGCTGATGAAAACGAACCTTTTTACCCCGGCGTGTGCGGCCTGCTCGGCGAGATTGAGCGTGGCGGCGGTGTTGATCCGGCGGAATTCCGTCAGAGGATCGGCCGCGCGGTCATTCATGATGTGCACCCGGGCGGCGAGATGGACGACGACGTCAACACCGTCGAGAGCGGCCGTCCAGTCTGTTTCGCTGGATATTTCGATGGGGAAATGCCGCACCTCTGCCGGAAAGCCGGCGGCTGCGGAGCGCGTCGTCACCTGAAGCTCCCACAGCCGCTCGCCATGCAGTCTTTCGACGAGAGGCCCGCCGACAAAGCCGGCCGCGCCGGTGATGAGGCATCGCATGATCTGTTCCCCGCTTGACCTTGAGTGCTCGGGTTAGCCGGAAGTGCCGACCGCATCAATAAAAAAGCCGCGCTGGCTGTTTTCCTCGGATGCACAGTTTCTCGATCCTTGCGCGAAGCTTGCCGCAGCATTTCTCACCAGCTTGACCGGACTCGAATTGTAGCAGATTCCCTATAAACTCTCTGGTTGAGATTTAGGAGGTGCGCATGCGAAAGAGTCTTGTTGCGGAGTTTCTCGGCACGTTCTGGCTTGTCTTTGGTGGATGCGGGAGCGCCGTCCTTGCCGCGGCCTATCCCGAATTGGGCATCGGTTTTGTCGGGGTGGCCTTTGCATTCGGCCTGACCGTGCTCACCATGGCCTATGCCGTGGGCGGTATTTCGGGCGGTCATTTCAACCCCGCCGTCTCCCTCGGCCTGACGGTCGCCGGGCGGTTTCCCGCGGCACGCCTGCTTCCCTATATCGTCGTCCAGGTTGTTGGCGCTGTTGCTGCGGCCGCACTGCTTTATCTCATTGCCAGCGGCAAGGCGGGTTTCGAACTTGGCGGCTTTGCCGCCAACGGCTATGGCGATCATTCGCCGGGCGGTTATTCGCTGCTTTCGGCACTGCTGATCGAAGTGCTGCTGACCATGTTCTTCCTGATCATCATCCTGGGATCGACCAGCAGCCGCGTGCCTGCAGGCTTCGCGCCACTTGCGATCGGCCTAGCGCTAACGCTGATCCATCTCGTGTCTATCCCGGTGACAAATACCTCGGTCAACCCGGCGCGTTCCACCGGCCAGGCGCTTTTCGTCGGCGGCTGGGCATTGCAGCAGCTCTGGCTGTTCTGGATTGCACCGCTTGCGGGCGGGGTGCTCGGGGGGCTCGTGTGGAAGTTTCTCGACGACGCCGACTGACCACAAGGCAGGAGGCTATCCCGTTGAGCCCGCGTGGTTTTTCCATGCGGGCTTTTCCGTTTTGACAGATCGGCTGAGATGTCCACCCTGAAACTTCGAAGACGTGAAGCTTCGAAAAATGAAGTGCGCGGCACGGACAAATGCTGCGCCTGGGAAGAAGAAGTTAACGAAAGTAAACACTTCATTAACCATAATGATGCTCTAATGCATGCAGGTCGGACAAAGGCCCGAAACGGCGCAGACAGCTTCGCGCAAGCGTCGATTTCGAGAATGAAAGTTATTTTTTGGGGGTGTTGATGAGTCGCAAGCATGTCGCTGTCCTGATGGGCGGATTTTCCTCGGAACGGCCTGTCAGCCTTTCCTCGGGAAAGGCTTGCGCAGAAGCCCTCGAATCGGAAGGCTTCGAAGTGACACGCATCGATGTGGCGCGCGACGTTTCCGAAAAGCTTGCCGCGTTGAAACCCGATGTGGTCTTCAATGCGCTGCATGGCCCCTTCGGCGAGGACGGCACCATTCAGGGCATCCTCGAATATCTCGAGATCCCCTATACGCATTCGGGCGTGCTTGCCTCGGCGCTGGCAATGGACAAGGACAAGGCGAAGCTTGTTGCCGCCGCTGCCGGCATTCCGGTCGCCGAATCGCAGGTGATCAACCGTTTCGCCTTTCCCTCGACGCATCCGATGAAGCCGCCCTATGTGGTGAAGCCGGTGCGGGAAGGGTCGAGCTTCGGCGTCGTCATCGTCACGGAAGATCAGGCGCATCCGCCGCAAGTCGTCAGCTCCACCGAGTGGCGCTACGGCGAGGATGTGCTTGTCGAGCGCTATGTCTATGGCCGCGAACTCACCTGCGGCGTCATGGGCGAGACTGCGCTCGGCGTCACCGAGGTGGTGCCGCAGGGACACAATTTCTATGATTACGATTCCAAGTACGCAGCCGGCGGTTCAAAACACGTCATCCCGGCAAAAATTTCACCGAATATTTACCAAAAAATACAAAGATTGGCCCTAAGGGCGCATCAGGCAATCGGTTGTCGCGGCGTCAGTCGGTCCGACTTTCGTTACGACGATCGTTTCTCCGAAGACGGCGAAATCATCTGGCTGGAAGTCAATACCCAGCCAGGCATGACTCCAACCTCGCTTGTGCCCGAAATGGCCGGTCATGCCGGTTATTCCTTTGGTGAGTTTCTCCGGTGGATGGTGGAGGACGCGTCTTGTTTGCGTTGACAGTAAAGAGGATAGGGCGCCCCAGCCATCATGCCGTGCTTCCGGTCATGGAAGCCGAAGAGCGATTCGTCCTGCCGCGTCCGCTGCGCCGCGTTACCCGTTTCCTGATCAGCCTCGGCAGCGGCCGCATCTACATCCCGGCCCATACCGGCACGATCTCGGCGCTGGCTTTCCTGGCTGCGACCGGGCTTTACGGCATGTCGCTCGGCGGCCACACCGAAGCCGTTGCGCAGGCGACGACGACGGCGGCGGGTTTTGCGATCGAGGACGTGAAGGTTTCCGGCAATTCGGAGACGTCCGAAATCGAGATCCTGCAACTGATCGGCCTCGACGGCACGACCTCGCTGGTCGCCCTCGACGTCGATGCCGCCCGCCGGAAGATCGCGCATCTTCCGTGGGTCGAAAGTGTCGAGGTTCGCAAGATCTATCCGAAGACGATCGAGGTGAAGCTCAAGGAGCGTCAGGCCTATGCGATCTGGCAGCACGGGCAGGAGCTTTCGCTGATCGAAAAGAACGGCAGCGTCATTGCGCCGCTGCGCGACAACAAGTTTTCGTCGCTGCCGCTCGTCGTCGGCCGCGATGCGGAGACGGCGGCGGCGTCGCTCGACGACGCCTTCTCGAAGTGGCCCGACGTCAAGGCCCGCGTGAAGGCCTATGTCTGGATATCAGGCCGTCGCTGGGATCTGCACATGGATAACGGCGTCGTCGTCAAGCTGCCGGAAGACGGTATCGACCAGGCGCTGGCGACGCTTTCGAAGTTCGACAAGGAGCATCAGCTCCTGGAGCGGGACATTGCCGCGGTCGATCTCAGGCTGTCCGATAGAACCGCAATCCAGCTGACGCCGGAGGCGGCAGTCCGCCGTCAGACGGCTGTGACAGAGCGCACCAAGGAATTGAAGAAGGCGGGGCAGAATATATGAGCTTGTTCGGTTCATCCCATTTCGGATTGCCGCGCCTGAAGCCGCTTTCGTCGAAGCGGTCGCATGTCGTTTCGGTGCTCGACATCGGCTCGACCAAGGTCGTCTGCATGATCGGCCGGCTGACGCCGCGCGAGGAAAGCCAGATCCTGCCGGGCCGCACGCACAATATCGAGATCATCGGCATCGGGCACCAGCGTTCCCGCGGCATCAAGACCGGCGTCATCGCTGATCTCGACGCGCTGGAAGGCGTCATTCGCCTCGCCGTCGACGCGGCGGAGCGCATGGCCGGGCTGACTGTCGAGAGCCTGATCGTCAATTTGACGGCCGGCCGCCTCGGCAGTGACATTTACACGGCCACGATCGATCTCGGCGGCCAGGAAGTCGAACTCAACGATCTGAAGAAGGTACTGTCGGCCGCCTGCCAGCAGTCGCTGCGCCAGGATCGTTCGGTGCTGCATTCGCTAGCAACCGGCTTTTCGCTCGACGGCGAGCGCGGTATTCGCGATCCGCTGGCAATGTATGGCGATGCGCTTGGCGTCGATATGCATGTGGTCACCGCAGAGCGCTCGGCGCTGAAGAACCTCGAGCTCAGCGTCAACCGCGCGCATCTGTCGGTCGAGGGCATCGTCGCGACGCCCTATGCATCCGGCCTGGCGGCTCTCGTCGATGACGAAGTCGAGCTCGGCTGCGCTGCGATCGACATGGGTGGCGGCACGACGACGATCTCGGTCTTTGCCGAAGGCAAGCTCGTTCATACGGATGCCGTCGGCCTCGGCGGCCATCACGTGACCACCGATCTCGCGCGAGGCCTTTCGACCCGTATCGAGGATGCGGAGCGGCTGAAGGTCGTGCATGCCACGGCCCTTTCGAATTCCTCCGACGAGCGCGAGCTGATCTCGATTCCGCCGATCGGCGAGGATGATCGCGACCAGCCGTCGCAGGTGCCGCGGGCGCTGGTTTCGCGCATCGTTTCGGCCCGAATCGAAGAAACGATGGAACTGATCCGCGACCGCATCCAGCGCTCCGGCTTCAGCCCGATCGTCGGCAAGCGCGTCGTCCTGACCGGCGGCGCGAGCCAGCTGACCGGCCTTGCCGATGTGGCGCGGCGCATTCTTGCCCGCAACGTCCGCATCGGCCGCCCGATGGGCGTCTCGGGACTGCCGACGGCGGCAAAGGGCCCGGCTTTTTCGACGGCCGTCGGCCTGATGATCTATCCGCAGGTCGCGGACATGGAGACACATGCGTCACAGAGCGGTCTGCTCATGTCGCTTGGTGGAAATAACAGCCGCATAGCCCGGATGGGCCAGTGGCTGAAGGAAAGCTTCTGAAATTGAGTGATTGGCCGGCGTGGCGATGCGGCCAGAGAGAGAAGGAACAGGTACCATGACCATCAAGCTGCAAAAGCCTGACATCACAGAGCTGAAGCCGCGCATCACCGTATTCGGCGTTGGCGGCGGTGGCGGCAACGCCGTCAACAACATGATCACCGCCGGTCTCCAGGGCGTCGACTTCGTCGTCGCCAACACGGATGCCCAGGCGCTGACGATGACGAAGGCGGAGCGGGTCATCCAGCTCGGCGCCAACGTCACTGAAGGCCTCGGCGCCGGTTCGCAGCCGGAAGTCGGCCGCGCGGCCGCCGAAGAGTGCATCGACGAGATCATCGATCACCTGAACGGCACGCATATGTGCTTCGTCACCGCCGGCATGGGCGGCGGCACCGGCACGGGCGCAGCGCCCGTCGTCGCCCAGGCCGCCCGCAACAAGGGCATCCTGACGGTCGGCGTCGTCACCAAGCCGTTCCATTTCGAAGGCGGGCGCCGCATGCGCCTGGCGGAGATGGGCATCCAGGAACTGCAGAAGTCTGTCGACACGCTGATCGTCATTCCGAACCAGAACCTCTTCCGCATTGCCAACGACAAGACCACCTTCGCCGACGCTTTCGCGATGGCCGACCAGGTTCTCTATTCGGGCGTTGCCTGCATCACCGACCTGATGGTGAAGGAAGGTCTCATCAACCTCGACTTCGCCGACGTCCGCTCGGTCATGCGCGAAATGGGCCGCGCGATGATGGGTACCGGCGAAGCTTCCGGCTCCGGCCGCGCGCTGCAGGCCGCCGAGGCCGCGATCGCCAACCCGCTGCTCGACGAAACCTCGATGAAGGGCGCCCAGGGCCTGCTGATCTCCATTACCGGCGGTCGCGACCTCACCCTCTTCGAAGTCGACGAAGCCGCGACCCGCATCCGCGAGGAAGTCGATCCCGACGCCAACATCATTCTCGGCGCCACCTTCGACGAATCGCTTGAGGGCATCATCCGCGTCTCGGTCGTCGCAACCGGCATCGATCGGGCGATCAGCGAAGCCGCCGAGCGCAACGTTCAGCCGGTCGCAAGGCCTGCTATCCGTCCCTCCGCGGCTGTTGCTCCGGCAGCGGCCGCAGTTCAGCCTGCCCCCGTGATGCAGGCACCGAAGGTGGTGGATCCGATCGCGCAGACCATCCGCGAAGCCGAGATGGAACGCGAACTCGAATTCCCGGCCCCGCGTGCCAGCGCCCCGGTACAGCAGCCAGTGGTACAGCAGGAAACCTTCCGTCCGCAGAGCAAGATTTTCGCGCCTGCTCCGGAAGCTCCCGTCACGCGTCCCCAGGTGCAGCAGCAGGCTCCAGCGCCCGTCATGAGCCAGCCGATCGTGAGCCAGCCCGTCCAGCAGCAGCCGGTCCGGCAGGAGCCGATCATCCGCCAGGCGCCCGAACCGATGCGCATGCCGAAGGTCGAGGATTTCCCGCCGGTCGTCCAGGCCGAACTCGACCACCGCACGCAGCCGGCTTCCGCGCATGCAGCGGAAGAGCGCGGTCCGATGGGCCTGCTCAAGCGAATCACCAATTCGCTCGGCCGTCGCGACGACGAAGCCGTGGCCGCCGACATGACCGCCGCACCGCCGGCCGCTTCGCAGCAGCGCCGTCCGCTGTCGCCTGAAGCAAGCCTCTACGCACCGCGTCGCGGCAATCTCGATGATCAGGGCAGGGCGGTTCCGCAGGCCCGGATGATGCAGGAAGACGACCAGCTGGAAATCCCGGCATTCCTGCGTCGCCAGTCGAATTGAGCGGCTAACTCTGCACCGTTCATGCCCGGGATCAAGGTCCCGGGCATTGCTGTTTTTCAGTCCGTGATTCGCTAGCGATTTCAATCGTGTGACTTCGTTACAAAGCGAAAGAAACAGTGATTTGGATTGGAGCGCCGGGGCACGTAAGTATGGTGCAAGGAAACTGCCCCACGAGTCCTTTTGACAGGCTCGTTGTACAGAATGAACGATGACCGCGCCGATTGGGCAGACTGCCGGTGCGGAAGAATAAAGGCAGAATTTATGGCAATTGGCTTGCTGGGTTTTCAAACGACGGTATCGCGTCCCGTGACGCTTTCGGGCATCGGGGTCCATTCGGGTGCTAATGTCTCGATCACGCTGAACCCGGCCGAATCGGATACCGGCGTCATTTTCCAGCGCATGCATGCCAATGGCGATATCACCGAACTCAAGGCCGTCTCCTCGCAGGTCGGCAATACCGACCTCTGCACCGTACTCGGCTTCTCGCCCGCCCATTCGGTCGCGACGATCGAGCATGTGATGGCGGCGATCTATGCGCTCGGCCTCGACAATGTGGTGATCGAGGTGCAGGGCTCCGAAATGCCGATCATGGACGGCAGTTCGCTGCCCTTCGTCGAGGCGATCGAGCAGGTCGGCCTGGTCTCGCTTGGCGTCAAGCGCCGCTATATCCGCATTACCAAGCCGGTGCGAATCGAGCATGGCGGCTCCTGGAGCGAATTCCGTCCCTATGACGGCACGCGCTTCGAGGTCGAGATCGATTTCGACTGCCCGCTGATCGGCCGGCAGAAGTGGGCCGGCGACATGACCGCGGCCGTCTTCAAGGCCGAGCTTTCCCGCGCCCGCACCTTCGGCTTCATGCGCGATGTCGAGCGTCTCTGGGCTTCGGGCCACGCGCTCGGCTCCTCGCTCGAAAATTCCGTCGTCATCTCGGACGACAATACCGTCATCAACGTCGAAGGGCTGCGTTACGCCAAGGACGAATTCGTCCGCCACAAGACGCTTGATGCCGTCGGTGATCTATCGCTTGCCGGCGCGCCGTTCATCGGCTGCTACCGGTCCTATCGCGGTGGCCATAAGATGAATGCCAATGCGCTGAAGGCGCTGCTCGCCGATCCCTCCGCCTATGAGGTTGTGGAGACGTCGACGCCGCGCCAGCGTGTCGCCGCCCGCGAACTGATCGCGGTCAGCGCTTCCGGATTCGCTCCCTGGTCGGCATGACCTCCAGCATATTCTCAAGACCAGGCCGCCTCTTTCCCGGAGGCGGTTTTTTTATGTCCGCCGGGTCAGATGCTTTACTGCCACAGGTCGGGGAAGAAGAGGAAAAGCCGGGCATTCCCCGGCTGCTGCCACAAAAATGCGTTAATGCCTTATCATTGCGTTGCTCTTGATGCACATTTATGGCTAGAAACGCCAGCGAGGCGTGGCTGCCGTGGAGCGAGCGGCGGCAGTGGGGTTCTTTCGAATGGGTTATGCAGGATCTGACGGTATGATGAAGACAGCGCGTGCTTTGTTCGCATCGCTTCTGGTGCTCAGCGCGGGCGCCTCGATATCCGGCTGCCAGTCGGATCCCGATATCGACATCACCAAGCTCGGCCTCGAAACCGATCCGCCGGATGTGCTCTACACACAGGGCCTTGCCAACATGAAGGCCGGCAACATGGCGGAAGCGGCGCGCAAGTTCGACGCCATCGACCGCGAGAACCCGTTCTCCGAATGGGCGCGCAAGGCGCTTGTCATGAGCACTTTCGTCAAATACCGCCAGGGCCGCCTGGACGATGCGCTTACATCCGGCAACCGCTACATGTCGCAATATCCGAAATCACAGGATGCGGCCTATGTGCAGTATCTCATCGGTCTCACCTATTCCAAGCAGATCGTCGACGTGACCCAGGATCAGCGCGCCTCGGCCAAGACGATCGAAGCGATGCAGGCCGTCATCGACAATTATCCGAACTCCGAATATGTCGACGACGCCCAGGCCAAGATCCGCTTTGCGCGGGACCAGCTCGCCGGCAAGGAAATGCAGATCGGCCGCTACTACATGGAGCGGAAGGAATATCTCGCCGCGATCTCGCGCTTCCGCATCGTCGTCGAGAAATATCCGAATACGAACCAGATCGAAGAGGCCTTGGCGCGTCTCGTCGAGGCTTATTACGCCATGGGCATTGTCGACGAGGCGCAGACGGCGGCTGCCGTCCTCGGCCACAATTATCCCGACAGCCAGTGGTACGCCGATTCCTACAAGCTGCTGCAGACCGGCGGTGCCGAGCCGCGTGAAAACAAGGGCTCGTGGATCGCTGCGGCAGGCAAGAAACTCCTGCTCGGTTCCTGAGGCCAATGCTGATCCAGCTTTCGATCCGCGATATCGTCCTGATCGAGCGGCTGGATCTTGCCTTCGAGACCGGCCTCTCCGTGCTGACGGGCGAGACCGGAGCAGGCAAATCCATCCTGCTCGATAGCCTGTCGCTGGCGCTCGGTGGACGCGGCGATGGCGATCTGGTGCGCCACGGCGAGGACAGGGGCCAGGTGACGGCGGTGTTCGATGTCGGCATGGACCACGGCGCCCGCAAGTTGCTGCGTGAAAACGGCATCGACGACGAGGGCGACCTGATCTTCCGTCGCCAGCAATCGGCGGACGGGCGCACCAAGGCCTATGTCAACGATCAGCCGGTCAGCGTGCAGCTGATGCGTCAGGCCGGCCAGATGCTGGTCGAAATCCACGGCCAGCACGACGATCGCGCCCTTGTCGACACCAATGCCCACCGCACTCTGCTCGATGCCTTCGCCGGTCTCACCGATGAGGTTTCGGAGGTTTCCCGGCTTTATCGTCTGTGGCGCGACAGCGAGCGGATGCTAAAGAAGCACCGCGAGAAGGTGGAAGGTGCGGCGCGCGAAGCCGACTATCTCCGATCTTCCGTCGAAGAGCTTGAGAAGCTCTCGCCGCAAGATGGCGAGGAGGACGAACTCGCCGACCGCCGGCAGAAGATGATGAAGGCGGAGCGAATCGCCGGCGATATCGCCGAGGCGTCCGAGTTCCTGAACGGCAATGCCTCGCCCGTGCCTCATATCGCTTCGCTGGTGCGACGGCTGGAGCGCAAGAGCCATGAGGCGCCGGGCCTGCTTGAAGACACCGTGACGCTGCTCGATGCCGCGCTCGACCAGCTTTCCAACGCCCAGATGGAAGTCGAGGCGGCGTTGCGCAAGACAGAATACGATCCGAGAGAGCTGGAGCGGGTGGAGGAGCGGCTTTTCGCGCTCAGGGCTGCTTCGCGAAAATACTCGGTGCCCGTCACCGAGCTGCCGGCTCTTGCCGTCCGCATGATCGCCGATCTTGCCGACCTCGATGCGGGCGAGGAAAGGCTTGCCAGGCTCGAAGCCGAAGTCGGCCTGGCGCACGAGAATTACGATGCGGCGGCACGCTCGCTCTCCGACAAGCGCCATCATGCCGGCACCGCACTGGCTACGGCCGTCATGACGGAGCTGCCGGCGCTGAAGCTCGAACGCGCCCGTTTCATGGTCGAGATCACCACGGATGCGCAGGAGGCGCTTGCCGAAGGCATCGACGTCGTCGAGTTCCATGTCCAGACCAATCCGGGCACGCGGCCGGGCTCGATCATGAAGGTCGCCTCCGGTGGCGAGCTGTCGCGTTTCCTGCTGGCGCTGAAGGTGGCGCTCGCCGATCGCGGATCGGCCCCGACGCTCGTCTTCGACGAAATCGATACCGGCGTCGGCGGTGCGGTGGCCGATGCGATCGGCCAGCGGCTGAAGCGGCTGTCGGAGCGGGTGCAGGTGCTGTCTGTCACGCATGCGCCGCAGGTCGCCGCGAGAGCGGCGACGCATCTTCTGATCTCCAAGGGGCCGGCCGCCGAAGGGTCGGAAAAGATCGCCACGCGCGTGGCAACGATGGAGCAGAAGGACCGCACCGAAGAGATCGCCCGGATGCTGGCCGGGGCTTCGGTGACCGAAGAGGCGAGGGCGGCGGCGAAGCGGCTGCTGGCCGGCAACGGCTGATCGCCAGACGGCCGCTGTGACATGCGTTCGATTCACATTATGCCAATCGCTCGTTCAGCGGTGATCCCTCGCCATGCGGCTTTTCCATTTCAGCGACGATCCCGATATTGCCATATTCGAACCGCGCCCCGTCCGCATTCCCTCCATTCGCCCGCTCGGCCGGGAATGGCTGAATGGTCCGCTCGTCTGGGCGATCGATGGCGATCATGACTTCATGTATCTCTTTCCGCGCGACTGCCCGCGCATTCTGGTATGGGCAACGTCGGATACGCCGGAGGCCGAACGGCGGCGCTGGCTCGGCGATTGGCGCGCCGTCGCCTTCGTCGAGCGTCATTGGCTGGAAAGGCTCGAGGCAGAGACGATCCATCGTTACGAGATGCCGGCAGAGGAGTTCGAAGATCTTGACGATGCGGGCATGTGGGTATCGCGCAGACGCGTCATTCCGACGGAGCGGGTTGCCATATCGCGGCTCGATCGGGAGTTTGCGCCGCGCCGGGTGGAGCTTCGAGTGCTCGACAGTCTGCGGCCGCTGAAGGGCCTCTGGACCACCAGCCTGCATGTCAGCGGTATCCGGTTGCGCAATGCGAGGGATTGGGAATAGGGCGGGGAGGGTATTCAAATGCTATCCGTCTGTGCGATGCTCCGCGTGTCGAATTTTGGCGAGAAAGCCGGCCCCAACCTCCCTCATTCCTGTGCCCTTCACAGGAATCCAGTGCGCCCAAGTCCTTGGGCGCAGAAGACTCTTCTTCGGCGCAAGAGAGTCAATCTCCGCGCAGACGCGCGGTGGCTGGATTCCTGTGACAGGCACAGGAATGAGGGTGGAAAGGTCAGCGGTCCGTCTGTACGTCAGCGGTGTCCGGCTGCGTACTGCTGCGGACTGGGGTAGAGCTATCTTCGCAACGCGACAGATATTGCCTCTCTTTTCATCCGGCAATTTTGCTCTAAAAACAATGCAGATTTCTGGCCAGATTCTCTGGAGTGATATTCCATGTCCACCGAAGGTTCCGCCGTCGACACGTTGACGATCGAAGAGGCTGCCGCCGAGCTTGAGCGGCTGGCAAAGGAGATCGCGCATCACGACGCGCTCTACCATGGCAGGGACCGGCCAGAGATTTCGGATGCGGATTACGACGCGTTGAAGCGCCGCAACGATGCGCTGGAGGTACGGTTTCCCGAGCTGATCCGCGAGGATAGCCCGTCGCGGCGGGTGGGTGCTGCGCCCTCCGTCACCTTCTCGCCCGTCGTCCATGCGCGGCCGATGCTGTCGCTCGACAACACGTTTTCGCAGGAGGACGTGCAGGATTTCGTCGCCAGCGTTTATCGCTTCCTCGGCCGTCTGCCGGACCAGTCGATCGCCTTTACCGCCGAGCCGAAGATCGACGGTCTGTCGATGTCGATCCGTTACGAGAACGGTAGGCTGGTGACTGCTGCCACACGTGGTGACGGCACGACGGGCGAGAACGTCACCGCCAATATTCGCACCATTGCCGAAATCCCCAACGAGCTGCCAAAGGGCGTGCCCGCGGTGGTGGAGATCCGCGGCGAGGTCTACATGGCCAAGAGCGACTTCTTGGCGCTGAACCGGCAGATGGAAGCGGAGGGCAAGCAGACCTATGTCAATCCGCGCAATACCGCCGCCGGGTCGCTGCGCCAGCTGGACGCCAAGGTGACGGCCAGCCGCAAGCTGAAATTCTTTGCTTATGCCTGGGGTGAAATGTCGGAAATGCCCGCCGACACCCAACTCGGGATGGTGCAGGCCTTCAAGGACTGGGGTTTTCCGGTGAACCCGCTGATGAAGCGGCTGAATTCGGTCGCCGACATCCTGGCGCATTACGACGAGATCGGCCTGAAGCGCCCGGATCTCGACTACGACATCGACGGCGTCGTCTATAAGGTCGACAGTCTCGAACTGCAGGCCCGTCTCGGCTTCCGTTCGCGTTCACCGCGCTGGGCGACGGCGCATAAATTTCCGGCCGAACAGGCCTTCACCGAGGTCGAGAAAATCGAGATCCAGGTCGGCCGCACCGGCGCGCTGACGCCGGTGGCGCGGCTGAAGCCGATCACCGTCGGCGGCGTCGTCGTCACCAATGCGACGCTGCACAACGAGGACTATATCAAGGGTATCGGCAATAGCGGCGAGCGCATTCGGCCTGAAGATCACGATATCCGCGAAGGCGATACCGTCATCGTCCAGCGCGCTGGTGACGTCATTCCGCAGATCCTCGACGTGGTGATGGAAAAGCGCCTGGCCGACGCCCGGTCGTACGAATTTCCGAAAACCTGCCCGGTCTGCGGCTCGCATGCGGTGCGCGAGGTCAACGAGAAGACCGGCAAGATGGATTCGGTGCGTCGCTGCACCGGCGGTTTCATCTGCCGGGCGCAGGCGACCGAGCATCTGAAGCACTTCGTCTCGCGCAACGCCTTCGACATCGAGGGGCTCGGTTCGAAGCAGATCGACTTCTTCTTCGAACACGAGGATGCGTCGCTGCAAATCCGCACCGCGCCCGAAATCTTCACGCTGGAGAAGCGCCAGCAGCAATCGCTGACCAAGCTGGAGAATATCGACGGCTTCGGCAAGGTCAGCGTCGGCAAGCTTTATACGGCGATCAACGAACGACGCAGCATTGCACTCCACCGCTTCATCTATGCGCTCGGAATCCGTCATGTCGGCGAGACCACGGCAAAGCTGCTGGCGCGCTCCTACGGAACTTACGAAGCCTTTGCGACTGCGATGAAGGAGGCGGCACCGCTTTCCGGCGACGCCTGGAACGATCTCAACGCCATCGAGGGCATCGGCGAGGTGGTGGCGCGCGCGATGGTCGAGTTCTACAAGGAACCGCGTAATGTCGAGGTGATTACCCGGCTGCTCGAGGAAGTGACGCCCCAGCAGGCCGAACAGCCGGTAACGACCGGCAGTCCGGTCGCCGGCAAGACCGTGGTTTTTACCGGCTCGCTGGAAAAATTCACTCGCGACGAGGCGAAGGCGAGGGCGGAAAGCCTCGGCGCCAAGGTGGCGGGATCGGTCTCCAAGAAGACCGACATCGTCGTCGCCGGACCCGGCGCCGGCTCGAAGCTCGACAAGGCGCGCGAACTCGGCGTGCAGACGATGGACGAGGACGAGTGGCTGGCGCTGATCAGCGGGTGAGAGGCTGACGGCAAGCCGCCAGCCTCGTCCACTCACAGCCTGAGCCGGGCCATCGTATAGGCGTCGACATACTTTCCCGCTCGAAAGCCGAAGGCTTTCAGCAGGCCCTCCCGCTCGAAGCCGAACGTCTTGTAGAGGCCGATGGCGGCGCCGTTGTCGGTGTAGACGGTCAGTTCCAGCCGTTTGACATCCAGCCAATCGTCGGCGGCCTCGACCATGGCGCCGAGCAGGATGCGGCCGAAACCGCGGCCGGTGAAATCGTCATGTATCCCCATGCCGAGGCTGGCGACGTGCTGCCTGCGGCCGGAGAGACGGTTGAGGCCGCAATTGCCGACGATCTTGCCATCCAAGGTAACAACGAGGTTGAGCGCGCCCGGCGATGGGTTTTCCATGTATTTGCGGACCTCTTCGACCCTTTGGTACGGCGGCCTCAAGGTGCCGGCCCTGTAGCCCGGCAGATTTATGAGATCCGTGATCTCCTCCGCATCGGACAGGCGGACGGCGCGCACGAGGACGCCATCCGGCAGGCGCGCTCGGCCGCGAGGTTCATTCTCTTCGTTTTCGGACATTCATGCTCTCCATCGGTGTCAGGAGGAGAGCCGGCTTTGCGAAAACCCTGCTCGCCTCGGCAGGGTTTTCGGGTGATCGGATCGCTGCTAACGCGCCATCGCTCCCGCGTACCCTTCAAGGGTCGTGGTGTGATGAATAAGCGCTGCCACGGTCACGGAGCCGATCATGGCGGCAAGTTTGGATATGCCGGGTGAAAAGTCAACCGTACGTCGTGCCGAATTTGCGCGGCCGGGAGCGGGGCGGTATTTCTGTTCCCGAAGAAATGATTCGGGTACTGATTTGAAGACCATCGCGATTGACTTCGAGACGGCGAACGAACAGCGCGGCAGCGCCTGTTCCGTCGGCCTTGCCTGGATCGAGGAGGGCAGGGTCACGCGTGTCGAGGAGCGGCTGATCCGGCCGCGCGACATGCGTTTTTCCGGGATGAACATCGCGATTCACGGCATCCGGCCGGAGCACGTCGAGGATGCGCCCGAATTTCCCGAGGTGATGGACGAGTTCCACGAGGATATCAGCGGCGCGACGATGATCGCGCATAATGCCGCCTTCGATTTCAGCGTCTGGCGGGCGTGCCTCGATCTCTACCGGCAATCCTATCCGGAGCTGACCTATCTCTGCAGCCTGAAGATGGCGCAGCGGATCTGGCCGCACTTCCTTTCGCATCGGCTGAACCTGATCGCCGAGCATCTCGGCTTGCGTTTTGTGCACCACAATGCGGCCGAGGACGCCATCGTTTGCGCGGCCGCGGCCATCGAGATGGCGAAGGCGGTCAAGGCCAATGCCGTTCACGCCATACCGGCGCTGATCGGCATGAAGCCTGGCCGGCTGACGGCGCGGGCCTATGAGCCCTGCACCTGCCGGAAAGGGTGATCCTTTCCCGCGGTCGGCCTTTCTTGCAAAGCATGTGGACGCACTTATCTAGAAGGCGGATTATTCAGCGCATAACCCCAATAATCGGAATCGATTTTCGGAAAGGATTATGCGCATTCAAAGTGATAGAGCGTCCTTAGCGCGTCCGGTCGGACGCGCGGCGCTCTAAGGAGCCGCCATGTCCAACCTGCGCAATCTTCTTTTCGCCGCCTTCTCCTTCGCCACCCTTTCCGCAGGCGCCGCCTCGGCCGAGGTCGTCGGCAAGGTCGGGGTCGACTGGATCGGCAACGACATCATCGTCGAGGCGCTCTCCGATCCGGAGGTCAAGGGCGTCACTTGCCACGTCACCTATTTCGACCGCAGCCTGATCGACCGGTTCAAGAACGGCAACTGGTTCGAAGATCCCTCCAACAATTCCATCGCCTGCCGGCAGACGGGGCCGATCGAGATCGGCAATATCGACCTGTCCAAGGATGGCAGCGAAGTGTTCCGGCAGGGCATGTCGCTGATCTGGAAGACGCTGGTCGTCAATCGCATCTACGACAAGGCCAACGACACGCTGATCTATCTCGCCCATTCCAGGGAACTGACGGATGGCTCTGCGAAGATGTCGATCTCGACGATTCCGCTTTATGGGCAGACTGTCACATGGAAGAATGGGAAGCCGCAATAAGCTGCAGGTTTGTGTGCGACGCGCATTTCACCTTGAGTAATGCATCTCTCCGAGCTCCCTCAGGCATCCAGCGCGCCCAAGTCCTTGGGCGCGGGAGACCAATTTGAAGCGAGTCATTCACCGCGCAGACGCGCGGTAGCTGGATCTCTGTCACGAGCAGAGAGATGAGGGAGGAGAGGATGGAGAGATCGGCGACGAGTCGGTCTTCAAACGAAGAAGGCCCGGACGAGCCGGGCCTTCGCATTCCATTTTGCGATAAATGTCACGCCGCCTGAGTCAGCTCGTCGGCGATAACCGTATCGAGGTTCAGGAAGCAGACCATGGTCTTTTCCAGTGCGACGATGCCGCGGCAGAAGGCGCGCTGGGCTTCCGGGATGATTTCCGGCGGCGGCTGCAGGTCTTCGCTCTTGATAGTCATCATGTCGGAAACCTGCTCGACCAGCAGGCCGACCAGCTTGCCGGCGATGTCGGTGACGATGATCGCCGAGCGCTCGGAGGGCTCAGTCATCTTCATGCCGAGGCGGCAGGCCATGTCGATGACGGGGATGACCGCGCCGCGCAGATTGATGAGGCCGAGCACGTAGGGCGGGGTGTGCGGCATCGGCGTCACCGGCGCCCAGCCGCGGATTTCGCGGATGGCCATGATGTCGATGCAGAACTCCTGGTCGCCCAGGTGGAACGAGACGATTTCGAGATAAGCGCCCGACTGCTTGATGGCGTTGTTGTTGTTCATGGTCAGAATTCTTCCCAGTTATCCCCGGCGGAGTAGCGATGCAGAACTGCCGTTAAATATAGATGTGACGGCTTAAGTCTTTCCTAACGATATGTATTTTGGGATTGTCCGTCGCTCTGAAGGCAAGCTATTCACAAACATCGCTTTTTTTATCGTGCTGATTTCTGGGGGGCGATTTCCGGTCGGGGAACGGCTGCGGCCGATGAGACAATTAATCACGGGTCAGAAAACATATTGTTGAGTTGCGCCCCTTCGGTCGAGACTATAATCACGCCGGAAGAGGCGGGCGGCGCATCCGCCTGGATCGAGGATCTCGCCAATGAAGACATTCCGCATCGCCGTCTGGGTCGGTGTCCTGATACTTGCCGGGGTTCTCGGCTTCGCCAGATGGTATCCTTTGAAATCGGGGGATGTGGCGGCGGAGGCGCCCTTCGGTGTTCCATTTACCCTGGTCTCGCAGAGCGGGCAGCCGATCACCGAGGAAGCGTTGCGCGGCAAGCCGACGGCGCTGTTTTTCGGCTTTACCCACTGCCCAGAGGTTTGCCCGACGACGCTCTTCGAGCTAAACGGCTGGATGGAGAAGGTCGATCCCAAGGGTGACAAGCTGCAAGCCTATTTCGTGACCGTCGATCCAGAGCGCGACACGCCCGAGATTATGAACGAATACGTCTCCAACGTTTCCAGGCGCATCACCGGCATTTCGGGTCCGCCGGACAAGATTGCCGAAGTCATCAAGGGTTTCCGCGTCTATGCCAAGAAGGTGCCGGTCGACGAGAAGGATCCGAACGGCGATTACACGATGGATCACACCGCCTCGGTCTTCCTACTCGATTCGGCCGGGCGGTTTGCCGGAACGATCGCCTATGGCGAAAACCCGGACACGGCGGTAAAGAAGCTGGAGAATCTCGTCAATAAGGGGTGATGGTTTCAGCGTGATGGGGCGTTGGCTCGACCGGTGGCGAGCAACGGAAACGGGAAAGACCGCCTATCGTGAGTGAAATCCGCCTTTACGTGACGACGACCGAGAGCAAGGCCGAAGAGATCCTCGATCTTCTGAGTGCGGTCTTCGGCGAAGAAGACTTTGCCATCGGCACCACCGAGATCGACGAGAAGAAAGATATCTGGGAAGCCTCGATCTATATGATGGCCGAAGACGAGGCCGAAGTGCATTCCCGCGTCGAGGCCGCATTGAAGGCCTCTTTCCCCGATGCCCGGCTGGAGCGGGAAGTCATCCCCGATGTCGACTGGGTCGTGAAATCGCTGGAGGGGCTGAAGCCTGTCAGGGCGGGGCGCTTCCTGGTGCACGGCTCGCATGACCGCGACAAGGTCCGCCCCGGCGATATCGCCATCGAGATCGATGCCGGCCAGGCCTTCGGAACCGGCCATCACGGCACGACCGCCGGCTGCCTCGAGGCGATCGACGCCGTGGTGCGGTCGCGCCCGGTCTGCAACGCGCTCGATCTCGGCACCGGTAGCGGCGTGCTGGCGATTGCGGTGCGCAAGCTCAAGAACATACCGGTGCTCGCAACCGACATCGACCCGATCGCGACGCGGGTGGCGGCAGAAAACGTGCGCCGCAACGGCATCGCCTCGGGCATCGTCACCCGGACTGCGCCGGGCTTTCATTCGACGGCCTTTTCCGAGCATGGTCCCTTCGATCTGATCATCGCCAACATTCTCGCCCGGCCGCTGATCCGCATGGCGCCGAAGCTTGCGACGCATCTCGCACCCGGCGGCTCGGTGATCCTTTCGGGCATTCTCGCCGCGCAGCGCTGGAAGGTGATCGCCGCCTATAGCGGCGCGAGGCTTCGGCATGTCAGGACGATCTGGCGGAACGGCTGGGTGACGATCCATTTCGATCGGCCTTGAGTTTTTGGGGCGATGAGGAGGCGAGTGCCTGTCTGATGGCGCATCCGACGCGGTGTTTCACTGCGCCGGCGGCGAGTTTGGCGAGAACATCACCTCATTGCCGCATGGATGCTCGGCTCAAGGCCGCATGACGGAGCGTGGGGTCGACGGAAGGAGCCATTCACCGTACAGGCGCCTATATCAGGAACCTGTCCACCAGCTAAACCCTACCGACGACAACAAAAAAGGCGGTGCCGATGGCACCGCCTTGGACCGGTCTATCCGGTCAATGCCCGCGAGCTCAAAGGGGAGGAGCGCTCGAGCGGGCTCTACTGCATTCCAATAGGCCGGTCCGGGAGGGAGGAGACGGACGGGCTTTCAGACTCAGAACGCGTAGCTGGGAGCGCCGTTGTGGCGCGTGGCGCGCTGGCCCGCGCCGAGCAGCTTGAGGCTGTCGTCGTTCTGCGGCCGGCGGGCGCCGATGACGTGACGTACGGTCTGGCGTTCGCCAGCCTGCACCGGGCTGCTGTATGCGAAGCGCGAGAGAGAGGCGGCCATTTCAAAAATTCCTTTGTTGCAGGTTCATCGCGAACCGTTCGATGCCGTCTATATAGCTATTCTGAAAGGCGGAGGCAGAGGGTTTGGCTCATGGGAGCCATGCGGCTAATGCATAAAGCGTGCCAAATTAACTTTTGGCGTCACAGTTCTGTCAAAATATTAGGCCGCCCCTACGGTTTCGACTCGTTTCGTCGCTTTTTCTCCCCATCGATTGAAATTTCGCTAACATAGCCGGCATCCCCTTTACCGGATTCGTCTCAACCATTCGGGTTTCCAGCATGTTCCAGTCCTTCGAAGTCACCTCCACGCCCCAATTCGGCAGGGATCGGGTATCGGCGCTGCGCGCTGCTTTCGATTCCCTCGAGATCGACGCCTTTCTTGTGCCGCGCGCCGACGAGTTCAACGGCGAATATGTTCCCGCATGTTCGGAGCGCCTGGCCTGGCTGACGGGCTTCACCGGCTCGGCAGGCATTGCAATGGTTCTGCGCACGCAGGCGATCGTCTTTGTCGACGGGCGTTATGTGACGCAGCTTGCCGAACAGGTCGACGGTTCGGTCTTCTCGAGCGGCGATCTCGTCAACGAGCCGCCGCATCTCTGGCTTGCCGCAAACGGAGCCAAGGGGCTTCGGCTGGGCATCGATCCCTGGCTGCATGCGGGTGCCGAGGTGCGCCGTCTGGAACGATCGCTTTCGCAGATCGGCGGCACGCTCACCTTCCTGCCGCACAATCCGCTCGACAGGCTCTGGAGCGACCGGCCGGCCGAGCCGCTCGGCGCGGTCAGCATTCAGAATGTTGCGCAGGCCGGCGTGCTTGCCAGGGATAAAATCGCCACGATCGCCGCCGACCTTTCGAAGAAGAACTTGGCGGCAGTGCTAATCGCCGATCCCTCCTCGGTTGCCTGGACCTTCAACATCCGCGGCGCCGACGTGCCGCACACGCCGCATCCGCTGGCGCGTGCCATCGTCCATGCCGACGGGCGGGCTGAGCTCTTCCTCGACAAACGCAAGACCGGCATCGAGTTGGAGGCCTATCTCGCGCAGATCTGCACGCAGCTGCCGCCCTCGGCGCTGGAGGAGAGGCTGGGCGCCGTCTCCAGGGATGGCGGCCGTGTGCTGATCGACCCCGATATCGCCTCCTATGCGCTGGCCGAGATTATCCGCAAGGCGGGCGGCGAAGGGGTGGAGGGCGCCGATCCCGCCAAGCTGCCGCGCGCGGTCAAGAACGACGTCGAGATCAATGGCTCGGCCGCCGCGCATCTGCAGGATGGGGCGGCAATGGTGGAATTCCTCTATTGGCTGTCGCAGACAAAACCCGGCACAGTGAGCGAAATTGTTGCCGCCGAGCACCTCGAAGCGGCGCGGGCCCGGGTCGGCCAAAATATGCAGAACCCGTTGAAGGATATTTCCTTCGACACGATTTCCGGCGCTGGCGAACATGCGGCGATCATGCATTACCGCGTGACGACCGAGACCAACCGGATGATCGAGGCTGGCGAGCTCTTCCTGATCGATTCCGGCGCGCAATATATCAACGGCACGACCGACATCACCCGTACCGTCGGCATCGGGGCGGTTTCAGAAGAACATCGCCGTTTCTTCACACTGGTGCTGAAGGGGATGATCCAGATCAGCACCGCGCGTTTCCCGAAAGGCACGCGCGGCTGTGACCTCGACCCGCTGGCGCGCATCGCGCTGTGGCGGGCAGGGGCCGATTTCGCGCACGGCACGGGCCATGGTGTCGGCTCCTATCTCTCGGTGCATGAGGGGCCGCAGCGCATCTCCAGGCTTTCGACGCAGGAACTGCTGCCCGGCATGATCCTGTCCAACGAGCCGGGCTATTACCGGCCCGGCAGCTTCGGCATCCGCATCGAAAACCTGATCTATGTGCGCGCGGCCGAGGAGATCGACGGCGGCGACGCGGCCATGCTCGGCTTCGAGACACTGACTTTCTGCCCGATCGACCGCAGTCTCGTCATTCCTGAGCTTCTGACCCATGACGAGCTGCACTGGTTCAACGACTATCACCGCCGCACGCGCGAGGCGCTGATGCCGCTGATCCATGATCACGATATCCGGGCGTGGCTCGAAAACGCGACGTTGCCGGTGGAATATTAAGGCAATGTCGTCTGAATGCCGGCCTTAGACGCCGGCGGTATGACGCCAGATCATCACTGCGGTCCAGGCGGCGACCAGCATCCACGTATGGGTGAAACGCAGGCCGACGAAGAGGGCGACGATCAGCGCCAGCTTCGAGTCCCAGCCGCCGATGAAAAAGGCAGGTGCGACCAGCGTCGTCAGCACGGCGGCCGGCACCGCATTCAGCGCCGCCTCCATGCGCGGCGGGATGCTCTTCATCCGGGTGATGAGGATGTAGCCGCCGATGCGTGTGGCGAAAGTGGCGACCGCGGCGGCGAGGATGACGAGCGCCATGTGAAGATCGAATTCCATGGCTCAGACCTGATGCACTTCGGATTGCAGGGCGTCGGCTTCGAGATCGGGCTCCTGCGGCGGCAATGGCAGCAGGGCGGCAAGGACGATGCCGGCAGCGGCGCCGAGGCTGACATGCCAGGGCGAGCCGACATAGCGATAGGCGAGCACGGAAGCCACCGCGCTGACGAGCGCCACGGGCAGGAAATTGTCGCGCTTGCGGAAGCCGAGAACGATGCCGAGGAAATAGGCCGGCAGCAGGATATCGAGGCCGATGGCCTTGGGATCACCGATGAAGCCGCCGAGCATGCCGCCAATGACGCTGATCAGTACCCAGGGGATATAGATGATGATGCCGAAGCCGAAATACCAGGCGAAGGTCAGCGGTTTGCCGGCCTCGCTGCGCTTCACCGCTTCGGCAAATTGCGGATCGACGAGCAGGAAGAAGGTGAGGAATTTCTGCACCGGCGTGAAATGGCCGATATAGCGCGCCAAGGCCGCCGAATAGAGCACGTGGCGGAAATTGACGGCGAGGATCGACAGCACGATCAGCCAGGCATGGACATTGTGACCGAAGAGCTCGATGCCGACCATCTGGCTGGCGCCGGCATAGACGGTGGCGCTCATAAAGGCGACCTCGGAAAGCGACAGGCCGTTTTCGACCGCGAGCGCCCCGAACAGAGCGCCGAAGGGCGCCGACGCCAGCGCAACGGCGGAGCCGCCCCGCAAACCTTCAACAAAGTCGGCGCGATTCATGCGATCATCTTATCCTGTTGGAATCCAAGCTTTCCCTTATGGTCTATGGATTGCAGCGGCAATTGAATTTCATTGATTGACCGATCGATTTCGCTGAACCATCGCAGCCCCGGTCGCATTCAAAGAGGAAACCATGAAGAAGATCGAATTTTCCAAGGACGAAAAGGCTGAGATCGTTTCGCGCATTCGCGCTTATTTCGACCGGGAGCTCGATCCTATTGGCGCCTTGCCGGCTGAATTCCTGCTCGACTTCTTCGCCGAGGAGACCGGTCCGTACTTCTACAATCGAGGGCTGAGAGACGCCCAGGCTGCCTTGTTGAAGAGAATGGAGGATCTAGCCGAGGACATCCATCTTCTCGAGAGGGAGAGCAAAACCTCTGGCGCCTGATAATCAAATGGCGGCCTTCATTTAACGCCAAATTATGTCACGGCCGATATGGTCGTCACGCTGTCATTCACCGGGTTTGCGTGTCATTTGGCCTCGATTGTCTCTGTTGTTGATGAACCGCGTTTCGCCAAGCTCGGCAAACCGTTGATCTTTTTGGTTTGGCTTGCGCTGGCGTCTGCTCTTTGCTGGTCCGAAACCGTTTGGCGTGACGAGGTTCGCGCATTGTCGCTGGCCCTTCAGGGGGACAATTTCGCCGATATGCTTCGCCAGCTGCATGGCGAGGGTCATCCAGCTCTCTGGTATATCCTGCTGCGCGCCGCCTATGTCGTTGTCGGCTCCCCCGTCGTTCTGAAGGTTGTCGCGCTGACGATTGCGGCGGCCGCGGCCTATCTTCTTGTTTTCAGGCTGAAACTGCCGCTTCCCATCATGCTGCTGTCGCTGTTTGGCAGCTTTTCGATTTTCGAATACGCCGCGATGTCGCGAAACTACGGCATCAGCATGCTGGTGATTTTCCTAATCGTTCTGATCTGGGAGAAAGGAGCCCGCAACGGGATCTTGCTCGGCCTGCTGTTTGCCTTGCTGGCAAATTCCAACGTCCATTCGGTCGTCCTTGTCGGCGGCTTCCTCGCCTATTGGTTTTTCGATTTAATTCTGGTGCGACCGCGGTCTCCTCTGACGGAATACCGGGCCTTTGCAACAGCTGCCGCCATTGCCGCGGTTGGAATTGTCCTGTGTTTCGTAACGGTCTATCCGACCTTCAATGATACGGGGCAGAACGATCTCAGTGGCAAGAACTTCGTTTTGCTTGCCCTTGGCGCTCTTGCTGCGCCCAGTTCGCATTTTATGGAATTCTATCCCAACTGCATCCTTGAATTGGTCGTGGCATATCCGCTGGCGTCACGCATTTTCACAGCGCTGATGTCCGTGCTCGTCTATGCCAGCCTGTTGTCGCTGGCGAACAGGCGGCCGGCGATGATCGCAGCGGGTCTTGTTCTGTTGGGGCTTTCGCTGCTTTTTACGCTTGTCTATCCCGGCGGATACAGACATCAGGCGCTCTGGCTGGTTTTCATGATCGCGATGACCGCCTTGAGCACGAACTTCCAGCGTGAAGGAGTGGACGTTGCCGGCATGAAGGCAACCGGCAGCGGCGTAAAGTTCGGGCGTCTGTGCTTCCTGATATTACTGGCGCTGCAGGTCGTGTCCGGTATCGAAAAGGTCAATCGCGCCTTCGTGGCCGAAATACCCTTTAGCCGGAGCAGGGATTTCGGGGCGTTCATTCAATCGCGCCCCGATCTCAAGGATGCGATCATCATGGCAGATCCCGACTATCTCGTGGAAGCGCTGCCCTATTATCTTTCCAATCGCACCTATCTTCCGCGCGAGGAGCGGTTCGGCGCCATCGTGCGATATACCCGCAACGCGCGGCTTTCGCTCAGCCTTGCCGATATGCTGCAAACGGCACGTCGATTGCAGCAGAGTGAGCAGGTGCCTGTCGTCATTCTTCTTTCGCAGCGGCTCGACCAGATTACGGCCCCCGTCTCCTTGCGTGAAAGCTATGTTTGGCGGTTGTCCCTGACGCCGGAGGATATCTCTGCTTTCCAGAGTGCGACAGAACTCGTCAAACGCTTCGGCCCAGATGCCGGGAGCGACGAGACCTACGATGCCTATGTCATGAAGTAAGACACTGGACTGCAGTCTCTTCCTCAGCCCTCCCGCTTCATCCGCTCCCGGCGCGCGATTTCGGCCTGCGAGGGCTCCGACATGGCGAAGCTGCCGGGTTCGACCTCGCCGGCGCGTTCGTAGACGCTCATGATGACGCCCGTGGTCGATACCGAGTTGGCGGTGAGTTTCAGTGCTTCCGGTCTGGCGCCATGGCCGAAAAGGCGCTTGCCGGGGCCGAGGATCACCGGGAAGGTCAGAAGCCGGAGTTCGTCGATCAGGTCGTGCGCCAGCAGTGTTTGCAGAAGGCTGCTGCTGCCCTGGGTGAGAATGTCGGGGCCATCCTCCCGTTTCAACCGGGCGATTTCGGCGGCAGCATCGCTGCGCAACGCAATGGAATTTTCCCAGCTGAGCGGCTCCGCCGAGGTGGTCGCGACATATTTGGTCGCGGCGTTAAAGGCCTTACCGATGGGATCGTCTTCACCGACATAAGGCCAGTGGGCGGCGAAGATCTCGTAGGTCTTGCGGCCGAGCAGCAGTGCGAAGGGGTCGGTGAAGATCCCATCCATGAACTGGCCCATCGCCTCGTCCCAATAATTGACGGTCCAGCCGCCAAGGGTGAAGCCGCCGGTCGGATCCTCCTCAGGCGCGCCGGGCGCCTGCATTACGCCGTCCAGGCTGACAAAGGCAGCGGTCACAAGCTTTCTCATCTCTCGACTCCCATGGTCGGTGTGTTCATAGCCAAGGACGGGTCGGCGTGCGCCAATCCGACATTCCCCGCATTGTTTTTAAAGCCTGTCGCGTAAAACGACATGCATAAAGACAAGGAGCCGAAGTGCCGGGGGCGAATCTGAACGATCGCGACGCGCTTTTATAGCGTCAGTTAGCCGTCCAGGACTTCGGCGCTGTCGATAATCGCGATGCCATGGGCGCGCATCTCGTCGATGGCGGCGGCAACGCCTTCGGGGGTGATGCCGCGGCTTGCATCCTCGATGAAGCGGACGCGGATACCCGGGATCATCTCCAGCGCGTCGAGCGCGGAGAACTTGACGCAATAGTCGGTCGCCAGCCCGCAGACGTCGAGATCGGTGACAGCCTGGCCCTCGAGGAATTCGGCAAGGCCGGTCGAGGCATCGCGGTCATTGTCGCGGAAGGCGGAATAGCTGTCGATGTCGGGATCCTCGCCCTTCTGCTGGATCAGGTCGATCTCTTCGGATTTCAGCACGGGATGCAGTTCGGCATCGAGCGTGCCCTGAATGCAGTGATCGGGCCACATCATCTGCGGCTTGCCCGACAGTTCGCCCATCTCGAAAGGTGCCGCACCCGGATGGGCGGAGGCGAAACTGCCATGGCCCGGCGGGTGCCAATCCTGGGAGGCGACGATCAGATCGTATTTGCCGCTGTCGATCAGACTGTTTGCGATAGGAACCACCTTATCGCCATCCGGTACCGGCAGATTGCCGCCCGGACAGAAGCCATTCTGAATGTCGACGAGCAGCAGCGCTTTCATCAAGGCCAATCCCTTCGCTTATTCCAGTGTAAAGACGCCAAGCATATTGAACGCATCAACTAGTGGATTTCCAGGCGCCGACGCGCAAGTGTTAAATCTGGTACTAGCGGTAGTAAGTGGCTGAAAAAGAATACGCTAATGCAATCACCGCGAGAGCCTGCGACGGCCCTCGTGTCGAAATGGAAGGGAAGGCGGAAGACGCTTTTGCGTCTGGCGGATCGAGGCTCCCCCGGCGGAACCCCGTGCCGAACTATGCCGCGGTCACGCCGTCGGCTACGGAATCACTTGCCGCAGGGGATGCGCCATAGGTATTGCGATGGGCTTGGAGGGCCGTCTGCATGTCGCTCAGCACTTTGGTGAGCAGCGGATCGCTGTCGCCTGAGGTGCTGATCTTGTTCGGATCAGCGGCGAGGAATTCGGCTTCGGTCAACTTGCCGTCGCCATTGCTATCCATCGCGGCAAAAACGCCCTTGGAGGTGTCGTCGCTCTGATCGCTGCCATCAGCCTGATCGTCGCTGTCATCGGTCTTTTGCAGGGACAGCATCAGCGACAGGATGTCGGCGGTGATCTTCTTGACGATATCGGCGCTGCTGTCGTCACCGTCGGCTGATGTCGCAGCCGCGCCGGATGACGAGGACTGCGACGCGGCGGCGAGTTCGTCCGCCGAAACGACGCCGTCACCATTCTTGTCGAGGCTGGAAAGCGGAGACTGGTACTGGGATAATGTGCTGCCGAGAGATGAAACGCTGGTCACTTGAACCTCCTTCGAAAAGTTCGTCGTGAAGCCCGCCTTTCATGGACGGGCAGGTTCCGGGCTAAGCTGATTTGCGCCAAGCGTCAAAGCGACGTTTTGACACGTTAACTTTTCGGTTACCAAAGATATCTTTTTGGAATTATTGTGTTTTTGTAGACAGATGGGTTCGATCGGATGGAGTTCTGCACCGGGCGCGGAAGCGCGATGCGAGGCCGATCTTGCTCCCGGCCGCAATTTCTGCCTTTCTTGCTCAGACCCAAGCCGGAAGCGAAACCATGTCCGAGTCAGAGCCGAACGAGAAGATCGATGCGACGTTCCGCAACGGGTCGCTGACGGCGACCGGGATCATCCTCGGTTTCTCTCTCAATTTCATCAGTCTCTGGGTTTCCAATCCCAATGACTGGAGCCGCGTCGATCTGCTGCCGATGTCGTTCCTGACCGTCGGCATCGCTATTCAGGTGAAGGTGTTTGCCGATCTCTTGGCGCGGGACTCGCTGCTTGCCGTCAAATATGACCGGTCGCGCCGACTTTTCTTGATCGGATTGTCGATCGTGGCCATCGGGATGGGCATCGCCTTGATGAACGATATTCTCGGGCTCGGCAGCATGCGGATGCTCGGGTAAAGGGTCTTGCGTCGCGCAGAGGTGATTATCACACGCGCTCGACGAACCCGTCCAGCACCCGCTTCTGCCCGGCTCGGTCGAACTCGATCGTCAGCTTGTTGCCTTCGATGCCGGTGATGTTGCCGTTGCCGAATTTCAGGTGGAACACGCGGTCGCCGAGGGTGAAACGCGAAGGCTCCGACGAGGTGGATTTTGCCACCAGCTCGCCTTCGATCGTGCGTCCCGTCGGGCCGCTTTCGCCATAGCCGATACGTTCGACGGCGTGGCCGGAGCGGCTGCCCCAATTGTCGCGCGTGGCATCGGTCTTGTTGGCCTGGGCGCGTTTCCAGCCGGGCGTGGAATAGGAATTGGCAAAGGGCTCCGCCTTGTCGAAGCGGGATTGGCCGTAGCCGCCGCGGGCGTAACCGCCATAGCTCTGCTCCATTTCGGCAACCTCGACATGGGTTTCCGGCAGCTCGTCGAGGAAACGCGAGGGCAGGGTTGATTGCCAGAGGCCGTGGATACGGCGGTTGGAGACGAACCAGATGTGGCAGCGGTGCTTGGCACGGGTGATGCCGACATAGGCGAGGCGGCGTTCCTCCTCCAGGCCGGCGCGGCCGCTTTCATCGAGCGAGCGCTGATGCGGAAAGAGGCCTTCCTCCCAGCCGGGCAGGAAGACGGTGTCGAACTCGAGGCCCTTGGCCGAATGCAGCGTCATGATCGAGACGGCATCGAGGTTCTCGTTGGTCTCGGCATCCATGACGAGAGAGACGTGTTCGAGAAAGCCGCGCATCGACTCGAAGCTTTCCATCGAGCGGATCAGTTCCTTGAGGTTCTCTAGGCGGCCGGGCGCTTCGGCGCTCTTATCGTTCTTCCACATGTCGGTATAGCCGGACTCTTCGAGGATCTGCTCGGCAAGTTCGGTATGCGGTGTGTTTTCAAGCAGTTCCTGCCATCGGCGGAAAGATTGAATCACGTCGAAGAGGGCTTTTCGCGCTTTCGGCTTCAGCTCATCCGTTTCGATGATGTCGGCGGCGGCCGCAAGCATGGGGATATCGCGGGCTCGCGCATAGTCGTGCAGCGCGCGCACCGTCGTGTCGCCGAGGCCCCGCTTCGGCGTGTTGATGATGCGCTCGAAGGCGAGGTCATCGGAGGCTTGAGCGACCAGGCGGAAATAGGCCATGGCGTCGCGGATCTCCAGGCGCTCGTAAAAGCGCGGGCCGCCGATGACGCGATAGTTGAGGCCAAGGGTGACGAAGCGGTCTTCGAATTCGCGCATCTGGAAGGAGGCGCGCACGAGAATCGCCATGTCGTTGAGCAGATGCTTGCCGCGCTGAAGCTGCTCGATTTCCTCGCCGATGGCGCGGGCTTCCTCCTCCGAATCCCAGGAGGCGTGCACCTGCACCTTGACGTCGTCCGGATCGGAGCGGTCGGTGAACAGTGTCTTGCCGAGCCGCCCTTCATTATGGGCGATCAGATGGGCAGCGGCACCGAGGATATGTTCGGTCGAGCGGTAGTTGCGCTCGAGCTTGATGACTTTGGCGCCGGGGAAATCCTTCTCGAAGCGCAGGATGTTGTCGACCTCGGCGCCGCGCCAGCCATAGATCGACTGGTCGTCGTCCCCGACGCAGCAGACGTTCTGCGGCTCGCCCTTGGCGCGCTGGGCGAGGAGCCGGAGCCACATATATTGAGCGGTGTTGGTGTCCTGGTACTCGTCGACGAGGATATAGCGGAAGCGGCCGTGATATTCCTTCAGAAGATCGGGGTTCTTGCGGAAGATCGCGATAGGATGCATCAGCAGGTCGCCGAAGTCGCAGGCGTTCAGCGTCGTCAGGCGCGCCTGATAGGCGAAATAGAGATCGCGGCCGCGGCCGTTGGCGAAGGCGCGCGCATCACCCTCAGGGATATCGGCGGGGCCGAGACCCTTGTTCTTCCAGGTGTCGATCATGCCGGCGAACTGCTTGGCCGGCCAGCGCTTGTCGTCGAGGCCTTCGGCCTGGATCAGCTGCTTGATCAGGCGGACGACGTCGTCGGTATCGAGAATGGTGAAATCGGAGCGCAGGCCGACGAGCTCGCCGTGGCGGCGCAGAAGTTTGACGCCGATAGAATGGAAGGTGCCGAGCCAGGGCATGCCTTCGACGGCGCCACCGACGAGCAACGCGATGCGCTCCTTCATCTCGCGGGCCGCCTTATTGGTGAAGGTGACGGCGAGGATCTGCGAGGGGAAGGCGCGGCCGGTATTGAGGATATGTGCGATGCGAGTTGTCAGCACGCGAGTCTTGCCGGTGCCGGCGCCCGCAAGCACGAGGACCGGGCCTTCCAGGGTTTCGACGGCTTCGGTCTGTTCGGGGTTCAGCCCGGAGAGATAATCCGGCCGGCTGCCGCCGTCGCGGGCGGCCATGGCGCGGGCGGCAATGCCACCGGTGGCGGGCGCCCTCCCGGCGGGCGCGGCAGGCGGCTGCGGCTTGCGCGCCATCTCGCCCGGCTCTTCGTCGAAGAAGGGAATATCGTCGAAACTATTGCTCATGGCGCGTAATGTAGTGATTCGGGAAGGAAAGACCAGAAAAGATGTTCTGCTTTCATTCCCAAGCCGCCGCTATCCCAAGGGGTTTACGCATGGCGGCAAGGCTGCTTGATAGGACAGAGGCAACCCGACGGAAAATTTCAGCCGCACTTGTCGGAAACCGCGTCGGCGGGGCGTCCTTGGATCATCGGACAATCGTCCGGGTCTACCGTCAACAAGGAGGCTGCATCATGGCGAAGGTCGTTTCAAATCTCTGGTTCGCGCAGGAAGCGCGCGAAGCCGTCGAATTCTATGTGTCCATAATCCCGGATTCCAGGGTTGGCCGCACGACCATTCTTCCGGCGGAAACGCCGAGCGGGCCTCCCGGCAGCGTCGAGCTGATCGAGTTCACGCTCGGCAATCAGGCCTTCCTGGCGATGAAGGCGGGTCCGCCCGATAGCTTCAACCATTCCTTCTCGATCGCGATCCTCTTGGAAAGCCAGGCCGAGATCGATCGGGTCTGGGAAGCATTCCTCGCCAATGGCGGCACGCCGGAGGCCTGCGGCTGGCTGAAAGATCGCTGGGGCCTATCCTGGCAGATCGTGCCGCGCATGCTTTCCGAGATGATCGCCCACGGCGACCGCGAGCGGGCCAGGCGCGTGACCGAGGTGATGCTCGGCATGGTCAAGATCGATGTCGCCGGGCTGGAGAAGGCATTCAACGGCTGAATTGTGCTGGCGGCGAATGATTCGAACGCTTGGCTCACGGCCGGCATGCGGCCGTTTCCGCCATGTCGGGCGCCAACCGGCACATGCTGTCCAGCACCGACTCTGTGCAGATTTGGCTGCCAATCGTCGATTTTTCCGGAACTCGAATCACGGGCGACATTGCACACCCTTTTCATCTTTCTGTCACGTCGCGAAATGTGCTGATACCGCACGGGTGCTTTTTTCAACTATAATGAGAAACAGTTTCGTAGAGTAAAAATAACCGGTGCATGCACGTTTTTGTGCGTTGCAAGAAACAGCCGGTGAGCGTCGAATATAGCTACGAAATTATTGATTCTTAGGAACGTCGTAGCCATCTCGATGGTTATACGACTTTGAGCCTGCGGCAGAACCTTACTGGAGGGCCCATGCTGAACGAATCCGTATTCGATGCGTTTACGCGCAGTTACGAAGCGCGCCGCGAAACCGATATGTCGGTGGCCGAGTATCTCGATCTCTGCAAAAAAGACCCGATCGCCTATGCCAATGCGACCGAGCGCCTGCTCGCCGCGATTGGCGAGCCGCAGATGGTCGACACTGCGAGAGATGCGCGGCTTGGCCGAATCTTCATGAACAGGACCATCCGGATCTACCCGGCCTTTGCCGGTTTCCACGGCATGGAAGAGACGATCGAACGCATCGTTTCCTTCTTCCGTCACGCGGCACAGGGGCTCGAGGAGCGCAAGCAGATCCTCTACCTCCTCGGCCCGGTCGGCGGCGGCAAGTCGTCCTTGGCGGAGCGGCTGAAGCTGCTGATGGAGGTTCATCCGATCTACGTGCTGAAGGCGGGCGACGAAATCAGCCCTGTTTTCGAAAGCCCGCTCAACCTCTTCGATCCGGAGACGATGGGGTCGCTTCTCCAAGAGCAATACGGCATCCCGCTGCGGCGCCTGAACGGGCTGATGAGCCCGTGGTGCCTGAAGCGGCTCGACGACTTCGGCGGCGATATTTCCCGCTTCCGCGTCGTCAGAATTCAGCCTTCGCGATTGCGCCAGATCGCCATCGCCAAGACCGAGCCCGGAGACGAGAACAATCAGGATATCTCGTCGCTGGTCGGCAAGGTCGACATCCGCAAGCTTGAGACCTACTCCCAGAACGATCCCGATGCCTACAGCTATTCGGGCGGGCTCAACCGCGCCAATCAGGGCGTGCTTGAATTCGTCGAAATGTTCAAGGCACCGATCAAGATGCTGCATCCGCTGCTGACGGCGACGCAGGAGGGCAATTACATCGGCTCCGAAAATATCGGCGCCATACCCTTCTCCGGCATCGTCCTCGCACATTCGAACGAAGCGGAGTGGCAGACCTTCAAGGCCAACAAGAACAATGAGGCCTTCATCGACCGCATCTGTGTGATCAAGGTGCCCTATTGCCTCCGGGTGATGGAAGAGCAGAAGATCTACGAGAAACTGATCGAAGGGTCGGAACTCGCGGATACGCCGTGCGCTCCGGCAACGCTCGAAATGCTGGCCCGTTTTTCGGTGCTTTCACGCCTGCGCAAGCATGAGAACTCGACATTCTTCTCGAAGATGCGCACTTATGACGGCGAGAGCCTGAAAGAAACCGATCCGCGCGCCCGCAGCGTTCAGGAATACCGGGATGCGGCCGGCATCGACGAGGGCATGGACGGCATATCGACACGCTTTGCCTTCAAGGTGCTCGCCTCCACCTTCAATCACGACACCACGGATATCGGCGCCGACCCTGTGCATCTGATGTATGTGCTGGAACAGGCGATCCGCCGCGAGCAGTTTTCCGACGATGTCGAGAAGCGCTATCTGGAATTCATCAAGGCCGATCTTGCGCCACGCTACGCAGAGTTCATTGGCAATGAGATTCAGAAGGCTTATCTTGAATCCTATGCGGACTACGGACAGAACCTGTTCGACCGCTATGTCGACTATGCCGATGCCTGGATCGAAGACGTGGACTTCAAGGATCCCGATACCGGTCAGCTTCTCGACCGCGAGCTCCTCAACCAGGAACTGACGAAAATCGAAAAGCCGGCGGGAATTGCCAATCCGAAGGATTTCCGCAACGAAATCGTCAAATTCTCGTTGAGGTCGCGGGCAGCCAACGGCGGAAAAAATCCGTCTTGGACGAGCTACGAGAAGATCCGGGAAGTGATCGAGAAGCGTATGTTCTCGCAGGTCGAGGATCTTTTGCCGGTCATTTCCTTCGGATCGAAGAAGGATTCGGAAACAGAAAAGAAGCACAGCGAATTCGTCTCGCGCATGGCCGCGCGGGGTTACACGGAGAGGCAGGTTCGGCGCCTCGTCGAATGGTACATGCGCGTCAAACAGGCAAGTTAATGCGGAGCCACCATGCACATTGTCGACCGTCGGCTAAATCCGCGCGGTAAAAGTCTGGAAAATCGGCAACGGTTTCTTCGGCGCATGAAAGGCGCCGTGCAGCAGGCGGTCAAACGTTCTCTGCAAAACCGCAACATCCGCGATGTACTCGACGGCGGGGAGATCAGCCTGCCGATCGACGGAATGGCCGAACCGAGCCTTCGCAAAGGCGAGGGCGGCACCGCCGATCACATCCTGCCGGGAAACAGAGCGTTCGTCGAAGGCGATATCATTCCGCGCCCGCCGGGCGGCAGGGGTGGCAAGCCAAAAGATGCGGGCGAGGGCGATGGTGAGGACGGTTTCCGTTTCGTGCTGACGCGCGAGGAATTCCTCGATGTATTCCTCGACGACCTGGAACTGCCCGATCTTGCCAAACGGCGTCTAGCCGAAACCGAAGAGGAAACGCCGCTGCGGGCCGGCTATTCCGTGTCCGGATCGCCGTCCAACATCGCCGTTGGCCGCACGACGCGGCTAGCGATGATGCGCCGCGTCGCGCTTCACCGGCCGCGCCGCGAAGAGATCGAAGCGCTGCAGCGGCAGATCGTAGAATGCGAAGACGACGAGAGCCGCCTAGCGCTCGAGGCGAAACTCAAATCCCTCACGGAAAAAAGCCGCCGCATTCCCTATATCGATCCGCTGGATGTACGGTACCGCCGTTTCGAGAACGAGCCGAAACCCGTGGCCAAAGCGGTGATGTTCTGCCTTATGGACGTCTCCGGCTCGATGTCGGAACACATGAAGGACCTTGCGAAACGGTTCTACCTGTTGCTCTATCTCTTCCTGTCGAAGCGCTACAAGAAGGTCGAGATCGTCTTCATCCGCCATACCGACAAGGCCGAGGAAGTCGACGAGGAAACCTTCTTCTATGGTCCGGCGACCGGCGGCACGCTGGTTTCCAGCGCCCTTGCCGCCATGCGCGGCATCATCGCGGCGCGTTTCGATCCGGCAGAGTGGAACATCTATGGCGCCCAGGCCTCGGACGGCGACAACGCCCATTCGGACGGAAACCTGAGCGGGCAGCTGCTGCGCGAGATTTTGCCGCTCTGCCAGTATTTCGCCTATATCGAAGTCGGCGAAGAAGGCGGTGACTCTTCGGTATCGCGTTCACCGCTATGGATGCTCTATGACGGGATCCGCTCCGAGCTGCTGCCGCTTTCGATGCGCAAGGTCTGCCGGCGAAGCGAAATATTCCCGGTTTTCCACGATCTCTTCCAGAAGCGTGACGCACAGTCGAGGGTGACGCCATGAATACGACGATGAGGCCAAGAGAGCGGCTGTTGTTCGAGGGGGCCGACTGGGACTTTTCGACGCTCCAGCGCATCCACGACGCCTGCGAGGAAATCGCGCTCGGCGAACTCGGCCTCGACGTCTATCCGAACCAGATCGAAGTCATCACCTCGGAGCAGATGCTCGATGCCTACTCCTCGACCGGCATGCCGCTGTTTTACCGCCACTGGTCGTTCGGCAAACACTTCGCGCATCACGAAGCCTTCTACCGCCGCGGTATGCGCGACCTCGCCTATGAGATCGTCATCAACAGCTCTCCCTGCATCTCCTATCTGATGGAGGAGAATACGGCGACGATGCAAACGCTCGTCACCGCGCACGCGGCTTTCGGCCACAATCATTTCTTCAAGAACAACTATCTCTTCAAGCTTTGGACCGATGCGGAAGGGATTCTCGATTACCTCGATTTCGCCAAAGGTTATATCACCCGCTGCGAAGAGCGTTACGGCGAGACGGCCGTCGAGCGGACGCTCGATGCGGCGCACGCGCTGATGTCGCACGGGGTGCATCGCTATGCGGGCAAGACCACCATCGACCTTCGCCAGGAGGAGAAGCGGCAGCAGGAGCGCCGTGCCCACGAGGAGCAGATGTTCAACGATCTGTGGCGTACGGTTCCGGTCGGCAAGGCCAAAAAGACGAGCGACGGCGGCTTGGAAAAGCGCCGCGCTGCACTCGGTCTTCCGCAGGACAACATCCTCTATTTTCTTGAGAAAACTGCGCCGCGGCTGCAGCCTTGGCAGCGTGAGATCCTTCGCATCGTCCGCCATGTCGCCCAATATTTCCATCCCCAGCGGCAGACCAAGGTGATGAATGAGGGGACTGCGACCTTCGTCCATTACCAGATCATGAACCGGCTTCACGAGCGGGGGCAGATCAGCGACGGAAACTTTCTCGAATTCTTGAAGTCGCACTCCAACGTCGTGTTCCAGCCGAGCTACGATGATCGCCGGTTCTCGGGCTTCAACCCCTATGCGCTCGGTTTTGCGATGATGCAGGATATCGAGAGGATCGTCACGAAGCCGGCGGACGAAGACCGCGCATGGTTTCCCGATATCGCCGGCCGCGGCGATGCGATGTCTGTTTTGCGCGACATCTGGGCCAATTACCGGGACGAGAGTTTCATCAGTCAATTCCTCAGCCCGAACCTGATCCGCCAGTTGCGGCTGTTCCACCTCTACGACGATCCGGAACAGACCGAGGGTGTGCTGGTTTCGGCGATCCACAATGAGCGCGGATATCTGCGCATCCGCCGCCAGCTTTCCCGCGAATACGATATCGGCTGGACCGATCCGGCAATCGATATCGTCGATGTCGACCTCGCGGGTGACCGCCGCCTGCTGCTGCAACATATCATGATGAGCGGCAGCTATCTCCAGGAAGCCGACACGAGGGCTGTCCTGCAGCACCTCGCCGATCTCTGGGGCTACGACGTGTTGCTTCAGGAAATCGATAGTTCGAACAGCGTGGCGAGAGAGCACACGGCGAGCCCGCGCAAGATCGTTCAATGATCATCGATCTTTCTCCAGGCCGTGCTTGTTACCATCGATAGTGTGCAATTATCGATGGTAACGAAGACAAAGGCTTAGTAACTTACCGCCGCTGCAATCGCCCATCACTCACCCACATTCCACGTTTGCAGCGACCTTGCGGGAGCAGACAGCGCGGAGACGAGAGACCATGAGTGAAACGCGGCGCAAGCTGACGACGATCTTCTGTGCTGACGTGCAGGACTATACCCGGCTGATGGGGGCCGACGAGGAAGGGACTCTTGCGGCGCTGAAGCGTTGCCGCGAAGCGATGGGACGCCTGATCGAAAGCCATGGCGGCCGTGTCGTCAACACCTGGGGCGACGGGCTGATCGCCGATTTCCCAAGCGTGGTCGAGGCGGTGCGCGCCGCCGTCGATACCCAGAACGAACTTGCTGGTTTCAACGCCCGTCGCCCAGAAGACGGACGCATGCTGTTCCGCATCGGTATCAATCTCGGCGATGTGATCGTCGAAGACGACGACATCTACGGCGACGGCGTCAATATCGCCGCACGGCTGCAGGCTTCGGCTTCGGCCGGCGGCATCGTCATCTCAAGCACCGTCTACGACCAAGTCCGCAACAAGGTCGCGGTCGGTTTTGAGTTTCTCGGGCCGCTGATGGTGAAGAATGTCGATGAAGGCGTGCCGAGCTACGCGGTGAAGATCGGCGATGCCAAGGATGAGACGCCGCCGCCTCGACGACCAGGCCCCCCGCGGCCGCAGCCCGCGGCTCAAATTACCGAAGCAAGCCCGGTAACTGGGCGACGCAGGCTGTTCGCTGTGCTCGGGGTCATCGCGGCTGTACTGATCGGCATCAATCTTTTATCGTGGCAGGGCGTTTTCTGGGCGCGCTTTCCGGTGCTTGCGCTCGCCGTCGTCGCGGCGTTTGCCTGGAATCGCAATCAGACCCTGTTCAACCGGAAGATCACCTCGCTGGCGATCGTGGCGCTCGGCATTGCCGGCATCAACCTCTTCACCTGGACGGGACAGTTCTGGGCGGTGTGGCCGATATTGGGAATTGCGGCCGTCATGGGCTTGCGATGGTCGATGAGGCGGTAGACATTTAGGCCGCATCGGCAGAGATTTTGCATGGCGCCTTGGCCGCCAATCGGCGGTGTTGAAGACACGGCGAGTGTTCGTTCAAGCAAAAGTGAGCGGCCGGGTTATTTCCATTCTTTGCTGATATTACAAATCGGTAATGCCGGCTGCTTATGCTTGCCGGTACGCTGTAAACGCGCGATATTGTCGCATCAGACGGGACCGTCATCCCGCAGCGCCTCTTTCGACCGAGCCTGGTCCAACCTCGAGTCCCTCCGGAGACGTGAATGGCCTTTTGGAAGCAGTTTATACTTTCGCTCATCGTTATTGTTGCCGGCTTTGCCGCGTGGGTTTTCTTTGTCCCGGGCGCCGGCGATATGATGCGAGATGCGGGTATTCCAGACGGCATCGTTTCCAGGATCGCGCCGAAGGCCGAGCAGACGGCGGTTGCCGACGCTCCCGCCCGGTCGCAAGGCCAGCAACGTGGCGAGGGTCAAGGCCAGGGACAGGGGAGCCAGGGACAGGGCGAGAACCGCCGCAATGGCGGCGGGCGCAACGGCGCTATTCTCGTCGCGACGCAGGCGGTCGTCCAGGGTGTCGTCAACGACCGGCTGAACGCCATCGGGACGGGTGACGCGATCCGCTCGGTCGCGGTCACGCCGCAGGCATCGGGGACGATCCGTGAAATCCTCATCAAGTCGGGGGACAGGGTGAAGGCCGGCCAGGTGCTCGCCAAGCTCGACAGCGAGGAGCAGGTGATTGCCCGCGGTCAGGCTGACGTTGCGGTCAAGGCCGCCGTCGAGAAATCCAATCTCTATCACAACATCAAGTCCAGCGTGTCGCGCATGGACGTGTTCGATTCCGAGATCGCCGAGCAGGGCGCCCGGCTGCAGCTGCAGGCCGCCGAGCTCAATCTCGCACGGCGCAACATTGTTGCGCCGATCGACGGTATCGTCGGCATCGTGCCGGTCAATATCGGCGACAATGTCACGACGAGCATCCCGATCGTCACACTCGACGACCGTTCGGAAATCCTCGTCGACTTCTGGGTGCCTGAGCGCTTTGCCAACACGGTGTCGGTCGGCCAGCCGGTCGAGGCGATGTCGGTCGCAAAACCTGGGCAGGTGTTTTCCGGGGAAGTCGAAGCTGTCGACAACCGCATCGATGCGGCGAGCCGCACGCTACGCCTGCGCGCCCGGATCGACAACTCTTCCGACGAGCTGCGCGCCGGCATGTCCTTCAGTGTCAGCATGAAATTCCCCGGTGACAAATATCCGGCGGTCGATCCGCAGTCCGTGCAGTGGGATTCGCAGGGGTCGTTCGTGTGGCTGGTCAACGACGACAAGTCGCATAAGGTGCGGGTCAGCGTCGTGCAGCGCAACCCGGATTTCGTGCTCGTCAAAGCCGATCTCAAGGACGGCGACAAGATCGTGACGCAAGGCCTGCAGCGCGTGCGTGAGGGCGGGGCGGTGCGCGTTTCCGCTGACGTGGCCTCGAATGGTGAGGTCGCCACGCAATGAGTGTGACCGAGATTCATCAGGACAGGGCCTCGGGCAAGCAGAGCTTCACCGCGCTTTTCGTCCGCCGGCCGATCCTGGCACTGGTATTCAATACGCTGATGGTCGTCGCCGGCCTTGCCGCTTACGTCGGCGTCGAGGTGCGCGAACTGCCGGATGTCGATCGTCCCGTCGTCACTGTGCGCACGACCTTCGACGGCGCATCGCCGCAGACGATCGATCAAGAACTGACCAAGGTGATCGAGGGCGCGGTCGCGCGCGTCAGCGGCCTGAAATCGATCTCGTCCACCTCTTCCTTCGGCCAGAGCCGGGTGACACTCGAATTCTCGGATGCGATCGATCTTGCGGTCGCTGCCAACGACGTGCGCGACGCGATCGGCCGCATCACCCAGAACCTGCCTGATGAGGCGGATGCACCGCAGATCGTCAAGGCGGATTCGGATTCCTCGGCGATCATGCGCCTTGCCGTCACCTCCACCAAGCTCAATATGGACGATCTGACGCAGCTCGTCGAAAACGAGGTGATCGATCGCCTTGCCTCCGTTGATGGCGTCGCCGACGTCGAGGAATATGGCGACCAGGAGAAGGTCTTCCGCGTCGATGTCGACCAGGGCGCTTTGGCGAGCCGCGGGCTGACTATCGGCGACTTGACCAAAGCGCTCGACAATGCCGCACTCGACGTGCCGGCGGGATCGCTGAAGAGCAGTACCCAGGATATCGTGGTGCGCGCCACCGCCAATCTGCAGACGCCGGCGGATTTTTCCAGCGTCATGCTGCAGGATCGCGTCCGGCTCGGCGACGTCGCGACGGTGACGCTCGGGCCGCGCGACGGGGAAACCGCGCTGCGATCGAACGGCAAGCCGGGCATCGGCCTCGGCATCATCCGCCAGGCGCAATCCAACACGCTGAACATCTCGACCGGCATCAAGGCCGCCGTCGAGCAATTGTCGAAGACGCTGCCCGAGGGCACGACGATCGCGATCACCAGCGACGACGCCGTCTTCATCCAGGGCGCGATCCACGAGGTGGTGCTGGCGCTGCTGCTCGCCGCCGTCATCGTTACCGCCGTCATCTATCTCTTCCTGCGCGACTGGCGAGCGACGCTGATCCCGGCGGTCAGCATGCCGGTGGCGCTGATCGGCACGCTGGCGGCGATCTACATGGTCGGTTTCTCGATCAACATCCTGACGCTGCTGGCGATCGTGCTGGCGACCGGCCTCGTCGTCGACGATGCGATCGTGGTGCTCGAAAACATCGTGCGGCGGCGAGCCGAAGGCATGGGGCCGCGGGCGGCTGCAGTACTTGGAACACGCGAGGTGTTCTTTGCTGTTGTCGCGACGACCGCGACGCTCGCAGCGGTTTTCATCCCGCTCTCCTTCCTGCCGGGACAGGTCGGCGGCCTCTTTCGTGAATTCGGCTTCGTGCTCGCCTTCTCCGTCGGCCTGTCGTCGATCGTGGCGCTGACGCTCTGCCCGATGCTGGCCTCGCGCATGCTGACGAAGCCGATGATCGAGGATCACGGTGCGCTCGGCCGTCTCGGCGGAGCGCTTGCCCGCCTCTATAAATGGGCGCTGCACGGCTGCCTCAACGCGCCCTTCGTCGTTATCCTGTTTTCGGTGATCTTTGCCGGTGCGGCGCTCGTCGCCTTCTCGACGGTCAAGAGTGAGCTGACGCCCGAAGAGGACCGGTCGATGGTGATGATGCGGCTGACGACGCCGCAGGGATCGAGCCTCGAATATACCCGCGACAAGATGCAGCTCGTCGAGGAATATCTGCAGCCGCTGGTCGACAGCGGCGACATTCGCAACGTCTTCTCGATTTCCGGCCAGGGCGGTTCGCTGAATAGCGGCTTCATGGTGCTGACGCTTGCCCCCTGGGGAGAGCGCCAGAGGACGCAGGCGGAGATCGTCGGCGATATCAACCAAGCGGCCTCCAGGGTGCCGGCGCTACGCGGCAATGCTATCTCATCGAACAGCCTGCGCATCCGCGGCGCAGGCAGCGGCGTGCAGATGGCGCTGATCGGCAATGATCACGAGGCGCTGACGGCGGCCGCCGCCAAGCTGGTGCAGGCGCTCGACGCCACCGGCCAATATGATACGCCGCGCCTGACCAACGAACCGAGCCAGGCGCAGGTGTCGGTGGCGATCGACCGCGAGCGTGCCTCCGATCTCGGCATCGACATTACGGGGCTTTCGACGGCGATCCAGTCGCTGCTCGAAGGGCGTTCGGTGGTCGACGTGTTTGTCGACGGCGAGTCTTATCCCGTGCTTTTGACTTCGACGACGCGGCCGATCGACGATCCGACTGACCTTGAAAACGTGTTCCTGAAAACCGGCGACGGTAAGATCGTGCCGATGTCGGTAATCGCCACGATGAAGGAAGGTTCTGTTGCGCCGCAGCTCAACCGCGAGCAGCAGCTCGCCTCCGTCGCGATCACCGCCGGCCTGAAGAATGGCATGTCGCTCGGCGACGCGGTCAAGCAGGTAACCGAGCTTGCGCAGCCGCTGCTGCCGGCAGGCGCACGCCTGCTGCCGCTTGCCGAAGCCGCGACGCTGGAGGAGAATTCAAGCGGTATGGCGCTGACCTTCGGTTTCGCCATCGTCATCATCTTCCTGGTGCTGGCAGCGCAGTTCGAAAGCGTGCTGTCCTCGCTGATCATCATGTCGACAGTGCCGCTCGGCCTTGCCTGCGCCGTCTTCGCGCTCATCATCACCGGCTCCAGCCTCAATATCTACAGCCAGATCGGCCTGGTGCTGTTGGTCGGCGTCATGGCGAAGAACGGCATTCTGATCGTCGAATTCGCCAATCAGCTGCGCGACCGGGGCCAGGATGTGCGCTCGTCGATCGAAAAGGCCTGCGCGTTGCGTCTTCGCCCTGTGATGATGACGATGATCGCCACCATCCTCGGCGGCGTGCCGCTGGTTTTTGCTCATGGTGCCGGCGCCGAAGCGCGCGTGGCACTCGGCTGGGTGATCGTCGGCGGTCTCGGCTTCGCGACGCTGGTGACGCTGTTCATCACCCCGGTCGCTTATCTGCTGCTTGCCCGCTTCGGCAAGCCACACGCTCATGAGGAAGCGCGGCTGCACGAGGAGATGGCGGTCGCCACGCGGCCACGCGCCGTGCCGGATGATGAGCAGTTGCAGGCCGCCGAATAGACTTATTTCCGAATTGACCTCGCCGCTGGATCGCCATTCGGCGGCGTTTCTTATGGTGTATGAAACCTTGCGAAATAAGATAAATTACTTCTGAAGTTTAGCCGTTTGTTAAGCATAAACGGCAATGATCGTGACCAGCAACCGGCTGGTCTTCTTCGTTTCTTGAAGGCTGCATCGCGCTGGAGTTTCCAGCGCCCCCGGACATGAATGTCCGCGCGGCAACGGTTCATTTCTTGTGCAGTTTGCGTTTTGTTTGCGTTTTGGAGTTTAGTTCCCGTGAGTATTTATCAGCGCGTCTCCGTGGACGCGGCGCTTCATGTGCTGCGCGATATCAATCGGAATATGACGGTCACGCAAAACCACATCACGACCGGCATGCGTGTCGCAAAAGCCGCAGATAATGGTGCCTATTGGTCGGTCGCCACCACCGCGCGCACCGACAACAAGGCTGTTTCGGCGATCCAGGATGCGCTCGGCATGGCGGCGGCGACGATGGGCACAGCCTATACCGGCGTCGAGAACGTCATCGACGTCGTCTCCGAGATCAAGGCCAAGCTGGTTGCCGCGACCGAAGACGGCGTCGACAAGAACAAGGTCAACGAAGAGATCAAACAGCTGCAGGAGCAACTGCGCAGCGTTTCGGAATCGGCGACCTTCAACAGCGACAATTGGGTGATCCTCAACAATGACGCGACGCCGACGCAGCCGCGCCAGATCCCGGCCTCCTTCATCCGCAATGCGGACGGGACGGTCTCGGTCGGCATGCTGAGCTATCATATCGACAACACGCCGGTGGGAGCGACGAGCTCCAAGGACGCGCGCTATTTGATCGACGACCGCGCCACCGGTTCTGGCGAATACGGTGTGCTGACATCGGCCTATTTCGCCACCGAGCTCGGCGCCTCGCAGAATTATGTGCTGATGGAAAGCAAGAACGGCACCACTACCGGGCAAGTGGTGATCTCCCTTTCGGACGCCACGACGCAGGGACAGATCGGCGAAATGATCAGTGTCGTCGATGCCGCGCTGACGCAGTTGACGACGGTCGGTTCGGCCTTCGGCGCGCTGGAGAAACGCATCAACCTGCAGAACGATTTCGCCTCGAAACTGCACGACAATAACACCGCCGGAATCGGCCGGCTCGTCGATGCCGATATGGAGGAAGAGTCAAGCAAGCTCAAAGCGTTGCAGACGCAGCAGCAGCTCGGTCTGCAATCGCTGAACATCGCCAATGCGACTTATGATACGGTCAGGCAGTTGTTCCAGAATTTCTAAGGTTTTGAGCCGCCACCCGCCCTCGTGGTTCAAGACGGCCTTTGGGCCTCTTCACCATGAGGGCTGATCGTCGTGCCTGCTGCCTATAGGCTTGGTCGATCCATTAAAACTGTTGGTATCAGCGCATTCCCGCAACATGGCTCCTATTTCGGGGCCTGAAATTCCCCTATGACGAGAGCATCTTCATTTTCTTGCCGCAATCCTTGCCATTTGCTCGCATCAGCTTCGAACGGAGACCATCCTGTCCATGATCAAGAAATTCGTACTTTTGGCTGTCGCAGCAAGTTATCTCACTGCCTGCACGACGACCGATCCCTATACGGGTGAACAGAAGGTTTCCAATACGGCGGGTGGCGCGGCGCTTGGCGCGCTTGGCGGTGCTCTTGTCGGCGTGGCTGTCGGCGGCGGCGGCCACGGCAAGCGCAACGCAGCGCTGATCGGCGCCGGTGTCGGCGCGCTCGCCGGCGGCGCGATCGGCAATTACATGGATCAGCAGGAATCCGAGCTTCGCGCCCAGCTCGAAGGCACCGGCATTTCGGTTACCCGCAACGGCGACAACATCATCCTCAACATGCCGTCGAACATCACCTTCGACGTCGACCAGGATGCGGTGAAGCCGGGCTTCTATCCGACGCTGAATTCGGTGGCGATCGTGCTGCGCAAGTTCAATCGCACGCTGATCGACGTCAACGGCCATACGGATTCGACCGGCAGCCTCCAGCACAATCAGGACCTGTCGCAGCGCCGCGCTCTTTCGGTCGCCGATTATCTCGGCGGCCAGGGCATCGATCAGCGCCGCGTGTCGGCTGTTGGTTTCGGCCCATCCCAGCCCGTCGCCTCCAACGCCAGCGAGGCCGGCCGCGCCCAGAACCGCCGCGTCGAGATCCAGATCGCGCCGATCACGCAGGGCTGAGCAGGATTTTCCCATCTCTGAAGCGGCCGGGCGGTGCCCGGCCGTTTTTGTCATTGCTGCATCGTCGCGCCCTTAGTGATCTTGTCGACGATCTTCTTTTCGGCCCGTACTGCGATGCCGACCACCTTGGCGTCGTCGGGCGTAAATTCGGCGAAGACGGCCCGGTTGGCGGCGTCATGGCCGGTCGCAAACATCTCCTCGATGAAGAGAGAGGCGGTGACCTCACGGTCCAGCGCGCGACGATGGATGGCTGACATCGTCGTCTCGTCGGCGGAGAGCACGATGATCGGTTGGATCGACAGCGGATTATAGAGATTGCCGGCGCGGTCCTTGTAGGGCTCGCCGATGATTTCGGGATGCCCGCCGGCGATGCCGGTCATCAGGAAGGCGGTAACGTTCAGCTTCTGCCAGCCAGCAAGATTGTTTCGCAGGACGACGGCAATTTTGGTATCAAACATCGGACAGTCTTTCACCTCGGGTTATGGAGTATCGGGCGCGTTGAGCCAGGATCTACATCCGCAGGCCTTCGAAGGTCTTGAACGTTTGTGCGCGGGACCATCCGGCAACGCCATCCTGGCGGCCCCTGCCTTTCCCGGTATCGAGCGTATCGAGGCGCAGTTTTCAGGCAATGCCTTCGAGCCGCATCGACACGACACCTATGCGCTCGGCGTGACACTGAAGGGCGTGCAGACTTTCGGCTATCGCGGCGCGCAACGCTTCAGCCTGCCGGGCCAGGTGATCGTGCTGCATCCCGATGAGGAGCATGATGGCGGGGCGGGGACCGAGGAGGGGCTGCAGTATCGCATGCTTTACCTCGAACCGTCGCTGCTGCTCGAATGCCTGGAGGCCGATGGCGTCGGCCTGCCTTTCGTCAGAGAACCTGTTATCGGCGATCCAGCGCTGGCTGGCGTGCTGCTTGGCGCGCTCGGCGAACTCGACCGCGAGTTGGACGAGCTATTCGTCGACGACTTTGTCTCGAGGGTGACGGGCGGGCTGTCCAAGCATGCGCTGATGCCACGCCGGCCGCTCGGCAGCGTCGCCTGGCGGCAGGTCCTAGCGGCGCGGGATTATCTCGAGGCGCATGCGTCCCGAGCGGTACGCTCAGGCGAGTTGGAAGCGGTCACGGGGCTCGACCGTTTCGCGCTGTCGCGGCATTTCCGGGCGGCCTTTGCCACCAGCCCGCACCGCTATCTGCTGATGCGGCGGCTGCAGCAGGCCCGGGCGATGATCGGCGCAGGAGAGGGAATTTCCGACACGGCGGCAGCGACCGGCTTTGCCGACCAGAGCCATCTCAACCGGCATTTCAAGAAGGCCTACGGAATGACGCCCGGCCAGTGGGCCGCGTTGGCGTATAACCCCGGAAGTCGAGGGCGATTTATGCGCTAGTCTGCCGTGCTCGGCGGCACGCAGCGGCCGCGGCAACCCGCTCGAAACCACGATCGAAGCGGCGCGGGCCGGCGCCACCGTCGGCGAAATATCGGACGCCATGCTGCGCGAGGCCTTCGGCGATCATGCCGCGACGCCCGAGGTCATCGCGGGCGTCTATGGCGAGGCCTATCAGGGCGAGGTAGAGCTCTTAGAAAGCTACAAGGCGCACGGGCCAGCTCTTGAACAGTCGGTTCGTGGCGCTTCAACGTGCGCCACCGGGTAACATTCATCGACCATCACCAATCCGGGACAATGAGCGCCTCCCGGTTTCTTCAAGAGCTTGGGCTAACAGTCCGTAGAAGGTGTCGTTATCGGCCGCTGTCAACCAAAACGCATTGGCCGCGCGCCCGGTCACGCCGTTCATGTCGACGATCGTTTGGCCATGAGTCAGACCCCGGGTAGTATCGATCTCGACATTTACGTCTTTGCCGACAAACATCTCGGGGGCGAGAAGCCAGGCAATGACAGCGGGATCGTGGACGGGCCGAGGCTTCCCAAGCTTTATGTAATTCTCATAAAGGGTCAATAAGCCCTTCAAGCGAGGGGTGATCGCGTTGTTCGCAGACGTCAACCGGTTGAGTTCCCGCTCAGTCAATAGCAGCTTCGATGTGATGTCGAGCGAAACCACAGTCTTCGGTACGGGCGCGGCGAAGACCCGCGCCGCTGCATATGCGTCCACGAAAACGTTGAACTCGGCTACGGCGTTCATATTCCCGCCCTGTGACGCTCCGGCCATAAGAACGAGGCCATGCAACCTGCCAGCTATTTCGGGGCATTTTGCGATCGCCAAGGCAACGTTAGTCAGTGGCCCGAGCGCACAAATCGTGATGGTGCCCGGTGGGTGGGAATTCACGGTGTCGATTATCCAGTCAGCGGCAAACTCCGGCCGGGGATGCGTTGTCGAAGTGGGCAAATCCCATCCTTCGGTTATCGCCGCACCATGCAACGCCTCTGCGGTGACCAGCCCCCCGAGAATTGGAGCAGCGGCCCCCACAAACACCGGGACGTCTTCGCGTCCAGCCAGCCTCAGCACCTTCAGCGCATTTGCGGCAGTTGCCCTGACACCAATGTTTCCGCAAACCGCGGTGATGCCCAAGACCTCCAGTAACTCATTGTTGGCAAGAGCCATGAGGATTGCCAAGGCGTCATCTTGCCCTGGGTCAGTGTCGATAATGATGGACTGCTTGGACATCGGGGATTGCTGCAATTCTTATTGGAAATCGTTCTGCGCAAATCGCTACGCAGACGCCGTAGGGATCATGGTAGCGATCAACTGGCGAAATGAGACGCTGCCGACCACCGTGCCAGAGTGGTCAACGACATCGGCAAACTCAACATTGGAGGTCGAAATGCGTAAAAGAGTAGGGCCTTTGGTTGGTGTGGCGCCGGATTCCGTCCGGCAAACCGAGGCGAAGCCTTGGCGCGTCCGATCTCGAGGAGCCTCAAATCCAATGGCTTGCGTAAGACGGGCCACCGAGCGTGGTTGGTGACCCGCAGGTTCCTTACATAACCGCTGCTAGAGCGCAGCCTTGACTTTCTCGGCGACCTCCGGCGCAAGCCAGGTCGTCCAAACGCCCTGGTTTTCCTTGAGGAAATGGAGCGCGGCATCCTCACCCTTGGCCTGGTTCTCGTTCATCCACGCCAAGACCTTGTTGATCGCGGTAGCGCTCAGTTGGCGCTTCTTCAGGTATTCGACAACCTCGGCGTTTTGATCCAAGAACGGCTTTGCCACGAGCGTCTTGATGTTGTCGGACGCAGTCCACGAGTTCGGCTTTGGATCAGTGCATTCCGCATTTGTGGTGCAACGTTTCCATTCTGAGGGATCGTGTTGGACTCCCAGGTCCACTTTGACCATGTCGTAACGGCCGAGAAGTCCTGTCGGGGACCAGTAATAGGCGATGATGCCTTCCTTCCGCTCGTACGCACGCGATATCGCGCTATCGAGGCCTGCGAGCGAACCCGGATCGATCAGGTCGAATTTATGTTCGGCCATTTTATTGGCCTTATACAGTTGCGCGGTGATGATCGTCGCGCCCCAGCCCGGTGCGCCATTGTAAATCGCGCCGTGATCGGGGTTCTCCGGACTTGCGAAAAGCTCAGGGTGCTGGAGAACGCCCGCGAGGCTGGCGAGGGCGGCGTCCTTCTCTACCATGTACTTGGGCACCCACAGCCCCTGATTCCCGGCGTCGGACAAGGGATCGGATACGGCTACGATTTTACCGTTGTCCACGCCGTCCTTATACAGCGCGGGAACAACATCCACCGCGCCTTCGGGAATGATGTCCGGCTGCCCTTTCTCGATCATGGAGGTAATACCTGGGACAGTGTCGCCTGCCACCAAATTGGCATTGCAGCCGAAACCATTGTTGAGAATAAACCTGTCCATCGCGGCAAGGAATTCCGCCGACATCGAACTCATGTCGGCAATAGTCACGTCGCCACATTCCGCGCTTTGAGCTTGCTGAGAGGCGAAGACGCCCATCAGACTCACCACCGCGATACCTAAGAACCTATTCATTTTTCCTCCACGGGATAGACAAAGTGACGCTGATAAAGGAGCCTGAGCGGAAGCCTATCGCTATTAATACTTGGACAGGTTGAGCGGACATTCACCGCCATGGAAGTCAAAATACTCTCCCGCACCGCGTTCTGACCCCTCTTGAAGTATTGATTTGCGGGGCTCAAATAACTAGCGACCAATTATCTATCACCGGAATGTCCGCTCGTATCGCGCAAAAAAATCAACGGGAGTTAACGTAGCCGCACGAACTCCGTCAGGGCCTCATGGGTCATTTCCTAGCTGTGTACGGACCGTTTGGCTTGATCACAAAGCCAAGACTTAAACCTTCGGGCTGGATCGGAGAGCGGCTTCCGATCACTCCACGCTACACAAAAGCCGATCGGATCAGTCAACGACAGGTCCGAAAATCGAACGAGCTTTCCCTGATCGATCAAGGGTCGGACCATGGCGTCCCACCCGAGTGCGAGGCCCTGGTTGGCCTCGGCGGCGGCCAACAAGACAGTGTACTTGGCAAACCTTGGCCCTCTGAGACCATGGCAGGTTATTGACTTGGCTTGAAAAAAGTCTTGCCAGCGTGGCCAGTTCGGACTTGTCCACTCAAGGTGAAGCAGGGGAAGTTGCCACATGGAGGAGACTTCGAAGTCGTTGTGCTGGCCGGCGAAACCTGCTCCGCAAACCGGATATATGATGTCATCGTAAAGTGGCTCGCTCTTTTCGTTGGGCCAAGCTCCGTTAGCGGGCCGAATGAACAAATCTACTTCCGCATTTCGATAATCACCAACCCTATCCGGTATAGAGTAGTTTATGGTAATTCTAGGGAATATGCTTGTAAACTGATGTATTCTTGGCATTAACCAAAGTATGGCGAACGCTTCTGTGCATGCCAATGTTACGCTTTCCTCCGGTTCGTCTGTCGTTATTGTCCGGATTGTCTCAGACCATCTTGAAAAACTCGAGGAGATTTCCGCGAAAAGATCGTGAGCTGCGGCCGTTAGCTGCACACCGTCCTTGGCGCGAATGAAAAGCTTTATCCCCAATTCGTCTTCAAGCGCCTTTATCTGGCGGCTGATTGCACTCTTCGTTACATTCATCTCGTCGGCAGCTCGACTGAAGCTCGCGTGTCGGGCAGTGGCTTCGAAGACTGCCAAGCTCGTAAGTGGTGGCAGGCCGTAATATTTCCTGACGATCGTCGCTATCCTTCTGATTGCGTTCTGATTTCCGGACATTGGGATGATACTGCTTTTTTCCGGAATTGTGTAGCAAACGCTACTACAGAAAGGATGGCTATCTGCTTGCGACCGGATGCTTCCTTCGAACTTCCGATTTTACCTGACACTGCGGACGCCTCGTCATGGATGGTGTGAGACGGCGATGATCGATTTCGAACCCAAGGTGTGCAGCATTACCTTTGATACCCACGAGGCGCCGCTCGACGCGTGCATTTCGGGACTCGGTATCGGCCAAGCAAGCCCTGAGTTGCGCGTCGGACAGCTCGTCGTAATCTGCCCTCATCTGAACCCGATCGTGGGGGGTCTACGAAATAGCCGGCGCGCCGACTCACCGCGACAACGATATTCAACAGATGGCTGATGGAGCTGAGGTTCCAGGCGTTGCCACCTCGCGGCGATGGCTGAAGGGGCTGCCGCCTGGTTGGAGAGTCGTGGTGTCCGACATGAAAGTCGGACACCACTCCATGTTAGGCATTGTCAGCTTGTGAATAGCCGGAAATGCCCTTGAGCTGCTTGTCCGTATGCAGAAGCGACCCCAAGAAGACCACGCGGATCAGAGTGTGCCTTCGCCTTCGCCCTTGCCGCCTACAACATCATCCGCCTTGCCCTCGATCAGCGCATATCCACCGGCAATCCGGTTAAAAATCAAACCCACCGCCATGCTATACGGTAACGCAAAACGATTTTCAGCAGCCTGCTAGGTAGGATTTTCCGCAAGGCCGGAGCGGCGGGCGATGAAGCGGGCGAGCGTGGGGCCGATCAGCAGAATGACCAGGAAACGGCCGGTCTGCATCGCCATCACGAAGGGCACGTCGACATCGCTGGAGGCGGCGATGATGGCGACGGAATCGGCGCCGCCGGGGCTGGTGGCGAGATAAGCCGTCAGCGGATCGATGCCGGCGAAGATATGAAGGGCTGCCGCCATGCAGCCGCAGAGCGCCATCAGCAGCACAATGCAGGCCGACACCCGCGGCAGAGCGCGGGCTACGTGCTCAAGGATCGGGCGGGTGAAACGCAGGCCGATGCTCCAGCCGACGAGCGCATAGGCGATGGCGAGCAGCCACATCGGCAGCTCGATCTTCAAGAGGCCGACACCCTGCAGGAAGGCGCCGAGAAAGAGCGGCACGATGATCATGCCGCCCTGGATTTGCAGGCGGCGCACGCCATAGGCGCAAAAGCCGGCAAAGGCGATGGTCGCCATAAAGGCCGGCCAATCGACTGCGGGGAAGAGGATGAGCGGCGGCGGCTCACCGCCGTCAGCCGCCACCCAGAGGCGCGAGATCACCGAGGCCCCGACGGCGACGAAGACGACACGCAGATACTGCATGAAGGCGACGAGGCGGGCATCGGCGCCATAGGCCTCCGACATGATCACCATGGCGGAGGCGGCACCCGGCGAGGAGCCCCAGACGGCGGTTGTTCCCGGCAGCACCTGCCAGCGCGTCAGAAGCCAGCCGAGGCCGGTGGCGATGGCGATGACGGAGAAGACGAACAGCAGGAAGAGCGGCGCGTCCTTCGCCATGGCGCCGAGAATATCAGGGGTGATGGTGCGCGCCATCATGAGGCCGACAAGAACCTGGCCGAACTGCAGCGGCCAGAGCGGCACGCGAAGCTTTCCCTTGCCGACCGTCAGCGCCAGCAGGATGGCCGCGACCATCGGCCCGATCAGCAGCGAGGCCGGTAGGACGAAGAATTCGAGGAAGACGACGAGAGCGGTGGAGAGCGCCAGCAGCAGCGCCCATTTCGGCAGGCCGGCATCGCGCAGCAGGCGGCGTGCGTCGCTTAATGGCATGATCCCCATATCTTTCCCGGCCGGTGCCAAGCCCTGAGGCTGAAGATGGGAGGAGGCTCCGGCATGACGAAGAGAGGCCGGCTGCAAGGACCGGCTGGCGCGGGTCCGGTATAGGTGGGCGCGAGGCGCACGGTCAATTGCGAAATCTGGCGTCTCGCCGCCCCGGGATGCCAAACCGATTCATCCGGCCGCTTCAAGTTATTGTTTTTTCATATCATCGCTAGATGTTGCCGAACGGTTTGGACGGGATTTATCAAAGATGCACATGGCCGACGAGAAAATCGAGCAGGGCGCGCACGCGCGCCGGCAGCGGGCCGCCCTGGCCCATGTAGAGGGCGTAGAATTCTTCGAGATCGCCGGGATTGGCCTCATCGAGCACCGGCATCAAGCGTCCGGCATCGATGTCGGCGCGCACGGTGAAGGCGGCAAGACGGGCGAGGCCGGCGCCCGATAAAGCGAGGTGGCGCATGGCTTCGCCGTCTCCCACCTGGACGCCGGGGGTGATCGGGATTGTTATCGTTTCGCCGTCCTCGCGTAGCCGCCAGCCCTCGACGGCGCGGGCATAGGAAAAGCCGATGCGGCAATGGCGGCGGAGATCGGCGACCCTGCGCGGCTCGCCGTGGCGCCTGAGATAATCCGGCGAGGCGACGATGATCTTGCCTGTGGCGCCGAGCTTGCGGGCGATCAGGCTTGAACTCTTCAAGGGGCCGGCGCGGATCGCGACATCGGCGCGCTCCTCCATCAGGTCGACGATCCTGTCGGTATGGGAGATATCCAGCGCCACGGCGGGATGAAGCGCCATGAAGGCCGGCACCAGCGGCGCCAGCACATGATTGCCGAAGGAGCCGCTGGTGTTGATGCGAATGCGGCCCGAAGCCAGTTCGCCTGATGATGCCTGGCGCTCGGCCTCGGCGATATCGGCAAGGATGGCGACGCTGCGCTCGTAGAAGGCACAACCCTCCGGCGTCAGCTGCAGCTTTCGCGTCGAGCGATTGACAAGACGGGCGCCGAGGCGTGACTCCAGCCGGGCGACGAGTTTGCTGACGGCCGACGGCGTCATGCGCCGGGCGAGGGCGGCCGCGGTAAAGCCGCCGCGCTCGACGACGCTGACGAAGACCTCCATTTCGCCGGAGCGGTTGATGTCCTGACGGCTCATGATGAATTTAAGTCACAGATGATTTGCTAATAGGCAATCTATATCACCAGGCGGCCGAGGTCTATCTCAGTGGAAACAAAGGAGACAGATCCATGGACTACAGAAATCTCGGTGCATCCGGGCTCAGAGTGCCTGTGTTGAGCTTTGGCGCCGGCACATTCGGGGGCAGCGGCCCGCTGTTCGGCGCCTGGGGCAATACCGAGGCGGACGAGGCGCGGCGGCTCGTCGACATCTGCCTCGAAGCCGGCGTCAATCTCTTCGACACCGCCGACGTCTATTCGGCCGGCGCTTCCGAGGAGGTGCTTGGCCAGGCGATCCGCGGCCGACGCGACGCCGTGCTGATCTCGACGAAGACAGCGCTGCCGGTGGGCGAGGGGCCGCAGGACTGGGGAACGTCGCGGGCGCGGCTGATCCGTGCCACCGAGGCTGCGCTCAGCCGGCTCGGGACCGACTATATCGACCTCCTGCAACTGCACGCCTTCGATGCCTCGACGCCGGTCGAGGAGGTGCTGTCGACGCTCGACGGGCTCGTTTCCTCAGGCAAGATCCGCTATATCGGCGTTTCGAATTTTGCCGGCTGGGAGCTGATCAAGTCGCTCGCCGCTGCCGAGCGCCACGGCCATCCGCGTTACGTCGCCCATCAGGTCTATTATTCGCTGGCCGGGCGCGATTACGAATGGGAGCTGATGCCACTTGGCGCCAACCAGGGCGTCGGCGCCCTCGTCTGGAGCCCGCTCGCCTGGGGACGGCTGACCGGCAAGATCCGCCGCGGCCAGCCGCTGCCCAGGGAGAGTCGGCTGCACGAGACGGCGCAATATGGCCCGCCCGTCGACGACGAGAAGCTATTCGACATCGTCGAGGTCCTGGATGCCATCGCAACGGAAACCGGCAAGACGGTGCCGCAGATCGCCATCAATTGGCTGCTTGGGCGACCGACGGTATCGAGCGTCATCATCGGCGCCCGCAACGAGGAACAGCTCAGGCAAAACCTCGGCGCGGTCGGCTGGAGCCTGTCGAAGGAGCAAATCGCAAAGCTCGACGCCGTCAGCGCTGTAACAGCGCCCTATCCCTATTTTCCCTACCGGCGGCAAGAGGGTTTCGCGCGGCTCAATCCGCCGATCGTCTGAGCATGTCGCGCAAAAGTGTGCAACGCGTTTGCGACTATGACGTGCGGAAAACAAAGGGCTAAGGCGCCAAGAGCGAATCTGAAAGATCGTGACGCGCTTAAGGCGGCGGACCGGCGTATAACAAAAAGGGAATGAGATCTTCTCCCAATCTTAACTGGACAGCCGCTTTGACTTGCCGCATACCCAGCCTGACCCCATGGGACACGACATGCCCCGTGGAATGGCAGGGAGATCAAAGGGATGGCGTTGAAGGACGCGAAGGCCGGTACACGCAACGAGGCGGGGATATCAGCTGTGCTCGGCATTCTCAAGCAGAGCTTCGGCGAGCGCTTCCAGACCGGCCAGTCCTTCCGCGAACAGCATGCCCACACGACCACCTATATCCCGCCGCAGCTGCCGGATGGTGTGCTCTTTGCCGAGAGCGCCGAAGACGTGAAGGCGGCGGTCAGGGCGTGTGCGGCCCACAAGGTGCCGGTGATCGGTTTCGGCGTCGGGACCTCGCTGGAGGGCCAGGTCAATGCCGCCAATGGCGGTATTTCGATCGATTTCAGCCGTATGAACCAGGTGCTCGAGGTCAATCCCGAGGATCTCGACTGCACTGTGGAGCCGGGTGTGACGCGCGAGGCGCTGAACATCCATCTGCGCGATACCGGCCTGTTCTTCCCGATCGATCCCGGCGCCAATGCCTCGATCGGCGGCATGGCCTCGACCCGGGCGTCCGGCACCAATGCCGTGCGCTATGGGACGATGAAGGACAATGTGATTGCCGTCACCGCCGTCACCGCCAATGGCGAGGAAATCCGCACGGCCCGGCGCGCCCGCAAATCTTCCGCCGGCTACGACCTGACGCGGCTCTTCGTCGGCGCCGAGGGCACGCTTGGCATCCTGACCTCGGTGACGCTGCGCCTGCAGGCGATCCCGCAGAAGATCGCCGGCGGCGCCTGCGCCTTTCCGAGCGTCAAGGCCGCTTGCGACGCCGTCATCATGACGATCCAGATGGGCATCCCGGTGGCGCGCATCGAGCTGCTCGATACGGTGCAGATGCGGGCCTGCAATGCCTATTCCAAGCTTTCCTATGCCGAAAGCCCAACGCTCTTCCTCGAATTTCACGGCACCGACGAGACGGTGCCGCTGCAATCGTCAGCCTTTGGCGAGATCGCGGCGGAATGCGGCGGGGGCGAGTTCCTGTGGACCGCCAATGCCGAGGAGCGGACCAAGCTCTGGAAGGCGCGCCACGATGCCTACTGGTCGGCAAGGGCGCTGGCGCCCGGGCTTGCCGCACTTTCGACGGATGTTTGTGTTCCGATATCGCGGCTTGCCGATTGTGTTTCCGAAACGCAGGCCGATATCGAGGCCCAGGGGCTGCTCGGCCCGATCGTCGGCCATGCCGGCGACGGGAACTTTCATGTGCTGCTGTTGTTCGATGACAAAAGCGCCGAAGACATCGCCAAGGCCGAGAGCTTCGTGCAGCGGCTCAATCGGCGAGCGCTCGACATGGACGGGACATGCACCGGCGAACACGGGATCGGGCAAGGCAAGATGGCATTCCTCGAACAAGAGCTGGGGGGCACGGTGGATCTGATGCGACAGGTGAAAAAGGCGCTCGATCCGGACAATATCTTCAATCCCGGCAAGATTTTCCACCAGAGCTGAAAACGGAATATTCTCATGAACTTGGGCCTTGCCCCCGGCATGAATAGCGCTAGTGTCGGCAACAGAATGCTGAATGGAGAATCCTTGCGTTGGTAGGCCGGTTCCTCGTCTTTCTAGGGGGAGTGATCGTCGTAGTGCTGTTTGTGGCGCTGCTTGCGCCGCTGTTCATCGACTGGACGGATTTCCGCAAGAATTTCGAGGATCAGGCAAGCCGCATCATCGGCAAGAAGGTCACCGTCTACGGCACGGTGGATGCGCGTCTCCTGCCGTTTCCGTCGGTCACACTTCATGACGTGCGCGTCGGCCAGGAGGCGGACGGCACGCCGATCGTCAAGGTCGAGCAGTTCTCCATGGATGCGGAGCTCGCGCCGTTCCTGTCGGGTGAGGCGCTGATTTTCGACATGCGCGTCGTCAATCCGAAGGTGCGCCTGAGATTGCTCAAGGACGGCACGCTCGACTGGATGCGCGGCAGCCGCGCCGAAATACCCGCGAAAAACGTCGTTCTCGAAAACGTGCATGTCAACGGCGGCGAAGTCGAGTTCATCGACGACCAGTCCGGCCGCTCACGCCGCATCACCGGCCTCAATGCGGAAATGTCGGCCAAGTCGCTGGCCGGCCCCTGGCGCATCGAGGGCAATGCGGCGCTTGACGGCGAGCACGGCAGCTTTTTGATCTCGAGCAGCCAGCCCGACGAAAAGGGCGTGCTGCGCATGCGCACGAAGCTTTCGCCGGACAAGCACCCCGTCAGCATCGATCTCGATGGCGAATTGAAGCTCGTCGACAGCAAGCCGAACTATCAGGGGCAGCTTTCAGCGGCGATCGAAAGCGGCAACAGCGCCAAGCCCGCCAACAAGAAGGAGCAGCCGCCGCGCGTCAAGGGCCGCTTCGAGCTCACCAATGAACGCATCCGCATTCCCGAATATCGGATGGAGATCGGACCGACGGACGATCCCTACGTCATAACCGGGGAGGCGACGCTGGATACGGGCAATGCGCCGGAATTCCTGTTGACCGCCGACGGGCAGCAGATCGACGTCAACCGCATCGGCAATCAGGGCGAGGCCGGCAAAACGACCCGCGATCCGGCGGTTTCGGCGCGCCAGCGGCTGAATTCGCTAATTGATGTCATCGCACAGGTGCCGATCCCGCAGGTGCCGGGCAAGGCAAGTGTCAAGCTGCCGGCGATCGTCGCCGGCGATACGACGCTGCGCGACGTGCAGTTGGAGCTCGAACCGGCCGGTACCGGCTGGATGATCGACAGCGCCACCGGTACGCTGCCGGGGCGGACACAGGTGGAAGGCAAAGGCAAACTCCTGCTGCAGGGCGAAGCCTCGTTCAATGGCCAGATCGTAGTGGCGTCCAGCCAGCCGACCGGGCTTGCCTCCTGGCTTGCCGGCTCGGTCGATCCGGCCATCCGCCAATTGCGGCAGGCGGGCTTTTCCGCCAATGTCAGCCTGACACCCGAATTGCAGCGTTTCGAAAATCTTGAGATCGCTATGGGGCCGGCGACGCTGAAGGGCAGGCTGGAGCGACAGGCGATCTCCGGCCAGACGCCGACCCTATCGGTGGCCCTGAATGGCGACACGCTCGATCTCGATGCGCTGCAGGCGCTGAGCGGGCTGATGACCGGCCAGGATGCCGGCGACAACGTGCTCGACCACAAGATCGCCGCCCAGCTGAAGGCCGATAAGTTCACTGCCTTCGGCGTCGATGCCGAGAATGTCGAGACCACCTTCACGATCGCCGACGGAGAGCTTGCCGTCGACCGGCTGTCGATCAAGAATATTGCAGGCGCTGAACTGACGGCGACGGGCAGGGCGGAAGGCTCGCTGCTCGATTACAAGGGCGCCGGCGAGATCACCTTCAAATCGGCCGATCCCGGTGGCTTTTTCACCATGCTGCGCGAGCACCTGCCGCATCACCCGGTGCTCGACCGGCTGGTGCGCAATGCCGGCTGGTACGGCAACACGGCGCTGCGCGGCGCGCTGACGCTCGGCGGCGACGAAGGCAACGCGCTGACGGTGACGCTTGCCGGTGTGGCGAACGGCAGCCGCGTCAATCTCGATTACCGCATGTCCGACCTGCTGGCGCTGACCGGCAACGGTACGACGAGCCTTGAGGCGACGCTCGAAAATGCCGTGCCGTCGATCCTGTTCGGCCAGGCCGGGCTCGATCCGCTGCCGGTCGATGTCGGCGCCAACGGCCGCCTAACGCTGAAGGTGAAGGCATCAGGTAACGATCCCGCCGATGCGGCGCTAACCTTTGCGACCGACCGGACCTCGTTTACAGCCAATGGCAAAGTCGATGTCCGGCCGGAAACTTTCATGAACGGCAAGATCGCGCTTTCGCTCGACAGCGCCGATATCGACCCCTATCTCATCATGAACGGGATCGCCCTGCCGCAGACGGGAGCCGGGCTGCCGTTCGGCCTGCAGGTCAATGCCCGCGTCGACAGCGACAAGATCGTCTTTTCCGATCTCAAGGGGCATGCGGCCGACAACGAGTTTTCAGGCGCGCTGAGCTTCGACCGGAGGGCTGCGAAGACGACCGCGACCGGCGACTTGACGCTCTCCAAGGCGGATGCCGGCTGGCTTGGCGAGGCAGTGTTCGGCCAGATCGTTGATCCCGCCAACGGCGCGCTGACGACGGCGCCGCTCGGGCTGCCCGTCTTCAAGGATCTCGACGTCAACGTGAAGCTGACCGCCAAGCAGTTCTGGCCCGGTCTGCCGGAGACGGCGGTCACCGACTTTACCAGCAACGTTGCCTACAAGGGCGATGAGCTGCAGCTTAACGACATGGCCGGCAACTGGGATGGCGGAAAGCTCTCCGGCAATCTGCTGTTCACCAATGCCGACGGCACCGGTTTCCTGCAGACGAAGCTTGCGCTTGCCGATTCCGATGTTGCCGGCGTCGTCTGGCTGCGCGACGGCGCGCCGATCGCCAACGGCAAATTCGGATTGTCGCTGTCGATGGAGGCTTCGGGCAAGACGATTGGCGAGATTGCCAGTTCGCTGAACGGTTCGGGCGAACTTAGGCTCGGCGAGACCAGCATACGCGGACTGAACCTCGCCATCCTTCCGCCGCTGCTTGCCGCGACCGATACGATGCAGGAGCAGATTAATGCCGGCAAGGTGCATCCGATTATCGAGACGCTGCTCAGCAACGGAGAGGCGAAGCTGCCGCCGCTCGGCATCCCCTTCAATATCACCGACGGGACACTGCGCGTGCAGAATGTCACCGTCGCCAACGATCTCGCCCGCATCACCGCCGATGCGCAGATCGCGCTGCCGGAGGAACGGATCAGCGCGACGCTAGGCGTCGGTCTCAATCCTGGCACGGAAGCGCTGTCCGGCGCCGAGCCGTCGCTCAGGCTGAATTTTTCCGGCATGCTGCCGTCGCCCGGCAAGACGATGGATGTGACCGATATCACCAGCTACCTGTCGCTGCGCGCCTTCGAGCGCGAGCGCCGGCGCGTCGAGCGGTTGCAGGCGATCGTGCTCGAAAAGCAGCGGCTGCGCCGCGAGGCGGCGCTCTACCGCTTCAATGACGCTCAGCGCGTCAGGGCGGCCGAAATCGAGCAGCAACGGCAGGCGGAGGAAGAGCGGCTGCGCGCATTGGCGCAGGCTGCGGCCGCGCAGAAGGCTCTCGCGGAAGCGGAGGCTGCACGCGCGGCGGAGGCCAAAGACAAGGCGGATGCACAGGCGAGGGCCGCCGCGGAAGCGGCCCGGCGCGGCGGGCCGCAGCCCGGTTCGCTCAATTTTGACCAGGTGCCGGGCGTTCAGGCGCAATGATAATGCATGGAATTTGATTATAATCCGCGGCCAGCGCCGGCCTTCGCCCAGGCCAGCACGTGGAGCCGCAGCGCCGAGGACAGGTTGCTGTCCGACGGCCGATGGTCATCGATTTCGGAAATGAGAGCGGCAAGCGGTATCGAACGGCTTGCGGCGATCGCCTTCAACTCATCCCAAAACTCGTCTTCCAGCGAGAAACTGGTACGGTGGCCGTGCAACGTCGCAGAATGCTTGCGTATCATGAAGCGGCTTCACGTCTAATTGGCTGGTAGATCGATTCAAGGAAGCTGCATAAGTGGCTGATCTCAATGCATGTCGCCCGGAAGTGTGCGGCGGTTCCGGGACGACGACATGCATAAAAAATCTTCACACTGTATTCCGGCGGCTCAAGCTTTGCGTGAAAGCTTCACGCGCCGTCGTCATCAGTCTCGAGCCGGCCGTCGCGATGGGTCTTGTCGGCCTTCTCGTTCATGCTGCGGGTGAGTTGCTTCTCAGCCTTGGTGCGGCCGAAGGAAATGCGGTTCTGCTCGGCCTGCGCCTCCTTTTCTGAGCGGGCCTGCTTCTTGCGGAATTGGCGGAGATTGACGATTTCGGCGCTCATGCGGGCCCCTTAATCCTTATGAAAAAGGGAGGCTTGGCCTCCCTTCAAATCACTGCTTCTTGCGGAAGGAGTCGAGCGAGACGACCGAACCCGGCTTCTTCTCTTCGCCATCGCCGGGTTTTGCGCCCGCGGCCTCATCGGGCTTTGCTGCGGCGTCGACGGGATACGCGGTGATTTCACCGGACGGTAATTCCTCGCCATCGGCGAGCGGCACGTCGAATTCGAGCTCGAAGTTGACGGAGGGATCGTAAAAGCCGCGGATCGCATTGAACGGGATGACCAACTTTTCCGGGACGTCGGAGAAGGAAAGGCCGATCTCGAAATGCGACTCGGTAATTTTCAGATCCCAAAACTGATGCTGGATGACGATGGTCATCTGCTCGGGATATTTCGATTTCAGGTGCTGGGAGATGCGTACGCCGGCAGCACCTGTGAGGAAGGTGATGAAGAAGTGATGGTCGCCGGGCAGGCGGCCCGTCGCTCCGACTTCCGCCAAAACCTTGCGGATGACGCCGCGAAGTGCATCCTGTGCCAGAATGTCGTAGCGGATATGATCCTGCCCCATGCTTTTCCTGTCTTTCGTCGGTTCGGAAGTCTTTTCACAAGGTTATATGCCACGTCCGGGCGCCTTGGGAAAGACCGGAGCCGAGTCACGTTTTTCAGCAGCATACATGATTTCGGCGGCAGGGAGAAGGTGAAGGCTTCTGTTGCCACGTGCCTTCGGACCCCGCCTAGAGGTGCGAACCACTAGGACTTTGATTGAAGTGTCACGCACCCTTGTCGATCCTGTTTCGCCCCCATCAAAAGCCGGCCTTCGCGGCCGCCGGTTTTTGGTGGAGGCGCCGGGTACCAACGCTTATGAGAACATGACGATTGTTAGTTCAAGATAAGTGTCTGAAAATAGGAAAAAAGATAGCTACTCGTTGACTAATTTTAGTCCACATCACCATAGCGTCATTCAATCAAAGGCAGCAGGACAGAGAGGGGAAAGGTGGAGGTTTCTGTTGCCAGGTACCTCCGAACCCCGCCTTAAGGTGCGAACCCCAAGGGCTTGATTTGAAGTGTCACACTGCGATTAAGCAGCGAGACGAGCTTCCGCATAGTTGTCGTTTGCAACTACTATTTTGACCCGATAACGGTGGTATCATGCCGAGCACAGCTTTTGTCTTTCAATGCCAGTCGATCCCATGTCGCCCCCATCAACAGCCGTCGCGCCGGCGGTTGTTGGTGGAGGCGGCGGCGTCGAAGCCGCGTCCTGCACATCTATTGCACAAAAGGTTTAGCACCATGTCTTCTTGCGAAGCACTAACTACATAGAATTGTACCGATCGAATATCAAGGGGAAACGGCTAAAGAGTGTTCCTCGTGGTACTTGACGGTCACGAGTCCGGGCGCTTCGCTTCAAAATGTGTCGCCCATGTTGTGATCGCGGTCAACCGCGCCTTCGAGCGGGTCGGAGAGCTAATGAAATCACAGAAGATCCTAACATCCGGGATTGCACATGAGATCTGCACGCCGCTTGCGGTTTTGAAGCTGGAACTCGGCCGTATAGACCATCCCCGCGCCAGGCAGGCGGAGGCCAATCTCGACGATCTCGTTCGCTTCGTCGGTCCGCTCACCGCTCTCGCGCGGTTGGACGGTTTTGACCATAGCACTTTCGAAGACATCGACCTCATCGAGCTAGGCTCGTCTATCGTGGCTCAACTCGCTCCATGGTCTATGAGAACAACCATTCACTGGAGTTCTCTTCGCAGGTCGAGTCCGCTCTGCTGCGGGGTGCCCCAGCCTTGTTGAGAGACGCGCTCCGCAATTTGATCAAGAACGCCGTCCGGCACACGCCACCCCAATTGATCGAAGGCGCCTTTTGCCACCGGAACTTGATCAGCGCTCATACGTTGAGCGCGGAGACCATGGAGACGCGAGATGCCTCGGTTGATTTCATTCATGCTCACCCGCCTCGCAGCCGGTGCTGGGCTGGGGTGTGCGGTCGGGTTCGTTGTTTGGAACAACAGGTTTGCCGGAATGTACTCAGCGAGTCCGACGGATTATTACGTCGCGCAGGGTTTGTTCGTGTACCTGTTCGCCAACATGCTGGGCGTTGGGTATCTGATTACGGCACTCATGCTCGAAGATACCCGATAGACGAGTGAGGGTCCGCCGGCCTCCGGCACCTTGCCGAACACCCTGTCGACCTTGGAACGAAACCGAGGATGAACCAGGCATCCTCTATTGCTGCCATGCCTCCCGCGACGAAGTACGTGTGGAATATGGATCTGGCAGCAGGCGCTGGACTTGATCGTTATTTAGCTGTGATTATCCGCCCGTTTTGCACGAAACGCTTGAAACCCGAGGCACAGCGGAGGCGACGAATTTCATTTCCTCGCTCAGACTCTCACCGCCAATGCCAACGACCGCAATCCAGACCCGATTTCCGAAGCGCACGGAAAAGCGAGTCCTCCCGGCGTCTTCGCCAACGCCGGCCTCGACCACTCCGCGAACCAGACCTCGCCGCATTTGGCTACGAAGCGCGTCGGGCGACAATCCGAAACGTCCGGCCAGGTCGGTTGCGTCAAGCACCAGGCCTTTGAGATCGATGTTCATGGCTTGCGTCCGACCGTAATTTTTACGCTTGGTTGCTTGAAGGAAAATAGCGTCGCCATTTCGGCCGACCATGGAGGCTCGTAGACTAGATCGATGACTACTTCGCCGACGCCGGCGATCGTCCCAACGCGGGTCTTGACTGCCTCGATGATGAAGGCTGACGCCGGACAGAAGCGGGTAGTCGTGGTCATCTCGATCTTGACGACGCCGGCTTCTGTCGTATCGACCTCGTAGATCAGCCCAAGGTCGACAAGGTTCGTTCCGACTTCCGGACCCTCAATCTCCCGCAACGCGGCGAAAACTTGCTCCTTCGTCACATCAGTTGCCGGCATCTGCGGCGTCCCGTTTGGAAGGGCATCCCGCCATTTCGCAGGATCTGTCCTACGTCAAGCTCACGAAGCTGGACCATTGGCATGACCTTTCTTGTTGGCGGCGAAGAAGAACGCCGGCTGTTGAAATGCGTGCCTCTTTGTATTGGGATCCACGTTCGCAGGAGAGTTGGCGAGTGCGAGTTCCCAAGATTTTAGCGCTCTATCGCATACGGTTGGCACAGCGCGGGCTGGGCGTTTCGGCAAATTGTTCGCGGCGTGATTGATCCATGACAACGAGTAGGCGCTCGCCAAGGCGCATAACGCATCACACGCTTTTTTGAGGATGCGAAAATGTCCGACGCCCTTGTCGACAAATACGGCGACGCCCGACTACCCCGCTACACCAGCTATCCAACAGCGCCCGCCTTTTCTGATGCCGTCGGATCGCAGGAATATTCGAACGGCCTGGCTGGCTTGAGGGGCACGGGGCCGGCCTCGCTGTACCTGCACATCCCCTTCTGCCGATCCATGTGCTGGTACTGCGGTTGCCACACGACCATCACCAAGCAGGACGCCCCGATCCTCGACTACCTTGAGGTGATGACCAAAGAGATTGGAATGGTTTCTTCGGCTGCCGGAAACAATTTGCCCGTCAAGAACGTGCATTTTGGCGGAGGGACCCCAACGATCATGAAGCCGCACGAGTTCAAAGCGCTTATGATGACGCTTACGAATAGTTTCGCCTTCGAAAACGACTGCACTGTCGCGGTCGAGATCGATCCACGAACGTTGACCAGCGAGATGATCCTAGCGCTCGGAGAAAATGGGGTGAACCGGGCAAGCCTTGGCGTCCAGAGCTTTGATCCGGTTGTTCAGAAAGCCATCAATCGCATCCAGACGTTCGGCCAGACACAGGCGGCAATCGTCGGACTGCGCGCCCATGGCGTGACGAGCACGAACTTCGACCTGATTTACGGCCTGCCTCATCAGACTGTCCAGTCGTGCGTGGATACGGTGAGGCTTGCGGTGAAGCTTCGCCCCGAACGGTTCGCCGTGTTCGGCTACGCACACGTTCCTGCTTTCAAAAAGCATCAACGTCTGATCGACGAATCAGCACTTCCCGACGCCCGGCAACGTAACGAGCAGGCAGAAGCGATCGCGTCTGAACTTGTCTCCGCCGGATATGTCCGCGTCGGCCTCGACCACTTTGCATTGCCGGACGACCAACTCGCCGTAGCTTCCGCTTCAGGTACGCTGCACCGCAACTTCCAGGGCTATACGACCGACGACTGCGATACCCTCATCGGTTTCGGCGCTTCGGCGATTGGTCGCCTGCCTGCTGGATATTTCCAGAATCATGTCGCGATCGGCCGCTACGCCGAGATGGTTTCCTCCGGAGTTCTTCCCACCGCGAAAGGATACGTCCTTACCGCGGAGGACAAGCTCCGGGCGGCTGTTATCGAACGGCTCATGTGCGATTTCGAAGTTGACTTCGGAGCGTTGAGCAATACGGCCGGGTATGACCCGCGCCTTCTGCTCGAACGGAACGATCGGCTGGACGCTCTGGTTTCCGATGGCGTGGTGACCGTCGACGGAAGCCGCGTGCTCGTTAGCAAGAATGCCCGGTTCATGGTTCGGGCCGTGGCTGCTGCGTTTGACGCCTACTTCGGTTCTTTGGGGCGTAGTCACAGCAAGGCCGCTTGATGCGACGGGTCGTCCTGGAGCGCGGGCGAAAGCGCCCGACCCTCCCATCGACGGCTCCCGGCTTCGGGGGCTTTCCGCGCAGAGCCTGAATGGCAATTTCCTCACCGTCCATCGACACGCTGTTTCTCCCGGCGCCCTGGCACCGCCGGGTACGTCGATCTGTGCCCTGGCGTAGCCGGTGGGACGTCCTGACCTAGGTCGTCAGGTTGCGGTAAATCGATGGCAGCGCGCTCGGAAGCTTAGCGATGTTGGAGACCAGGGAGAACCCTTCGCGCCCAAAGATGACCGGCAGATAGTCGCCGGCGTTCTGATCGACCGTCACTGCGAACACTGCCTGGCCTCTGCCACGCGCTTCCATGACTGCCTTCCGGCAATCTTCAAGCGCGAACCGGCTCTCGTAGTTGTCGACGTCGTTGGGCTTTCCGTCCGTCAGGATGAGCAGCAGTCTCTTCCGCGTTCCGTGCCGGTCGAGCTGCGTGGAAACGTGCCGGATGGCGGCGCCCATGCGCGTGTAGTAGCCGGGCTTGAGGCTTGCGATGCGGTGTGCGGTGGCGGCGGAGAATTTTTCGCTGAATCCTTTGATCGTTTCGACCCGAACCCAGTTGCGTCGCCTTGAGGTGAACGTGTGGATCGCGAAGCTATGGCCGCAGGCGTCAAGGCCGCGGGCAAAGATGTCGAGGGCCTGCATTTCAACGTCGAGAACCCGCCTATTGTCGATCCAGGAATCGGTGGATAGGGAGACGTCGACCAGGATGGAGGTCGCAAGCTCGTGCGCAGCGGGGCGAGTGATCTCATCAAGTTCGTCGGATGCGCTCGCGTCCTCGTCCTCACGATCGTCCGTTGGCCGGTCGACGTTGACCATCTCGCCATGGCGAGGATCTTTTAGAAGCGGTTGATAATTAAGGGGTTGCGCTTGCGGTCGTCGGCGTCCTTTGCCCGTCGGGCCTCTTGAGATGGTCGGCTGGCAGTCTGCTGATCGCCGCCTTCGGACGGCAGGTTTTCGCGGTCCGACGCGCCGGGGTCGTCCAACTGTTTGAAGTCTGGCCAGATCGCTGGCCCACGGGGGCGGCCCTGAACGCGGGCCGCACGCTGTCGGCGAGTGGCTGATCCAAGGGCGACGAGAGGACTGCCTGGACCAGCCGCTCAATTTCGCTTTCGACGAATGGAAGCTTCCCTCTTCGTCTACATGCCAGGATAGCCAGGCTCAGACGGACGTACCGCTCTTTCATGCCTGGAAAAGCTTCAATGACGCAAGCCGCGGTGGCTCGGCTCAGTTCTATTCGGGCAATGTCGGCGAGTGCCACGTCCTGTGGCATGTGTTCGATGTGAAACCGCGAGAACGCGATGTCAGGTTAAGCCATTAGAGCCTTCGTCAGCGCGATGGCGAGCACGGCACTTGCCCAGGCGACAAGCGCCCGCCCAATTGGAGAGTGGTGTTGTCGCTCTCCCAGGAAGTCGAGGACGACGAAGCGCACTTTCCACACTCCGATAACTGTGACGATGACCGCGAACGCAAATTTCGGCATCGCCGCCTGAACGTGCCCGGCGGCTGAAACATACGATGTAAGCGCCAGAAGCTGGCAAACGCCCTCGAAGGACGGGTGCTGGCACGCCCTGTATTCATAGAAGACAGACCACAGGAAGCATCACCAGCCAGTCGATATCGATCACGTGCCAGAGCGTCGTCAACAAATGTACATTCTGAGGTGACGGGAAGCGGGCGACGAGCACGAGCAGCAACGCCCCGAACAGGACATGCGCTATATGGAAGCCGGTGATCAGAGGATATAGTTGCGAGAAAGTGTCTGCGGCAAGCAGCGAGACTCCTTCCAGCCGATATTCATAAAGCTTCAGCGCTACAAATAAAAAGCCGCCACCCGCCGCTCCGAGCAACATCAGGCACTGGCTCCGCTGATGCCAGCAGCTTGCGGCCTTTACCGCAAACCACCCGCTGGTCGGGAGGATAATGGTGTTGGCGAGGGCGAGCGTCTGATGAAGCCTCGCCGCTCCCTTGGCGAATTCATCGGGGTGTATCCACGAGGCGATGACATAGGCCGTCAGCAGCGCACCGAATGCCGCTAGTTCGCTCCACGCAAGTATCCACACAAGAAGGTCGCCGCCGTCCGACGCGGTTCGGCCGTGCACATCCTGATTAACGTCGGTCGAAGTCATGATGTGAGCTTGGGGCCGCGATGGCATCGTGTGTTTGCGGGAACGCAAACAGGACCTCATCCAATCCCGGCGGAGAGCGATGCGACAGGTCGGCGTCGTGTCATACGGCTGCGTATTATCACGGAGGTCGATTGGACCTGGGAGCGTCTTCCCGATGACGCAGCTCTTAAAATTCGGCTGCCGAGCGGTCTGTCGTCTGCCAGCCCTTTCCGATGATGACCAGGTTCGCAGCCCCAGATGAGAGGTCGGGGCTTAACTCAATCCATCTTTGATCGATCTCAAAGAAGGTCTTCCGGGGACCTCCTATTGTCGCCGAAAAGGAGAGCCGGATGACTGATGCTCAAATCGGACTGTCGATAGCGACCCCTGTCATCGTGACGTTTGCGATAGCGCTCTTTCGTATGGGCGTCCTGCGGCGTTGTGACCGCCGTCCTGGCCATTGCGATCGCCACCAGCCTTTTCTGCAGAGATAGGACATGACGAACATTCTTACGGAAAATTTTCCCGAGCTCGAGGCCTGCTACGGGCAGCTCATGGGCTGGTGCGATCTACTCGAAGCCATCGCCGACTTCCTGCCTTGCCATGTCGAAGACAGACTATGCGAGACCATCATCCACGGTCTCGTTCCCCTTCTCAGCACAACGCATCTGCTGGAGGCGCGAGTCGTTTCATCGCACCTGGGTTTGATCATGATCGATGACGAGCTGACGGAGGCTGTCGAGCGCCGCAGGACGAGCAGACTGTTCGATGCCGACGCCGCGCAGGAAGTCGTCGACGCGATTTGCGCGCTGAAGGCGGGACGATGCCATCTCTCCTGGGATGCGATTGGTTATCTTTTACGCTCGTTCTTCTGTTCCATGCGTCGGCATATTAAAGCGGAACGGGAAATCGTTCGCCAGATCCTGAAAGCATTGGAAAGACAGGACGCGCAGCCAGTGTCTGTGGCCGTCATCGAGGCAGCTTAGAATGCCTGTCGTTTGGTGGCAGTCGCAGCCCGATCGCGGTTTTTCACGACAATCCAGCTTTCGTCGATGCGGAATGGTCGAGCCGATTTCCGGATGTCCGTTGCGCTCGATCAAAGACGCGACGCCACCGGAGCGTTAGCATCCCTCCCGTGACCATAATGAGGAGGATCCTTTCATGGCATTTGCGCTACGGGAGTTGAGCCACGCGGAATGCTACGAAATCCTTGAACACGCGCGCTTCGGACACCTGGCGTGCTGCAGGGATGGCCAGCCTTATATTGCGGCAAATCTACTTCGCCTTTGCGGGAAACGTGGCCTACAGTTTTTCGATGCCAGGCAGGAAGCTTGACTGGATGCGGGCGAACGACAAGGTCTGTCTGCACGTCGAGCGTCTGGCGAGCGGGGGCGGATGGACAAGCGTCGTCATCGAGGGCCAATTCGAAGAGTTTCCAGACGATAGTTTCAGGCATGACGAAAGAGTTCATGCCTGGTCGCTGCTGAGGCAGCATTCCGACTGGTGGGAAATAGGGTCTCTAAAGCCCGCCGAACTGCCAGTGCTCTCGGCGCCACCGCACGTCTTCTACGGGATTTCAGTGAGATCGCTGTCGGGCCGTAGCGGAATAAAAGATTAACGTTCCAAGGCTTACCGAAATTCCCTCAAACCAGGAGGTTCCCCGTGATCTTAGAGCATTTCGGAAATTCGTCGTTCGATCCCCCCTCGGGAAATGAGAGCTTCGCAAAGCTATGCACTCAACTCCAACTCGAGTCGATTGCCGCAGCGCTGCGTTGTCAATCCGAAGCGATGATGTTCGCGACCTGCTGGGGCAAGTCGTGGATGAGCTTTCTTGGAGATCTGGCTAAAAGCGTCGATCATAACGATGCTCTCGAGGTGACGTCGGACTACGTTCAAAATACGATTGGTGAAGTCGCTGAGGAGGCGGCGACGCTTGCGGTGATCGGGTCGCGTTTCGGCTCGCGCATGGCTGAGGCGATGCAAGGATTCGCCAAAGATCATTCGGAGAAGTTGGCGGTCAGAGCACTCAGCTAGAGAATGTTTGTCCGAAACGAAGTCTCGGCAGGCTCACCGATAGGCTGGAACCACGGCAAGGATTTTGCCCGAGGTATCCGTAATCTCGCAACGGCGGCTTTGCTTTCGCCTGCTGGATGTCTTCAGCCATGAGGCATCGCTTCGCCCGTAGAGAGCGGCCGTAACGCCGGCTAGTCTCAGATCGCCGCCAATTTCGTCGAGCCCCTGAAGGTAGATGTTTGTGGAGAACAGCAGGACGCCGAGGAAGGCAGCGAGATCTTGTCGCGACGGGGAGGGGTTCCCAATGCCGAACCATCGGTCGAACAATGCTCTCCCGACGACCACAGCAAGAAAGATGATGGATGAGGCGTGCACGACCCAGATCGCAATCGCCAGAGGCGAAACGGACACCTTCGGTGGACGTGGCCGTCGGGGTACCGACGTAGAACACGACGGATCCTCCGATCGGATGACCGTCCTCCGACGCCACCCGGTAGCTTACGATCGTAGTGCCGCGAGAGATCGAGCCCGGCAGATTCAATAGGACCACCGAGCCGGCGATATCTCCTTGCAGATCTATCCGGTCGCCCGAAGCGTCGGTGGCACTCGCGCTGACGAGTCTGACCACCTCGTTGAAATGAAATCGACCCGGCTGGGCGACCGATCCAGAATTTCGTTGTTGGCAGGGGAGGAACTCCTCAAAACGGCGTGAGCTTGCGCGCTCGCCAGCAGGAGGCCGCCGAGTGCCGCCAGGACGAGCAGCAGGGCTGCTGCTCGGACAGAAAGGATGAACGTCGCCCAATTCGGAATCCTTGACCACATGAACGACAATCCGATCACGAACGCGGCTGCTCGACGACGTCGAAGTACGGCGCGGGGGTCTCGTAGTCGTCGGTATTCTTCCCTGCCGCTGGAATTTCGATCCAGCGCTCCACGGCGCCATCGGTGTATTCCTGGACAACCGGCAAGTAGATGCGGGTTCCGAGCGGCAGCTCCTTGGCCACGGTTGCCCGGAAAACGAACTCGTCATATTCGTCGTCCGCGAGACTCCCGCCACTCCAGACGATTTCGCTGACGCCTTCCTTCACCGGCTTTCCGTAGAGGTCGTAGCTCTTCTTGTAAGCGGCGTGGACTTTTTCGATGGTTTAGCCGGACTTCGGCATGGGCTTCGCGGAGAGCTGTCCCTCGGGTACCTTTACCCGGATCTTGATGGTTGCCTTGCCCTCGCAACCGTGACCTACCCGGTAGGCCTTTCCGGAGGTTGCCTGGGATTGCTCCAGCGTTATGTGCGCGTTGGCGAAGCTTGCGCCTCAGACAGCAACGATGGCAGCCAGCATGAGATGCTTGATCATTGTCATAGGTCCAGTCGGCGGGTCGACGGCGGTTCTGCCGCCACCCGCTGTTTCAAGCTGCGTTACTGGGTAACCTGCGCGAGATCGGCATCGAGGCGCTTACGCACCGGGTTCGGTACCTTGGCAGTCTTGATGGCGTCGAGGTTCGCCGGCTTCTCACCCACCTGGATGAGCGCGACCATGCCCATGCCGGCATGCGGCGTGCACTTGACGACATATGCACCCGGCTCGTCGAACGTGGCCTGGAACTGCTCGTTGGGCTTGGACTTGAACTCGGTTGCGCCCTCGGGAATGAGACCCTTATACGTTTCAACGTTATGGCTCTTGTCGGTCGGGACGAAAGTGACAGTGTCTCCTGGAGCGACTTTGACGAAGCCCGGCTCGAATACCATTACTCCGTCGGCGCCCTTGTTGAGCAACTGAACTTGGTGATCGGCAGCCATCATCGGCGCCGCCGAGGTAACAAGAACTGCAGCCACAGCGATCAGACCGAATTTCAAACGCATTTTCATGTCTCCTGTTTGCGGGGCCGGATTTGGCCTCGGGGACACTTCTAGGACATGGCAGCGCAGCGCTCTTTGATGCTCGTCAAACCTGGATAAAATCAATTTTTCAAGACTGAGCCCGACTTCGAACGGACAACGTCATCGATCGGATTTGCCTGAAAGAACAGTGCTCCGCCGACGCTTGCTCGGCCTTTTGATTATGGCGTCATTGGGCGCAGCAGCGGAATAGTGCGTCTGACGATCAATCGGAGGCACTTCGACCATTTCGGCAGGGCGAGGGTCGCGGCCTGGCGTCGAGAACGGGCCAGTGTTCTTTGAAGAGGTGACGGGTTCCGTGACTTGTCGGTTGGAGATCGGCACCGGCGAAATTGGATCAAGCAGTCCGGTAATTTCACCAGTCAACGTGAAGCCGCGCTCCCGGCACCGGCTGCCGCATCCGGGTTGCCAAAATGTTACGAAGCATAGGTGTGTCGATCAACAATGGGCAACCGCGCCTATCAGCGCCGATCGAGAAGCTCGCGAATCATGGAAGCCAGTTCTCGCGCGGTATAGGGCTTGCGAAGCCATTGAGCACCGGAAATGACGTCCGTCGTTGCAAGGGCCGGCTCTGAGTAGCCCGACGTGAAGAGAACGGCGATGTCCGGCCGAAGGGTCCGAGCCTCCCTCGCCACCTCGTCGCCGGTCATGCCGCCGGGCATGACGATGTCGGTGAACAGAAGCGCGATTTCCTCGTTTTTGCGCAGGATTTCGAGTGCTCCACGGCCGTTGTCCGCTTCAAGCACCGCGTATCCCATATCGCCGAGCCGCGCGACAGCTACCCGGCGGACACGAGCGTCGTCCTCCACAACCAGGATCAGCTCGTTTCCTCGAGGAAGCGGGCTCTCCTTTTTCTCTGCCTGCAGACCAGATTCCTGTAGCTTGGATCCGGTCACGGCGGGGAGGTAGATCCGTATCGTCGTGCCTCGACCAGCTTCGCTATAGATTTGAAGGTGGCCGCCGGACTGCTTGACGAAGCCATAGACCATGCTCAGCCCGAGTCCCGTTCCCGATCCTACTTCCTTTGTGGTGAAGAAGGGCTCAATGGCATGCTTCCTCACTTCTTCCGTCATCCCAATTCCCGTGTCGGTCATGGAAATGAGCACGAAATTGCCGCTGCGAACCTCGGGATACATCTTTGCGTAGTCGGCATCGAGGTGCACGCGCGAGATTTCGGTGGTCAGGCTGCCGCCTTTCGGCATGGCGTCGCGCGCGTTGAGAGCGATATTGAGAATTGCGTTCTGAAGCTGCGAGCTGTCAACCACGACGTTCAGATCGGATCCCGCGATCGTCGTAGTGAGCTTGATGTCCTCTCCGAGAGTTCTGCCAAGCAAGTCCGAGAATCCTGTCACAAGCTGGCCGAGGTCGGCATGCTTCGGGTTAAGAGGCTGACGCCGGCCGAAAGCAAGCAACTGGCCTGTAAGCTTAGCGCCGTCGGCTGCCGCGTCCTGGGCCTCCCGGAGGATGTCTCTAAGTTTGCCGGGAGGCAACTTGTCCTCGATCATCTCCAGATTACCGCTGATCACGGTCAGAAGGTTGTTGAAGTCGTGCGCCAAGCCTCCCGTCAATTGTCCGACGGCTTCCATTTTTTGCGCCTGGCGGAGGTCTTCCTCGATCTTGAAGCGACCTGTCAGATCGCGGACGAAACCCGTAAAGATGCGCTGGCCGTCCGCAGTAGCTTCCCCGACGTGGAGTTCCATTGGGAACTGGGTGCCGTCGGCCCGCTGCCCGGTGACGACACGCCCATAGCCGATAATGCGTTTCTCGCCGGTCTCGAGATAGTGATCGATGTAGCCGTCGTGGGCGTCGCGGTAGGGGTTCGGCATCAGGGTGCTGACATTGCGCCCGCAAATCTGTTCGGACGGCATGCCAAACAGCTTTTCGGCCGCCTTGCTGAACGACAGCACCGTTCCCTTGTGGTCTATGACCACCATGGCGTCCGGCACGGTGTCCAGAATTGAACTCAGGTGGGCCTCGCGCGATTTGACCGCGTCCTGAGCCTGCTTCAGGGCGCTGACGTCGCTGTTGGTCTGAATGATGGCGAGGTCGCCATCGGGAAGGTTCACAAGCACGCAGCGCGACGCCGTGTGGATCTCATGCCCGCTTTTGTGGCGGTGTACGATTTCGCCCTGCCAGGACCCTCTTTGCTTGAGCTGGTTTCGTATCTCGTCTACCGGCTCCGGAAACCGGGTTGCCAGAAGCTCGTATACTTTTTCGCCGACAGCCTCTTCCCTGGTCCACCCGTACATGTTTTCGCAGCCGATCGACCAATGGGTGATGGTGCCCTCGAACCGATGGATCAGAATGTCCGCGCCGTCCAGCACATGAACCATTACATCAAGCTCCTGATAGGAGGCGGTGCGTGGCGATACGAGACGATGCGGCATGGCTTATCCAGCGTTCGATTAGTGGAGACTGACGCTATGGCAGGTTTTCTCTGAAAAATCATCCGGGTTGCCCGACAGCTCCTGCAGCCGGCGCAGGTTCACGATCCTCAGGTCGTGGCGCCCTTCCGGAAGGAGGACGTTGCGGGACGCAAGCTTGGTGATCGTTCGGGAGACCGTTTCGATGGTCAGGCCGAGGTAGTCCGCGATATCCTGTCGGTTCATGGGAATCCGCAGTAGGCCCTTGTGGACCTCGGCGTTGCGACGGGACACCAGTCTGGCGATGAATGTGCACAACCGCTCTTCGGCATTCTTCTTGGAGAGAAGCACCATCTGGTCATGAGCCGCGACGGTTTCCTTGCAGAGCAGGGAAATATATTCCGGACGCAGCAAGTCGCACCGGCCAACCTCCTCATTGAAGCTTTTGCGCGAAACGCGGCGGATCTTGCAGTCGGTGACGGCTTCGGCCGTGAACAGGAAGTCGCTCTGCAAAAAGGCGCCGATAACGTCGCCTGCGAAGTGGAAAGCGGTAATCACACGGCGTCCTTCGCCGATGATGCGCTGGAGGCGGACGACGCCCTCCACGACTTGGAAGAGATGCTTCGCAGCGTCCCCTTCCCAGCAGATAGCCTTTCCACCCGGAACGACTTCAACCGTCGACATCTGGAATAACGAACCAAGGGAACGCCCGCCGCGCGCAATGTCCGTGGCGGCCTCGACTGGTTGGAAAGCTTGGCGATTCTGCATCAGCATCTTGGTGTCCCCGCGTTTTCGATGCCTGAAATAGACAGCACCCGCGTCACACCGGAATGATTGGCCCGTTGCAAATGGTGAGACTGTGTAACAGCGTGTAACTGCGCCATGCCTGGGCGCCAAAGTCCTCGCTCTTTGACCTAGATCAAGGAGACCGGGCCGCACCCATGACAGTCCTGCCTCAAAGTACGAGAGAGCCGGCCGCGACGCGGTCGTCTGCGCACTGGGGACGACATCATGAACTACACAACGGAAACAGTAGTGGTCGCGGTCGCTGCTTTCCTGGCCCTGCTAGGAGCCGCCTTCGCGCACGATCACCTATTTGCGGTCCATATGGGCATACTATGCGTCTGCCTATGCGCGGGCACCATATTACTGCTGAGGAAGGTCGACTTTTCGCCGGCTGGAAATCAGCCGAAGGCGGATACCTCGGGCTATTTCGACGAGGTCATCCGCTACGGACTGATCGCTACGGTCTTCTGGGGCGTCGTCGGCTTTCTCGTCGGTGTGGTCGTCGCTGCACAGTTGGCGTTCCCGGACCTCAATCTAGCGCCGTATCTCAACTTCGGCCGTCTCCGTCCCGTGCACACCTCGGCCGTCATCTTCGCCTTCGGCGGCAACGCGCTCATCATGACCTCCTTCTACGTCGTCCAGCGGACCTGTCATGCGCGCCTGTTCGGCGGCAGCCTCGCCTGGTTTGTCTTCTGGGGATATCAGCTCTTCATCGTGATGGCGGCGACAGGCTACGTCCTTGGGATCAATCAAGCCCGAGAATATGCAGAACCGGAATGGTACGTCGACATCTGGCTTACGATCGTTTGGGTGGCCTACCTGGCCGTCTATCTTGGGACGATCCTAAAGCGTCGGGAACCTCATATCTACGTCGCGAATTGGTTCTATCTTGGCTTCATCGTGACGATTGCGATGCTGCACGTAGTCAACAACCTTGCCGTTCCCGCGTCCTTTCTGGGCTCGAAGAGCTACTCCGTCTTCTCCGGGGTCCAGGACGCTCTGACACAATGGTGGTACGGCCACAACGCCGTCGGCTTTTTCCTCACCGCTGGCTTCCTTGGCATGATGTACTACTTCGTGCCGAAGCAGGCCAACCGACCCGTCTATTCCTATCGGCTGTCGATCATCCACTTCTGGGCATTGATCTTCATGTATATCTGGGCCGGCCCGCATCACCTGCACTACACAGCGCTGCCCGATTGGGCCCAGACTCTCGGCATGGTCTTCTCGGTCATGCTCTGGATGCCGTCCTGGGGCGGCATGATCAATGGCCTCATGACCCTTTCGGGGGCTTGGGACAAAGTGCGCACCGATCCGATCATCCGGATGATGATCATTGCCATCGCCTTCTACGGCATGTCGACCTTCGAGGGTCCGATGATGTCGATAAAGACGGTCAACTCGCTCAGCCACTACACCGAGTGGACGATCGGCCATGTGCATTCGGGAGCCCTTGGCTGGGTCGGCATGATCACCTTCGGGGCGATCTACTATCTGACGCCCAAGCTTTGGGGACGCGAGCGTCTCTACAGCCTGCGAATGGTCAACTGGCACTTCTGGCTCGCCACCCTCGGCATCGTCATTTACGCCGCCGTGCTCTGGGTGGCCGGGATCCAGCAGGGTCTGATGTGGCGCGAGTATAATTCGCAGGGCTTCCTTGTCTACTCATTCGCGGAGACCGTGGCCGCGATGTACCCATACTACGTGCTGCGCGTCGTCGGAGGCGGCCTCTATCTGGCCGGTGGGATCGTTATGGCTTGGAACGTCTTCATGACGATCCGCGGCCACCTGCGCGATGAGCTAGCTATTCCGACCGCTTACGTGCCCCAGGCACAGCCTGCCGAGTGAGGTGAAAAATGGCATCGATATTAGACAAGCATAAGATCCTCGAGAAGAACGCCACCCTCCTTCTTGTCGGTTCGCTCCTCGTCGTGAGCATCGGCGGCATCGTCGAAATCGCTCCTCTGTTCTATCTCCAGAACACCATCGAGAAGGTGGAGGGGATGCGTCCCTACACTCCTCTCGAGCTGGCCGGACGAAACATCTACATTCGCGAAGGCTGCTATCTCTGCCACAGCCAGATGATACGGCCGTTCCGAGATGAGGTGGAACGCTACGGCCATTACTCGCTGGCGGCCGAGTCCATGTATGACCACCCGTTCCAGTGGGGTTCCAAGCGCACCGGCCCGGACCTGGCTCGTGTCGGAGGCCGCTATTCGAACGAATGGCACGTCCAACATCTTTCCGATCCGCGGGCGGTTGTGCCTGAATCGATCATGCCAAAATACGCGTTCCTGAAGACGAACGAGATTTCGGTCAAGGACATCGGCATGGACCTCAAGGCCAATGAAGACGTCGGCGTTCCTTACACGGACGACATGCTGGCCAATGCTCAGGCCGACATGAAGACGCAGGCTGATCCGAATGCCGACACCACGGCGCTGCTCGAGCGCTATCCAAAGGCGAAAGTCGGCGACTTCGACGGCGATCCCGCCAGGCTGACCGAAATGGACGCCCTGGTGTCCTACCTGCAGATGCTCGGAACGTTGGTCGATTTCTCGACCTACGACGACGCGACCGGCTACCGATGAGGTGATCCATGGAAACCTATACTGCAATGAGACACTTCGCCGACAGTTGGGGTCTGCTGGCAATGGCCGCCTTCTTCGTGGGCGCCGTCCTCTACACCCTTCGCCCCGGCAGCAAGCAGACGGCCGCCGAAGCCGCCGATATTCCCCTGAAGGATGACTGAGATGTCGGAAAAGCATGTCGATGAAATCAGCGGCGTCGAAACTACGGGCCATGAATGGGACGGGATCCGCGAGCTTAACAATCCGATGCCCAGATGGTGGGTCTGGACGTTCTACGTCTGCATCCTGTGGGCCATCGGCTACGCCTTCGCTTATCCCGCGATCCCCATGATCACTTCTGCCACCAAGGGCTATCTAGGGTTCTCCAGCCGCGCCGAGCTCCAACAGGATGTCGACGTCGCCAAGGCGGGGCAGATGAAGTTTCACGATATGATCGCCACCAGGACGGTGCAGGAGATCGACGCCGATCCAGCCCTGCGCGAGTTCGCGATCGCCGGCGGGGCTTCGGCCTTCAAGGTGAATTGTGCGCCGTGTCATGGCTCGGGAGCCAGCGGCGGGCCGGGGTTTCCCAATTTGAACGACGACGACTGGCTATGGGGAGGCGACCTCGATTCCATCAACACGACGATCGCGCACGGTATTCGCTTCGACGGGGATGCAGACACGCACGTCTCTGAGATGCCGGCCTTCGCCGACATGTTGAGTCCAGATCAGACGAAACAGGTCGCGGCCTATGTCTGGGGCCTGACTAACACGCCCTCTAACCCAGCGGCTGCGGAAGCTGGCAAGCAGATATTCCTCGACAATTGCGCGGCGTGCCACGGCGAGAACGCCAAAGGCAAGGCTGACATGGGTGCTCCTGACCTTGCCGACGCGATCTGGCTCAAGGGACGAGGGGAGGACGCGATCGCCCGCCAGGTCACGGCGCCCAAGCATGGAGTGATGCCGTCGTGGGCTGCCCGTTTGGGCGACAGCACCGTGAAGGAACTGACTGTGTTCGTCCACTCTCTTGGCGGCGGGACCTGAAGGATACCAACATGACGACACACGACCATAATCCCTTGCTCGCTCTTTACGGCGTACCGCGCGCAGTCGTCCACTCGCGCGTTTCCGTACGCGCCAAGCCAATCGCGGCAGAGTCCGAACAGACGGACGCTGAAAAGATCGGGAATTCGATGGTAAGTTTGATCGGGCTCAAAGATCAGAAGCCGACAAGCAGGTAGACAACCTTCCCAGGACGTTCCCCGCAGTTCCTCCAGGCCACGCCTTTTCGTTCCGAGGCGTCGCCATCATTTAGGCCCGTCAAGGTGAGCCGACGGCAGCTTGCCGCCACAACGAAGGGCACCAACCCCTTGGGGCCGCGCTTCCTGTCCGGAGCGTGGCCCATTTTTTTAACAGTTGTCATTCTTGACCTGGATCAAGGACGGGCTCTCGCAGAGCTGAGAAGAAGGCGGTGAAAATCGGACAGAGCGCGATGAATATCTACAGAGCACGAGATCCCAGCCCGGTCGAACGGATAGACGCGGAACCCGTGAACGCCCGCGGCAAACGTGAACCACTTTATGCTGCCCGAAAGAAGGTATTTCCCAAGCGCGCCGAAGGGCGCTTTCGGCGTTTCAAGTGGATCGTGATGATGATCACACTTGGGATCTACTACCTGGCTCCTTGGATTCGCTGGGATCGAGGACCCTACGCGCCGGATCAGGCTATTCTGGTGGACCTGGCGTCACGGCGCTTTTTCTTCTTCTTCATCGAGATCTGGCCGCAGGAATTCTATTACGTAGCGGGCCTGCTTGTCATGGCAGGGTTCGGTCTCTTTCTCGTCACATCTGCCGTCGGGCGGGCGTGGTGCGGATATGCTTGCCCGCAAACCGTCTGGGTCGATCTGTTCCTTGTTGTCGAGCGGGCGATCGAGGGGGACCGCAACGCCCGCATGAAGCTTGATGCCGGGCCGTGGACTTTCGACAAGGCAAGAAAAAGGGTCATCAAGCACGCAATCTGGCTGATGATCGGCGTCGCGACAGGGGGGGCTTGGATCTTCTATTTCGCCGACGCGCCGACGCTTGTCGTCTCGCTTTTCACAGCGAAGGCACCTGTCGTGGCCTACGCGACCGTCGCTACTCTGACTGCGACCACCTACGTCCTCGGCGGGCTGATGCGCGAACAGGTCTGTACGTACATGTGCCCGTGGCCGCGAATCCAAGGCGCGATGCTCGATGAAAATTCTCTTGTCGTTACATACAACGATTGGCGCGGTGAGGCCCGCTCACGCCACTCCAAGAAGATCTTGGCTGCCGGTCAATCGGTCGGCGATTGTGTCGATTGCAACGCCTGCGTGGCCGTCTGCCCCATGGGTATCGACATCCGCGACGGACAGCAGATGGAATGTATTACCTGCGCCTTGTGCATCGACGCCTGCGATGGCGTCATGGACAAGCTGGGAAAGCCGCGTGGCCTCATAGCGTATGCGACGCTGAGCGAATACGCGGCCAACATGGCCATTGCGACGGACGACGGAAGAACGCCTGTCCAGCCCTCGAAGGTGCGGAATGCCGACGGCTCGTTCGTCGAGGCCATCCGGCATTTCGACTGGCGCATCATATTCCGTCCACGCGTGCTGTTTTATGCAGTCACCTGGCTTTTGATCGGCGTCGCCATGGTGGTCCATCTCGCAATGCGCGAGCGACTGGAGCTCAACGTGGTTCACGATCGAAACCCGCAATACGTTTTGGAAAGCGACGGCTCCATCCGCAACGGCTACACACTGCGAATACTGAATATGGTTCCCGCTCCACGCAGGATCGAGCTCAGCCTTTTAGGCCTCGACGACGGCGCCAGCATGCGCATTCCTGAACTAGCCAAGCAGGGCGCGCGGACCTTTATCATCGAAGCTGCGCCGGACGTCGCGACAACAGTCAAGGTCTTCGTGACGAGCAAACAGTCGACCGCCGCGATCAGCGAGTTCCTTTTTGCCATCGAGGACGCCGGACACTCCGATAGAGCGACCTATCGCGCCGCATTCAACACACCGGGAGACGCCAAATGACTACCTCCACCCAAGGATTCACAGGGCGGCACATGCTGCTTGCCACATGCTCGTTCTTCGCGGTGGTGATCGGCGTCAACGTGACCATGGCCTGGTTCGCCTCGTCGAGCTGGAGCGGTCTCGTCGTCGAGAACACTTATGTCGCTAGCCAGGAGTTCAACGCCAAAGCAGCGGCGATGAAGGCGATGGCGGCGTCTGGCATCATCGGAAAACTGTCGCTGGCCGGCGGCCGCATCCACTACGACATCCGCAATCGCGACGGATCTCCCACGCTCGTCGATGAGGTGGCCGCAAATTTCAAACGCCCTGTGGGCGATCACGAGGATTTCCACGTCGCATTCACGAAAATCGGCGAAGGACAGTTTGAGTCCCAGCACCGTGTCGCCTCGGGTGACTGGATCGTCGAGGTCGTTTCGCGAAAAGAAGGCAGGGTCGTGATGCACGAGGCCTCCCGCCTCGATACCGCGGGGTTTGGCGAATGACGTGCTGCATGATGAACGCGGATGGAGTTCTCGCGATGAGCACCACATCAGTCAGCGCCGAGGAAATCGCGCTCGCAGCCCATTCTTTGGGCGAGGGACTACGGCAGCTCGATCTGAGCGTCCCCGATGTCCACTGCGGGAGCTGCATATCGGCATTGGAGAAGGCCCTTTCGGCGCTCCCCTACGTTCGGAAGGCCAGAGTGAACCTCACATCGCGGCGCGTAACCTGCGTGTACGCCGAAAAAACTGAAGATGGTGCTGCCGACCCGACTGGAATCATCGCCGCGATCAACGGCGCTGGATACCGCGCCCATCTCTTCACACCATTTGCCGCGGAGAACGACAAGACAAGGAACCAGCTTCTCCTCGCCGTCGGAGTATCCGGCTTTGCGGCCGCCAACATCATGCTTCTGTCCGTCTCGGTCTGGTCCGGCGCCGACGCTGCTACAAGGGATCTGTTCCATTGGATCTCGGCGATGATCGCAGCACCCGCGCTGGTCTACGCGGGGCGGTTCTTTTTCCGGTCGGCATGGAACGCGTTGAAGCATGGTCGCACGAACATGGACGTGCCGATTTCTTTGGCCGTGAGCCTTTCTTACGCGGTTTCGCTTTGGGAGACCGCCCATCATGGGGAACACGCATGGTTCGACGCGACCGTGTCCCTGTTGTTCTTCCTTCTTATCGGCAGGACGCTGGATCATGTGATGCGCGAAAAGGCCCGCGCTGCCATCAATGGGCTCGCCCGACTTGCGCCGCGTGGGGCACTGCTCCTGGCGCCCAATGGATCGCGCCGTTACGTTCCGCTTGATGAAATCGTCGTGGGAGATGAGATCGCCGTCGCGGTCGGCGAACGGATTCCGGTGGACGGAATGGTCGTCGTCGGCGAAAGCGATCTCGATCTTGCGATCGTTACCGGCGAAAGCACTCCGGTCGCCGTCGCCAGCGGCGTCGCGGTCAGCTCAGGTGCCATGAACCTCACTGGCTCGCTTGTCGTCCGCGCCACCAAGCTCTCCAAGGACTCTCTCTTGGCCGAAATCATCAGCCTCATGGAGGCTGCCGAGGGCGGGAGGGCACGCTACCGGCGCATCGCCGATCGCGCTGCCGCACTGTACTCCCCGGCGGTCCACCTTCTCGCTCTTGTCTCGTTTCTTGCTTGGGGGCTCATTGGCGGAGACTGGAAGCATGCGATGCTGGTCGCAGTCGCCGTGCTTATCATTACATGCCCATGCGCCCTCGGACTTGCGGTTCCCGTCGTCCAGGTCGTGGCGGCTGGCGAGCTTTTCCGCAGGGGGATCATGGTGAAAGACGGCTCCGCGCTCGAAAGACTTGCGGAGGTCGACACGGTCGCCTTCGACAAGACGGGCACTCTGACCATGGGCAGCCCAAGGCTGGTCCGGGTCGAAGCCGCCGACGAGGCGGATCTCGCGAAAGCGGCTGGACTGGCCGTCCACTCGAGGCATCCGCTGTCGCAAGCCCTGGCCAGAAGCGTCGGGCACGCTGGAACGCCATTCGAGCGCGTCAACGAAATCCCCGGCGGCGGGCTCGAAGCCGCGCGCGGCAGCGAGATCTACCGGCTGGGCAACGAGGCGTTTGCATGTGGCGCAATTCTACCGGGGTCGACGGTCGACAGCCCGCTCTCCGAAGTCGTGCTTTCCCACAACGGCGCAATGCTCGCGCGGTTCTTCTTCGAGGATGCGCTTCGCCAGGGTGCGCAAGACGCGATCAAGGAACTCGGGTCAACCAGGTTTGAAACGTTGATCATCTCAGGCGATCGCCAAAGCGTGGTCGACAACGTCGCACAGGTGCTCGGCATCAGCCGGGCGATGGGGGCGCTGACGCCACGGCAAAAGGTCGGCGAGTGTCAAAAACTGGGCGAATCCGGCCACCGCGTCCTGATGGTAGGCGACGGCATCAATGATGCACCGGCGCTTGCTGCCGCCCATGTGTCCATGGCGCCCGCCACGGCGTCTGACATCGGCCGACAGGCCGCCGATCTTGTGTTCTTCAATGACCGTCTGGATGCGGTCCCTCAAGCGATCGCAGTCGCGAGGCGATCGGCTGCACTGATACGCCAGAATTTTGCGCTAGCGATCGGATACAACGTGCTGGCGGTGCCGGTGGCGATCGCGGGTCTTGCCACGCCGCTGATCGCAGCGGTGGCAATGTCCACGTCATCGATCATCGTGGTGACCAACGCCCTTCGGCTCAACGCTGCCGCCACGCGATCCCGTGCCGGACGTTCGCCGAAACCGGCCGAGAGTGGCGGGGAGGCCAGAATCGCATGAACATGCTGATCTATCTCATCCCGATCGCGCTCTTCATGGGCGGCATAGGGCTTGCGGCATTTCTCTGGTCTCTTGGGAACGGTCAGTACGACGATCTTCAGGGGGCCGCTTGGCGCGTGCTCGCCGACGACGAGTCGGGTCCGCCGAAGTCGTAAGCCGTCATAGAGGGGGAAGGTGATGTTTACAGAGAACGAGATGTTGCTACGATCCGAGCTGTTCGAAGGGCTCGACGCCGATGCCGTTCGAAGTATGCTGGCGTTGGTGGAACTACGGACATTTGCGGTCAACGAACGAATAGCGGCCGAGGGGCAGCACGCCTCGCAGGTATTCTATGTCGTAAGAGGCCTTGTCCGACTCACGAAAGCCGAGTCAGGCGGGCGTGAGGCCGACGTCTGCGTCTGCGAGCAGGGGGACACCTTTGCGGAATATCTCGTTCCCGGTGGCGACGTTTACGCGCAGGGCGCATGGGCGGCGGATATCACGGAGCTTGCACTATTCGATCTGCCCGGCCTGCGTCAACTCGCTGCCAAAAATAGCGGGGTGCAGCGCAATGTCATGCGGATCATGGCCCGGCATCTGCTCGGCTCGCTGGAATGCATAGCGGGCGATCGCTTGCACACTGCCGCCCAGCGGGTGGCCAACTACTTTGTGAGCTGTTGTCCGGAGGCAACGGCCCAGGCGACGTTCCGGCTGCCTTATCAGAAGCGGATTCTCGCCGGAAAGCTGGGACTCGCTCCCGAGGCTCTGTCGCGCGCTTTTGCCACGCTCTCCGATGCGGGAGTAGCCGTAAAGGGCAGAATGGTTTCCATCGGCAACGTTGCTTTGCTGAGAGACGCGTGCTGAATAACTGAAGGTCGTGGGCCTACATGATGCGACCAGGCTCTTGCGTGACCTAACATGACAGCAAGTGGGAAGCCGCTCCTGCCGGCCTCGTATCGTGCGATGTGCACATAATCTCTACCCCGAACAGTGGCATTGCCCGCAATCCTGCGTTATCTCAATTCAAACACGGTCGCAGCGGGACGAATGAGTTACATGGAACCGGATCGTATTCTGGTGGTCGACGACGACGCTCGCATCAGACAGATGCTCGTCCGCTATTTTGAGGACAATGGTTACAGGGTGAACGCGGTTGGCAACGGCGCTGCCATGCGCGCTGAACTGTCGAAGGCGTCGTACGCCGCCGTTTTTCTTGACCTCGTGCTTCCCGGCGGAGAGAACGGGCTGGAACTGCTGAAGGAGTTGCGCAGCACGTCGGACGTTCCGGTGCTGATGCTCACTGGGCAGGACGACGTCACCGACAAGGTTGTGGGCCTGGAGTTTGGTGCCGACGACTATGTGGCAAAGCCGTTTCATCTGAGGGAACTACTCGCAAGGCTGAGGACTGTCCTCAGGAGACGCACTCCTGCCCCTCAGCCGGCCCCCACGCCGAACCCAGAGGAGGAAGTTCTCCGGTTCGACGGCTGGAGGCTCGAGGTTGGTCGAAGGAGACTTTCGTCTCCGCAGGGGGAGGATGTTTCCTTGACGACCGGAGAGTTCGATATGCTCCTCGTTTTCGCACGTAATCCGGGGCGGGTCCTGTCTCGTGACAAGCTGATGGACCTGACGAGAAGCCGCAGTCTGGAGGCCTTCGATCGAGCCATAGATGCGCAGATCGTCCGCCTTCGGAAAAAGGTCGAAGTCGATCCAAAGGAACCGATGATGATCCAGACGGTTCGCGGCGTGGGCTACGTCTTCACACCTCGTCCATCAAATGAGAGATAATTGATCGGGGTCAATGTTCGGTGTGTCGATCGTGCATACGGTCGGGCGTGCAATGGCTTCTGGACCGATGATCATCTGGATACTTTTCGCGGTGGCGACGACCGCCACAACTGCAGCTTTCATGCATCCGCTTTCGTCGGGTCGCCTCCGTCCCTTGAAGGACGGCCTGGATGCCCATGTCTATCGGGACCAACTTATCGAACTGGAAAGTGAGTTTACAGCCCGTCAGATCGCTGCAGACGAGTATGAACTCGCCAAGGCGGAAGCGGCGCGACGGCTGTTCAAGGCAGTCGAACGGCCGTACGTATCCGGAGGTTCACGACGCTCCCACGGCTGGGTTCGACTCGCGGTCGCGGTATTCCTACCGCTTTTCAGCATCGGACTCTACGTTTCGCTAGGCTCTCCGGAGCTACAGTCTCGTCCTTTGCCAGCTAGGCTCTCCGAGCCCGGCCAGGATCTCCAGATCCTTGTCAAGAAGACACAGGCCCATCTGGTCGGCAACCCGGAGGATGGCCGGGGATGGGACGTCATTGCTCCCGTCCTGCTTAAAATGGGTCGAGCGGACGACGCGGCAGAGGCATATCGTTCCGCGATTCGTATCCTTGGGCCGAGCGTCCTGCGTCTGGAAGGACTGTCGCAGGCCCTGATGGCTCGTTCAAACGGAATTGTGGGGGAGGAGGTCCGCGTCGTGCTCCGGAGCCTGCTGAAGATCGATCCTGCAAACCCGCGTGCGCGTTTTTATATGGCGCTGGGACTCGAACAGGAAGGCAGGACCGCGGATGCGGTGGTAGCATTCGAGTCGATCGCCATGAAATCTCCCGCCAATGCGCCCTGGCTGCCGCTCGTCAATGAACACATTGCAAGGAACGGCGGAACTCCTGTGATCGCCACCGACAAATTCCTTGCCAATCCCACGCATGAAGATATCGCTGCCGCGCAGAGCATGAATGCCGGCGACCGTCAGCAGATGATCCGCGGCATGGTCGCGAGCCTCGACGCCAAGCTCAGCGCCGATCCGAACAATTTCGAGGGATGGG